>JAPPES010000095.1 GCA_028824125.1 Candidatus Poribacteria bacterium
GTGAAAGAATGAGTGCACCCAAAAAAGAGTTTAGCTTTTTCATAGTATCTCCTTTCAGGACTTACGCATTTCCCTTGATAAGGGGTTAGGGGTTAAAAAGTCGTTATTTCAGTGATTTATCTCCCCATACGCTATCACTATGGGGACCCGCCCCTAAATACCCCTTATCACTGGGACTTTAAGAGAAAATGCGTAAGTCCTGGTCTTAATATAGATTTCGGAATTTCCATCGCGGTCCGACACAAAAGCAAAAGAACCTCCATCTGGTGCCCACTTTGCGTCAGTGTCCTCTGCGGGGTGGTTTGTTAGGTTGCGTAGATTCTTGCCGTTTGTATCAATGATGTAGATGTCAAAATTCCCTGTACGACGGTAAGAATGGAAAGAAATATACGGAGCTCCCCAAGCGTTTACGCTAAGCAGAAAAATACTGAACAGCAATGTCATTCCAAAAAACATATAGAGGCGTTTCATTTTTTTATCTCCAGGAAAATCACCATCAAGAATAGTGAAGTGATGCCACCCACACTACCTAATATGTTCATCTTGTTTCAACCAACCCCAGAGAGTCGTCTGGGTGTCCACAGTTGGAGAAACAGAGAAAGGACTTTCGGGGACCCATGCGGGGCAAGCATTTTGCCCAGGATGGTGTGTGATTTGCCGTGGCTCGTCCCCTGTGACAGAAACGATAAAAATGTGTCGCACCGCATCCGGGTTTCCCCAAGGATTCGCAATTCCTGCATCGAAGGCATCGTAGGCAATCCACTTACCATCAGGTGACCACGCAGGATTGTAGCTCAAAGTCCCAAGAGGTGATATGCGGCGGGCGTTTTGTCCATCTGTATCCATGATGTAGATACCACTCCCATCATGATCATGATGATCATCAATAACGACATTAGCAGCCAAATTAGGGAAACTAACAGTACAAGCAATCTGTTTTCCATCAGGCGACCAAGCAGGCGAATAAGGAAGTCCGCCTCCAGGTAGCAGGTTTATAATCTGTCTGTGATGTTTTCCATCTGCGTCCATCACAAAGATACCGAAGCGGCCATGCCCAATAGAACCGAAAGCAATTGATTGTCCATCTGGAGACCATGCTGGGGAGAGATTATCTCCCTGGTCAGTCAGTTTCTGTAGATTCTTGCCGTTGATATCTATTTTGTAGATATGTCCTCCCCCTGTTCTCTTGGATCCAAAAGCGATCCAATTTCCATCAGGTGACCAGGCAGGACCATAATCTAACTCCGGATGATTTGTCAACCGACGCGCCTGAGCTACATTGAATTTCTTAATATAGATTTCGCCATTTCCATCACGCTCCGACATAAAAGCAAAAGAACGCCCATCTGGTGCCCACGTTGTGCAATAGTCTCCTGCGGGATGGTTTGTTAGGTTGCGGAGATTCTTGCCGTTTGTATCAATGATGTAGATGTCACTTTGCCCTGTATGGGTAGAATAGAAGGAGATATACGGAGCTCCCCAAGCGTTTGCGGTAAGCAGAAAAATACTGAACAGGAATGTCATTCCAAAAAACATATAGGTACGTTTCATTTATTTATCTCCTGGAAAATTACTATCAAGCCCTGCGCACCCAAGCCTAAATAATAAAGTTTGGGTGGCGGAACAAGACGTTGGATTATTACTTCACAACAGAAATGATTTATAATTAAAAAACAATCTAATGTTTGCTATTTATGAGATACTTTGTAGATTTATAGTAAATTCAAAAATACTTTTACATTTTCTTCAGGTTAGCAGCGTTTGTAGTCGCGCAATTCATTGCGCCTCTTATACTTATGGTGTGTTTGAAATTCACATAAGAACAGAATGTAAAAATAATTATGGGTTTCACTATAATCAACCCAATGCTAAAGTTAATTATCAAGCGTAAAGCGGAGTACCCCGGTTCCATCTGTTCCGACATAAAGCGTACCCTCATCAACAGCAAGACAGGTAACATGATGTGAGATTTTTGGTGTGACCTGCTTCCACGTTTTTCTCCACGTGCCTCTAATACTGTTCAATTGATATATTTTCTGATCGGATTCACCGTAAACCGTTGTGCCATCCACTGCCAGTCTATTCATAACGAGAGGCCTCCCTTTTGCATTGGTAATTATGTGCCAATCAGCACCGTTGCCTGACTGGACTACGCCTTTGTCAGTTGCCACATAAACAGAATTTCCCGCGAATACTATTGCCCTGAAATCATCTACGGAAAATGGAAGTTTTGCAGTGACATAGCTCCAGGAGTTTCCTTGATCAACAGATCGCATGAGATGACCATCTGATTTCCCGACGTAAACAGTATTTCCCAAAACAGCAAGTTTAAAACCGATAGGTTCAGAACTATCATCTAATATGCCTGTATCTAACCATTCATCATCTAAACTTGGTTCCCATTTGAAGAGTTTGTGCATGTATTCCACATAGTACGTTCTGTCGTTAACAGCAAAACATCCAAGCATTGAAGTATAAAAACTAACCTTTCCTCGTAACACAGATGTTATAGGTCTCCCATGAGTAGTATTCATTTCACGCAATTCTTCCGATGCTTTGTTTGGGTCATATACATTAAAAAAGGCGGGTACTTTGGAAATGTCAATAAGTCTATTATCTTTGGTAGATAAACGGTAAAACCGAGGTGTCCCGATTTTATCGTCTCTCGCATAGAGTTGCCCATTAGAATGCGCAATACGTGTGATATAACCAGTATCGCCTGGAACAGGTGTCCACGATTCTCCACCATCAGTTGAACTGAGAAGTCCACCATGCGTATGCGCGTAGAGCACACCGTTAACAGCAATCAATTCTATGATATATGTATTTACGAATCCAGTATTGAATTGATGCCACGTTTTTCCGCCATCTGTGGTGCGGTAAATTCCGAATTCTCCAGATCTATAAAAAGTATTTTCATTTAACAACACCAAAGCGGAAGCTGTACCTATATCGTTAGGATTATTTAACGTTTTCCAAGTTTTACCAGCGTTCGTTGAATAGAAGTGTGCCCAATCATCTGTCACTATTACCTGTTTATCAGATGCAGCAATCCTGACGGATAAATTCACGCTTATCATATATGGCAATTCACTCTCTTTGTATTGTGATGGAAATATATCCGATAATTTACCCTCTTTTGGTGTTATATAATTCCATGAATCCCCGGATGCCTTGCTTATGGTATAAGCCCCGGATGCCTTGCTTATGGTATAAGTATCATTATAATAGCCTTTTGGCGTTATAAAATTCCATGAATCCCCTCGATCAGTTGTTTGGAACAGTGTCCATGTCCATCCTGACCTCAACCGCGGACTGCTTCCCTTTGTTGAAATTCCATATTTAAGTGTCGTTGGATGGATATCTCTATTAGCTCTTGCGACGTAGAGAGTGCTATCTGAAGCTGCCAAAGTAAGTATAGGGAAGGAGTTTCCTTTTTTACCTGTTCGATCAAAGAACCTTTGTTCCCAAATATCTCCAAAGAACCTTTGTTCCCAAATATCTCTATTGAGGCGATAGAGTCCTTTATAGGTCCCTGCAAAAACAGTATTTCCTATATTAGTGATTGCGCCAATTTGTCTGTCTTTTATCCCTTCGGGCAATGGTGTCCACGATTTACCCGCATTATCTGATCGAAATATTCCTTTTTCATAAGCAAGGTAGATTGTCATATCGCTTTGTCCACCTGGTATTCTATCCGTTATCACCATGCCAACAAGTTCACCTTTTATACACTCACAAAATTCTTTCCATGTCACGCCTCTATCTGTAGAAGCAAAAATCTTTGAATCAATAGCCCGGTAGAGCGTATCCTGCCACTCTGCTACATGCCCAAATACATTCCTTCCTAACGCTATATCACGCGCGGAATGTTTGATAGTATTTATGAGTTTCCACGACTGTCCATTATCTGCGAGTCTGTAGAGACCGTTTTTTGCCGTTGCATACACGTCACCACGGTTTGTTGCGAATAAGGTAACAACTTTACCACCCTCTGGTCCTTTGGGATTACTCCATTGTCGTCTCGATTTTGAAATCTTATTATCATCTACTTGTGCTGCAGCGAACAGTGGCGCGTCCGGTTTTTGCCCTATGCCTTCGGGACTACCAGTTACATCAGATTTCCCGACTTGAGTCCGCACTGCTGGTTTTGCTGGCGTGTCAATCACGAGTTGTGTGTCTGTTATTTCAATCGTCGGCTCAGATTGTGCGTTTAAACTATACGGTTTCTGAAAACGATTTAGGTATTGCGTACCAGATCCCATTAGCAATAGGACTAAAATGGCAGCGGCCGCAGACACTGCTAAGGGAACCAGTGGCTTACTGCCTGAAGGTGCTACCGGATTAAGACGTGAAATTTCCTTCATGATGTTCTCTGTCATTTGTGTCGGCAGTTGGAAACTGCTGAGGTTTTCTTTAATCACTCCTTCCTCCTTTTTTAATCGGTTACGGGCACGGTGCAGTCGACTCCTAACAGTGTTGGGAGCTACACCTAAAAACTCAGCAATTTCTTCACACGACATTTCTACGATATAATAGAGGTGCATCACTGTGCGGTCACTTTCTTGTAGCTTACTGAGCAGTTTCTGAACTATAGTACGCCGTTCCTCTTTTGCCGCTTCTTCGCGTTGTTGAGACATATATTCTGAATAATATACCTCGTCTAACTCGGTAGGATTTGTCTCGTCAATCGATTGCGTTTCTATTTTTTTCTTTCGGTGCCACGCAATGCATTTGCGATTTGTCACGACATAAAGCCACCCCGCAAATTGTCTGTAGTGTGTGAAGGTAGGAAACTTTTGATATGCAGTGATAAATACATCTTGCGTAATTTCTTGTGCGATGTGATAATCACCGATTTTCTGCCACGCAAGGGTGTGTACCTGCTCTTGATATTTTTCTACAAGTTGAGCAAAAGCGTGTTGATCACCTTCTAATGTGCGTTGAATTAGTTCAGCATCATCGTTTTTCATCGTACACCTTCATACAAAAAATAAATACAATAGACATTATCGCTATTAATTGTGAGTTGTTATCGGTCTTTAATAAAATCTAAAGTTCGTGCGTTGGGTTTCGTTGCGCTCTGTCCTTATGGGTCAATTTAAGGATTTTCCGAATGTGTGTCCTGCTCTTTAGTCCCGTAGGGACGATATGTTTATAGTAGCTCGTGCTCTCCCCACTCTCTTAGTCCCGTAGGGACGATATGTTTTCGCAGCACATTGGCAGTTGATATGTCGTTCCTACGGAACTCAAGAAGTGTTGATAATTTTTTCTATAAACATAGCGTTCCTACGGAACTCAAGAGGCCCGAGACGCTCGGTAAACCTTAATTCAAATTAAATCATTATAATGTCTAATTATAGCATAAAGAGCATAAAGAACCCTTTATAATTAAAAACGCGATTTTTTGATTGGAAATTGCACTTTTCGTAAAAAAATGCTACTTTTTGGATAGAATATGAATTTTTATAAGATTTTTCTTGCAAAAGTTGGTATAATAAATTAAGAGACGCAATTCTTAAGTTTGCGTTGGATAAAACGAATCTGAATAGTAGGGAGAATTAAGATGAAAAGAATCTTTGTTTTTACAACACTAACACTTATCTTGGTATCTGGGTTTGCTTTTGCTACAGAAACCGCAGCAGTACAAGGTGAGTATATTGAAGCACGCTCAGCAAGTGTCTATGTTGGGGCATGCCATTTCGGTGCGGAATTTGTGGAAGGCGGTAAAGAGGCAACACTTGTTTGGAATATCCATCGTGGCAGTTGGAACAACGTTTCGTTAGACGGATTAACCGCCGTTGCTGTTGTCAGTGCCAAAAACAATTTGGCGATTGATACAAAGACACGTAAAAGTGTGTTGTATGTGGACACAAAAGCTACGTCAGAACAGCGCGCCGCGATCAGCAATATGCTTGCTACGAAACGCTCTGACGTTCTCGGCAAAGTCGTTGCAACGCAAATCGCACCCATCACATTTACTAAAAAGGGAACGAAATACGATGTGACGGTTGGAAAAGCACTCACACTGTCTGCAAATCGTTATCCGTGTGTGCATTGCACACAACCACATCAAATTTGGTATGAACCGCTGACAAAAATTCAGAATGCTATTGTTGGCAAATCTGAAGTCTATCGTTATAAAGATAAACATCTTTCAGTAAACTGGCAGCAAGGCGATGCAGCCAACAACGTCTTTGTCGGTAGTTTTTCGATGTAATGCATTGGTGTCTGTAGTTGCCAACCGATTACTGGCAGCTACAGACGTTTTTAGTTACCTGTATGAGAGAATTAATGGACACAAAGACAACACCCAAGGAACGAAAATTTAGAATGACACCTGAAGAACGAGCCTCTTGGGAGGAAAACGGATATTTTGTCCGTTACAACGTTTTTACAAAAGAAGAAAACGACGTGATCCGTCAAATCGCTGACGATATTGCCCTCGGAAAACGACCTTTCCCAGACTATCATATTTTTCAAAACGCCTTAGTCAGAGACGGTAAAATCAACGAACAAGGCATCTACGCAATGCATAATATCCAATATGTGAGTTGTAATTGTCAAGAATTCCTGGCGCGCACCCGAGATCCACGTCTAACCGATCCGGCTGTTGACGTCCTCGGTCAAGATATTCTCGGTCTCAACAATCTGTATATTTGGAAACCGCCAAAAATCGGTTTAGGGTTCCCGTGGCACCAAGATAAATGGTACTTTAACCATCAGTATAAAACTGGAACGACAGTTGCAACATGGACAGCAATTGATGACGCAGATGAAGAAAACGGGTGTTTATATGTCATCCCCGGCAGCCACAAGTATGGTGTTCGTGAACATAAGGAACTTGAAGGTTCACAACAAGGAGAGTTTAAACAGGCAGAAGGTGCTCGTGATGAAGATGGTGTCGCGGTAGAAATCCCAGCTGGCGCGGTCATCTGGTTTAATAGCCAAGTCCTGCATAAAAGCACGGATAACCACAGTGAACGATTTCGACGCTCAAACATAGCACATTATATCAGTGCAAAAGCAGAATGGACGCGCCCTGAGGCTGTAAATAAAA
>JAPPES010000062.1 GCA_028824125.1 Candidatus Poribacteria bacterium
TTGTCAACAACTGAAGGCTCCTGCGATATAAAGCGATGCTGCGTAAGTCCTATCAGAGTTGGTTAAGGTGTTAGTGTTATACCACTTAAAAAGTATATTAGAGACCGTTGACGCGTAATTGCGCGTAATGCGTGGATCGAAGCAGAGGTGAAAGTCTGCACGTTGTATTGCGGTCTCGCCTTCTCAAATTTCTATCCTTATGGATAGAGGTAGGCAGGGATACCCGTGAAAGTTTCCACACGATATGCCCTACTGACGCTTTTTCAGTCTATAGGGGAATTGCCTACGGGTGGAGCAGACGTAAGACGTTCAACCTTTCGGAAGAATGCTAACTGCTACGAAGCCGAAGCCCCAACCTTTAGGTTGTGGGTGGTATCACATAGATGTCCTGATCCACAGCATAACGGATCATATCGTAAATACGGTTGTTTAAAAACGGTTCACCTCGTAGGAATAACTCCATGCGTTCAGCATAATCCGCAACTTGATCCACAACTTTCTGGAAGGTCTCAAGTTTCATCTGCCCGTTGACGAGTTCTCGATCACTTTGGTTACCAAGAATGCCAGGGCAAGCTGGGCACTCAAAGTTGCAGTACGCCGAGGGTTCCACATGGTAAAAACTCGGATAGGCAGGAACCCATGGAGTACGCATCTTTTCCGCGAATACATTTAATCCTAAATTAGCTTTCCGTTTGACATATCGGATCGGATCCATAATTCATATTACTCCTTAACAATGATGCGGATATCAATCCCTAATTACTAACTTTCTTAACAATCTCAACGAGGATGACGCAGGTTAACCAGACGCGCATGTAAATCTCCAGCAAGCTTCCTAAAATCAAATTGATTCATCATAGGAAACTCTTGTCGCTCCTGAACAGCACGGCATGTTGATCGAATAGCAGCTTGGATTCCATCGGAATCCGATGGCTCAGCTATAAACGCATAGTCCCTCAATAGATCCGGGAGGGCACCGCGCAACGGAGAGACTACAATCAATGGTTTGTTTAGATAGATCGACTCATAAGTTTTATAGGGGATGCACCACTCAGCACCATCAGTTTGGTAGTTAAGGATAAGCAGTGCGTCAACCCCGGCAAGTTTGGCAAGCGTCTCTTTATGACCAAGGTGCGACTCAAGAAAACTCCAATCCAGAAGATCGTACTTCCGCAGAAGCGTACGGAAATCTGGTTGATCCGTAAAATCACCGATAAACAGAAGGCGAAGTTCCGCAATTTTACGCCTAGCAACAGCCACTGCAGCCAGAAATGATTCAATTGCTAAACCTGGGTAAAGTCGACCAGCAAAGCCAACTGTGAAACCATTCCGTGAACATTCTGATGCAGCATCAAAGTCCTCAATATCATAACCGTTGGTAAGAACCATGAACTTCCATTGCTCTAAATTGGGATACCTCTCCTGAAGTAAGGAACACATCCAGTGAGTGTTGGCTAATACACAATCCGCAGCTCCTACCACAGACTTTTCGAACTGTCCCTGGATCCAGCGTTTCCAAGCTGGCTCCTTAAAGCCCGCATAGCCGACCCACGGGTCGCGTAAATCAACCACCCACGGCACGTCACTCCGCAGACGCAGGAAACGGCCAACGATATGCGCAGTATACGGAAATGATGATGACAACACCGCGTCGTAAGAATTGACTTTCATTAACTTTTTCGCAATCCTGAACGCAAATGGAAACCAACCAATCTTATTGTCCGGAATCGCTAATGTTCCTAGCATCCTACGCCACATTGAGCGTGTGTCAGAGAAAAATGTACCGCTGCCAACACGAGCACCGAAAACCTGGGTTTCATACACTGACACTCCCTCTGGGATACACTCGTTTTTGTCAATTAACTCATAAAGCGATGGCGCAGCACAGACAACATCAATCTGCCACCCGAGTCGTACAAGATACTTCGCTAAACGGGTTACTCGGAAACTCCCAACGTTCCCTGCCGGAGCAAAAGCATATGAAATGAGTAGAAGCCTTTTCAATCTATCCTCCAAATCGAATCCAAGCACTACCTGTCGCATACCATCAGGAAGCATTCTAACCAGTCAGTCTGGTTTCAACCCTACACAAACTGGTATCTCCTATTACTGCAGAACCACAAAACTATAGTAACTCGGAATTTGCGTTCGAGACGTATAAACTATAGGATTCCAGCCAATATTCACCAGCGTCGCGAAAACATCTACCTTCATTGCCTCCATAGCTGGACGCGCAACCGTTGGCCATCGGCAATCCTTTTTTTCCAGTTCGCTCGTCCACTCACTACCCTTATCTGCTGTCAAAGTAACTGGTGTCGTCGGTGTAATCCCTATCTTCAAGTATGGAGACGCATATTCCTGATGATCCATTAGAGTGCATTTCTCATAAACCATTGAGCTTTTCTTGCTACCGGTTCGCCAACAAAGTGTGCACGGACCTGAATGAAACGCCATTGCCCGACCCATTCCTGCTCTTGCCGCCATGTGTTCAATCCCTGCTGCAATTGCCTTTGTGCGGTTCTTAAATTGGATATAGTCGGGTTTATCCACATGAATCCGATTCGATGTAAATTTAAGCATTAACCCAAGACGGTACTGGGAAAAGAATTCACCTGCTGGCATCGAAAAATTCGCCACCGGCGGACAAGTCCACGATGTGTTACACATATCACAGCCTGACGTACACTTAAGCCGGACCCACTCACCGACAACTACCTGTTGCTTCGGGTCAACAAGGGTAACACGACTCGCACCCTTGTTGATGGCAACCATACCCAAACGCCGAGCGACACGCTCGGCTTCTAAACTCGCTAAATTATCCATGCCTTCTCCTGATCATCGAACGGTTCATGTTTCCCTCAATTCAGCAAAAATAAAAGACAACCGTTCTGATATCTGATTTGAAATCTACCTCATTCATGATGAGAGTTTACATAAATAACAACGCGTGAACGGTGATAAATTTTGTTAGAGACACTCAATAAAAAGTTGAAAACAATCTGCTTTTTGATGAGACTTCCGGTTTTTACTATTAAAGACTGCACTTTCGTATCGATTTCGTGCATAAAATGAAAAAAAATGAACGTTTTTTATTTTTTTGATATATTTCCTCATCGTTCAAGAGAGTTTATCCGCAGCTTCGGGCGATTGTGTTTCCAGTCTTATGATGCCTTCTCCTCTATTTCGGCAGGAATGCATCCATCTCCAGATATTCGTGTATCATCTGTTGGAACTTGTGAAGTCGAGATTTCACCATCCCTTCGGAGATCTTCAACTGCTCCGAAATCTCACACGCAGTGTGCCCTTGGATATGCAACTTTTCTACATTTCTATAGATAGACTTCATCTTCGAAATCACAGTGTGAATCTCTTTGACGACGACCGCCTGATGCTGATCGTCAACGATACTCACACCGCCACCGAACGCAGTATGACTGATAATAGACGATAAATCAATATCTCGGTGTGTATCTCTTTTATCCCGACGATGAAAATCAGCACACTTGTTTTTCGCAATCCCTGCCATCCACGCTTTCGGGTGTTCCACCGATTTGCCCTTACGAAAACCTTCGAGAATCGCAACCACTGTCTCTTGATAAACATCGTCTCTATCATATGGATCATCAACGTTCAGGCTAATAATGTGTCTCAGCAACGGCTCATGCACGATGATAAGCGTTAAAATTTCATCATCAATATCTCGGTTCTTATCCGACAATTCAGACTCCTTTCCGCGCAGTGGTAAATACGTCAACTCCCACTGCTATACTTAAAGACTTAGCCTTTCGGCAGAAAACGTGCAAAATCGTAAAAAAATTGAAAAAAGTTGATTTTGCCTCCAAAAGTTAGCGAAGTTGCATGAAATCGCGGAAAGATTTCCATTTTATGCACGAAATCGACTCAAAACTGCAGTCTTTATAACTAAGTGGCGACTTACACATCATTGAACTGCACGTTTGTGGTGTTTCCAGCAAGCGAATTGCACACGTTCCCATATCCTGAAGTCCCAATAAGGCGAAAAAGGATAACCTACGATTCAATTAGCCATTTCTATTAGCCCATTTTTTAAGTTTGAGGAGGGACGATCTATGAGGATTGCGGTGTTTTTACTTTCGGTTCTCTGTCTCTGCATTTCTGCGTGTGCACCGACGCAACTTCCACGGTCGGATATCCCTGCGTGGGATGAAGACATATCGCTGGATTCTGATGGTACCGAGCTATCTTCTGGTACCGAGCCATCTTCGCTTTCTGATAGGCTGCGTGATACTTTCGTCGGCAACAGCAATTACCACTTTCGCAAAGTGAGATGGGGGTTCAGCCGTGAGCGTGTAGAGCTTTCGGAGACAGGGAATACCATCTTTGAACGCAGGGACAACGCTGTTGTCTATAAATGTAAAGTCAACGGTGTCTATTGCAAGCTCATCTATACGTTCAAGGATAACAAATTGCGAGCCGCAGGCTATGTGACAGTTGATCCAATTCCCAATGCCGAGAATCTCATCAAAGAAGCCGTTAGCACACATGGGGTGCCGGACATCGATGAGCAATACCCGGATGGATTGGAAGAACTGGTGTGGAAAACACCCGACACTGTAATATTTGCCAACCTCTCGCTGACCGTCACGAAAGTAACACCGACCCAATACGAGTATTCCAATCGCGGCTTGCTCAAGGACGTGTTGAAGGAGCGGTCACAGCCAGGCAGGATTGTATACAAGGATGGTGTCTACACACACGTGGATCCTGCTTTTTTCAACGAACTTCACGAGATGAATTTCCCGGCATCAGAGTTGTCATTTTATGAGAAACAGCTGATGGGTGTTCTTCTTAAGGGCAGAAGGCTGAGGATTCATGGGATTGGAACGATTCCACAATAGGAGTTCCTATGGTTCAACAAAAAAAGATATTGATTGTTTTGTTTGCGATCCTTGTTCTCTCAACATCCGCCTTAGCACAGTCAGGATTCCGTAGGTTGCCACCCGGTAAGTTAGCGATCGGTATGGGCTACCAACGCTATCGACCCCCCGACGCGCACCAATGCCCCTTTCCGTTTTTATGCACAAACACTCTTAGGAAATCTTGAATATGCCTTCAGTCGTGACCTGAAGTTGTCGCTGTTGCCAGGTGTCTCCTTTTTTGATGTTGTCTCCCAAAACCCTTATGAGATCGCACCGAGTCCGTCGATTGATATTCGACTCCTCAACGTCAATAACCTGAACATGACGGGATTGAAGTTTTTTATCTTAGGCGGTTTCCGAACACAGTATATGAATGTTGTCCGAACCGGTGATTTACCGCTACATTCCGTGAATATGGCACTGCGAGGAGGGGCGGGTTTTTTACATATCTTGCAGACGGACTACGATTGGAGCCTGAAGCCATTTTTTGGGCTTTTCTATACACAGTCCTGGAACAATGTCTCGACGACGCGGGCGGTGCACGTTAATACGTCGCAGAATTTCTTAACGGGTGAAACCGGCGTAGAGATAGAGTTGTCGCCAACAATGTCTGCGATCGGGAGTCTTGAGTTCTCGTTTGAGAGTTCGGAGTTGCTGTATCGCTTTGGCTTGAACTTTTATCAGTCACCCGCGAGCACAGTGGCATCCGAAGCAAGTGTCATTGACCCATCGGAAAGCCGAACACCATCAATTTCTGATACCCCCTCAGATACGAACACGATCGCAGGAGAACCAGAAGTTATCAGTGAATCCGGTGATATTGACTATATCCCGAATATTGAGGTTGCGGGGCCGCAGTACAAATCCAAAGTCGATCCAGAGTATCCGTCGCTCGCCAAGGAAATGGGACGGCAAGGGGAGGTCATTTTAGAAGCCATTATCAATGAAGATGGCATCCCTGTTGACATTGTACCCCGTACACTTTTGGGAGCCGGGCTGGAGGCAGCGGCGATAGAAGCATTGAAACAGACGCGTTTTTATCCGGCGATCTACCGGGGAGTTCCAATCCCGACACGCGTTGCGATCCGCTATAAGTTTATACTCAAGGGCATCTCTGAATTTGAATAGGAAGAAAATATGATTTACAAACTTCTATGTGTCTGTCTGTTGATATGTTGTATGGTCGGCTGCACGGAACAACGCAGCGATGACAGTTCTATATTTCCAACGCCGCTGGTGCCCGAACCGCAACCGGAACCACGCCCCACCCCACAACCTGTTCCGCCGCCCGAACCGGTGCCCGTCCCACCACCAGAACCAGAACCTCAGCCTGAACCTGAACCAGAGCCTCCACAACCCGACATCCCTGTTCGTAACTTAGTGGGCCCGAAACTGTTGGAGAGCACGATTAAGGCAGGAGATTTTGATGTAGATGCCGGTCTGGAGAGTATCACCCTCACTTTCGACGAAACGGTTGCCAAATCCGACATTCGGCTTCTTGATGAGAAGAACAAGAATCAAGGTTGGAAGCGTTTCATCGAAGATAAAGAGGTCATACTTGTGAGACTGGATGCTGACCCTTTAGAACTCGGACACCGATATTCTGTGTTCGGTCGAGCGATAGACAAGTTTGGGAATGAGCGGGCGATTCTCATCCCATTTGTGTCGCAGGCAAAGGAGTATTGGATGGAAACTAACAGTCTATGGTCCACATTGGCAGTTGTCGGAAAAGGGGATAACCCCCGAACCCCGAGAGGGATGCGAGGGTTATATCCGCAAAAATGAGAAGCCTCAGCGAGGATGGAGTCTCTCGAAGCGTGGTACTCACAAAAGCAGGTCTAAGTAAGCATATATCTTATTTTTTTAAATTTTTTATCGTTGAACAACAAAAATCAGGGGCCTTTACGCCTCTCAAAACCCGTTTGGGTGCATGTTGTTTAACTATTTTAATACTTTTATAGGTTTATGGGATGAAAGGTGTAGGTTTATGGGATGAAAGGTGTAGGTTTATGGGATGAAAGGTGTAGGTTTATGGGATGAAAGGTGTAGGTTTATGGGATGAAAGGTGTAGGTTTATGGGATGAAAGGTGTAGGTTTATGG
>JAPPES010000040.1 GCA_028824125.1 Candidatus Poribacteria bacterium
GCACACTGCAAAAATCTTTTTGGATACGAAAAACAGTACGATTTTAGATAAAGAACTGCAGGCAAACTTCGGTACGACGCTCGGCGAACTCCGCACGCAAGATACGGAAACAGAAGAGGTTGCGCTCCGCATTCGCAAAACCGATTTGCCGAAATTACAGATTATGCAATTGGTGCGTAAGGTTGTTCCGCTGGAAAATACGCCTAAAGCGATTCAGTTGCATAAACCTACAGACATTAGGGAGACATCACCTGCTTTCCGCAGCATTCTGACCCCTGACTTTACGCGGCGGAGTACTTCGCCACTGACGGCGTTAGGCGCGCAGGACGAAGTTGAGATAACGAATCAGACAACGGATTGCTATACACTCGCGAGACGACTCGCAACAAACTATCACCTCTCTATGATGGAAACCCTCAAGAGCCTTAAAAAATTGTATCCAGAGGGACAAATCCCATACAAACACTTCGATCCGCTATGTAAACAGGTCGAAGACCAGCAGCAAGATTACGAAGTGATTGAGGAACATATTGCAGAACACCTCGCGCTTATCCGCATCCACGATGACGATGGCAACTTACTCTTTGAAAAAGATGATACCGACGGCTCCTACGTTCACAAGGTACGTCTGCGTAAGAGTAAGGCTGACCTGCTTCTCAGTGAAGATGATTTAGATGACAACCACGATGTGAGTTTTCACTATACGCCCTATGATTTTGATAGCGGCCCGGAGCAGCACTTCTTTAAAACGATTTTATCAACCTTGAATCAATCCGTTGCAGATATTGAAGTCCTTCTATTTACCGGAAGTTTAACGAATACCCAAAAAACCGATTTCCATTTTGAATACAAAGGTACTGATAACAATTATCACCGCTATTTTCCCGATTTTGTGATTGTCAAGAACACAGGCGAATTCTACATCGTTGAGATTAAATCCGAAAACGAACGCGGCCACCCGGATGTAGTGGCAAAAAAGAAGGCAGTCCAACGTCTCGCAAAATTGCAACCGGAGGCCCATTTTGAGTATAAAGTGATTTATACAAAGGACGCTTTTCTCCAAGAAAATTTAGACGAAATGCAGAAAATCCGAGAATGGATTTATGCCAAACGATGAGAGAAAATCCTTGCCAGATCCGCAGAAATACGCTATACTTAAAATATGCAAATCCACCCCAGAGAAATACGCATCTACACCACGCCAAACGGACGTGCACCCTACCGACAATGGTACGCACAGATTAAAGATGAAAAATTGAGGACAATCGTCTCTACCAGACTTACCCGCTTAGAAACCGGGAACCTTGGCGATTTTAAACGGTTGAATCAGGATTTATACGAATTGAGGATACATTATGGACCCGGATACCGAATTTACTTCGGCAGCTTTCAAAATACCGTTGTTATTCTACTATGTGCTGGAACAAAAGGCACCCAAAGACGAGACATCACCAAAGCACAAAACTATTGGAACGACTTTATTCAGCAAACAAAGGAGCAGTCGCAATGAGCATAGACACGAAACTCGAACAGTGCACAATCCCTTTTAAAGACTTTCTGCTAAAAGACCTCGCCGAACCTGAATTCGCAAAAGGGTATTTGGAGACAGCACTCCAAGATTTCTATGTAGATGGTAATCTGGAAATAATGGTGCTTGTTATTAAAAATATTGCACAAGCACAAGGCGGTACTGAAAACCTTAAAAAGTGGACACGCCTCAGCACGCACGCACTCACCTATCTTTTACAACCTGAGGACTCACTGCAATGGGACAAAGTGTTAGATATTCTCTCCGAATTATCTGAGGCGGATCGCATATCCTAACGCAAGGAGATAACGCAGAAACCCAATTTGGAGGAAACACAATGAAAAACGTTTTATTATTCTCAACAATCTTCTGCACAATAGCATTACCTGCTCTCGCTGACTTAACGCCTGAAAACCTTAATCAGATCCGCTTGATTGTCAAAGAGGAAGTAGAAAAAGTAATCAAGCCAATAGAAACCGATATAGAGTCCATAAAAACTGAAATCGGTTCTGTAAAAGAGAATGTTGCCTTACTAAACGGCAGAGTAGGGGGGCTTGAAAAGCAAATGATCTTTTTAATGGCAATTATTGTTGTCGCCGTAGGTATTCCACAAATCATCATCGCATGGCGCACTAAAAGGGAACGTGCGCAAGAGAAACAGATTGAAACACTTATAAGAGAAGTAGAAGCGTTGAAGCAACAACGTATAGTAAATCCTTAAGACCCAAAACATTTTATGTAAATTCTAACTACAAGAGAAAACACAATGAAAATCAAGCCAGTTAAAGGCAGACCGATGCTCCATTGGGTAGGCAAACGCCCAATTGACACAATAAGCAACTACCCCGCACAACTGATAGATAGCTATAACGTTGAAAACCCCGAAAAAGAACCAACGTACGACAGATTTAAGGACGGTCCTAATCTCCTTTTTCACGGCGACAACAAAGAGATTCTCTCCACACTGCTTGTACAAGGGTTCCGTGGCAAGATTGACCTCATTTATATTGATCCTCCGTTTGCAAGCGGGGCAGATTATGTTCGGAAAGTGGCATTACGCGGGAAAAAAGAAGATTTGGAGGCTGAGGGACATTCGGTTATTGAGCAGACACAATACACCGATATCTGGGCAAATGACAACTATCTTCAATTCATGTATGAACGGTTGATTTTGATGCGGGAATTGTTATCAGATAATGGGTCAATCTACGTGCATTGTGACTGGCGAATGAATAGTTATCTCCGCCTTGCAATGGACGAAATTTTTGGGAAAAGCAATTTTCTTAACCTTGTGACATGGCGCCGACAAATTGTCAGAGGAATGAAAACTCATGCCGAGTTCATGCCGTTTAGTTCCGATTATATTTACCTTTACGCAAAAGATAAGAACAACGCAATTTGGAACAAAATCGAAAAAGTTAATACAATCTCATTGGAAGAAGCCAAGCGAAAATACAAAAAAGATGATAAAGGTTTCTTCCGCACTTCCGACCGCGGGGCATACTCTGACGAAAGCATCATAAAACTCCATCAAGAAGGGCGTATCCATGTTTCGCACGGTGGAAAACTTTTAATTAAAGATGGCAAAGTGTCGGTGACAGCAGGTAAAATTGCCATCAAGTATTACCGAGAAACTGTTGGTAATAAAGTTATTGAAAAAACAGTTGCTGATAATATATGGGATGACATTCCTGGGTTAGGTATTACCCCTCAGGAATATCTTTGTTACCCTACCCAGAAACCTGAAGCACTCATAAAACGTATCATCAAAGCCTCAAGTGACGAAAATTCCATCATTCTTGACTGCTTTGCAGGAAGTGGTACCACTGCTGCCGTTGCCGAAAAACTCGGCAGACGCTGGATCGCTGCAGATATCAACAAAGGTGCAATCCAAACGACAATCAAAAGACTGCAAAAACTACCCGATATGCAACGCGGCATTGCCCACTATCGCGTCAACAACTACGATGCAAGTACCGATTTAGAACGAAGGGATATTGTCCTCAAAAAATATGGCGTGCAAACGGATAGGCAAGAAGCATTTTTCGATGGTACCCTCGACGGGACACTCGTCAAAATCATTGACCTTACGAAAGCGCTCACGCCATTAGATATTCAAACGATAAAAGACGAACTTGAGAATCGTCCGGAGGAGTCGCGCAACATCACTGTATTTTGCTACGGGACCAATAGTAACATTCAGGCGGAACTCAAGGCGGAAAACAGACGGCGCGCGGTAAACAAAATGTTTGTCCGGGACATCGGAAGCGAGGGAATCACCACATTTGAGCCCGCATCAGCAGAGGTTAATTTTGAGAGAGGTGGAGATAGTGTCACAGTTACCATCGCAGATTATATAAGTCCAACCATCTTAGCACGGATGGACATAGACCGCACCATTTTTGACGAGCAAATCGACGACTTCCGCGCACAGATCGATTGCGTCCTAATTGATACCGACTACACCGGAGAGCATTTCAAAATTGTTGAAAGCGACGTTCCGAAGAAAAAGGAAGATTTTGTTGACGGAGAATACACAGTATCATTGCCGCGTCCAGATGCCTCTGTTGCCGTAAAAATTATCGACATGCTCGGTGAAGAAACGGTTGTCACAGAACAAGGATAGTACTGTAGCATAGACTGTCCCGGTTTTCAAGCATCTCTGATTTTTTTGACTGTTCCTTACACAAACGCAACTTACAGCAAAGTAAACGCCACTGGCTCAGGAAGCAGGCCCGTAGGATTTATAGTAGATCCCGTAATTATTTGCACACATAGGGAACCGTAGGGGTTGGGTTACCCAACCCTTACCCTAAGCCTCGTAGGGGCGCAATGTCTAAGGTATAAAACACAAATGACACTTGAAAAGCATATTGGCGATATACGCAATCAATTAAAAGAAGGCGCATATATAAACGAAATAGACATTTCTAATCGGATCCTGATGAGACTGCTTAAGAAACTCGGATGGCCAATTTTTGACGCATGGACGGTCATCTTTGAATATGCAGTAAGTAATCAGAATAATCAGAAAATAGACTTGGTGTTATGTAAGGAGCGAGCAACCCCAATTATCTTTATTGAGATAAAGATGTTTGAATATCTTTTGGATAAGAGTGAAAAGAAAAACGCTAAAAAACAATTGTTTCAATATATTTCTCAATTTCAAAACAATTCCAACGAAGAGATTCCGATCGCAATACTCACCGATGGACAGAAATGGCTTTTCTTTCATCCAACCAAAGAAAAAAAATGGATAGAAAACCCGACGCGTGAACTGGACCTTATAGAAAACGAAATTGAAGAAAGTGCTTATTATCTAAATAGGTATTTGAACTACCAATCGATATGTAATGGCAAAGCTATTGAAGCGATTAAAGGTGACACGCCGACGCAAGAAGATAGTCCAACTTTCAGCCGGCGGCTTCGCGTTACTATGCCTAATGGAGATGTTATTGATTGTCCAAATCCAAAAGATACCTTCAACAAGGTAATTGAACGATTACAGGTTAAAGATGAAGAACTAACATTTAAGAAAGAACAACAACCTCTTATATGGGAGATAAGAAAAAACCTCGTTAGAATTGGAAGGATGAAAAGCGTTCCTTTGAAAGTAGAACGGTTAAAAAGCACGGAAGAATAGCCAAGCAGTGTCCACAATCGAAATTATAGTAGGACCCGAAAATAATCGAAAGGATTTGAGAATGTCTGACAAAATCAAACAAAACCCTCCGTCAACTATCGCAGATGAAACTAATTCTGCTATAGACGTTGTCACTGATCTTGTATCAGATTCAACCATTCCTGCCCCAATCAGGGTCTGATTTATCGGAGTTGAAAACCCTCCTACCGCTCTTGTAGGAAGATTTGGTCAGCACGAAAAAATCCGCGTAATCCGTGATTCAGAATAATAAAAGATGAAATGCTATAGTCGAAGAAGGATTCTGTGGTCAATATCGGCATCAATTATCATGCCAATCATTGTTGGTGGCTTATATGGATCGGCAACCCTTCAAGGTACTGAAGAATTATTTCTTCCTTTTCTTATAGGAGGGGTTGTCTTGCTTGGCATTCTATTGCCCAAAATCTGGTGGAATTTTTTTCTGGATCGCATTCGTGAAATCGCCAAAGCCATCAAAGACCCCTAACAAATATTTACGCATCCGATCCCACACAGGCAACCAAATATTTGACAATGCCTATTGGATATGTTATGCTATAAGTTACCAATCCATAGACGTGGGGGGTAGCATGCGGACAGACACACAAGACATAACGGCAGAAATACGGGACCTCTTTGATACAAAGGTCGGGCATTTCGCCGATAAAAGTGCAAGATGGTTGTTCAGAATTTTTCGGTGTCAAAGAGACGGACCCCGAAGCGTTGACAGAAACGGATCATCTGTTGGGTTGGTTATTACGCGTGCTACAGCAAGAGGATGCATCAGACGCGGGGGTGCTGTCGGAGGCACTGCAGGCGGCGTTGCGGTATCTCGATACATTACCCGCTGCGGAGTCGGTGCAGCATAAAAATGCGATTCTTTATCTCTATCACCTTATTCTTTTCAAGAGACCCGAAACGGAACGAGAAGGCTTGATACAACTGATTCAATCGCATACAACAGACACGGAGGTTAGAAATATCATCATGACAGGTGCAGAGGCTCTTATAGAACAAGGTGCACGCGAAACGACGATTGAAAATACAGTGGCGATTCTCACAGCGCGTTTCCCGCACGTAGATGTCAACACGCTAAAACCCGCGCTTGATGGGATTACGGATCTGGATCGCCTGAAAGCGTTGAACTTGCACGCTTCGTTAGTTTCGAGTTTGCCTGCCTTCCAACACGAATTAGAGGGATAGTCCGTAACGCCGTCTGAGGGGATACGACTTTTCATTGTAAATTCCGAAAATAAATACACACTTCCAAACCCCAGTAGGTGTGGTATTTTTGTTGGGGTGTTTTTGCTTGCAAGAAACACCCTATCAAAAACGGTATTTCTGCGGATTGATAGGGGTATTTGCTTGGGTATTTCTGCGGATTTCTGCGGATTTCCCTCCTAACCGCACCGATGCTAAGTGTCCAAGTAATACCATTTCTAAAAGTTTATATTACATTAACCTGAAACCATCTCTACCCAGGCCCGGTAGGTTCGGTTTCCTAACCGAACCGGGCATGATTCAAAAATGGTGGCATTTTAAGATGGATCATCAATTAGATTTGGTATAATTACAGAATCTACCATATATCACGAAGGAGGGGATATCTATGCATAGGAGACGAACCATGAAGGGCATCAAACCCATTTTCAGCATTTTCATACTCATCGCAACCGCACTCTCAGCATCCGCACAACAGGAACTCGCACAACAGGCATATCTCATCTTAGAAAACAGATGCCTCACCTGCCACGGCCCCAACGGTGCCTTCACAGAGAACCTCGTTATCGACTCCGCCACA
>JAPPES010000006.1 GCA_028824125.1 Candidatus Poribacteria bacterium
AACCTCGCCAAATTACCGAATTAATAACTTAAACTTCATAAAGTTTGTGCTACAAGATAGCAAATTAAGTTATAAATAGACAGATAACAATTCTTGTTCTTCTATGTACTGGAACAATTAGAGTTAGAATGGAATAGTTTTAGGTAAACTCCGTAACTATTTTAATTCAAAGGAGAATACTATGAGGTGGCGGCAAGTTTTGAAAAACTTGGTTCGCACTGCAGGTGTACTGGGACAAGAACTAATAAGCGCTTATCGGGAGTTGATAAAATCTATTCGTTCCATTGACAAAGATCGGATGCCGGATCCGAGACAAGTTATTAGGGAGTTGAAAAGGATTCTACGTTCCATCATCCAGGCAGGAAAAGAGAAATTGGGAGAATTGTGGGAGGCAATCCAAAATTTGAAAGATGCTATAGCAAAGATAACCAAAGCGAAGATGCCAGATATGCGTGACGTCTTCGGTTCTATAGGCGAATGGTGGTGGGACTTGAAAAGTTCACTTCAGAAGTTGAAAGAGTCTATTCCTTCAATTGAAGAAGTACGCGATCTTATTGAAGAAGTAAGAAAACAAAGCAAAGATGGCATTCCGCTCGACAAAGTAGCAGAAATAATTGCTGGATTGGGGGTTCCTGGACTCATATTGCTGGTTGTAATGGCTGCTTCTCCTTTTTTTGGTGCAGCTGCAATAACTGCTTCTCTTGCCGCTATTGGTCCATTTGGAATGCTTGGTGGTATCGCTGCTTTACTTGTTTTGGCATTCATTGCGAGTAATCTCACAAAATTTGGCTTTGAAGAGGTATTCCGGGCAGTTTTAAACGATTTAAGAAAAAAAGGGCACACTATTCAGGAAATCTTGGACAAAATAGATAGTTACCCAATTTCCAAAGAATTAAAACTAAAACTAAAAGAATATATAGAAAAATATTCTGAGGAAAACGAAGAGGAGAACGATTTAGAAGATAATGAAGAGGAGGTCAGCAGTGAACAGTGATACAGTTAGTCTAACACCAGCACAAAGGTTACATTTTGACATCTACGGTTATGTCCTATTGGAAAACGTTTTGGCTACCGATGAAATTGATCGGATGAAAGATGCGCTTTACAGGATTAAAGTTGATGAAAACCTTGATGGCACAAGAGTTTACCTCAATTGGCGAGGCGAACACCACGCGCACATGGGAAACCTTGTTGAATACGATCCCGCGTTGTTGGGATATGCAGCACATCCCAAACTTGTTCCGCTGGTTGAGGAGGTAGTCGGTGGGGCAGTACGACTTGAGGAAACAGAGGCTATCATCAATAAGCGAAGTGCTGATGCTGATTTAGATGATCTCAACAATCGTCGTTACAACCCAACCGGTTTTCATCGTGGCACGCAGCACGGTTGGGGGACCTATATGGAACAAAACAAGTTTCACTGTATTTTTGTAAAGACGCTTGCTTATCTAACCGATGTTGGTCCTGACGATGGGGGAACGTGTGTGATACCAGGGAGCCACCGCTTGACGTGGAAACAACATGAGATGATTGACGCAGCTTTGTCCGATGACAAACTTATCTATCAAGTTGAAGCCTCAGCTGGTTCAGTATTATTATTCGCTGAAGCACTCATACATAGCACCACTGCCATCCGTAGCGACAAAGAGCGTGTTATTCTCATCGCAGGCTATACGCCTCCGATGGTTCGAGAATGGCCAGGCAACGAGGTTAGCCCAGAATTTATTGAGACGCTCCCAGAAGAAATACGTCCCCTTATCTCTGGTAGTGACAGTTGGCATTGGAGACGCCGATACTAACCTATAGCACTGTAGGAAATTGTAACGCCTGACTTATTCCTACAAGGAGGAATAGATTTCGCAGAAACCTATATTCAACTCTCATACTTTGCCCGCAGTTGTTCAATTTCCAATAGTGCCTTGGCGAGTTCGGTTTCAACGTTTTGGCGGGAAACTGATTCCTGCTGTGCGCGTTCTTCAGCGTATTGTGCGCGTTCTTCAGCGTATTGTGCGCGTTCTTCAGCATGCTCTACCCTTTCTGGAGGGGGTTGCAACCATTGTTCAGTGTGAGGATTGTAAAGCCTTAAAACACCTCCATGTTCACCGAGTTCCAAATCCAACACGGTGGAGGGTAGACGCTCATTGACAAAATCTATCTCTTGATACACACCGTCTGTAAGTCGAAACCCGATAAAATCTGGGTGTATCTCACCGTAAGGATCGTAAATATAATATTCCTTCACCGTAAGAATCGACGCATAAAGCACCTTCTTTTTTCGTATGTCATCTCTAAAAGTACTGGGACTTGCTAATTCCAGAACAAAATCGGGCGTGTTACCTTCTTCCCACGTTAGATAGGTGCGGCGTGGTTTTTTAGAAACACCAAAAACCACGAATACATCCGGGGCAACAGATTTCCTTGTGTTTCCCTCTTCGTAATACATCAACAGGTTTCCCGATACATAAACCGGGTCATCCCGGAAATGGTGTTGCAGCATCTGAATGAAATCCACCATTAAATCGCGATGTTTGTCTGTTTCTGCCATAGGTTTACCGTCCGATTCAGGATAGGCTATTGTCGGTGCAGACTGTATTTTTCGGTTCATCGTGCCATCTCCTAAAAGTGGCAAGGATTGTAATTTAGTGCAGGTTAATATTGCCTTATAATTTATACTTTTTTATTAGAGTATAACCCAAGTTGCTACCTATTTTGTAAATTCTCTTGTAGGAGGGGTTTCCAACCTCGATTTATTACAAAAGACACCATGAATCAATGAAAAACAATGTCTTTCTGTTCAAAGTTTTGTAAGTAGCAACTTGAGTTAGAGTATAGTATACCACACTCGCTTTGAATGTCACGTTTTTTAAATTTACAGTTGACTGCTATTAGCAGTGTGAATGTAGCATCCCGTGAATGTATTCTCCTCAATAATGTGATTATGCTCCCGAAGTTCGCGGCATCCACAACGACTCTTTTCCCATTTCCGCGAACAACAGTTTCATCACCAATTCTGCCTTTAATTCAGTGTGCTCAGATGAATTCCAAAGATTGTTGATTTCCCCTGGATCCTCGTGCATGTCAAACAACTCTCCATATTCACGGTTGTAGTAAACAGTGAGTTTGTAACGGTCATCAACATAGGTTTTTACATGAACAGTCGCTGGTTCATGATGGTTTTCAACAATGATATGGTCACGTGCGTGTGCTTCTTGCCCGGACCAGACCGGCATCTGATCTACACCTGTCATCGGAAGTGGTATGTCAATCCCTGCTGCACTGAGAAACGAAGGTGCTAAATCAACTAAGGTTTGCAACGCATCAGATTGTTTCCCTGCAGGGACAACCCCTGGATAACGGACGATAAATGGCACTTTTATAACATCTTCGTAGTGGAATGCTCCTTTTGCTATAAGACCGTGCTGCCCGTAAAAATGCCCGTGATCTGATGTGAAGACAACCAATGTGTTATCGGCGAGCCCGAGTTCATCAAGTTTTGCCATGATATTGCCGATATACTTATCCATCAGACTCACCATGCCGTAATAGACAGCAATGTCTTTGGCGAGTTCATTACGATCTCGCAAATGCGACCTAAATCCGTGAACACCTTTACCGCTTTCACGCCATTCAGAGAAATCCGGTTTTTGCTGCTGCGTTAATTGAAAGTGTGGCGGGTTGTTGTCATGTTCTCCCTCTGTTACGGATGGCACCGTCAAGGCTTCAGGGTCATACATTGTATCCCACGGTTCTGGCACAAGATATTTCGGGTGCGGATCAAAGAAACTTGCCCATAAGAAAAAGTTCTCGCCGTTCTGTTGATAGGTTTCCATCAAAGCGTTTGTGCGTTCAGCAATCCAGGTATCGTAATGATATTCTTCAGGAATCGGCCATTTTCGGTGTTGTCCCTTAGCATTTCCTGTTGGGGGTGCAAAATAATCGCGCCAATTGGTAAGTCCTTTTTCCTCCATCCAGATAGCATAGTGCTGCCCGACATGTGCTTCATCGGCATGGTTACGCGCCAGTTCAACGTGTTCAAACCCATAAAAGGGTTCATTGAAGTTTCGCCAAAAGTCTAAATCTTGTAAAATAGGATAGGATTCCAGTGATGGAAATTCGTCTGTTCCGTGCAAGGGTTGGAAGTGTGCTTTTCCGACTAAGGCAGTGCGATAGCCTGCATTTGTAAAATCTTCGCCGACGGTGTGTTCATCTTCAGAAAGTTTTGTGCCAAGTGACCATGCTCCGTGTTGACTCGGATATTTGCCTGTAATGATAGAGGCGCGTGTCGGTGTGCAGGTTGGATTCGGGCAGTAGGCCCTATGGAAAAGTGTGCCATCCTGTGCTAAAGCATCTAAATGAGGCGTCTGAATTTCGGGGTTAAGGCAACCTAAGGTATTCCAATGTTGTTGGTCACTTGTGATAAGCAAAATATTTGGTCTGGATTTATCCATATATCTCCTTTCTGTTTTTCGCAAAATCAGAAAACAGGCTCCATTTTATAAGACGATTTATTTTAAGTTCATACATTCTTCCCTAAACAACACTGCTTATATTTTCGTCCACTACCACACGGGCAAGGGGAATTCCGTCCAATTTTCTGTGACGACGTTGAAATGGTCTGAGTTTTTAGATTATTACCTTTGCCCTTTGTTTGCCGTTGTTCTCGCATTATCGGTATAATACTATTAGCAGGTTTTCCTGCTTGGAGCGCCGAAGCCATCAGTTTCATCGGTTCATCAATGTGGTTAAAAAAATGCTTATATCCTGCACAGAGGAAGTTCAAACCATCTTCTCCATCTGGCGTTTTGATAATTCGGTTTTTCGGACAGCCACCATTGCAGACGAACTTTACCTCACAATTACGGCAGTACTCCGGTAGTGTATCCCGTTTATCTGTGCCAAATTTGCGTTGGAAAGACGAATCAACCATGTCCGCTATTGAGGTCTCTTCTATGTTGCCGATGTAGTAGTCAGGTGTAACGTAATGATCGCAGGAATAGAGATCACCATTATGTTCAATTGCCATCGCATCACCGCAAGTCTCATTGAAAATACACAAACTCGGGTTATAGCCTAACCATGCTTCCAACGCCACATCAAAAATCTGCACAAATATTTTACCAATATCATTTACTACCCATTCATCAAAAATCGTAGAGAGGAATTTGCCATACTGCTTTCCCGTGACCGAGCGTGGGGATACATTTTTCCCATCAAAATGCTCAACCGCTGGAATAAACTGCATGAACTCCGCGCCAAGTTCTTTGAAATAGTTGTATATCTCTTTCGGATATTCGGCATTATGGTTGTTCACAACACAAAGTATGTTATAGTCAACGTTATGCTTCTGTAAAATCCGCAACCCACGAATTACCTCTTCTGATGACGGACGCCCGCGTTTGTCATAGCGGTACTTATCGTGAATTTCCGGTGGTCCATCAATACTTATCCCTATTAAAAACTTGTTCTGCTTAAAAAATTGCCCCCATTCATCATCAAGTAGCGTGGCATTCGTTTGAAAGGTATTTTGGATCGTCATGCCGGTGCGCCTATACCTCTGTTGATATCGGATTGCTTGTCGAAAAAAATCTACACCCATCAACGTCGGTTCGCCACCTTGCCACGCAAACGTAACTTCATTAACTTGCTGTGCCTCAATGTATTGTTTGACGTAATTCTCCAAAGTTTCGTCGCCCATCCGGAAAGAGCGAGTTTCAGGGTAGAGTTTTTCTTTTTCCAAATAAAAGCAGTATTCGCAATCCAAATTGCAAATTGGCCCTATCGGTTTTGTCATCACATGAAAAGCTCGTGGGGCTTTAGGTTGAACCATTCGATTTTCCTCCTGCTTGAGTTTGCGTTAAAGTGTAGCACATACCACCTGAATCTACAAGCAAAAGTGTGCTGAACCAGAGTTATTTAGTTTTAAATATTTTTGATGATTTTTTACCATGACGTTAATTTTATGTGTTGCGATCTTTTATGTGTCTTTAGTCTCGTGAATCAACACCAAATACGCGTTTGGTGTTTGGCGGGGATGATATGTTTTTGCAGCACATGGCAACAAACATATCGTCCCTACGGGACTAAAGAGCGTGTATGCAACGTTTTTCTATAAACATATCGTCCCTACGGGACTAAGAAAATTACCGAATTTATTTTTTAATCTTCATACGGTTTGTGGAACAGCTTCTGTTGTCAGTTCTGTTTTCAAAACAGGTTTATCAAAGTGTCCTAATAATTTCAAAGTACACTATACCTATGCTATAATAGGATAATCTGCAGAATGAAATGATTAGCAGAAAGTCAGAGGAATTAATAAATGGCACGACAACTTAGAATGGTGCGTCCCAACCTAAAAGATTTACCGAAATTAGAACTTCCCACAGGCTACAGTTTACGGACCTACCGAGAGGGTGATGAGGTCCATTGGGCAAACATCATTAGCGATTCATTCGGTGGAAGAGAACGCACCACCCAAGATACGCGCAATGAAATTACCAGCCGAGACGTATTTGTCCCAGATGGATTCTATTTCGTAACACATCACGATATTCCTGTCGGCACAGCCTGTGCATGGCGACAATCCGTTGACGAAGCAGAGGTGGGATACGTGCACATGGTAGGTGTTTTAGGCAAACATACTGGGCAAAAACTGGGTAAATGGGTATCACTTGCTGTTCTCTACTATTTTCGCGATAATAGGTTTTCTTGTTCTATGCTCGACACAGATGATTTTCGCCTCCCTGCTATCAAAACCTATCTAAATCTCGGATTTGTGCCTGTCTACGTTGACGACACGCAACCTGAGCGGTGGGAAAAGATATTGAAAAAATTAGAACTCCCACTTATGACTACGCAGATTGCGCAAGTGCGGGAGTCACTTTCTACTGAATTGTGGGTAAAAGTGTCGCGTTAGCGTTGAAAAATGAAATTACCGATTTCGCTAAGAAATAGCATATACAATCTCAATCTCTTGATAATGCCTATTATCCTTGCTATCGGTTTTGGACTTCGCATTCTTGGTATAGGTGTCGGTTTACCTAATACACCCGATCCTCGCGAAACCCTGATTGCACAAGACATTTTAAACCTCATTAATTTTACTGCCCCTCCAGAAATCTACAACTGGCCCGGCACAGCATGGTTTTATTTAATTGCAGTGGTGGGCAAAGTGCTTTCTATTTTCGGATTGCCTTTGACCGAAGCGCGTGTGATCTGGATAGCACGGTTTATGAATGTCCTATTGTCAACAGGCACGATATGGTTGACGTACTGCCTTGGAACGAGAGTTCGTAACAAACGTGTAGGTCAGATTGCAGCAGGTTTCTTAGCTGTGGCAATGTTACATGCCACAAACGAATCGCGTTTCGCACTTGTTGACATTCCCGCAACCTTTTGTGTTACCTTATTCCTTTGGTTAGCTGCACGAGATACCCACCTCATGTTCCGAACTTGCCTCTGGTTAGGTGTTATTGCAGGAATCAGTATTGCAGTTAAGTTTCCAACCGTCTTTGTTGGTTTCTCTCTTCTTATTTTTTTTAAAACCGAAAACTTTTATCAGAAATTTGTTACGATAGTTGGCGTTGCTGCTGCCACCTTTACACTAATCTGTCCATATTGGCTGATTGATCTGATGTCATCAGAGTGGAATCTTTTTTATGATGACTTTTGGTATGAAACTATGCACTATCATCACGGGCACTTCGGGCTTTTCTCGACTGGTGAGACAGATTGGGGACATCGGTTTCTGTACTTATGGACACTCTTGAAGTGGGGAATGGGATTGCCACTTGCTCTGCTTGTAGGTTTTGGTGTAGTGTCTACACTCGTTAAGTCGATAACATCATCGGCCACAAACCTACTTACCGATGAAAAAATACAGAAGGGATTGATGATATTGGCTTTTGTTATCCCGTACCTATTGTTTATTGGGACGTTCAAAGTGTCCTTCACGCGCCACCTACTGCTTCTCTATCCTGCGCTTACAGTTCTTGTTGCCGCATTTCTTGTCGTACTTGACAAGCGGCTTAGTATCCTCTTCGGAAGTGCAGTTTGGCTCTATTCTTATGTTTACACTGCTGCATTTGCCGCTGTAATGTTATCCCAACCTACTATTCAAGAAGCATCTGAATGGATATCAGCAAACATCCCACACGACAGTTCAATTGCCCGCGCCCCAGAAATCTTATTTGATTGGCTTATACCTGAATTAGATAGGGATATGGTCCATCCAGATGAGGAATCGGAATGGGTTGTGATTATCCAACCGAATAGGGAAGTCTTTGAAAAATATGAGCAGAATCCGAAAGCTTATGAAGAGGTTGATTGGTATCCGCTGAAAGAAATTGAAATCGAGGAGACGCTGGAATTTTACAGAAGGATTTTTGGTGAAGACACCCGCTACGAATTACGTAAAACATTTCAACACACTCCACAATTTCTTGGAATCCAAATATCCGATAATGGGGCACCTTTTCCAATGCGAGCACTTATGCATCCAGAAATACGTTTATATCGCCAGATTAAATAATACTATTTCTATATGATAACCTAAGTTGCCACATAGTAGCACAAACTGTTAGATTGTGCATCCGTGAACGCAAACTAACAGTTGCGCACAAAAATTGATCATGCCGAGCTCACGCTAATATAAACTATCAGTAACACCCAATAACTGATAATTCTTAAACTAAATCAGGACTTACGCATTTTCTCTTAAAGTCCCACTGATAAGGGGGATTTAGGGGGTTAAATCACTGAAATATCATTGAATAACGACTTTTTAACCCCCCTACCCCCTTATCAAGGGGCAATGCGTAAGTCCTATAAATTTTACAGTTGACACAAAAGGGGATTTAATGTATAATTGCGCAAAATCTCTAAGAGTAGGGAGAAAAATTATGGAAAAAAAAGTATTCCACGCTGGTGGTGTTGAATTCCACGTGGATAACCGCAATTTCGGTGAAGATGGCGGGCCTTCAGTGCGTGTTTTCGGGGAAGCAGATGGCAAAAACATTCAACTACTACGTTTTGACTGCTTCCGCAAAAACCCACACTATCATTACGACCCTTCTGGTAAAAATGACCATCGAAATCTTGATAAAGCAGAAGTGCCAGATTCGGTTGCGTGGACAATTGAACAGCTCGGACAAAATCTCGCTGAGATGATAGATACTGCAGGTTATGGGAGTATCGCTGAACAGGTAGACCCAGCTGCGGTGGCAGAAGTCCTACCTGAAATAGAATCTCTCATGCGGGGAGAAAGTTAATCATATAAAGCGTAAAAGGAGGAATTTACGTGTACAAAGTTACTGTTATAAATGTTGTCTTAATGACGATGCTAATAGGTTTTAGTGCTTTTGCAGGAACTCCACAAGAAGTAGGCAAGTGGAAAGAGGGAGAACTACTCCTTGAAAACCATAGTTTTGAAGATGATTTAGCCGCCTGGGAATTAGAGGATGGCACATGTTGTGATCGTGGTGGAGAGTATAAGATGGAAATTGACAGGAAAAATCCACAGCACGGAAACAAATGTTTAAAAGTCATCGGTATTAAAGCCACCGGCACAAATTGGCACGCAAAGGTTAAGCAACGGAATGTCTCAATGAAAGCGGGTGAAACATACACCGTCATCTTTTGGGCACGTTCCGAAAAACCACGTCAGGTGAGTTTAAATATTCAAGAGCAACAGGACCCGTGGACATTCTGGCAAGGTGGCGATATCAACCTTACAGGCCCAGAATGGGCAGAATACTTTGTCACCTTCACAGCAAAAGAAACTGTTGCCAGAAACATGTGGGTAGGTTTATCTATTGCGCAATCGGATGTTGATTTCTGGATTGATAATTTCCGCTATTTTGAAGGCGAACCTGAAGACGATTTGTCGCGTGATGAACCGTTTCCCGTTGATGCAAAGGAAAAATTGGCTACGCAATGGGCATCTGTTAAGACGAACCGATTCTAACTACCCTCGTTTTATACGGCGCGGTCTCCTGACCGTGCCGCATTCCCACCAAAGCATTTCAGAATCATTCTATAATCACTTTTCTAAACGTTAAAGAGACACGCCGCTCCCGTTCATGTTTTTGACTACCCCACACATCTGATTTTCTGGCGGCAATACCATGCAACCACTTATACCTCGCTTCATCACTTAGAACAACAAGACTCCTTGGTGCCAACCATACCGGAATTTTTTGTGTCTTATCATCTTTGTTTGTGAAATCCATTACACAACCCGAACCTAAACTCAAAGAAACAATTGTATCTCTAAAACATGGCTCACAATCAATGTGTCCCGCTATGCCTTGCCCTGGCGCGTATTCATTGATTATAACTTGATCCGCTATTACTGGCATGTGTCCATCTTTGTGTAATTTATTGCTCAACCTTTTCAACCACTCTGGTAACTTACCAATACGCATATCAAGGTTGACTTTACGTGCTTTGTAGTCATACTTAAAACCGTAATGTTGAACTCTACGTTTTAGGTCGTTAAGCCATTCATGTTTGTCAATCTCTGTTAATAACCAATTATGTCGGTCATTATCGATATAGTTTTCTATATACTGCAACCCGCGGATTTTATAAATCGCTTCCTCATTTTTGGACAGTGGTTCTTGTGGGCAAGATTGCTGATCTGGGTCAAATAACGATAGTTGTTCCATGGTTAACTCTCCATTGAAAAGTCATTTATTAGGAATAATTCTCAAAGAAAGAAAAGTTATTAAAGCTATCATAAGACACATCAACCGGATTTTGTTCTCCCCATAAAGTATCATACTTTATCTCCACTACTTGCGTGGGGTCATGCCCCGTAAAACCTGACACATCATACATTGAATGATATGTTATTACCCAACTTTTTAGATTATGCCACCTTCCTTGAAATTCATCTTTCACAGGATCCTGATACACCATACACACTTTAGTATCAATGTCCGCTTCATGGAGTACATTGCCTAATTTTTCAATTTCTGATGGAGACTCTAATGTTTTGGTTTGAAGGAAGTAACAAAAGTTAAATATAACCAGAGTGTCAGCAGGATTATGTAATTTGATTTCATTGGATAAAAATCGGGGCAATCCGTTGTAGTCACGACCCAAGATGAAATCGTTATAAAAATTTTCACTACTTCCATAGGGTCCATATTCGTTAATTCTTTTCGCCATATTTCGCATTTTTTCAGACTTATCAATACCTATATAGGTAATGTTGCCCTGTCCTGCAAATGCAGCCCAAAATGCAATGCCTGATGTCAACGGACCGCAACCAAAATCAATGAACACAATCTTTTCACTTATGGATGGAAGATAATTCTTAAAGATGTGATAAGAACTGAAAAGGTGCATAGGCATGTAATTGTAACAGTAAAATAAGACTTTGTCTTCCGGGGAAAAATCTTCAGATGGTTCATCAAAATCTGCAAGTCCTGATTCAAGGATCTCATGACGAAGATTCTTAATATTTTGCCAATTATTTGCCCTGAAGAACTCTACTACGGTTGGCTTAGCACGTTCAAATGGGCGTATAACTTGCGACTCAAACAAACCTTGTAGATTTTTACTTGGGGTATAATAGTTACCACCGGAACAGTGTATATAGGACATGTTTTAGGACCTTTCTCCTTGGCAGGCATCACTAAGTTTGATTATGGTAAACCCACATCGGGACATGTTAATATTTATTATTATACTCTACAATATTAGTCCCGTCAAGAAAATTAGTCATCCATTATATTCTATTATCGCCCGTCTAAACGTCAGCGATATTCTTCGCTGACGTGGAAACTTCCTGCCATCCCACACATCCGATTTTCTGGCAGGAATACCGTGCATCCACGTATACCTCGCTGCTTCCCTCAGGACAGCAACACTTCGCCGCGCAAGCCAAACCGGAACCTTTTTCGTTTTGTTGTATCGGTTTGTGAATTCCATAATACAACTCGATCCCAAACTCAAATTGACAATCGTATCCTTGAACCAAGGTTCTTTATCAATATGCCCGCCAATGCCTTGTCCAGGTTCATATTCATTGATAAGCACCTGATTTGGCACCTCTGGTATGTGTCCATCTCTGTGTAATTTGTTCGCAAGTCTTTTTAGCCATTCCGGTAAATCGCTCATCTGCATATCATCTTTCAACTTTCCCGTTTCGTAGTCAAACTTAGGTCCGTAATGTTGATAGCGGCGCTTGGAAAAGTAGCGCCACTCTTGTTTGTCAATCTGATCTAACAACCAATCATGTTGGAACTCATTGATATAATTGGATATATATCGTAACCCGCGGATTTTGTTCACTGCTTCCTCGTTTTTCGGCGGCGGTTGGGGTTGCGAAAATTGCTGTTCTAATAAAGGAAATAAGGCTAACTGCTTCATTGATAATTTCGGAAAGCGGAATTACTCTGGACTATATGAGGGATCTGCTTCCAATTCACTGTGATAGGCGAGAAGAATTACTACTGCAATACACGTCCCCACAATACCTACTGGAGAGAAGTTTCCGACACTGTCTACTAACCATCCGAGCAGCGGCGCAAGTAGAATTGTTGCTAACGATTTAGCTTGTGCTTCGATAGATAGGACCGTAGCGCCCATGTCTGGCGTAGACTGTGCATCGAACCTACTAATCAAACCAGGTCTCCAGAAATTCTGGAGAATTGCCAATCCGACAAAAAGTGCTATAATTGCGGGGTACCAGCCGAACCAAAGTGCTGGAATTAAGAGCGCAAAAAGTGCTAAATCTATCCACCACATAAATTGTGCTGCTCCTTCATCTCCGCCTCGCCAATCTGAGACTCGATGGGAATTTCGCGAAGCAAAAGACGATAGGAAATAGAGCACAAAATAGACACTTCCCACGAGCAATGCTGACCGCTTCGATTCACCCCATGTTACAAGAAAGGGTAATGCAAGAGCAGTTTGTTTGAGTATCGGTTGCAGATAGTCTTTACTTGCTTTATACATTCCCTCAAACCCCATACCTTCAAAAACTAAGCGGCGGAGTGGAGGAAATTGCACTGACCGTTTCAAGGCGCTACCGAGGAGACGGGCAACTGCTTTGAGTGAAAATTCACTTTGTCTATTTCCATCCAACTGCGGTGGATAACCGAGGAAATTGATGATGTTCAACAAATAGGGGATAATTGAAAACCAGAAGATGTCTGTAAAATTGCCTCGATAAAATACTAAAACACCTGCTATAAGAACGGAGACTGCTGACCCCATCTGTGACCATGAACGGGTAAAGCCATAAACTTTCGTCTTCTCGTCTAATCTGTCCTGCAGTCGCAGCCAGTCAAAAATCATTGCCTTGTGTGTACCAGTGCGGAACGCATCGCCCAAACCAAAGAAGAACATAGCACCGAACAGCATCGGCAGCGATTTACTGACAGCAAATGTGGCAAAAGAGGCAATATAAGCACAGAACGAAAAAATCATGGCTCGCCGTCTACCGTAAAGGTCAGCGAGCGCGCCAGAGGGGATTTCAAATAGATTGGTGCAAATCTCTCGAAATCCGTACAGGATTCCAATTTGGAAGAAGGACAAACCTTTTTCCCGAAACGCTAAAATCAGAAACGGATCGTAGTAGCGTTGATTTTTTAGGAATCCGTAGAGCGAAAAACGGAAAAGCATCGGTATGCGCATAGGTTAACTGGCGTAATTTCACTGTTTCTCCCAGATTTGCACGTTATGCCGCGGCAAATCAAAAGGATATTCACCGTATTCAAGGATTGGGATTCCGTTATCATCTACGGTGACAATAGCGTGGAGTTGGTGGGGAGAAACACTTGTGTCTACACGTTCAAGGAATTGCCACTTATCTCCTCCAGCGGTTATAAGCCTTATTTTCGTCCAGAGGATACCTTCACCATCAGTGTATGTTCCATCTGATGTTTGTAGAATAGGTTGAGGATCTGCTGGTAAGGTAAAACTTTCACCGATTGTGGATGTAGAATTTAAGTGGGTATGTGATACCAACACCCATGTCCCTGGCACTGGCACCTCAACACCGTTCTGGTCAACAGGCCACACATGGTCGCGTTCTTCAATCGGAGTAGGGGTTTTTGATTGAGAATCTAATACTTGTGGGATTCGTTCACAGCTGGAAAACCCGATAGCTAAAACAGTAATTGCGAATATAAACGTAAGTTTTGTGATTGTTTTCATAAGCACGTTGAATTCCTTTGTTTTTGAATAATTATAGTGGTTGGTAGGATATGTCCATTTGAGAATTTATAAATTTGTTGTAGAATTTTCATTTGCATACGCAAGGCATGCTCGGATGTCAGTCTCAGTTAAATAGGGAAAATCATCAAGAATTTCGTCTACTGTCATGCCCGAAGCAAGATAGTCTAAGACATCAAAAACGGTGATTCGCATTCCTCTAATACAAGGTTTTCCCCCACGTTTTCCAGGTTCAATGGTAATAATGTCTCGGTAATTCATCTATACACCTCCCAAGTAGTTTTACAATTCCAAGTTTATGTCGTTCTATATTTCCCGCGATCAATTTTATCGTAAAATATACAATTAATCAGTCATCTTCAAGACTCCTGAACAATTCGCGATATACCGGTAAGGCAAGCTTCAGTTTTAATGCTTCCTCGATTTCAAACCAACCGATCATTGAGTGTTCTTCTGGTTGTAGGCACTGTAGTTCGCCTCTCCAATCCGTTACCACAAATACGTGATAAGTGTGATCGTTATTGGAGTCAAAAAGGGTTTCAATGTGTTTAAATTGAACGGGTGTAACACCGATCTCTTCTTGCAACTCTCTTGTGAGGGTCTGTATTAGTGTTTCACCATTTTCGCAATGTCCACCAATCATATCCCAGACGTTCGGATAAGAGGTTCGGTGTTTAGCCCTTTTGCCTAACAGAATCTCTCCGTTCCTAAACAAGATTCCGAGCGCGCAAACTTTTAATTCCATGGTTTGTTCCTACATAGAGAATAATCTGGAACACAATAGATTTCATAATATATCCACGTTTCGCACCGCTGGCGCTTGTGTTTGGTAGATGTCCACATCTATACACCTTTCGTCCCGCTGGGACTTGAATAAACCGATGAAATGAATTGCTTCTCTTCAGCCAACACATAAAGGTTTCAACATCTCTCTACCCATAACTGTCAATTTAAGGAATGTTATCTGTCCTTTGGATGTGTTCAACCTCAGGAATTAACGTCAAATGTGCGTTTGGGCATCTCTTATATTCTGTAGGAGCGAGCTGTGCTCGCGACCGTTCGTCCGATGTCGCGAGCACAGCTCGCTCCTACAGGCAGATAATCGGACAGACAAGGTTTCCCTCAACAAGAGGATATACCCTTAAGTTGACAGTTTTGGTTTCAGCACCACTCTACCCGATGGACGATACTACTATAAAACATTAACTTTTGTCATAGAGGACATAAGAAAAATCGAAAACTAAATAACCCATCCAAATTAACTATTTATTCTACAATTTAGAGACATTGCCTTACTACGATGATATTTGAAATCTTACATCTAACTTACGTTATATTATATCACAATTTTCGCATATTGTAAAATTTATTTAATCATTTGTTTAAATTATACTTTTGCTATCCACAAAAAGTAGCAAGTCAATCACGTTTAGCCGACAGTCTTATCCTTTCGCTGGTGTATAATGACATGATTGCCATCGGGATCTGCGACAATTGCCCAAAAACATACTGCAGATTCCCCCAAAGGTGAATGTATATGGATTCCTGTTTGTTCTAATTCTTCTATGGAAGCCTTTACGTCTTCAACAGCAAGTGCGACTGTCCCACCACCGGGAGACGTAAAATCATAACCTTGTCCTAATACAAGTGTACCGGGATTTATCTCAAATTCTGCCCATGTCCCTTCATGCACTAAACATGACAGTGGAATCCCAAGTACATCACGGTAAAAAGCAAGCGATTTCTGCATATCGCTCACTCCAAAGAAAGTAAAGTCAATACCTAATACATTCATATTCAACCGACAGTCTTATCCTTTCGCTGGTGAATGATAACACGATTACCATCCGGGTCTTCAACAATCGCCAAGAAACACACTGGGGTTTCTTCCAGAGACCAGTATACAGGTACGTCTGCTTGCTTCAATTCTTCTACGGCAGCTTTCGCGTCCTCAACAGCAAGCGCGACCATTCCGTGACCTGGATCCGTAAAACTGTCGCCTTGTCCCAATATCAGCGTGCCGGGGTTTATCTCAAATTCTGCCCATGTATCCTCAAGGATCAACCTTGCTAATGGAATTCCAAGCAAATCGCGATAAAAGGCGATCGATTTCTGCATATCATTTACCCCAAAGAAGGTAAAGTCAATACCTAATACATTCATGGTTATAACCTCCTCAACACCATAAGCGTCAATTTAAGAACACGTCTCTTGTAGGAGGACTTTGTCCGCCCGATATATTTCTAAAATCCAAATCAACGATGAATGCGTTTATGGCATTCATCGGGGTTGAAAACCCCTCCAACAAGAAAGGATCGCGCTCAGGAAACTACTTGTTTTCGGTATTGTACCTAACTTTACACGTTAAATTGACGCATAAGGTTATAACCTCCTCGACACCAACTCAAATGATAGGTTAAGCGGCAAGGGTTTGGATAGGGTATTCGCTATCGGATTCGGGGGCTGTCCAGAACGGACTCCAATCTGTGGCTCGCTCCTTTCCGATATAAAGCGTCTTTCCGATAACTGCCCATGCTGTTCCTTCGGATGTAAACGCTATACAGCCCGTGCGAATCCGATCGGTGGATTCTGTGAGTTGACCGTTGAGTTGTGTCCACGTCGCGCCTCCATTTTCCGAACGACAGAGCCAAGCACCACCGCCTCTCGGTCCGTTTTGGACTGTAGCAATCATTAAGTCTGGGTCTGCTGGATGTACAGCAATACCAGTGCCGTAGCGCACCGGCAACCCTTCAATCCTGTTTACCCACGAGTCCCCTCGGTCTGGACTGACATAGACACCGTTTTGAGTATTCGCATAAACTTGATGATCGTCTGCGGGACACGTAGCGACCTGATGGACATCTTTGTTGAGGTCTGGCGTGACGGGTTCCCACGAAATTCCTTCATCAGGGGAACGCATGATACTCCCAACATGGATATCTGCGTAACAAAAACCATCTTGGGTTTTGGCAAAAGTCCGCACGGCTGGTGGACCACCCCATGGCGTATACCAATCTTTTCGACATTCTAATTCGTCAAACGACTTAACCCGTTCAGCCGGACCTTTTTCTCCAACGAGGCGATAGACATAAGCCCCCTCATCCGTTCCGATGAGCAGTGTCAACGGATCCTCACGAATAACGAGCAACGAAGCGATTGGATCCTCTATGCCTGTTGGAATTCGTTTTTTATCATTCTCTGATAAAACCAGTAGCGTTCCATCCGACAAGGCAGACACCACAGCTTGACCGTTTGACAGTGAAACCATTGCGCTGTATTCTTGATGATCTGTTCCTTTGTAAACTTGGACAGGTTCACCGTTTCCATTATCTTCAACTGCATAGATAGCGTTGTAAGTTGCAAAAAACATTATGTATTCTCCTTTGTCGTGTAATATCGGAATAACTTTGTGCCGTAACAAAAATCTGGATCGAGTTGAGACGCTTTCTCAACAGCTTCTTTTTCGGTATAGATTGTTGTCGCATAATCACGATCTTCTGCCATTAGATAGTAGAATAAGTTGACGACAAAAACCAATGCCGAACCAGCATTAACAAATGTTTCAGTAGGCGCTATGTAGGTTTGATAGCCGGACTTCAGAAACGCATGAGCTAATGGTTTTCTCCCAGAGCCACACGCTATAGAAATCAGGGTGCCACCTCGATTTTGTAAGTGTTCTGCAATCTTTGTTGGGGTAAGTTCAATAGTCACTGAGTCCCAACCTTCGGGACTATCATAATCTCCTGATTCCTGATCAACGACCTCAAATCTTAGGTTCATATCCTCTGCTGTTTCACCTGTGCCGTGGCAAATGATAATCGTGTACGCATAGTTATTTGGTTGAGCAAAGAAGTCAAACACCTGCGGTTTCTGGAGAAAATGGTAGAAATCAACCCGTAACCTAAAACTTTCAAGCATTCCGCGCAGGGCGGAAGCATCATCAACCATCGTATGGTCACAGACAATTGCGACCGGTGTAAATAATCTTAACATGTAAATTTTCCTTATAACAATTTACCATGTTGGGTATATTAAAAGTGAATTCATTGGCATAGATAGCGTTGTAAGTTGCAAAAACATTATGTATTCACCTTTTCTGTATAGCGTTTGAATATCTTCGTACCGAAGCGAAAATGTGGATCAAGTTGTGCCGCTTTTTCGACAGCCTCTTGTTCCGTATAGGTAGTTGTTGAATAATCTCGGTCCACCCCGTCCATCAGATAATAGAAAAAACTGGTGAAAAAGACTAATGATGAATCAAGATCAACATATATTTCCTTTAGGTCATCGGGATGAAAAGGTGCAATATAGGATTGATAGCCAGATTTTAGAAATGCCTCTGCTATCGGTTCTCTTCCTGAACCACACGCTGTAGAAAGCAGCGTGCCCTCCCTATTTTGGACGTATTCGGTAATTTTCGTAGGTGTCAGTTCAACAACGATATGATCCCATCCTTCGTCCCCAGGGGTATCGTAATCCCCATCTTCCTGATCAACGACCTCAAGTCGTAGGTGCATATCTTCTGCTGTTTCACCTGAGCCGTGACAAAAGATAATTGTATATGCATAGTTGCGTTGTTGTGAAAAGAAATCAAGAATTTGACGTTTTTGGACAAAATAGTGGAAATCTACCTGTAACCTGAAACTTTCAAGCACGCCGCGGAGTGCGTCTGCTTCCCGAAGCATCGTGCGATCACAGACAATTGCGACCGGTGTAAATAATCTTAACATGTAAATTTTCCTTCATTACAATTTACAATGTTGTGCAAATTAAAAGTGAATCTATTAATCCGAATTGTTCCCATCTGGGCAATTCCATTTTTCGTTATCAATCAGGCGATAGTGTTTAAACAGGTCACCAGATTTATAAGTTTCAACCTTATCTGGTGTAATCTCATCCTCGGTGACAGCAATTTGCCACGGATCAATGTAGATTTTCTTGTCCTCAGAGATTTTTGTGGGGTCTACAAAATAGATATAAATCGTTTCATTTGGCTGAAACTGCTCCGGATTTTCAAAGGAAATGGTGCGTTCTGTCAAATCTATATTAGAAGTCCCCGGTGGACGTGCCGCGCAAGCCAATGCGAAGAGAAAGTCAGGGGTGAGATAGATCGCTTCCAAAGCTTCTTCCGGAGGTCTCCCAGGCGGCGCGTGAGCTTTGCGTTTTCTCAATTTTGGAAAAGACTGCTTGCTTCCGTGGTATAAATACGCCGTTTGTTCTCCAAGGCTTTCGTACCCATGATATTCTTTGACAACCAACGCAAGTTTTTCCCTATCTTTACCTAATTCAGCACGGACACCGTTCGGATTCAACACCGTGATTGTCCCTGTGACATCCTGAAGCGGTAAATCACTGTCTTGTTGCGTATAGGCAACAGCAGGACGATCATAATTGTCCTCAACGAAACAATTGATGAAATCAATACCGCCCATGGACTGCACTATGTTCGTTTGCGGTAAAGATAACGAAATCGGAGACCATTCACCACCGAACTCTCGATCAGTCGCAGCGTTGATCACAGCGCAATCCGTAAACGTCACGCGCGCACCATTAACTGATTTTTCCTGAACCTTAATGCCGTAAGTAATGGTATTTTCAACGGTGCAGTTATTAAATTCGATGTGTCCACCCGGACCGTTGTCTCTGATTTTGGATACGCGGATACCCGCTCCATGCTGACTGCTAATGTAGCAATTGTCAAAACGTATTGACACATCTTCAGACTCATCTGTGGTATGTGCCAAGAAGATTTCAATTCCGTCACCAGCGTTGTCAACGAACTGGCAACCGGAGAATTGCACATTTTTGATCCGCTGATCGCTTAAGTCGGGTTCAATGTCTACACCGGATGATGGCGGTGTTCCCCACGTATTTGAAAACGTGCAGTTTTCAACTGTCAGGTTTTCAGCACTAATAACGCTGATTCCCTGCCGATAATGGTTTTCACAGACGATGTCGCGTAGCAGCACATTTTCAGAGTGCCTGAGTTCCTTACTCCCATTAACATAAATCCCATCTCCGCCGCTATCTTCGAGCGTCAAACCAAAGACCTGGACGTTTTTTGAGCCGCGAATAGATAAGGTCATTCGCCACTCTGCCTTTGGATACTGTCCATACCACCGATGCCATCCCATCTGTTCCAGCACAAGTCCCGTGATATAATCCTGTTTCCACATACGAAAGGTTGCCCCATATCCGCGTATGGTAAGGTTCTCTACATCTTGTGCGGTGAACATTGAATCACCTTTGCCTCGATATTCACCCCGTTTTGCTGAGACGACTGTCCCACGCTCAAAAATCAGTTCCTGATTGCTTGCAAGTTTAATCGGTCGAATTATCCAATCGGCACGCATATTTGGGATAATCAACCGTCGCGCGCCAGAATCAATTGCAGCCTGCAATCCTTCTGTCGCATCCTCTGGATTGAATCCCCACCACGCGGCATTTGCATCTGTCCTTTTCCCTGATTGAACGTCTGCAATCGCCTCAAGATTTTTCATAATTATGCTCCACAACGGATAGTCCAAAAACCTCTACAACGCAAACGTCTTCTCATCATCAAGATCAATAGCGGCGAACAAAGTCCTGATTTCCGAAGGGTCTGCATCAAGTTTTTTAAGTCTTTCCGCCATCCTCGCTTTTTGCCGTTCGGTTTCAGGCACCATTTGTGTCATCTTTTCATTAAATGCTTTGATGTCTGCCTCGCTCTTTGGATAGTTCTCTTTCAACCATGCCTCGACTTCCGCATCAGTTGGCAAAGCCTTTAATACTTCAGTAAAATCAGCTGGGGATACTCCCAAAAATCCGAGCGTCATCCTGTCAAGTCCCGACTCCTCTCCATAGAAATAAGACCCCAAGGTATTGCCAATAAATGCCCTACCTTTGTCTATCAATCGTGCAAGTTGAACCATTCCGTAGACATCGGTATTGTAAGGGCTGCGGGGTGCGCGGCGTTGCAGGTCTACTATGCCGAAACTCAACTCGTCATCTAAATCTTGGAGTGCTACCCATGTGGTAATGTCGGTTCGGGTCGCGTCTACTTCTTGTCGGCGTGCTTCAAAACGTTCCCGCGAAGTTTCATCAGGACCACGATTGACCATAGCATGATTAAATGCATGAATCTCTTCCTGTGATTTATTACAGTTTTCCTGCACCCACTCACCTATCTCAATATCATTCGGATTGTTGACCGCCGCTTCCTGAAACTCATCCGCAGAAATACCAAGGAACGTCAAAATGCGTACATCTTGTCCGGAAATATCGCCATATTTATAGTCACCGATTTTTCCTGCGCGTTCCGCGCGTGCTTTATCTGCCATCCGTGCCACACCGCAGATACCAGCAACGTCTCTTGCACGTGCACTGCGTGGTGGGCGTGCGGTAAGATCCACTTGCCAGAAACATCCCCAATCATCCAACTCAATAGACTGCAGCACTGTCTTAATATCGGTGCGATCTGGGGCAAACTTTGCAAGCCTTTCTTTTAGAAGTTGTTGATGTTTTCTGTCAGTTGGTAGCCGTTCCAGTTCAGTTTGGTTAAATGCTGCAATTTCTTCATCTGCCTTTTTGCCTTGTTCAAGCATCCACGCACTGAGTGCAGCATCATCGGCCTCGTCAGCTGCCTCCGCAAATGCGTCTGCTGAAATATCCAAAAATGCTAATATGCGCCGATCTAAACCTGAATGGTCTCCATAGACAAAATCGCCGAGGGTTTCCTCGTTATGTGCGCGTGCTTTGTCTGTCATGCGTGCCGCACCGACAATCCCGGCAACACCGAGATTTGATGGGCGACGCGGTGGTTGACGTGTCAAATCCATAATTCGTTTCCTTTCAATTTATTTAAAAACGTGGTATCATATCTCCAAATGATATTGTATCATATTTAGAGTACGTGTCAAACGAAAACAGGAAATTCACATCTTATGAAATACAGCCTCAAATCTTTATTGATAGGACTGATAACCTTAACGTTTATCCTATCATGTGCGCAGGCACCCCAGCAGGTTGCCGAAAACACCTTAGCACCAACAGAAAACTTAGCAATAAAAAAAGCAGAAGGATCTACAGTCCTATTGGTGAGCAGAAATGGTAAATCCGAACCGCTTGGTAGTGGCTTTTTTGTAGATAAGGACAAGATTGCAACGAATATTCATGTTGTCGCACAGCCCGGACCGATTTTCGCCAAACTAAGCGATAAAGAGCAAACTATATCAATTGAAGGTGTTGTGGCGTATGACGTGAAAAACAATCTCGTTATTTTAAAACTTTCTGGTGAGGGAATTCCGCTTCCTCTTGGGGACAGTGACACAATTCAAAGAGGCGACTCTGTCTTTATTGTAGGATATCCTTACGGAAAATATAATGTTACAAAAAGATCCATAGACAGCATTCACAAAAGCAACAAATGGTTTTGGATGAAGGCTTTTACCGCTAAAGGGGTTAGTGGAGGCGCAGCGTTAAACGCAAAAGGAGAAGTCACCGGAGTTTACGTGGGGTATGGTAACGATTCTCACAGCTACATTATTCCCTCAAACATCCTTAAAGCATTACTTACCAAGTCTGCGCTAATAGAGTCATTGGTGGAGTGGCGAAAGCGAGAATCTATCCGTTCCTATGCCTACTTTGTGCAGGGATACAGAAAGTACGAAGCAGATCATTATGATGAAGCGATATCCGATTTAAATAGAGTTATACAACTAACCCCTGAGTTTCCCGCTGCCTACTTTAAGCGAGCACTCGTCTATGCTGAACGTAAGGATTACGAGAAGGCGATAGTTGATTATACTAAAGTAATTGAACTAAACCCTGAAGATACTATTGCCTACCAAAAGAGAGGGCGCGTAAAACGTCGTCTTGGCTCATCCAAAAGTGATATCGTCCAAAAACTTGATTTGTTTTCTGCAGCAATTGATGACTATACGCATGCTATTCGATTATACCCCCAATATGTAATTGCTTACAATAATCGGGGATGGGTGAAGTATCTCATTGGAAAATATGGAGCGGATGTAACCAAAGCACGGCAACTGTATGAATCAGCGATAGATGATTACACACAAGCCATCAAGATTGACCCTAAATATATGCCTGCTCATAAGAATCGAGGACGTGCGAAAGCAGCAGTTGGAGACATAGAATCTGCAAACGGAAATCCAAAAGCCGCTCGAATCTTATATAAGGAAGGGATTGCTGAATATTACAAATCTGCAGATGTTGGTTTACAGAAAACGCAATTGGAATCTGTAAAAGGTAGAGAATCTACGGTACGTGTCATGTGTTGGGCTGGGACCTCAAGTGGATTTTCCTATGGTAGTGGCTTTTTTGTAGATTACAACAAGATTGTAACGAATATTCATGTTGTTGACAAGTCGGGGCCTGTTTTCGTCAAGTTACTTGACGAAAACACAATCTGGGCAGTTGAAGGTGTTATTGCTTTTGATGTGGAAAACGACCTTGTTGTCCTAAAAATTGAAGGCGAAGGTTCACCACTCATCTTGGGGGACAGTGATGTGGTTGAAATCGGTGAGTCTGTTATTTCTGTGGGATATCCTGGTAGAAGATATGAGGTTTTGGCAGGAACGGTACACGGGACGAAAAATGGAGGCAAACTTTTACTTACAACGATAGATTCTTCTCCCGGAAGCAGCGGTGGTCCTGTCTTAAACAGTAAGAATGAAGTTGTCGGGATTCATGTAAGGAGTGACAATTTCACCAGTTCCGCTATTCCTTCAAACGCACTTAAACACCTGCTTAACCAGTCTGAACTCATGGAGCCTTTGGAAGAGTGGCAGAAGCTCGATAGTATACTTGCCTATGTTTACTTCGGGAAAGGAAAAAACAGATCCAACGCAAAAGAGTACAAGCAGGCAATAATTGACTTCAATAAAGCCATCCAACTTAACCCTGAATATACTCGCGCCTATTTTGAACGTGGGTTTGCCAAGTATAAGATTAGAGACTATATAGGATCGATAGACGATTACACGCAAGCAATTAAATTTAACCCGCAGTATGCTATGGCATACAGCAATCGCGGGAATCGGATACGCAGCCTTGCCACATCTAAAGCAGATCAAGGGAATATAGCGGAAGCACACGAAATGTATGAAGCAGCAATTGAAGACTATACCCGTGCGATACAATCATACCCTAAGTATGCGAAAGCGTACAACAATATGGGAAGGTGTAGATATTTCTTTGGCAAATCTAAAGAAGATCAAGGCAATGTCGCAGAAGCACAACGACTCTATGAAGCAGCTATTGATGATTATACACACGCAATCAACATTAACCCGGAATATACCACTGCCTATTTCAATCGCGGTATTCAGAGACGACGTCTTGGCGCATCTAAAGCAGACCAAGGAAATATAACAGAAGCACAGCAACTCTATCAAGCAGCTATTGATGATTATACACAAGCAATCGAGATTGACCCGAAGCATGTGCTTGCTCATTATAATCGCGGGAATGCAAAGAAAGCACTTGGGCAACATGAGGCGGCAGAAAAAGATTTTGTGAAGGCAAAAGAGCTTGAATCTAAATAAATGGATACCACACATGAATGCCTACAAGCAGGTATAAATACACATAACATGAAAAACAAAGCTATTCTGATTATCTCCATCCTCGGTGTTCTATTGTCAATAATCCTAAGCGGCATATACCTCAACTTTTCCTATTTTGAACCCGACACCGTATCGTATTTATTTCAGGCGAAGTTGTTTGCTGAAGGCAAAATCTCAATGCCTGAACCACCCGAATATGGGTTCTCGTCTTCACCGCATATTAATATCTTAAACGGTAAATGGTATTCCAAATATCCATTTGGCAACGCCTTGATGCTGATGTTTGGCGTGTTTGTGAACGCGCCGTGGCTTATTCCTGCGCTCGCGACAGGGGGTGCGCTGTTCCTGCTCTTTCTCCTTGTGAGAGAAACCTACGGCAAACCGATTGCGCTTGTTGCTGCTGTGATCGCGCTTATATCACCAGCAACTGCAGGCATGGGATCCACATGGTTTAGCGAACCGGTAAGTCGATTTTACCTTACCCTTTATCTATTTGCACTGGTTCGCACTTTAAACGGCGCGGGGAATATTATCTATCCGCTTCTCTCTGGATTTGCTTTGGGGTATGCTTTTAATACGAGACCACTCTCTGCGATTGTGTTCGGTGTTGTCGGCGCAGGCTTCGCACTTTATCATCTGTACAAACCCAAGATGACAGGTGAGTTCAGTGAAACGGAAGCACAGAATCAGAACAATCCACCTACACGCAAGCAATTGATTTCTCGGTTAGGAATTTTCTTGATTCCGTTTGCTGTCATGATCTTCGTATGTATGGCGTGGAACCATCATTTTACAGGAAATCCCTTCACATTTACGCATACCGCTGCGCAACCCTACGATAAAATTGGGTTCGGTAAACGCACGGAAGGCTACGAACCAAACCTTGAGCATGCCTTTGATTTTAAACCTGAATGGGCAATAGAAAGGACATGGCGACACATTCTCCCATGTATCAGTTTCAATGCATTTGGATGGGGTAATTATCATCACAGAATCCTTGAAAAACCTAAAGTGTCTTTACGTTTCATAATTGACTTTCTGCCGCTACTGCTACCGTGGTTTTTTATTCTCATACCATTTTTCCATGCATCACGAAACAGATATGATGTGTTATGTATTGCTTTTATTGTGGGGAGTTTGTTGCTTTACGCCTTCTTCTATTTTGAAGGGTCAACATGGGGATTTACACCTGTCAATGCTCGCTACTACACAGAGGCAATATTCCTCGGTTTCATTCCACTTGCGGCGAAAGGAATGTTTATCCTTTACGAGCGGTTCAAATTGCCTCAGAGGCGCGGACTTTCGATTGCTGTTGGAGTATGCCTTCTGCTACTCAGTGTGAACACTGTGTGGAGTTTTGTACGCATCGGAAAAGTGTATCAGAATTGGGGTCATGTCTACCAGAAGCTGCCACCAATGGTAGCTGAAGAAAACATCCACAATGCCGTTATTTTCGTATCTCGACACCGAGGCGCGCCGATAGGCGATTATCCGTTTAAGAGTTTGGAAGAAGCGGATATTATTTACTTTAAACTCGGTCCTGCACCACGGTGGCGGTTGACAAATAGCGACTGGAAAGCGGTTTACGCGGAGTATTTTGCAAACAGTGGTAGAGAAGCGTATCTGTATGAACCGGGACAGAATGAACTAAAGTCTTTGTCTCTTGATCCGTAGTGAAGGGTTTTCGGAAAAGAAATGATCTGATTGAAACTTAATTTCGAAAGTATTGATGACTCTAACGACGCATCTTCAGCGAACCCCAGACCGTAGACAACTTGTGACCTGCCTCCACACTCAGAACAATATCATAATTGCGGGTTACTTCTTCATGAGTAAGTGCGCGATCGTATATCCGCACTTCATCAAAAACACCATTGAAAAACCCTAATGCTTTACCATCATCGTTTATAGCACCCAAATAAATAGATTCTGTATAGGAACGGAGGGGACCGGATGTACAACCAACTCCCTCAGCAATTGGTACATTATCAATATAAGTTCTCTGCGTTGAGCATATACCCCTAGCTCCAAATCTTAACAGAGCCAGTTCTTCATCTGTAGGTGCGCGTGTTGTATAAACAACTTGGTGCCACTCACCATCTGAAACACGATACTCCCTTGTAGAAGAACCGCCAGCACAACCACCCTCACCCACTTTGTTAGTCCGTTGAATAAGAATTGAATCCTTTTTAGTCACAATAATATTATCCCAACCATCATCCCACGCAGCATTGATTAAAATTCCGTAACCACGGTTATGTCTGACACAAGGTGGTTCATTGACTTGATAGATCGCACTCCAACTGTTTTGGGTGGTCTTGAACCACGCTTCAAAAGTATATGAACCAATACGACTTCCAAAATTACTAATGTTAGGTAGTCTTACATAATCTCCAATTCCATCTAATCTGATTCCTCTCTTAACGGATCCCTTTGTGAGTGTTGGATTACCCACAATCGTCGCGTCGTTTTCACCCCAAACATCTTGAACGGTGCCATTATTTATCGTGTTTCTATCAAAAGTCCAATAACTCACCAAACCGTCTGTTACAATAGTATCTGCAAACGCATTGATAAGTAATATAAGAGTTGTCACAGTATAGGTTAGTAGCAACATTATCTTTCTCATAGGTTTTCTCCTTTATTATTAGGATATGTTTATAAAAGCGCAGATCGTCTTAACTTGTAGTTTGTTGAGTGTGTCTTTTCCGATTCCCACCCAGTCAATGATTATTTTGTATCATCTCTCGGAATTTCTGAGTAAATTCGCAACTACGTTTGATACTTGCTACATCTTCCATCTTATATTGAACGACAAGCGGTCCCGAAAAATTAATCTCCTTCAAAGCCTTCGCAAAAGTCTCAAAATCGAAGACGCCGCCACCCGGTTCCCCGCGATTGCTTCCTGACACATGCACATCGCCTAAACATTCTTTCATCGCAAGTGCTGCCGTGTATGGGTCCGCACCATCGTTGTTAAGATGATAGGTATCGCATGTCAAATAAACAGGCAATCCTGTGTCCGAGATAAATTCTACACCTTCGCGATAGTTATCAAGTGGGCACCCCTTTTCAAATTCAAGAGCGATTTTTATATCGTGTTCCTGACAAGCAGGTATCATCTGAGAGAGGTTTTCGGCAAGTGCGTCCAGAGAATCTTGGCGCGACACATCTGCAGACGGGTTCACCCAAACTCCGATAAACTCTGCATCAAATTGGCGTGCAACTTCAAGCACAATCTCAAAGTGCTGTAACGCTTCATCTTTTCGGGTAGGGGTTGTCAATATGTGGTTGCCGAAACCGATTGTTGGTGCAACAAGATTGTGCTTATCAGCAAGTTTTACGGCATCCTCTATTTCTGCAGTTGAAAGTTCGCCGAGAAAAGCGGAATTCACGGGAATGTTGATGCCTTCGTAACCTGCTTCGGTGACAAGGTCGAAGATTTCGGCACGGGTAAATCTTCCCAATGTGCCAGCGTAGGGATCGTAACAAATTGTTAACATAGTGCTTTATCCAGTCTAATTTGTGGTTACAAGTCGCGATTCGGAGATCGCTCCTACAATGTGTATGGTGTTAATATAAAACGCCTATCTCTTCACGCCAAGTGTCTAATAGCTGCATGTTACCGAGTGTATCGTCCCACGACATCGCGGGTGCTTGTCGATCAGCAATATGATTTGCTACCATATCTGCTTCGTAGGTAAAGAGATCGCGGTCTGCTTCAACGGTTATTTCGGATGTTTCACTGTTTTGATAGGAATTAAGCACGATTTGACTCGGTGGAATAGGTGTGTCAGGCGATATCGGTGTTCTGACACCACGACAGGGTGATGAGGGCAGCCAAGGACTCGGAATCGTTATAATCCCGCCAGACCCGTAGATAGTGACACTACTCCCAATGTTACACTCAACTGCACATGTTATCTGCGCAACGATATCGTTTTCAAATTTGAGTGTTGCCGCAGCGATATGGTCAACACCTGTTGGTCCCACTTTTCCGTTCGCCTTTACAGAAATTGGATCTAAGAAAAGTTTGCCGGCAGCAGCACCTGCCACTTTGCGTGCCATTGAAGCAGTATAACACCCAATATCAAGGATACCACCACCGCCCATTTCACGGTTGAAAAGTCGGCTCTGCGGATTGAAATTTGATTGAAAACCGAACGTTGTATGAATGAAACGCACCTCACCAATTTCACCATCCTGTATCAAATCGACCATTTTCTGTATCTGTGGATGGCAACGGTACATAAACGCTTCCATCAGAAACACATCGTTTTCGCGTGCTGCTTCCACCATTGCTGCAGCTTCAGCATAATTCATGCTTATCGGTTTCTCAACCAGAATATGTTTCTTTGCCTCAGCGGCTTTTATTGCCCACTCTGCATGAAATGGATGAATTGTCGCGATATAGACAGCATCAATATCATCGTCTGCCAACAGTTCTTCATACCTACTGTATTGGCGTGGAATTTCAAAATCGTTAACAAACCTATCTGCTTTTGATTTGGTGCGGCTGGCAATAGCAAAAATCTGCCCTGTATCTGTAAAACGCATTCCGTTGCAAAATACATAGGCGATGCCACCAGCACCGATAACGCCCCAATTTAACATCTGTTGTTCTTTATCTCCTTCTAATAAATTTGTCCTCTTACGACCTCAATTTATCATAATCCTCATTTTTTAGCAATAGTCAACCTTTTCGGTCCCAGGGTTATTTAGTTTTAAGAGTTTTTCGTTAATGAGGTAGGACTGATAGTTCATGTCGTCCATCGGGCTTCGCTTTTGCTCTCTCCTTATGTGTCAACTTAACGTTGATTTAAAGGTAGCAGGCACGCTCTGCGGGGAATCATGGCGAATACCATACGGGGAATCATGCAGAATGCCACACGCGCATTCTGCCACGCGCATTCATACCGTTGATTTGGCGTATTCGCCATGATTCATACCGTTGATTTGGTGCCGTCCGCTTTACATTTTTGAGTGGACGGCACACGGAGTGTGCCTACTATTTTGCATACATACCAGGGCAATTTGTAGGAATGGTATAAGAATGGGCAGGTACAGGGACCTGCCCATAAAGGTAGGAAAAAAGTATTATGCACGAAGAGCGTTAAATGCACCTGATGCGATAAGACTTTCAATGACCTGTTCGTCTATCTCTGTTGAATTAAAACGATTACGGAAGTCTTGAATAGATGTGAAGGAACCGCTTTGATTTCTTTCCGCAAGGAGTAAATCTATCACTTCATCACTCACGCCTTTGAGTGCAACAAACCCGAAACGGATATCGTTCCCATCTACAGTGAAGTCTTGTTCACTCGCGTTGATATCAATCGGTAACAGATTTATTTCCACATCCAAGAAATCAGCAAGTTTCTCACATTCAGTTTGGTAACGCTTGATTTTTTCCTTATCCGCTGACTCCCCAGTCATCATCGCCGCCATAAATTCATGGGGATAATGTGTTTTCAGATATGCCATACGGTAGGCTAATAGAGAATAAGTGATAGAGTGCGATTTGTTGAAAGCATATCTCCCAAACTGTTCAAGAAGGTCATATACCTCCTCTGCTTCTTTAGGGGAGATTCCCTTTTCAACTGCACTATTTATGAATTTCGGGCGTTGTTTTTCAAGCACGTCTACTTTCCTTTTTCCCATTGCATCACGGAGGATATCTGCCTCACCAAGCGTGAACCCGGCAACATCGCACGCCATCTGCATCACTTGTTCTTGATAGATACAGACACCAAAAGTACTTTTGAGCGCATTTTCAAGTAAGGGATGGCTATATTCTATCGGTTGTACCCCGTTTTTTCGATCAATGAACTGCTGCATATCACCGTTTTCCAACGGACCCGGACGATAAAGAGCTGGAATCGCTGAAAATACTTCAAAGTTTTCCGCCTTGAGTTCGGTAACTACCTTAAACATACCGTGAGAGGTTTCGAGTTGAAATAAACCAGCAATCAATCCTTCACTGATGAGTGAATAAGTCGGTTTATCGTCAAATGGGATATCTTCAAGTGCAATCTTGCGACCATGGTTTTCCCAAATCATACTGAGGCAGTCCGCAGTCTCTGAAAGACTTCGCACACCGAGCGTATCAAATTTAATAATGCCGACATCTTCGACCGTTTTTCCTTCAAACTGTGTTGCGATTTGTCCACGTATATCCTTAAAAAGTGGGGCGTAATTGCTAAGCGGTCCCTTTGAAACCACTATTGCAGATGCATGACATGAAACATGTCGTATCATACCTTCTACTGCTTTGCTCATTTCTATCAATTCTTTATTTTCAGGGAGTTCAGCAAGTTTCTGAAATTCTGGAATTTGCTCCAAAGCATCATCAAGTGTAATACCCGGATAAAATGGAATAAGTTTTCCCAACTTTTGAATGTTATCAATGGGAATTTCAAGTGCGCGCCCAACATCTTTGATAGCAGTTTTTGCCCTCAACGTGGCAAAGGTAGCAACTTTACCGACAGAATCATGACCGTATTTTCTCACAAGGTAATCAATCACATCGTCACGGGCATGATCGGCGAAATCTATATCAATATCCGGAGGATTCATTCTGTCAAGGTTTAAAAACCTTTCGAACAGACATCCATAATCCATCGGATTGAAACTGATTACACCGAGAGCGTAAAGCACAAGGCTACTTGCAGCAGAACCGCGAGCAGAGAGTAAATAGTCCTGTTGGTTCGCGTAGTTGACGTAATCCGCTACAATCAGGAAATAATTTGCGTACCCAGTTTGTTGGATAATGTCCAGTTCATATTCCAATCGTTTTTGAATCGATTCGGAGAGATGTCCTCCAAATTTCTGACGCAAACCTTCGTAGCACTGTTCTTTCAGATAACTGTCCTGTGTCCGTCCTTCGGGAATCTCAAATATCGGCATCGCATTTTTGTCGTAGTCCAGTTTCAGATTACACCGATTGGCAATTTCAACTGTATTGATAATCGCTTCAGGTGGATAATCCTTTAGTGCTTCCTGCATTTCGTCAACATTCTTAAAGTAAAAGTGATTGTTAAATCGAATCCTTTTTGGATCGTTAACAGTCTTTCTTGTTTGGATACAGAGCCGAATATCATGCATTCGGTGATCAGATTTTCGGAGGTAGTGACAATCATTTGTGCCGACGATGGGGAGATTGTACTCATTTGCGAATTCAACCATTACCGGATATGCCGCTAACTCCTCATCAATGTAGTGGTTTTGAAGTTCGACAAAGAGATTGTCTGGTCCCATGATGTCTCTCAATTCTAACAAATTTCGGACCGCTTCATCTCTTTGATTTGAACAGATTAACTTCGGTACTATCCCATTAATGCACCCTGTCAATGCTATTATACCATCATGATATTCACGTAGCATTTCCATGTTGATGCGCGGTTTTCTATCGAAACCTTGCGTATACCCAAGTGATACTAATTCCAAAAGATTATGATAGCCTACAGCATCTTCTGCAAGCAGTGTAAGATGGGACGGTGAACATTGAGAATTATCTTCTGTTTTTGCGTTTTCTGTTTCAACATATACCTCACATCCGACAATGGGATTAACTCCGGCTGCTTTTGCAGTGTTGTAAAATTCCCATGCACCGAACATGTTGCCGTGGTCTGTAAGTGCAACAGCAGGCGAACTGTTTTCAATTGCCCACTGCACCATATCCGGAATCCGACAAGCACCATCCAGCAGGCTATATTCACTGTGATTGTGCAGATGAACAAATTCTGAACCGCTTGAAGGTGAAATAACACTGTCTTGTGTGGTAGTGCCGATGCCCTCGCTGGAAGTAGTCGGTCGAGTCTGATCACTTTGTGAATCAAGTCCGCTTGCTATTACAGTCACCAACACTTCATCATTCGCTTCCAACTCATCCTTGTAGACTAATCCGAAGATAGGTCGGGCATTTTCACATGTTTCGACAATTACTTTCATGGCTTGGTCCAATTCATGCATCGTGAAATTCGGTGGAGAAGCGATATTAACAATCATCACTGCGTCTCCTGCGATGTTGTTTTCTTCAAGCAAAGGCGAGGTAATTGCGTTTTCTGCAGCGATCTTTGCACGATTTTCACCTTCCGCTTTTCCGATACCCATTAGGACAGTCCCTTGGTCGCGCAACGTTTCCTGTATATCATCAAAGTCAATGTTTATTTCGCCAGTTTTTACAAGTATTTCTGCAATTGCATTAACGCCTTGGACCAGGATTTCATCGCTTTTTTGATACGCTTCGGGCATTGATAACTCTTGGTCAACCAATTCCAGTATACGCTGATTCGGCACAACGATAACTGCATCCGACTGAGGTTGTAAACCGCCCTGCAGTTGTTGTAGTCCATATTCAGCTTTTTCAGCTCGGTGTTCGCCTTCAGAATCGAAGGGGCGTGTTACAAAGCAGACTGTTAATGCGCCGTGTTCTCGTGCAAGAGATGCAAGCACTGGAGCGACACAAGTACCCGTTCCACCGCTCATACCAGCGATAACGATAACCATCTTGGCGTCTGAGACAATAGATCGGAGCGCATCTATACTTTCCGCAGCCGCTCTTTTTCCCAGTTCCAGACTCTCCTCCGTACTTTGTCCTTGAACGGTGTTAATGCCAATTTGCACATGTGTTGCACCGTTGCATGTGTTAAGTGTGTTTATATCGGTATCAACAACACAGAATTCAATGTCTGTTGTGGCTTCTCCAAAATCAATAACACAGAATCCAATGTCTGTCGACGCCTCTTCAATCATTCGTTTTATAACATTGCAACCCGCTTCACCGACTCCAATAACTTTAAATTTGGTTCGTAAACTTTCAGATTTTTCCTGTTTCTGTGACATCGTTTTCCCCCTTGTAGGTTCTATCTCAAACTCTTGACGTAAAAGGCGTCTGATTTCACTTAGCTTCGTCTTGACTGTGCCGATTGCTAAGTCGAGTTCTTCTGCAATTTCTTTTACATTCCACAATTCGAGATAGTACAATATTGCTACAGAACGCACCCTTTGTGGAAGGTTATGCACAGCTTCCCTTGCTTCTGATAGAAGACTTGCATCTTGAAAACGTTGCTCTGCTTCTCTATCAATCTGCAAAGCTAAATCTTCGTAACTCAGTATAATTTCACTATGCCGATGCAAGTTAGAGGCATAGTATCTGTTGCAAGCGGTGAAAGCAATTCGCCGCAACCATCCACCAAAACTTTCTGCTTTTCGTAACCCGATTATGTTTTCCCAAACAGCCAACCAAACATCCATTAAAATCTCTTCTGCATCCCGTCTTTGTCTTGAATTTTCAACAACGATGTTCCAAATTCGGGGACTATAACGAGATACCAATTCCGCAAAAGCTGATTCATCACGTGCTTGAACAAGCCGAACCAATTCTGCATCTGTTAGGTTGTTTGGGATGACAAAATTGTAGTGCATAAGTAGATTCCCAAATAGATTTGCTTATAAAGAGGGGGAATTTTTGAGAAACGGTTTAAAAAATATAGAAAAATCGTAGTTGAGGTATTTATTATCGCAATGAGTAGTTTTAGACTTGCAAAAGTCATTTTATAGTGAACTTTGAAATTATTGAGGTACTTTGATAACCTATTATGGAACATAATGGACAATAGAAGTGGTAGCATAAACTTCCAGTTTGTGCCACAAACCGCAATCTTCCAGATTGCGGTACAGAAGTGTCCCATTAATTGTAAGTTTCACTATAAATTTTCCTGCCTAAAAAACTTGACAACATCCCAAATAATAAAGTATACTTAAAATGTCACGAACTCGGTAGAGAATACCAGCCGCGTCGCAAGGCGCGGTCTCTACCGATAACAGACTGGTATCTGGGGGTTCGTGATGCATGGTTCGTGAACCATATTGTTTAACATATCTAATAAGTTATAAAGTGTCAAAACCTCTTTGTATTTAAGGAGTTCTGAAGCTATGTACTTGTTTTGTTCTAAAAACTTGGACTCTATCTCTATTGAGTTCGTGACTCGTGAGGGGGAATCCCCTCACACAAAATCTATAAACATTCAAAGGAAACAAAATGATTGGAAAATTAAGGGCTACCATTTTAAGTTTAACGATATTATCACTAATAAGTATTATCGGGTGCAGCTCTAAATATGCAGTGAAAACTAATAACGAAAAAGATTTATCTGCAGACTTACAAAAATTAATTGTTCAGACAGACTTAGATAGTCACACAGACTTAGACACATTCCAATTTATTATCACTTTTTCATCTGACAATATTTTACTATTAAGAGAAGCCTCAATCAAATATAACCAAAAAGCTGATTCAATTCGACGCACTGATAAGCAGTATTATAGTAATGTTCTCTATAAACGTTATAGAGAATGGTCAACCTTATTAAACCAGAAAGCTAATATGGTTGAAATGGGACATCTCAACCCTAGATAGTAAATTCATATTAGCAAAATACCAAAAGGAAATAACAATGGCATCTAAAGATATAGATAAGGATATAAAATCTGATAGAAGGTTCGCATTAACAAACACTTATCTAAATGTATCCTTTTTAATCGTATGGTTAATCTTGTTTTCTATCTGTATCATAGAGAAAATTGATGGTGGTATAATTATCAGCTTTATCGGCATAATAACAAGCTCAATTTTTATAAATCAGGACTTACGTAATGTATTCAAAAGTCCCCTTGATAAGGGAGACTTAGGGGGCGGGCCCCATAGCGATAGCGTCCGGGGAGATAAATCACTGAAATAACGACTTTTTACCCGCTCCGCCTTATCAAGGGGAATGCATAAGTCCTGAAAGTGTTGGTATCTGAAAACTAATTGAAGGAAAAAGAAATCATTTTCGCGATGCCATATCAAAACCAACGGCTGCAATCAGTACAACACCTTTGATGACATCCTGCCACGCAATGTCCATGTTTGCCAATTCCATTCCACTGCTAAGGCTTGCCATCACGAACGCACCTAAGATGGCACCAAAAATAGTGCCGCGTCCGCCCATTAAGCTGGCACCACCGATCACACAAGCAGCTATTGCTTCTAACTCAAGCAGACCGCCCGCTTTTGAAGTAGCACTCCCCGCGCGTGCTGTCATAACAATACCTGCTATCGCCATTAATGCCCCCATTATTGCAAATACCCGTAATGTGATGCTCCGCACGTTAATCCCGGAGAGATAGGCTGCTTCGGCATTGCCACCGACAGCGTAAACATATCTTCCGAAACGGGTGCGGTTTGCGATGAAGTGAAACACAAATACCAATCCAAATAAAATGCATGCTGAAAAGGGAATTCCTTTGTAATTATTCATCACAGCAACAAAGGCAATAATACAACCCCACGTGCCAACAATTTTTAAAATTGTGGGTAGATATGCTCTTTCAGTGCGCGTCGCCTGTGAAGTTGAGAGTTGTCGAAAAAATACATATCCACTTACCCCAAGTCCAATTAACATTATAGTCCATCCAATAGCACGTGGAAGGTAGGCGTTGCCAATAGCTTTTAGCCAATTATCGTGCAAAAGGATCGTTTTACCTTTTGTAAATGCTAACATCAGTCCTCGAAATACCAAAAATCCGCCAAGTGTGACGATAAACGCTGGGATGTGCTGATATGCTACGAGGTAACCTTGCATCAAGCCTATCAGAATTCCGAGGCAGATTACAATGAATAGTGTTAAGATTATTGGTTGTCCCAATTGAACATGCAGGATTGCAGTGATAGCACCAAGCAAACCAGCACCAAAACCGACAGATAGGTCAATGTTAGCAGAGACGATGACAAACGTCATCCCGATTGCAAGAATGGCTGTTACTGTTGCGCGGCGGGAGAGATTGGAAAGGTTTCGTGAGCTAAGGAAGGTGCCTTCTAACAGTGAAAATATGATCCAGATACAGACAAGAGCAATTACCATCACATACGTGCGAAGATTCAGATGCTTCATACCTGATGTTTGTCCTTCTGCTAATGAGTTTTGAATAGCGAATTGAAATTTTTTGTTGTGATTTCACCAATTGTCCCTACGGAAGTCTCGCGAAGTTCTGCGATTTTTTCTGCCACAGCACGTACATACGCTGGCTCATTCCGTTTACCGCGCCAAGATTGCGGTGCCAACCACGGACAATCGGTTTCTATCAATAATCGTTCTAACGGTACTTCCCTTGCCACGGCTTGCACATCTTTAGCATTTGGGTATGTCACTATACCACCGATACCGATATGGAATCCGATTTCAATACTCCTATGCATCAATTCAACATCACCAGTGAAGCAGTGTAGGACACCTTGGATTTGTCCACGTCGTGCCTCTAAGATGGGAAGGATGTCCATATACGCGTCGCGGTTATGGACAATTATCGGCATTCCCATCTCTTCGGCAAGGTCTAATTGTTTTTCAAACGCATCTTTTTGCACAGCATGTGGTGAGAGGTTTCGATAGTAATCCAATCCTATTTCACCGAGGGCAATTACCTTCGGATGATTTAAAAGCTCACGAAAAGTTTTTAGCACATCGGGGGTTAAGTCTTTTGCATCGTGCGGATGCATGCCTACCGTAGCAAATAGATTTTCATGTTTCTCTGCAAGCTCAACCGCACCGAGACTGGTTTCTAAATCAAATCCGATAACAAGGATAGTTGAGACTCCAGCTTCTAATGCACGTTTTAGGACAGCATCTCGATCAGGATCAAATTGTGAGATCTGAATATGTGTGTGTGAATCGATAAACATGTTTCGTATATGCTGAACAAGCTACATTAACGGGGTTCGGATAACAGTTTCGAGCGTATGTGCGCGGGGAGATTGCGATACAAGGAAAAGAATCAAGTCAGCGACATCTTCTGGTAGTGTTAGATGCTCAATTACATCGTCAGGGTGATTATCGCGGCGCATCTTCGTATCAACTGGACCGGGACAGACAACCGAGGCTTTTACACCATGAGGTCTGCCTTCATTGTTCGTTGTTTCAGTGAAACCGACAACAGCGAATTTGGAAGCGCAATACGCACCGCCGTTGACATGACCATATTTGCCCGATACCGAGGAGACATTGACGATATGACCATATTTCTGTTCGCACATGTGACTAAAAACGGCTTGTGTACACAGAAAAACACCTTTCAGGTTCACCGCCATTGTCAAATCCCAATCCTCTTCGCGTATCTTTGGAATCGGATTATGAACAGCCACACCTGCATTATTGACGAGAATGTCTACCTTACCAAAGGTCTCAAGTGTTTGTGCAACCATCGCATCCACTTCGGTTTTCTGTTGTACATCAGTTTTGATAGGGAGTGCACGTCTGCCGAGTTGTTTCACCTCATCGGCAACTGTAGTAATCTCATTTTCAGTTCGCGCAGCCAGAACGATATTTGCTCCTTCATTGGCAAACGCTAAGGCAGTCGCACGTCCAATGCCGCGTCCGCCACCTGTAATAATAGCGATACAATTTTCAAGTTTCATGGGTTCCCTCATAGTAGTAGGCACACTCCGTGTGCCGTTTACAACAAGTATTATACCATTTCTAATATATAATGTGTCATTTGCTGGGATTTCCTGTAGGAGCGACCTCGAATCAACGCCAAATGCGCCTTTGGCATTTGTCGGGTCGCGACCAGGAGGTCGCTCCTACAGAAGAAAGGTCCCTTCAGCAAACAATAAATGTTGAATCTCTTAATGAAATAATATTTATTAGAATTGGTATTATATAGCGTTATATCGTAGGTCGGTAGAGTGCTGCGAAACCCATAACTGTCAATTTAGCGGTTCGCCACACCAGTAGACGCGTTTTGTAAACGCGCCCGATCTCAGTCCTTAGACGCTATAAACGGCGCATTTACAAAACGCGCCTACCTTTGTAATAAATTGGGCGGACAATGCCCTCCCACAAGAACGGAAATCGGGTTTACGATATTTGATATTGCTTCAATTTTTCTTTATCAAACAAAATGCCGTGCCCCGGACGATCAGGTGGAGAAAAATGCCCACCTTTGAGTGTCAAGGTATCGCTCAGCACCGGATCAAGCGATGGAATATACTCTACGAAGAGTGAATGCGGCACTGCAGCAGAGAGATGAACGTGCAAATCCATCAGAAAGTGGGGCGAGACAGAAAGACCGAAACATTCAGCGGTATGTGCCACCTTCATCCATTCAGAAATACCACCTACTCTAACTGCATCGGGTTGTAAGATGTCAGCTGCACCTTGTGCAATGTATTCCTTAAACACAAATTTATTGTAGATCGTTTCACCGATTGCGATTGGAATGGTAGTTTTTTCTCGGAGTGCAACGTGGCTTTCAACATCATCCGCCTCAATCGGTTCTTCAAACCAGAAAAGGTCTGCTGCTTCCACACGGCAAGCAAGTTGAATAGCCTCTCGCGCGTTCCATTTCATATTTGCATCAATCATGAGATAAGGTTCTTGTCCAATTGCTTTTCTGACAGCAAATATCCGCGCTATGTCTTCGTGTAGACTGTCGCGTCCTACCTTGATTTTTATCCCTTTAAAACCTTGCTCCACAAATTCTGCGGATTGTCTCACAAGTTCGTCTTCTGACAGGTGTAGCCAACCACCATCAGTGTTATACACAGGAACAGCAGCTCTTGCACCACCGAGTAGTTGATAGAGGGGTAATTCGGCACGTTTTGCCATAAGGTCCCACAGCGCGATATCCACAGCCGCCATTCCCAATCCGACAATTCCACCTCTACCGACCCAGTGCGTCTCCATCCACATCCGATTCCAGATACGGTCAATATTGGCAGCATCTTCTTCAAGAAGGATAGGCGTGAGATAGGCATCTATAATCTGTTTAATCGCTTCACCACCTTTGCCGATAGTATAAGAAAAACCGGTGCCTATCACACCATCTGAATCTTCAATTTCGATGAACGGAAATTCCATAGAGACAAATGCCTGAATGGCATCGGTGCGTTCGACTTGTGGTGGAATGTCGTAAAGCGAGGTGCGAACTGCTTTAATTTTCATATTTCTGCTGTTCCTCTTTCAACCGCTCTATTTCAGCTCGGAGGCGTGCGACTTCTGCTTCAGCTCGCTGCCTTGCTTGTGCTTCTTGCTGCCTTGCTTGTGCTTCTTGCTGTGCTTTCTCAGCAGGTGTTTGCAGCCACTGTTCTGAAGTCGGAACGTAAAGCCCCACATCATCACCTTGAATGCTAAACTCTATTCCCAGCACAGCAGAGAGTATCCCGTTATCTTGCGAAGATGGAATTGCATCATATTTTCCATCTTCATTTAGCCGAAAACCGATCAATGAATCAGATAAATAAGATCGCTCCGGATCGTAGAGAAAATATTCCCGAACACCGATGTGAGCATATCGGGTTTTCTTCTTTCTCAGATCATTTTTATAGGTGCTTCTGCTGGTAACCTCCATTACGAAGTCCGGTGCTTTCCCTTCCTCCCAAATTTTATAGGTGCGGCGCCTCTTTTTTTCTATGCCGAACACAACCATCACATCAGGCGAAATGGAACGCCGCGTTTTACCGGGCACATCATAAATTAGCAGGTTTCCAGAAACATATACATCGTCTCTATCTTCATAGTATGCTTCAAGTTTCTGATAGGTGTTGACAATTACGATGCGATGTAGGTCTGTTTCCGCAAGCGGTTTTCCATCAGATTCGGGGTAATAAATACCTTCGTCATCTGTTGGGGCATATTGAATGGGTTTTGTGGATTTATCGGATGCCATAATGAACTCCTATCGGGATTGAAAATCCCTCCTACAAGAGAGCGTCCCACACAAATGTAAGAGGCGCAATAAATTGCGCGACTACAATCGCTGCAAATTCTAAGCGAATGTATAGATATTTTAGATTCACTTTATTTTTTTGATCATAGCCTGCAATTTTTGGATACAGATACGCGAGGCTTCCTCACCTGCTTCAGAAAAGGCTTTTCCCCCGGGTTTATTCAGCAGATCATCGTCAATTTTGAGTGAAGGTCTCCAGTGTGTTTCAAGACAGAGATGTCCTTCATATCCTTCGTCAACGAAGGCTTGCAGCTGCCCTTGCCAATCGATAATTCCATCACCCACAGGGACAGATTCCATTTCACCAGTATCCGGATTTGGCGCTGCATCCTTGAGGTGCGCATGTATCATTGTCGGTTTCATCTGATTATATGCTTCAGGAAAAGGTGTTACACCGTTTTTTGCATGTGCTTCATTGGCAGGGTCCCAAATACCGCGGATGTTTGGAGAATCAATTTCTTCAATGAATTGTGCCGTAAGTTTTGCAGTGCTCAGAGATGTCGTAGATTCGTTTTCCATGCCGAGCACAATGCCTTCACCTTCAATTATTTGGCGCGGTTCATCGTAAGCAGCAATAATTTCGTCCCAACGTTCTTCAGTCTTTCCTGTATCCCAAAAAACGAAGGTGCGGATCAGATTAGTGTCAAATGCTTTTGCTGTGCGGATACACCCTCGCAAAATGTCAAGATGTTCTCTGCGTTCTTCTGCGTTGTCCATATCGCATTTGAAAAACGGGGATGCGACACCGATAATCTCTATATCTGTGCCATCAAGTAGACGTTTCATCTCGTCTATGTCAGTGTCGGTGAGTTGATGTGGTAGTTTATCCCATACTGAACGAATTTCAATGGAATCCAAGTTGTATTCTTGGACAAAATTGACAACGGTGGCGAAGTCCTGTGAGACCTCGTCTCCGATAACGCCGATTTTAAACATATTTTATGTCTCCTTTAGAACTTTTATGACATATTAGCATAGGAGAGCATAATTCGCAAGCGGGATTTTTTGGGGGTGTCTGAATCGCGGATTATTACATGTTTTGGATTTTACCAGAATAAAAAATGTTACACTTTTGTCCTAAAGTGTAACATCAAATTACGGCTTATTTTGTCCATCTACTCGTTGCTGGTCTATATTTTCGGTTTTGACTTTCGTGAAGAAATAGGATTATTATGGTGTGACACAATGGTGGTTTACCATGTTCAACCATCTACGCACTTATGATGCCTTTGTCTGATGAGCTGCTATAATTTTTCCTAATGCTCTCAAGGCTTCGTTCACGGATTCTGTATCAGGAAACATCTCAGCCACATCGTCATCAAGCCGAATCAGATTTGTGCCTGCTTTGTATCGCTGCGCATATTTTCCCCGAACGCCTTCACTGAAATCATATTCATTGAGCATATCCGGATCATGTTGATTTGATGTTGTTTGATTCATAGGTTTTCCTTTCATAAGATGTTGCTTTTCGAGCAGAAATGATTCTAATGATATCACCTCTCTCTGTATGAACAACGACTAAAAGTCTCTGTTTTTCAGAATAACCGATAATTACCAATCTTTCTTCTGCTTCCGAGTGATGTGGATCGGGGATAGTTAATGAGAGAAAATCCGAGAAAACGGTACTTGCTTCTTCAAATGAAACACCGTGTTTTCTCACGTTTTCTGCAGCTTTATGTTTATCCCATTGAAATACCAATCCCACGTGTTTCACCGTTTTGAAACCTAATTCGTATAGTAAAATCCGAAAATATGTTCACATTTCAATCAACAACAATCCCTACACACGTCCTCGCCAATGTCCAGGTAATTGTGGACTTTACTATAAACCGTGTACTGCTTAAAGTATTACATATATTTCTATAAAAATCAAGTTTTTTCAGGGTTATTTAGTTTTAAAAATTTTCAATAATTTAGTGAGTTGACTAAATAGACATTATGAAAGAGGCGGACGGCACCAAATCAACGGTATGAATGCCATTTAGGCGAATACGCCAAATCAACGGTATGAATGCCGTTGGCAGAATGCGCCAAATCAACGGTATGAATGCCTGTTGGCATTCCCCGTGTGGCATTCTGCATGATTCCCCGTATGGTATTCGCCATGATTCCCCGCAGAGCGTGCCTGCTACTTTGCATCCAAGTCTGGCAATCCATTCACAATCTCAACCGTCTGTAAACTCACAGAGATAACCCGCCCAATCAAATCCACGATATACCGCTGTTGAGGCTCCGCACGATTTGGATCGTTGACAATACTGCTCCGCTTGTCAACCTTAACACGATATTGGTCAATCACCCACTCCAACGCAGAACGTGTGCCGAGTCGATAGTCATAAACCTCCGCAGGGATATCTTCTATTGTGAGGAAATCGTTGTATACCAACTGCGTTTTGTCTCTGGACAATTTCATTTTCTCTACGCGCCAATCTATCGGTACGTCAGGCGTTTCTATGTATTTCAGACCGTCATATTTCGGTTGCGATTCATAGTTAACGTGGATGTCCGCTAACTGCGCGCCAGCGTTGGCAAATCCCCAGAAATCTTCTGCAAACGGGATATGCGGCAAGTCGCGCTTGAGATTCGCCTGATACTTCTCACGATACTCTGGATGGTGCAGGATGCCGTAGGTGTAGTGGAAGATGTCCCACTTGCTGATGGACTGATCGCCGTAGTGTTTGCGGAATTCTGATAACGCCCAATCGGTGATGTTCTCTTGGCGGTTTGTGCCGTCTTCGTTGTAGGTGTAGAAGGGGAAGCATTGTGAACCACTTTGTGGTAGTAAGTCGGGGATTTGGTTGGTCATCAAAGTAAACATTGGCCAGTCTCGACCGACTTTAAGCCATATCACTTGATTTTCAGTTTCCGTTTCTGATGTGGGAAAGATAGATGGAAACACACCTACCACATCATTCATCGTCCGATCAAAGTAAAGGTTTGATTTCGTAAATGGACGATAAATGGCTGTTCTCAAATTATTTTCAGTATATTCTGCTATTTTTCCACGTTTTAATTTCACCTTTAAGTCTCGGCTCCAACTGATTTTTTTGTTGTCATATCCTACAAAATCGTCAACATCCACATCGCGATTCGCCCGTTGTAACCATTGAGAAGTTTCTGCATTATAAGTTTGAATTATCCGCTGAATGTTCTGAATAAGCGCGTTTTGATTGAAGTTGTAAGTCCAAGCATCACGTCCAGTACTAATACCGTGACTGAAAGTTTTATATAAAACATCTTTTGCTGCGCCTTTTTCTGCTTTTGCTGTCTTAGTACCCATTGGGATAAAAGTATAAAATTCTACATGGAGTCCTTCGGTAAGCCATGTATGCCGAATATCAGGTTGAATCGGTTGCCACTCAGTACCGCCTATGTGTTGACATTCGTTCAAAAAATCGAATTTCCGATTTTTGTTCCATAGATCATCGGTTCTGTGATAAAAGATACGCGGTGTCTCTGATGGATTTTGCTTTGTTTTGACAAAAAAGTTGATACTCACACCGACACGAATTCCGAATACATTTGCATCGGATACCTTCAATCCCTTTCTCGCGTTGCCTCCCAAATCCAAAATATAAATAGTGTCAAAATCATTAGCAAGATGTTTCCGCATACCGTCAAATGCTAAACCGTCTGTAAAACCGTTATTTGTTACGAATGCAACAACTCCTTCTTCACTTATCCTATCCGATGCCCATCGAATCGCCTTGATATAAGGATCATAGAGTGCCGATCTCAATGTGGCTGTAGAATCGGCAGCGTAAGTGTCCCGTATTAGAGAATCCATCATTTCATACTTGCGATTTTTGTTATTGTCATTTTCATTCACCTGTCCCACATTGTAAGGCGGATTACCAATAACGACAAACATATCTGCTGCCTTCTGCCGTTCCACGCGTTCTGTGTTTTCCTGTGTAAAAAGTGGCATTTGGCGATCTTCAAGCAGTTCAAAGGTATCCGCAAGTGCGATGCCCTCAAACGGCAGGTAGGTGTGCGTGCGTTCAAAGTATTCGTGTTCAATGTTCATGCTGGCGATGTAGTATGGCAACAGCAGAATCTCATTGCAATGCAGTTCGTTGCGATACTTCTGCTCTAAAGCAGCACCCGAAATGTCACGCATCAGTCGGACGATGAAGTTGCCCGTGCCAACAAACGGGTCAATGATATGCACGCCTGTCCCCGAAATGGAACGGTTGAACTCGGTTTTGAGGATGTGTTCCACGCTATTCACCATGAAATCCACAATCGGTTGTGGCGTGTAAACGATGCCGTGTGTATCTGCTACCTCTACCGAAAATCCCTGAAAAAACTGCTCATAGACGGTGTTGAGAAAGTTCTGTTTTTGTGAGAAATCTTTGCAGAGGGTTGCGGCGTGTTCTATTGCCTCGTAGAACGGGTTTAGTGGTTCAAGGAAATCGTCACGACTGAACGCTTGCCGTATCAGTGCGTCAATCACATTTTCAATCTCGCGTGCGATGATATTTCGGCGTGTGAAGTCGGGGTTGTCGAACACGGTGCGGAAGATACGTTCTGTGAGCAGGTGCTGGATAAGCATCTCTTCAACGGCGGCTTGAGAGAGGTTCGGATTGATCGCTTCTCGGCACTGCTGATAAAAAGTTGTGAAAGCCGAATCAAATTGTGGGTTCATTTCGTGCTGTTCTGCTATCAGTTCAGCGAGTTTTTTACCTAATGCGGGGACCTTCTCTTTGAATTCGGTGACAGCCGATTGCCATTTTTTGACTGCATCCAGTGGTGGATCGAAAAGATGTTGCAGTGCGGTTATCAACCGTGTCGGATCGGTGATGTCTATGTTAAAGACTTTCTGTCCGTTCTGGTACAAGATGCCATGTTCTGGATTTTGAAAGAGGATATTGTCAAGTGGATAGCCCGCGTTGCGTTTGTCCTGCACCGCTGTGTGTAGGTTATCGTCCATATCCTTTGCTTCCCAGTAGGCGATGGGGAGGCTGGATTGGTTGAGTATTGCACCATCAAGGATGATGCGGTTACCTGCTGCGGTGCGCATCGCGTATTGTGGGACGAGGGTGGCATTGACCTGTTTTGCGCAGGTGTCCAGTAAAAAAGCGAACGGGTTGCTGACTGCGCCTTCGTGCGTAATGTCGTGTTGTTCGTATTGCTGCAGTGAGGCGTAGTAGTCGCGTATCGGTTTATGGGTCGGTTTGAGGTTGAGTTGCGGCATGGGAGTATGTTAGCAGGTGTGAGGGTTGTTGTCAAGGGAAATTGTCTGAACATAGGGTTATTTAGTTTTCAAAATTTTCGATGTTTTCTGACTATTCCGTTAACGTTATATAATAGCCTCTTGTCCGTGTCTTTAGTCCCGTAGGGACGCAATGTTTATAGAAAAATGTTGTCTGTTCCCTCTTGAGTTCCGTAGGAACGGCATTGAAAGATAAACATATCGTCCCTACGGGACTAAAGAGGAGTTGTTCAACGTTTTCTATAAACATATCGTCCCTACGGGACTAAAGAATGAATCAACTAACGATAAAAACTAACAAAACGTCCTGTAATTGTGAAATAATATTTTACAAAAAGTTATTTAACACAACTCGTTAAATTAATTAATCTTCATAGAGATTGTGCTACAAGTGATGCAGACCCCGCATCAAGATATGCTGTACAATCCGGATGCCTTTGTAAAATAGAGGCAGGATGTATCGGTGTTATCTCACCTTGTAAACAATTCCGGACCGCCTCCGCTTTGCGTTCATCTGGCACTGTGCAGATAATTGTTTTTGCCTTCATAATCTGACGTATAGACATTGAGATCGCGTGAGTTGGCACATCATCTAATCCGTTGAACCATCCTTCCCCAACCTGCTGCAGCCGACATGCTTCATCTAATTCAACCACAATATAAGGGTCTTCTGTCTCAAAATCCGCGGGCGGATCGTTGAATGCAAGGTGCCCATTTTCGCCGATACCCACAAATGCCACATCTATTAGGTGTTGTGAGATAATCTGATTGAGTCTATTACATTCAGCTTGGAGATCGTCAGCTTCGCCGTTCAGAAAATGCACCCTTCCCGGTTGAACAATGTCCACTAACCGCTCCTGTAGATATTTGCAAAAACTTGCAGGATGTGTATCTGAAATCCCAATATATTCGTCCAAGTGAAACATCGTGGTTTTTGCCCAGTCAATTTTAGTATCAGCGGTTAATGCACTGAGAAAATCGAATTGCGATGCACCCGTTGCCACAATGAAACGCGCATGCCCATTGGTAGTAATTGCCTCGCGCAACTTCGCGCTTGCGGCTTCCGCTGCTGCTCTACTTGTTTCCTTTTTCGTATCTGCTTTGTATATATTCATTTCTCTATATCAAGTTTTTCGCCTGTAAAATGCGGTTAAAATCTTTTTTCCAACTCGGTGAGAGGGCAGGTAGTTCCCTTGCCTTTGCTATCTTTTCGTGGTTGTTTGTATCAAAATAGCGTAGATTGAGAATCTCTTTGACGCTCATCGGTTCCAATGCGACTTCAATTCGGGAAATTGTATCGCCAGCGGTAATTTCGCCTTCTGCAAGTACGCGAAAATAGAAACCGACTCGCTGACTCTCCAAAAACTGTTTTGGAAACTCTGGTAGTCCCATTTTATATCCCAATTTGAAGCACGGAACACGCGGTTGTGTAATTTGAAGTTGGACTGTTGCCCCTATCTGAAACACATCCCCAATATGTACTTCATCTTCCAGCATCCCTTCAACAGTGAGATTTTCACCGAATTGTCCGTACGATAAGTCATCTCTGTTTAATTCCTGTTGCCAGTGCGAATAGTGCTCAATCGGGTAGCCGTATATTGCTTTATAGGTGCCGCCATGCACCTTCAAATCGCCTTGACCGTCGCCATCAATGTTCTTTTCTCTAAGCATAACATTGCCAGAAATCGGTTCTTTAAAAATCCCCGTTTGAATAATTTTACCGTTGTATGTGATAGGTTTCGGCTTCGAAACGTTAATGGATAAGAGTTTCATCATGCGGTTTAATATATATTTTTCCAGAGCTTCTGTCAAGGAAATTTCGTTTAGATTTTACAACATCATCTTAAGAATTTACAAAATTCACCAATTATCTCTATAGTTGTGCTAAAATATAGATAAAGTACAAGCATCCCATAAACAAAAACCCAAAGGAGTACAACATGAACGAACTACTCTTTATCAGCCAAGAATTTACACCCGTCAACGGATTTACGTCTGGAATTGAAGGACCTGCTTGCGATGCCGATGGCAACTTATATGCCGTTAACTTTGAACGCCAACACACTATAGGAAAGGTAACACCTGATGGTGAAGCAAGCGTGTTTGTTGAGCTACCAACTGGCAGCATCGGCAACGGCATCCGTTTCAACAGTGAAGGCTATATGTTCATCGCAGACTACACGAACCATAATGTCCTCAAAGTGGATATGCAAACACGCGAAATCAGCGTACACGCACACGAACCGACACTGAATCAGCCGAATGATCTCGCTATTGGTGCAAATGATATTCTCTATGCAAGCGATCCGAATTGGGGTGAGTCAACCGGACAGATTTGGCGAGTGGGGACCGATGGGCAAGTTACGCTATTAGAAGCGGACATGGGCACTACAAACGGCATTGAAGTCAGCCCCGATGAAAAGGTGCTTTATGTTAACGAATCGGCACAGCGGAACGTTTGGGCTTATGACTTGTCACCTGAAGGAGAGATTAGCAATAAGCGGTTATTAATTCAGTTTCCAGATTTCGGTATGGACGGCATGCGGTGCGATATTGAAGGAAATTTGTATATTACTCGGCACGGCAAAGGGACTGTAGCAAAACTTTCACCAGAAGGAGAAGTACTATTAGAGGTTGAATTAACTGGCAAACATTGCACCAATATTGCTTTCGGCGGTGCTGATGGGTGTACCTGCTACGTCACAATGGCGGATCGAGGTAACGTAGAGGTGTTTCGTGCTGATATCCCTGGTAGAAGTTGGCAGCTATTCCAACGATAAACTCCTTGACAGATGATAGAGTCCATGATATTATGCCTACATTATCAATAGCATGGGCGGTATCCAATCTGGTAATGGAAAAATACAGACCTATTTTAAAACGACTTGAAAAAACCGCAAAACAGTATACCAATATTGCACCTGAAAATGGAGAATTCCTCTCTATTCTCATTCGGGCAATTCAGGCAGAAAATGTCCTTGAAGTCGGGACAAGTAATGGTTACTCCACAATATGGCTTGCTGCTGCACTGAAGGAAACTGGCGGCAAACTCATCACATTAGAGTTTGATCCAAAACGCGCAACTGAGGCACAAGCACATCTCAAAGAAGTTCAGTTAGACGATATTGTTGAAGTCCGGGTTGGAAACGCACTTGACGAAATCCCAAAGTGTGATGCTATTTTTGATCTTGTATTCCTTGACGCTGATAAAGGCGAGTATAGGCGATATTTAGAATTAGCGTTGCCCAACATCCGTACGGGTGGTTTAATCGTGGCTGATGATACCGTGACGATGCGCGATGAGATGTTAGATTATGTGGAATTCGTTTTTAACACACCGTTATTGAATTCTGTTGACATTCCTTTAGACGATGGTATAATTTTAAGTTATAGAACTGAAGTGTAGAATGTTGACGACACATTTTTATGACGATCTGCGATACAATCGAATTCGTGGATTTACCAAGTTTTTAGAAATTTATAACCGACAACTTAAGGAGGAACATAATGGGACGCTTAACAATTAGTTTTATAACTTTATGTTTCATGCTTGTACAACTCAGCATCGCTGAAATTGATCCGAATACTATTGTCGGTGCGTGGTTGTTTGATGAAACAGGTGGAAAAGTCGCTGCAGATTCATCCGACAATGGCAATGATGGCAACCTTGTTGGCGGCGCGAAATGGGTAGAGGGAAAATTTGGCAATGCTATTGAACTCAATGGCACAGACGCTTGGGTCACCGTTCCAGCGATCGGGCCGCTAAAAGAATTTACACTGCTAAAGTGGTTCAATTCGACAGGTAGGGTTGGGGCGTGGAGATGCTTTTTTAACCGTGATGGTTGGGATCGAGGGTTCGTCCATTACCAATTTCGTCCGGACAATAAGATGGAATTCGGTATTCATTCCAACAATCCTGTGCGACACCCAGGGTGGCAGGAATCAGATTTCACAGCAGACCAAAACATCTTGAATAAATGGATCCATCTTGCAGTTGCATACAGCAGTACCGAAAAATCGATTCGTGTCTACTTTGATGGGAAACTTGATGCTGAAGGGAATTGGGCGGAGGCTCTGCCCGGTGAATTTGGACCTGGCCGCATCGGTTCATGGTCTAACGGTGGCAGAGAGTGGCAAGGGATGTTCGATGAAATGCTGCTCTTCAATGTCTCATTAGAGGAAGACGACATTAAAATGTTAATGGAAAATGGCTTAGAAGGAGCACTCGCGGTTGAAGCAGCGAACAAAGCTGCGACCATTTGGGGAAAAATTAAGGTAGGATATACGGAAAATTGATAGTCGTGAACCGAAATAGACACGCTCGATAAGCATTTTGCGAGGGTTATTTATAGATTCCACATAGTGACATGTCCCTTCAATCCAAACTCTCAGACAAATCCACCCGTTTCACAGAATCTGTTATCCGTGGCATGACGCAGTTATGCTTACGCTACAATGCGATTAATCTGTCGCAAGGCACACCTGCCTATCAACCGCCAGAGGTTGTCAAAGCAGCAGCTGTTGAAGCAATTCAAGAAGGGTATAACCAATATAGCATTACCTGGGGAGCACCTGATTTTCGCGAAGCAATCGCACATAAAATGACGACTTTCAACCACATTCCTACCGATGCTGCTAAAAATATTACTGTTACTTGTGGTTCAACGGAAGGCATGCTGTCCGCGCTGCTCGCGATTATCAACCCTGGTGATGAGGTAATCATCTTTGAACCCTTTTATGAAAACTATGGACCGGATACCATTATCTCAGGTGCGAAGCCTGTCTATGTCGCACTACATGAGACACAATCTGCAGATGGCGTAATGCGGTTTAGCTACGATCCAACTGAACTCCGAAATGCTTTCTCTCTCAACACAAAGGCGATAATTATAAACACTCCCAACAATCCGCTTGGCAAGGTCTTTACGAAAGACGAACTCCAACAGATAGCTGATCTCTGTTGTGAATATGACTGCCTTGCTGTAACGGATGAGATATATGAGCACATGATCTATGACGACAAATCGCATCTTAGCCTCGGATCATTGCCGCAGATGCGGGATCGGACGATTACTGTATCAGGATTGAGCAAAACGTATTCCATGACAGGATGGCGTTTAGGATATGTCGTGGCTCCAGAAGTCTTAACAGATGCAATCCGAAAAATGCACGACTTCTTAACAGTTGGTGCGCCGCATCCGTTACAACGTGCAGGTATCGCTGCACTCAACTTGCCACCAAGTTACTACCAAGCGTTAGTGGAAAAATATGACCGAAATCGCAAAAGACTCGTTAATACACTTAGAGAGGCAGGATTCCGATGTCATCCGCCAGAGGCTGCCTATTATATTATGACAGACATTACCGATTTTGGCTTCCCCGATGACACAGTATTTGCGCATTGGTTAGTAAAAGAAATTGGTGTTGGCGGTGTGCCGGGTTCCAGTTTCTACAGTCGTCCACACCTTGGCAAAACAAAGTTCAGATTTATGTTTAGCATGGCAGATGATATACTTGTGGAGGCGGGTGAACGGTTGATGAGGATAAAATCAAAAATCTGACTTACAGTAAACCTATAATTAATGGGACACTTCTGTAGCGCAAACTGTTAGTTTGCGTCTTTTAGGGCACAAACTAAATGAAGATTAAAAAATAAATTGGGTAGTTTAGCGAGGTTAGGAAGAAATCAACGGTATGAATGCGCGTATGGCATTCCCCGCCTCGCCAGCGGAAATGTACACCTGCTGCTGGCGAGGTTTCCTAACCTCGCCAAATTACCGAATTAATAACTTAAACTTCATACAGTTTGTGTTACAACTTCCATTGTCCGTTATGTTTCCAAAACAGATTTATCAAAATGTTCCAATACTTTCAAAGTTCACTATATAGGAACGGGTTTGGAGCGAAAAATTCACAAGGATAAAAGTATGGATACTGTTCTTGAAAATGAAACACGAGAAATCTATAAAGCAGAAATAGAAGCGATCATCCAACACGACCCGAAATATATTACCCTTGGTCCTGATGAGTTTGAAGCAATTGTGAGTGCCTTTGAATTCACTCTGAAAAATGGGCGTGAGAAGGTCAGAGCGCAAATGATATATGACCTCATCCAAGAGAAACGAGATAATTAATATGCGGTTAGAGCGGCTTCGCCTCAAGACATTCGGTTGTTTTCAACAGCAAGATTTTGAACTTTCTGATGGCATCAATCTCATTTTTGGCCCCAACTTCAGCGGTAAAAGCACGCTTGTCAACGCCATCTTTTTCACTTTAACTGGTAAACCAATCGTGCCACGGGTTGATGCTGCAGCAATAAAAAGTGCAAAATCGTATAGTGGAACAGCTGGGCTTCAATTTGTAGAAGATGGCGAACGTTACATGCTCTTTCGTGGAACAGGTAAACGTTTCCAACTCAGGCAGGAAAAAGAGGGTGAATGGCATATTGTCTTTGATGAGAAACGTATCACAGTCGTTGAAGCGACACTAAAGGATAAGTTTGGGATTATGCATGACCGACTTGCTTTGACAACATTCCTACGCGAAGGTGAGATTTTTGAATTTCTTGCCCGACAACCCGCAACCCGCCGTGATATCTTATTCGCGCTCCTCGGTATTGACAGATTGATTGAAGTCCGTGAACGATTCATTGACGCACGTCGTCTTGCAAAACGCGAACGGAGTAGGATTCAAGCACATCAAAATAGTCTGCGGTTTAGCGCACAGAACGCACACAAAACAGAAATTGAAAAAATAGAAGCAAAATTGAAAGAACTTGAAACGGCGGACAGCATGGAAACAGGAGATGCAGAATTAATCGCTGAATGGAAACAGAATCGCGAACAGACACAGACACAATTAAATAATCTAACGCAAGAACGCACAGAAACATTGAGCGGTTTTAACAATATTTCCCACCTACGTGAAATGATGACTACCATTGAAACAGCAGTTAAAGAAGCCGTTGGATTAGAAAAGGAACGTGAAGAACTTATCCAAACGATAGGTAGTATGGATTCTCAAATTGCAGCATTAACGAAGGTCCGCGACACGCTGCGTACACTAATTGAGAATGGCGATGGACACTGTCCCACCTGCCATCAGAAGATCGAACAAGAAATCGTTCAGAAGATTATTGAAGAAAAGGAGACCGAAAAATCGCAACTATCTACAGAATTAGATGTCCATAAGAAAACGTTAACCGAAAAAACTGACAATTTAGAAAGTCGGCAGGAACTTGAACAGCGGCTACGAACCCTGCAGACGAAAGCGACTCGGTTAGAACAACTTGAGCAGGATATTGCTAAAGTCCAAGCTGAGCTTGACACGATTAAAACACGGTTAAGTGAGAAAGGTGTATCAGAAGGGGACAAAACAGATGAATCATTCACTAACGATGTGCAATCTGCAGAATCTATCACCGAAAATTTAGACAAACGTCAATTGAAAGCGCAAATCGCCAGTGAACGCAAAAAACTTGAAAAACTTAAGCAGGAAGAAGCAGTGCAATTAGATAGACTTGAGCGACTTCAGAAGGTAAATGCTGAAGCAGAACAGGTTGAAAGAACAACACTCAGTCTTGAACTCGCTTGCGCTGGGGTTGACAAAACCATAGAAACACTTCAACGCCAAATTCTTAAACCTGCGGAGGAGGAGCTTCATCGTCGACTCGAACAGATGGAACTTTTTGGACGAACCCGTATTGACTTACAGAAACAACATCTGCTTCCTTCGGTTAAAATTGATGGAGTAGATCGGAGTTTGATGTTGCTCAGTGGTAGTGAAAAAATGTTCCTCTATCTCTGTTTTAAGGTGGCACTCGCCAAAGTTTTAGGCAACCCCGGTTTCTTTGTATTTGATGATCCAACGCTTCATTTAGATGAGCAACGAAAAACGTTGATGGTAGACTTTATCAGACAACTTGCTGAAGACCACCAAGTCGTCGTGACAAGTTACGATGAAGAGGTGCGTGCCGGGTTCGAAGGTGCGCATTTAATTGAGATGAAGCGGGAACAATAACAACGTTTGACTCCAAACTCTTCTTACATAACAGTGCCCCACGACATCACTGAAATCAAAAAGATTGAAAGAACTTTTATGAAAACACAATTTACAAATCATAAATTTTTTGTTTTTACTTCACTCATCATTTTAATAGTCTTAGGCATACATGGGATTAGTTATGGACAGAATTTGAATGTAGGCGAACCCCGTACCGTGCGGATGATCTACTTTCTACCCGACGACCTTCCATTTCGCGCCGACGTGGTTCAGAAGATGAAAGATGTTATCCACACTGTTCAAAATTTTTATGCGGAACAGATGCAAGCACACGGCTACGGTAACAAAACTTTCCAATTTGAAACTGAGGACCAAGGTGAACCGAAGGTGCATCGTGTGAATGGGAAACATCCCTTTAGTTATTATGACAACACCCTTGGCAATGCTGTGATTGCCGAGCTTGAACAAACCTTTGATCTTGATGCGAACATCTACTTTATTGTACTTGGTGCAGATGCACTTCGTCAGGGTAATGGGCTGCCTGCGGGAGGTGTGGGAAGCAATCGAGGGAAAAATGGTGGACATCTGGTGGTTCCTAATGGGTTTGGATGGTTGACGCTGGCACATGAACTGGGGCATACTTTCGGATTACTACACGATTTCAGAGATAATTCGTATATCATGTCGTATGGCAGTCGTCAAAATCCTTCTCTATCTGCTTGTGCTGCCGAATTTTTGTCCCTGCACTCGTACTTTAATCCTCATATTCCGACTGCAGAGGCACCACCACCAACTGTTGAACTCATTTCCTCGTCCACATATCCGGTAGGTTCAAAAAGCATAACAGTACGGCTCAAAGTCAAAGACGCAGACGGAATTCATCAAGTCCAACTACATGCTTGGGGTGGACTACAGGAATGCCGTGGATTGGCAGGGGAAAAAGAGGCTATTGTTAAATTTGAGTATGGTGGTCGTATTAGTAGTTTGGATTTTACGACTCTTTCCGACGCTGCGGTACATAATATTTTTATCATAGCGGTTAATACAGATGGAAATATAGGCACCGCACTTTTTAAACTTGCCGAAATGTCGCCATACAATATCACTACCCTTGAGAAACATACGGAGAGCGTTCGGTCATTAGCGTTTTCACCCAATGGACAGATTCTCGCCTCTGGGTCTTTTGATAACACGGTTAAACTGTGGAACGTGACAACAAAAGAAAACGTTGACACCTTCAGGCATACGCGTCGGGTTAAATCTGTAGCGTTTTCACCCGATGGGACGATCCTCGCATCCGGAGGAAATGATGGGATTAATCTGTGGGATATGACAACAAGAGAAAAAATTACTACGCTAAGGCATGGGGATTTTGTCAACTCTATGTCGTTTTCACGTGATGGAACAACCCTCGCCTCTGGTGGTGATGATCATACAGTCAAGTTGTGGAACGTAGCAACAAGAAAAAATATCGCAACGCTACGGCACGGATATTATGTCAAGTCTGTATCATTTTCACGTGATGGAACAATCCTCGTCTCTTGTGCGTGGGACGGCACTATCAAACTTTGGGATGTCCAGGCAGAAACTGAGATCGTAACTTTAGAGAATCTGGGTGGTATTAACGCTGTGTTATTTTCACCTAATGGGACAACCTTCGTCTCTGCATCGACACATGGCACTATCAAGATTTGGGATGCCCAGGATGTCCAGGCAGAAACTGAGATCGCAACTTTAGAGCATCCAGGTAGTTTTCCTTCTATAGCGTTTTCACATGATGGGGCAACTCTTGCATCCGGGACGTTGAATGGTTCTATTAAACTGTGGGACATTGAAAAAGAAACTGAGATTGCAACTTTCGGATATCCGAGTGGTATCACATCGTTAGCGTTTTCACACGATGGGACAACCCTTGCTACTGGGACGGAGTTTGGCAAGGTCGAACTATGGGATGTCACTTTGCCAGATCGGGATGTCGTAATTTCAATACCGGATCCAAATTTGGCATCAGAGATTAGAAAAAACCTCGGTGTACCATCTGGTGTTGCTATCACACGATTAGATATGCTCAAGTTAAAAGTTGCCCATTTCACCA
>JAPPES010000039.1 GCA_028824125.1 Candidatus Poribacteria bacterium
CCTAACCTTGCCAATTACCGAAATATTTATTTAAACTTCATACAGATTGTGCTACTATGTGGTAACTTAGGTATATATAATACTGTGCGTGTTTATATCATCTCGCTTGTGATAAAAAAAGGAAGCATATAGTGAAATACTCAAAAATCCTCATGTTTTCAGGAATAAGTTGTGTAGTAGGTTTAATATTTGTATTTGGGTTTCGACTGCAAGCTCAAAATGCAGCAAAAAAAGAGATCGCCATCGCTAAAGCAAACCAAATGAAAGTCCCAGCGACACTTCGGACGGATCAATTTAAAAACCACCCTCAAGGTTTAAATTGGAATGTAAAAGCACGTTCGAAAAGTGTGAAATCTGATGATAATTCAGATTTTTATAAGGTGATTGTTGAGAATAACATTTTTCGTCCGCTCGGTTGGAGACCGCCTAATAGAGAACCTCAGTACACACTGATTGGTACTGCTATTGACCCAAACGGTACCAGAGTAGAGGCGTTTATATTAGAGGAACGTTCAAATAAATTTTATATAATGAGTGTTGGTGATAAAGTCGGTGATGCAGTCGTTCAAGAAATTGAAAAGAAAAAGGTTACTTTGGATAAAAATGGTGAAACGATTACGCTCAGAGGTGGAAATGACCCGTTTCTCAAAAGTGGCGGTTCGCGTCGCAGTAGTCCATCCAGATCAGAAAGTGCTAATCGGCAGGAAAGCAACAACAAGCAGTCTTCATCTAAATCCTTTGATAAAGAAGCTGCTATGAGGAAAGCTAGGGAAGAAGCGATGAAAAAAATGCAAGATGTGCGCTATAAATTTTCTAAGGGTATTCCGCCAGAAGCCCGTGACCAAATAATTCGTCAACTTAAGGAGCGCGGTGTTTTCAAAGGGAATGGCAAAGAAATTGTTACTTTTACTGTTGATTAACAACTATAATTTTACAGTTACTATACAAAAACCCCACAAGAGACTTATATCAGTTCTTGTGGGGTTTTTGTTGTACTTGAAAACGGATATACACGCCACAGGCTACGCAACGTTCTGGATATTCTCAGGCATATTTTCAAGTCGTGACAGCCAATAACCGACATCGTACGACTCATCACCGATGAGAAAACGCCAAAGTTTTATTCGGTTGACAATTTCAAGTCGGACATCGTTGCCATACCACCTATGGTTACGACTCAGAATACCACGGATACCAGGGGTATCAATGTCATCTGTGTTCCAAAGTTTGAGTTGACGAACAGTCGGATTGAGCCGTAGTTTATACATGTAGCGGGTTTCATCAGTTAAATTCGGTTGTGCGCAGTGCCACATTCCGTGATGTACAACGACAAGTGTGCCGGCATTGCAAACTATGGGATGTTGGCTCAAGAAGTTTTGGTAGCGCGCAATATCTGTTTCACAGACCCGTCTGAAATGGCTTCCGGGCAAAATCATGGTCCCACCCATTTCACGTGGGGTATCGTGTGAAAAATAAAAGAACTGAATGTCAAAATGCATCCGAATATCAATGATAGCATCCGCGTGCCAAATTTGCCCATGTTGACTCTGTGGTCGCACAATATGAGTAGCATGATGGTCAAACAACGGTGCCTCCCCGACAAGGCTTTCAGTAATGCCTTGTACCTGAGGGAGTCGAAAGACTTTTCCTACAGCGGAATCGTCGTGCCATACATCGTCTAATACGGTGCCGCCACCGCCCCGAACTGGTACACCGGATGCCATTTCTTCATGGGCAGCCTTATTTAATTCATCGGGGATAAAATCGTCAAAGCGAAGGTAACCGTCGGCTACGAAATTCGCCATCTGTTCTGTGGTTAGGAGATACTGTTTATCAACCATTAGATTTCCTCCAATTTCTCTAAGATATATTCAAATCTTAGATATGAAGTGTGATACTCCATGCCGGGAAAAGCGGGGAATTGTTGTGGAAACTGAATAACCCGCCACCCATCTTGCATTGCTTCTATAACTGAGTTATAGGGTGGAGCATCGCTATCGCCAGTTGTGTAACGTTTTTTGCCAGTGCCATCGTACATTGCCCAGGCAACGACGTTGCTGTTAAGATCTGGTGTGTGTAAATGTAAAACCAGAAGATGCTGTCTTAATTCTGCCATATTAAGCGGATGCCTTTCTTCAATAGAAGCAGATATATATAACGTAAGTTCGGAAAAAATCCGAGTTTATTATCTCAAGAGAATCCTTGGTATAATGTGATCTAATACCATTCGGATATTACCGAGTTGCTTTCGCTTTGATACGGCTCCAAGTTGTAACCAACTTCCCTGCAGGCTCTACTGGAGTCACGGAAGCCATCCCATCTGTTATCAATTCCGCTATTTCTGCTTCGCTAAGTGCTCTGTCATAGAGAACGACTTCATCAATTGTGCCCGTCATCCAATAGTTTCCGATGTCGCAGCCGCCAATATAAAGTGGACTGTCGTTGCTCTCTGGATCAGCGTTCGGGGCGACTTCGGCGTCAAGTTCTCCATCTATGTAAAGTTTGAAATTCGGTTTTTCATAGGTTGCAGCGACATGATGCCATGAACCGTCCGTAACATTCGTTGGTGCATCAAAGGATTTCCAACCGTTGGATGTGAAAGAATAGTGTATAGAACCGTTGTTAACGTGTCCAAAAATGCCGTAGTTTCGTCCAGTTGGATTGCGAGCTTCTTTTGCAGCGATAACGTGCCATCTTCCCGATGTTGCAGGACTATTTATCCAGGCAGCAATTGTGAAGGATGTAAGGTCAAGTGCATCGTTATCAGGGACGGTTACCATATCTGTACCGCCAAAATTCATGGCACGGCCAAACTTACCATCAACCCATTTAGGTGCACCTTGAACTAATTCACCGTGATGTTCGTTTCCAGATGAATCTGAAACGGTATTGCCAGTGCCATCATCAAACAACCACGCTCCGACAAGTCCATCGGTAGTTACTGCCATAAGATTTGGTGAAACAATAAAAAGGGTTAGAATTAGAAAAACTGATATTTTATGCATAATATTCTCCTTATTTTTTGTAAAGTGATAAATGAGCATAAGCGCAGCATGTAACAGCGCTTATGGGTTTGTAATGTGGAAACGAGATACTATTGAGTAGCACCTGTTTTAATCTGGCTCCACGTTGTTACGAGTTTTCCACCTGGTTTTACGTCTAAAGCATCTGTGATGCCTTTATCCATCAATTCGTTGATTTCCGCATCACTGAGAGCTCTGTCATAGAGAATGACCTCGTCAATAGCACCGGTCATCCAATAATTTCCGATGTTGCATCCGCCGATAAACAAAAAATTATCATGGTTATCAGGGTCCGTATTTGGTGCTGTTTGCGCATCAACCTTCCCATCAACATAAAGCTTGAAATCTGGCTTTGCATAAGTTGCGACGATATGATGCCATTTGCCATCAGTTATGACAGTTTTCGCATCAAACGACTTCCAGTTGCCTGTTGTGAAAGAATAGTGAACTACACCAGAAGTAGTGTGCGCGAACGTTCCGTAGTTTCGCCCAGTTGGATTGCGATTCTCTTTTGATGCAATGATTTGCCAGGGACCGGAAATTTTCGGAATGTTCACCCACGCTGAGAGTGTGAAAGATTTGAGGTCAAGCGCGGCATCATCATCTACTGTTACCATATCCGCTCCACCAAATTCCAAAGCACCACCAAATTTTCCTTTAACCCATTCTGGATTTCCTTGTGCGACTTTCCCATCTAAGCCGTTATCTGAAGAATCAGTAACGGTCTTTCCATTGCCATCATCCATTAGCCATGCACCGACTAAACCATCTGAAACAAGTGCCACAACTTGTGGCGAAATTATCAAAAGGCTTAGAAAGAGAAGAGATAACATTTTAGACATGTGAAATGCTCCTTTGCCATGAGGCTCTATAGCAGTAAGAAAATATCTTTGCCTGCTTAAATATTAAGTTTTAGATAACCGTATCCGGTAGAATTGTAGCGTCTTTCGGTACAATTACGATTCCATCTCGTATATAATAGTCTTCAGAATCGTAATTGTCAAGGTTTTTTGTATTTGCGATGACAGCATTATCACCGATTCGCGCATTTTTGTCAATAATTGCATTCTGAATTAGGCATTTTTTGCCGATACCAACATTTGGCATTCCCGCCTGTTCGTTTTCTGCGCGTAGGGTATCTGACTCATAATAATCCGCTCCCATGAGTACGGATTGATAAATTCGACTACCGTTGGAGATAATACTACGGATGCCGACAATCGTTCTGTCCAGTTCTGAATCATCAATGATAGAACCTTCTGCGAGAATTGAAGAGCGGATACTGCTGCTATTCACTTTGGTGCTTGGTAAATGCCGGCGGTTTGTGTAGATAGGTGCTTGTTCATCGTAAAAATTGAATGCAGGGGATACATCGGTGAGTGCGATATTAGCAGAATAGAAGGCGTGGATAGTCCCAATATCCTCCCAATACCCATCGAAAAAGTACGCAAAAACCGGGCGCGTTTTAATGCTTTTGGGAATAATATCTCTGCCAAAATCAACGTTTGCATCGTTTTGGAGGACCTCTTGCAGCACATTACTGTTAAAAATATAGATTCCCATAGAGGCAATGTATTCTCTTCCTTCGGATTCAATGCCGCGTGCGGTAAAAACATCTGGGTCAACACGTAACTGCTGCAATTCCGATTCAGTTTGCGGCTTTTCGACAAAATCGGTGATACGTCCATTTGCATCAGCTTGGAGGATGCCGAGTCCGCTTGTCACCTCTTTTTTCACAGGTATGACAGAAACCGTTATGTCAGCTTTGGATTCAGTATGAACTGCTAACATTTTTCGATAATCCATGCGATAAAGGTGATCGCCAGCAAGGATTAGAACGTGATCATCTGCTACACGCGGATTAAGAATATAAGGCTGGTTATGCTTGATAGCATCTGCTGTGCCTTGATACCACGCATCGCCCATGAGCGTTTGTTGTGCTGCTAAAATTTGGACGAACCCGCGTCGATAGGAATCAAAACGGTAAGTTTGCGCGATGTGTCTGTTCAGAGAAACGGAGTTGAACTGTGTTAACACATAAATGCGTTCCAACCCTGAATGCAGGCAGTTACTAATCGGAATGTCAACCAATCGAAATTTGCCTGCAATCGGGACACTCGGTTTGGCACGATCACGTGTTAATGGAAATAGGCGTGTGCCGCGCCCTCCTCCCAGAATTACCGCAATCATGTTCCCTTTACTCATAGAGTTCTCCTCTGTGTTCCTACAAACTTCCTTTGGTAGAAAGCACTCCTGTGATACGCTCGTCAAACTGCGTAGCAATATCTAACGCTTTTGCAACCGCCTTAAAAATCGCTTCAATGATGTGATGTTGATTTGTGCCGTACGGAACGTTAATATGCAATGTTGTCCCACTGTTGTTTACAAATCCGTGGAAGAATTCCTCAGCCAATTCTATATCAAATTCACCGACTTTACCAGGGACAAGCGGTGTTTCGTAGTGTAGAAAAGGACGTCCACAGATATCCAAATCGACTTTCGCAAGAGATTCGTACATTGGCACAGTGAAACTGCCAAAACGTTTCATGCCAGCTTTATCGCCTACTGCCTTCTGCAATGCCTGTCCTAAGCAGATGCCGACATCTTCGGTTGTGTGGTGTGCATCTACATGCAAATCGCCTTTTGCTTCAATTTCCAGATCAAAGAACCCGTGTTTTGCAAAAAGTTCTAACATGTGATCCAGAAATCCAACGCCAGTGCTGATATTGGCCGTTCCATTGCCATCAAGGTTTAGACTGAGGCGGATTTGGGTTTCTCTGGTTTCGCGTGTAATGTCTGCTTTTCTTTCCATGTTGTTTGTTAATTTGCTTGAGTGAATGTAAACGTTACCGGACACAAATCTATTCAATTATACGCTCAAAAATGGGTTTACGCAACGGAAAATCGGGGTATAAATGCTTCCATTCAAAATTATGCCCATGTTATAAGTCCAAGTTCGTAGACAGATTGCAAATCCTCATGTGAAGGTAAAACACGCAGCGTATAGCCGTGCAAACCTGTTTGGTTTAGAATAAGTTCGCCTTCAAACAGATATTTTCCAGCGCTCAAGTCTTCTTGATATTCCATGTTTGTCACGCTACCGTTCTGAATTTCGCCAGTTGAATCTGATACACCGTGATATATTTGGACAGCGAGTTCATTTGGAAACAGTGCATCTGTGTGGACAACTGCCTGGATTGAAACCGATTCTCCGACTGAAAGTGCAGAGACATTTTTTGGTGATGTGCCTTGTGTTTTAGGCATTCGATCCTCAATACGCAGGTTACTCCAATGTTTACGAATGTTTGCTTTCCAATTAGCAAGTGCAATGCCGCGGCGAGCGTCATTTTGATTTAGCTTTAGCCATCTTCGGTGTGCAGGAAAATAGAGGCGTTCTGCGTACTCTGCGACCATACGTTTTGTGTTGAATACCGGTGCCAAGTTCTGCATTGCTGTTTTCATTCTTGTGACCCAGCCGTACGGAATATCATCAACGGGGTCTCGGTCATAAAACAGCGGGACAACCTCATTCTCAAGTAAGTCATAAATAGCGTTTGCATGTGCTTTGTTGATGGATTTAGAATCGTCTGCTTCAGGTGTAGCGTCAATTGTCCAACCCCCGCCGAGATGTTGTGCCTCTGCCCACCATCCGTCAGCCATACTAAGATTGAGCGCGCCGTTTGCTGCCGCCTTCATACCGCTTGTGCCACTTGCTTCATTCGGTGGCAATGGGGTATTGAGCCAAACATCTACGCCTTCAACAAGGTAGCGTCCAACACAGATGTCGTAATTTTCAATGAAAAGGATTTTATGTCGGAATCGGGGTTCTGCAGCGATCTTATGTATCTTTTGAATCAGGACTTTGCCCTCATGGTCATGCGGGTGTGCCTTTCCAGCAAAAATAAGCTGCACGGGCCGTTCTGGATCATTAAGGATTTTGGCAAGCCTGTCAAGGTCGTTGAACAATAGCGTAGCGCGTTTATAAGTGGCAAATCGTCGGGCAAACCCAATTGTCAAAGCTGCAGAATTGAGTGTCTTTGCTCCTGTGACATGTTCGTGATCGGTGTTTTGTGCTGCCAAAGTTTGGTCTGCGCTTTTGTGCCGCTTTTGGCTTTGCCGCTGACGCGCAAATGCAATTAAACGTTCGCGTCGACGTTCATGTGTGCGCCACAACTCCGTATCAGGGATCTGCGAAATCTGAGTCCAAACCTCTTGGTTCGTGAGATCAACGATCCATTTGGGACCGAGATACCTGTCGAACAGATTCTGCATATCTTCTGAAACCCAAGATCGTGTATGGATGCCGTTTGTGATCGCTTTGATGGGAACTTCATGCGCGGGCAGGTTATGCCACAGATTTTTCCACATGTTACGGGAAACCTGACCATGTAATTGGCTCACTCCGTTGGACATCGTTGAAAGTCTTAACGCGACTAACGCAGGACTGAATTCACTGTTATTGTCCGATGGGTTTTTTCTGCCTAAACCGAAGAATTTTTCTTCTGAAATTCCGAGTGTGCCAAAGTAGTTCCTAAAATAATGTTTCACGAGATCGGGGGGAAACCAATCAATTCCCGCTGGAACAGGTGTATGTGTTGTGAAGATGTTTCCTGCCGTTGTTGCTTCGCGCGCTTCGTCAAAACCGATCCCGGCATCTACCATTAATTGGCGTATCCGTTCCAGTGCTAAAAACGCTGCGTGTCCTTCGTTCATGTGGCAGACAGTTGGATGGATATTGAGTGCTGCTAATGCACGATAGCCACCAATGCCGAGCAAAATCTCCTGCTTGATGCGCATGCGTTCATCGCCACCATAAAGGTAGTCGGTAATGTCGCGCAATTCAGCATTTTGATTTTCCGAGATATTCGTATCCAATAGATACAAAGGAATCCGCCCCACCTGTGCACGCCAGACCTTTGCAAAAGCCGTTCCCTCTGGATAATCAACCTCAACCAAAAGTTGATTACCATTTGGTGTCTGCTCAGGTTGAATCGGCATATTGTAAAAATCGTTTTCTGGATAATCTGCCATCTGCCAACCGTCAGATGTTAACGTTTGACGAAAATAGCCGTGGTGATAAAGCAAACCGACGCCAACAAACGGAAGTCCCAGATAACTGGTTGACTTCAGATGGTCGCCCGCTAAAACACCCAGACCGCCAGAGTAAAGCGGCATGCATTCTGTCAATCCGAATTCCATTGAAAAATAGGCGATGTTTAGATTTGTGAGAGATGTAGCGTCTGAATAGTTTTCAAACCATGACGGTGCAGAAAGGTATGATTTAAACTTTTTGTGAATGACATCAAGGTGTGCCAAAAAAACTTCATTTTTCGCTGCTGCTTGCAACTGTTCCTGTGAAATCTTGCCGAGCATGGCAATTGGATTGTGATAGGTTTCTTCCCATAGTTCTGAGTCGAGGTGGCGAAATAGGCTAAGTGCTTCGTTATCCCATGTCCACCACAAGTTCAGTGCCAACTCCCGCAGTGGTTCAAGGTTCTCTGGTAAGGTTGGCACAACTGATAATTGGCGAATTGGCTTCATTCTGTAGCATTCTCCCCATTATCAGCAGTGGATGCAGTGTTTAACATGAAAGCGGTTTTCTCTATATCGTCAAGCACATTTTACTCCGATAGTGGTATAGTTTTTAATGTGTGGTATCACAAAAGAATTATACTTTCATTCCCGCCATGTGTCAAGAATTAAAGATTAATAAAGTGTGTGAAATTTTGTCACATAAAGCGTATAATGGGCGTGTAAATATTTTGGTAAAAGTTTGGGATAAGGTGCATTGTCTGAGACATTATCGTTTTTCTGTCTGAATCGCGGAGGACACCAATCAACGGTATGAATCATGGGGAATGCCATACGCGCATTCATACCGTTGATTTGGCGCATTCGTCTTTTGGCATTCCCCGGATGACGCGGATTTCGCGGAAAAGGGTTTGGTCCGATACGTTCCTTTTCAAGAGATTGCGGTAAATTTTGAATAGGAAATGTGAAGTCCTAACTCAATAATCTGTGTCATCTGTGCTAATCCGCGATTCTGACAACATACCAAAAACAACTTGACAGCCACAACACCCTCTCCGCGTCTTCCGCGTAATCCGTATAATCTGCGATTCTGACAACACACATGCCAAAAACTTTACACACTCTTTCGGATATAACCTAACTCCGACTTGCCAATTTATTCGCAAAGATACTGATTAACCCACCTAACATCAGATACCCAAAAATTACCTCCAGCGTTACAAGCAGGCGCGCTGTGGCATTATCCGCAACAACATCACCGAAACCGAGTGTCGTAAAGGTGACGATGCTAAAATAGAAGGAATTCCAAAACGTTAGCGGTTCGCCGCTATACTTGCCAGTTGCTTGGTGAAACTGGGGTGACCAATCCTGTATCCACGCTGGTAACCACGATGGAAACGGCATATAGGCTATTGCAAATAGAAACGCAAAGAAAAGCGACCAGAATGCCCAAAGCCCTAAATTCCGTCCATAATCGGAACTCCATCGCCATAGACGTGCCAACATCGGATTCGCTTTATTGAACGCACGAATAAACTGCTGGTCAGCGACATATCGTTTGAAAAACGGGTTAGCGACTTCATCTACATGCTGGCTATCTAAATAGAATTCAGTCGGATTTTTTGAGTTCTTGGTGAACCTACTGATAATTGATTGGCGGATTGTGTTGGCGGTGTACTGAACATCACGAAATGAGGCAACAGCAGCAAATTTAGCACCTGTAAAACGGGTGGCACCGAGGAATGCTGCCCGATTGAAAACAGCAACGCCTGCGAAGTTTGTGCCTGTGCAGTCAAGTGTCTGTTGGAAAAGCACACGGCTAAAATTCGCTTCCTTTTGGAATTGTGCTTCATGGAAAACGGTGTTATCGTGGAATTGCGCTTGGTGGAAATCGGCGACGTTATGGAATTTTGCACGCCAAAAACTAACGCTTTTATGGAAGGTGGCACTATGATAGTTGGCACGACCGTGGAACGTAGCCTCTCGAAATTCACAGTGATGTTGCATCGTAGCTTCGTCAAAGTCGAGGTCTGCCTCAAAGATAGTGCGGCGGAAGGAAATTTCTTGCTGGAAAACGACTGTTCGGAAATTAACAATGTTTTTGAAGGTGCATCCGATACAAGATAGAGTTTTATCAATACAGATTTGATCGTTTTCGTTGCGTTCAAGTCCTGTTGCATGTAGGTCAATAACGCCTTCAATGGTACAATTGTTCAGGGAGATGTGTGAGGCATCGCTTTCCAACGCCTCAAGAAATTCCCGCGCTGCAATTGTCTCCCCGTGTTTTTCATACATTGATATCTATCCCATAAAATGAAACGCGTATCCCTGCACTTATAGATAACCTATTATTTTTTTATGTTTTTGTTTTTGTGTAAACTTCAATACACCGTGAATGTAAGAGGCGCAATGAATTGCGCGACTACAAACGCCGCTAACCTAAAGAAAATGTGAATGTATTTTAGATTTCGCTATAATCAAGCATTGTAGCCCATCCTTTGCTTTCCCGTATAGCATCAATAGCGATTTGGTAACGCCACCCATCATGAAACGTCAAATACGGTTCGTGCGGGTGTCCCTCAATATCCGCAAGGAAATCACGGACGAGTGCTGTCCATTTATTTTGGATTTCATCTCCGATTTGTGGCAGGTCATCTGTTAAATTTTGGGGAACAGATAGCTCTTCAATTTCCTCACCAATATGTTTTGTGATAGGATGTAGAATGTGTCCGCCTCTGCCGACGAGTGTGCCGTGCGTACCGTAGAAAAACCAACCGCCAGTGGGTTTATGTGAAGGCACTCCCGGATGTGTGCGCATTGTCACAAGGATAGAATTGCCGGGACCTGAATTCGGATGTCCTAACTTAAAGAACGCGGAATAATCCCATTCAGCATCACATTCTCGCCACTCCAGTTTTGATGCTTCTTCGCGAGTGATCATCGTGCTTCGCCACACCCGCCAGTCGCGAATTTCTGGGACGACTGGGGTTTTCCTTGGATAGATTTTTGCCTCACCCACTGCAGACACGGTTTTCATGTCTGTCATTCGTTCCAGCATGCCGAGTCTATGTGTGAGTCCATTGTTCAACGCGCCGCCACCGTGTGCAAGTGAACTCATCCAATTCCACGGCTTAATCATATCTGAAGGGGGACCTCCTGGAAGCCTGCGGGTGTATCCGATATCAACGGCTGTTAAATCACCGATGACTTTTTCCTGCGTCAATAGTTGACGCACATAAGCGACACTCGGATCGTATAGATGTGTTGCCGCGAAGGCGTGTTTTAGTCCCGTGTCTTTGATAAGACTGTAGATATGACCTGCTGCTTCAGCGTTAAGTGCTAAAGGTTTTTCGCATACAATATGGCAGCCGAGTTCAACTGCCAATTCAATAACCTCGGTACGTAAAATGGCAGGCGTTGTGAGTGCTACAATATCCGGCTTATGTTCTAATAGACTCTTTCGCCAATCAATTGAAGCGTCAGGTACGCCTAATCCGGAGGCAACTTTCTGCACTATATCTGGTTTGCGTGCACAGATGGCAAGCACTTCAACACCGTAATGTTGAAATGCTTTTGTGTGTCCTTCAGCGGACCAACCTGCGCCGACTACAACTGCTTTTAGTTTTTTGTTCATTGCTAATTTATGGTAGATTTTAGAATTACTTTGACACTCTGAATTGACGAGGTTAGGAAACCTCGCCTACCGAAATGTAAAATTAACTCCGACTTGCAAGTTTATTGGCAAAAATACTAATTAGCCCGCCAAGCATAATATATCCGAAAATGACTTCAATGGTAACGAGAATGTGAGCGGGGGTATTGACTGCAACTACATCTCCAAAGCCTAATGTCGTGAAAGTTACAATGCTAAAGTAAAAGGATTTCCAAAAAGTCAAATCTCCGTTTTCATCGCCAGTAATTACCTCTTGGAATTCAGGCATAGCTTCGTGAAGCCATTCTGGATACCACGTAGGTGATTGCATATAAACAAATGAGAAGGAAAGGGCAATTAGCAGTGACCAGAGCGCCCAAAGTGCCAGGCTGCGACCATAATCTGAACTCCATCTCCAAACCAATGCCCAAAACGGATGTTTTTCTTTAAAAGCACGTATGAACTGTTGATCCGCCACGTAACGCTTGAAAAATGGGTTCAAAACCCCATTAATATCTTCACTATCCAAATAGAATTCGGTTGGCTGCTCTGACTGATGGGTAAATTTGTTTCGCAGCCATTGCCATACCGTGTTTGGGGTATAGCTTACGTCTCGGTAGGATACCGCAACAGCAAACCGTGCAGAAGTGAAGTCAATCTTTCCGAAAAATTTGGAATGATTAAAAACCGTGGTTTCGGAGAAGCGTGCTTGCAAACAGTCTAATTCTGTATTAAAAAAAGCACTACTGAAATGGGCAGCGTCTTGGAACATCGCATTTCTGAAAACAGCATTTTCCTGGAATTGCACCTCGTTGAAATCTGCAACCTGTTGGAAACCGGTTTGCCGGAAACATGCCTTCCCACAAAAGGTTGTTCCACGAAAAAGGGCAGGTCTTTCAAATTTCGATTCTCCAAAATCACAAGAATTTTGGAACACAGTCCTGCGGAAGTAAACAGCATCTTGAAAAACGCAATTTCCGAAAAAGACCTCTTTTTGAAAATCTGTTTTTTCGAATTTGACGCTGTTCTTGAACGTACACCCTATGCAAACAATTTCTTTATCCACCACAGATTGTTCATTGGATTCGGTTGAAAAGACGATTGCTCCTTCAATAATACAATTTGTCAAAAATACGCCTTCATAATCCGCTTGCAAAATAGAGAGGAACGTATCCGCATCAAGTGTTTGTTCGGTTCCATGGTAAACTTGCATTTAAACTCCAACTGTGGATGCAATAGTTTTGTGTTTAGACAGAAAAAGACATATAACAATTAGACTTTGAAACTGATGCTAACAGAGCGTCCCGCATGGTTATGCCAAAATTTCGTTGACAACCTGTGCCTTTTCTTCAACGCCAGTTAACCGATGATCAAGTCCTTGAAACTTAAAGGTCAACCTTTCATGGTCAATGCCGAGTTGATTGAGTATAGTAGCGTTTAGGTCTCTGACAGAGACAGGGTCTTTGACGACATTGTAACTGAAATCGTCAGTTTCGCCATGAACGATACCGCCTTTGATGCCGCCACCTGCCATCCACATCGTGAAGCATTTCGGGTGATGATCTCGCCCATAATTGTCTTTCCTGAGTGCACCTTGGCAGTAGACAGTGCGTCCGAATTCTCCTCCCCACACAACGAGGGTATCATCGAGCATACCGCGTTGTTTCAGGTCTTGAACAAGTGCAGTTGCGGGTTGGTCAATGTCGCGGCACTGATTACGAATGTCATTCGGTAAGTTGCCGTGCTGATCCCAACCGCGATGGAATATTTGAACCAATCGAACATCGCGTTCCATCATACGGCGCGCAAGGATACAGCAGTGTGCAAATGTGCCGGGTTTGTTGACATCGGGACCGTACATCTCCTTAACTTTGTCTGGTTCCTGGTTCAAATCCGTAAGCTCCGGAACAGAAGATTGCATCCTGAATGCCATCTCATATTGCGAGATACGTGCATGTGTTTCTGGATCACCAACTTCCTCATAGATTTCTTCGTTGAGTTTGACAAGCGTGTCAAGCATGCGTTTGCGTCCCTTTTCACTCATACCTTTCGGATTTGAGAGGAATAGCACAGGATCGCCTTGGCTGCGAAGTAGCACGCCTTGATGCTCGGAGGGTAAGAATCCAGCCCCCCAAAGTCGATTATAGAGTGCTTGTGCCGATTTTCTACCTGTCCACGTTGCATTCATCACAATGAAAGCAGGTAAATTATTGTTTTCAGTGCCTAACCCGTAGCTCAGCCATGCGCCAAGGCTCGGTTTACCGGGCGTTTCATCACCAGTGCAGACAAAAGTGATAGCTGGGTCGTGGTTAATCGCATCGGTATGAACACTTTTGACAATGGCAATGTCTTTCACCATAGATGCGGTGTGCGGTAGCAACTCACTAAGCCATGCACCATCGCTGCCATTATCGTGCTGTTTGAACTCAAAAATAGAGGGTGCGATTGGAAAACGGGATTGTCCAGAGGTCATCGTCGTGAGACGTTGCCCCATCCGGACGGTCTCTGGTAGGTCTTTATCAAACCATTCACCCATTTTCGGTTTATAGTCGAACATGTCCATCTGTGAAGGTGCACCGGACATGAATAGATAGATTGCCCGTTTTGCTTTCGGTGCAAAGTGCGGGAGTCCTGGCAACCCGCCAGTCTGTGGCACTGCTTGCTGTTCAAGAGCATTAACGATACTACTCGGTAACATTGATGCAAGAGCTGCACCGCCAAGTCCCATCGCGCACTTTCCAAAGAATTGGCGGCGTGTTTCAAGTTTCAGATATTCCTTAATTGGGTCCATTGTTATCTCCTTTGCGATATCTACTCCTTAATTCAGACGTTGGGTATGTAAAAAATTGTTAAAAATGATATGCACCTATCGCCCCGCTGGGGCTATATTCAGCCACAAAATACAAGAAATCGAGGCTAACGAGTTCGGATAAATCCGGTGCGGTTAGAAACCGCACCTACCACAGGGTAAAATAAAGTGGTCTTAGGAAACACGCTGTCAGCAATATTGAGTTATGCCAATATCTCATTGACAACCCGCGCTTTTTCCTCTACGCCAGTTAAGCGATGGTCAAGTCCTTGGAACTTAAAGGTCAACCTTTCGTGGTCAATGCCGAGTTGGTTGAGAATGGTAGCGTTTAAATCGCGCACAGAGACAGGGTCTTTGATAACGTTGTAACTGAAGTCGTCAGTTTCACCGTAGACGATCCCACCTTTAATACCAGCACCTGCCATCCACATCGTGAAGCACTTCGGATGATGGTCGCGCCCGTAATTATCCTTTTTGAGCGCACCTTGGCAATAGACAGTACGTCCAAATTCGCCACCCCAGACAACAAGCGTATCATCAAGCATGCCACGTTGCTTCAGGTCTTGAACGAGTGCGGTTGCGGGTTGGTCAATATCGCGCGCCTGATTCCGGATGTTCTTGGGTAGATCGCCGTGCTGGTCCCAACCGCGATGGAATATTTGAACGAGTCGAACATCGCGCTCCATCATGCGGCGTGCAAGAATACAGCAATTAGCAAATGTGCCGGGTGTGTCGACCTCAGGACCGTACATCTCTTTAACTTTATCAGACTCCTGCTTTAAGTCTGTAAGTTCAGGGACAGAGGTCTGCATACGGTACGCCATCTCATATTGTGAGATACGTGCATGTGTTTCTGGATCGCCTACTTCCTCATAGATCTCCTCGTTAAGTTTGACAAGCGTGTCAAGCATCCGTTTGCGTCCCTTTTCACTCATGCCTTTCGGATTTGAGAGGAATAGCACCGGATCGCCTTGACTGCGGAGTAACACGCCTTGATGTTCTGATGGAAGAAAACCAGAACCCCAGAGGCGGTTGTAGAGTGCTTGTGCCCCCTTCGGCCCACTCCATGTTGCGTTCATCACAATAAAAGCGGGCAGGTTTTGATTTTCACTGCCAAGCCCGTAGCTCAGCCATGCGCCGAGACTCGGTTTGCCAGGTGTTTCGTCACCAGTGCAGACAAAAGTGATAGCTGGGTCATGATTAATTGCATCAGTATGAACACTTTTAACGATGGCAATGTCTTTCACCATAGATGCAGTATGTGGCAATAATTCGCTAAGCCATGCGCCATCGCTGCCGTTATCATGCTTTTTGAATTCAAAAATAGAAGGGGCAATCGGAAAACGGGCTTGTCCTGAAGTCATTGTGGTGAGACGTTGTCCCATCCGGACCGTCTCCGGTAAATCTTTATCAAAGAATTCCCCCATCTTCGGTTTATAGTCAAACAGGTCCATTTGCGAAGGCGCGCCAGACATAAATAGATAGATTGCCCGTTTCGCCTTCGGTGCAAAGTGTGGCAGTTCTGGTAAACCGCCGACTCGCGTGCCAGCTTGTTGTTCAAGGGCATTCACAATACTACTCGGTAGCATTGAGGCAAGGGCTGCACCGCCAAGTCCCATCGCGCATTTGCCAAAGAATTGGCGGCGTGTTTCAAGTTTCAAATATTCTTTAATCGGGTCCATTGTTCATCTCCTTTGCAATGCCTACTGCTTATTTTGGGACATTGCTATGCTTTACTTATTTGCAGGTGGTGGTTGAATATTCAGTTCCACTGATGCTGGGATATCCAGTTCTAAATCCGGTAGTTGTTCAAGTAATTTTTCAAGTGGTTCCATATCCTGAATCGGATTATTCCTAACTTTTAAACTGTTCAATTTGACTAATGTCGGTGATTAGGTTACGGTCAACATGCAAAACACTTAACTGTGTGGCTCCAGCAATCGGTGAAATGTCTTGAATTTGATTATCTCCAAGTCCCAACTCAATCAAACGTGTTAGATTGATAAGTGGTGAGATATCGTTGATTTGATTACCCCAGATCACCAACTTCGTCAACAGAGTCAAGTTTGTGATAGGTTTGATGTCGCTGATTTGATTACGCCAAGCCCATAATTCTGCCAATCGATTCATACCAGCAAGTGGTTTTATATCACTAATTGAATTACCTCCGATATTTAACTCTACTAACGAAACCAATCCAGTTAGAGGTGTGATGTCATTGATCTGATTTCTATGAAGTCGTAACTTTGTCAACTGCGTTAAGTTTGCGATCGGTTTTATGTCGGTGATCTGATTATTACTCAGCCATAACTCAGACAATTGCGTCAGTCCACTGATTGACATTATATCACTAATCTGATTTCCCCAAAGCCATAACTTTTTTAACTGTTTCAAGTTTGTGATTGGTTTTATGTCACTAATCTGGTTTCCGCCGAGGGATAGTTCTGTTAACTCTGTTAATCCACTGAGCGGTGTGAGATCGCTGATTTGATTCTCCTTGAGGTATAATCCTGTTAACTTTGTTAATCCACTGAGCGGTGTGAGATCATTGATTTGATTCTTGCGAAGTTGCAAAGTGATTAAACCCGTTGCTTTTTCCAACCCTGTTAAGTCTTTTATGTTTTTGTTATAAGCATGCAGCTGCTCTAATGCTGCCAGCTTTTCTGGCGGGACAGTGTCGTTGCGTCGCAGACCGAGTGCTTGCCGGACAACGTTGGCTAAGTTGGCATCAGGAATTGTGGGATCTGGGGCACCTACTTGAATATCTAATCTCAAATTCGGAAGTCGTGTTTGTAGTTTCTGAAGTGGTTCCATATCCTGAATTGGATTTCCTTTAACAACCAATCGCGTTAAACCTGTTAAATTTTCAATGGGACTAACATCGCGGATTTCATTGTTATTGAGCCGCAATTCTGTAAGTTGCGTTAAATTGGCAAGCGGTGTGATGTCACTGACGTCATTGTTATGGAGCCACAATTCTGTAAGTTGCATTAAATTGGCAAGCGGTGTGATGTCACTGATTTTATTGTTTGAAAGACGTAGCTCTATAAGTTGTGTCAAGTTGGCAAGTGGCGCGATGTCACTAATCTGACTGTACCCAATAGTTAGGTCTTTCAATTGGGGCAGATTAGCGAGGGGTGTGATGTCAAACTGATTACCCGTGAGGTTTAGTCTTGTCAATTGTGTTAAGTTAGTAAGTGGTGTGATGTCGCTGATTTCATTGTATGAAAGGTATAGTTTCGTCAATTGTGTCAAATTAGCGAGGGATGTGATGTTTGGGATTTCATTTCTTTGTAGCCATAACTCAATGAGTTGCGTCAAGTTAGCGAGGGGCGTGATGTCGCGAATTTCATTAGCATCAAGAGATAACCACGTCAATTGTGTCAAATTAGCGAGGGGTTTTATGTCAATGATTTGATTTCCTTGAAGCGATAACTTTGCTAATTGCTTCATCCCTGCAAGAAACCTGATGTCGCTAATTTGATTATCAGTAAGATATAACTCTGTCAGTTGATTTAGCTGTGTGAGAGGTTTTATGTCGCTGATTTGGTTAAACCCGAGACGTAAATAGGTCAATTGATTTAGCTCAGTTAATGGTGTAATATCACTGATTTGATTTCCTTGAAGTTCTAAAGTCGTTAATCCCGTTGCTTTTTCCAGTCCCGTTAGGTCTTTTATCTCTTTTTTATAGGCTTGCAGCTTCTCCAATTCTTCCAATTCCTTTTGTGGAATAGGATCCGTTGGACCTAAATCGAGTGCTTCACGCACAGCGGCAGCTAAATTAGCATCCGGTATTGTCACAGCATGGCTGGATGAATAGATGAGAGAAGCGATGAGTATGATAAATATAAGACAATAATTTTTCATAATGTCACCTCATTGGAAAGTCTGGTACATTATAGTGAAATCTAAAATTACTTGGACAGTTCTTTATAGGTTTGATACGTTTAATGTGAATGTCGGACGCACATTCATCAAGCGCAATTCATTGCGCCTCTTCCTGTAGGAGCGACCTCCTGGTCGCGACTTTAAAAACTGTAGCACACTTTGTCCGTGCCGAGTGACAATGTCCAGTTAATTATAAAATCCACTATAACTGTACCATAATTACACCTTAATCTTCAATAGATGTTGTAATATCCAACTCTAAATCCATCAATTTTCGGAGCGGTTCCATATCCTGAATTGGATTCTCTTTGATATTTAAACGTGTTAACCTCGTAAAGTTCGCTATAGAACGGGCATCGCTGATCTGATTTTTGTCCAGTGCTAAATGTGTCAATTGCGTCAAGTCAGCAAGTGGTGATATATCGTTAATCTGATTTCCACTTAGCCATAGGTGCGTTATCTGTTTCAAGTTCGCAAGTGAACTTAGATCGCGAAGTTGATTCCGTCTGATGTTTAACAACTGCATCTGTGTTAAATTAGCCAGTGGTGAAATGTCGTTAAGTTGATTGTCCCAAAGTCCTAATTCTGTGAGTTGCGTTAACCCTGCCAAAGGTTTGATGTCAGTAATTTGATTTTCGCCAAGTCCTAATTTTGCGAGTCGTGTTAATCCCGCAAGGGGTTTAATATCACTGATTTGATTGTCCCAGAACTCTAAGTACGTCAGTTGCGTCGATCCAGCAATAGGCGTAATGTCGCTAATCTGATTCTTCTCAAGTTCTAAAACTTTTAAACCTGTCGCTTTTTCCAATCCCGTTAGGTCTTTTATACCTTTTTCTTCGGCATGTAGTTTTTCCAATTCCGCTAACTTTTTTTGCGGAATTGGATCGTTTGGTCGCAGCCCGAGTGCATCGCGCACTGCGGCAGCTAAGTTGGCATCCGGTATTGTTACAGCAAAACTATCCATAGTGTGATTCCTTTCAAAATTAATGAACAAGTGCTATCTTGTTTTCAAGATATTTCCTTGTTTTTAGCACATAGTCTCAGAAGCAATTTACTTTTTTTCGTTTGTGGCTTCAAAATCCCACTCTAAATCTGGGAGTTCTTTTATGAGTTTTAGAAGTGGTTCCATATCCTGAATCGGATTCTCCGAAAGGTATAATTTGTCCAACTGTGTCAAATTAGTGAGCGGCTTTATGTCACTGACTTGATTCCGGGTTAGTGATAACACTTCCAATTGTGTCAAGTTCGTAAGTTGTTTTATGTCGTTAATTTGGTTATCAGAAAGGTATAACGTTGTCAACTGTGTCAAGTTCGCGAGGGGCGTTAGGTCGCTGATTTGATTCAACTCTATTCCTAATTTTGTCAACGCCTTCAAGTTGACAAGTGGCATTAGGTCGCTGATTTGGTTTTTGTCCAGCCATAATGATTCTAATTGTGTCAAGTTTGCAATTGGCTCAATATCACTGATTTGATTATCAGATAGATACAACAGAGTCAATTGTGTCAAGTTTGCGATCGGTTTAATGTCCCTGACTTGGTTCTTGTCCAACCATAATGATTCTAATTGTGTCAAGTTTGCAATTGGTTCAATATCGCTGATTTTATTTACTACGATGTCTAAACTTACTAACTGTGTTAGATTCGTAAGAAGAGATACATCGCTAATCTGATTTTCACCAAGGTATAAGTGGGTTAGTTGGCGGAGTTCCGTGAGATGTGTCAGGTCCTCAATCTGATTCTTACGGAGTTCTAAAGTCTTTAAGCCTTTTGCATGTTCCAGTCCTGTTAAGTCTCTAATGTCTTTGCTGTCAGCAGTAAGTTTCTCCAATTCTTCAAGTTTCTTTTGAGGAATAGGATCGGTTGGACTTAAACCGAGTGCTTCGCGCACAGCTGCGGCTAAGTTTTGATCGGGCATAACGACTTCTGGACCATCAGAGCAACTAATGAACATTATTGGTAATAATAACAGAATGTAAAAGGATTTCATAATTAAATAGGCATAGGCGCGAACTCCTGTTCGCGCCCTCTCCATATTATCCCTTATTCAAGACTTCGTCCAAATTAAGGATAAGGTTTGCAATCATTGTCCATGTAGCAACTTCGACTGCATCTAATTTCTCATCAGGTTTGGATTCGCCGACAGTAATGAGTTCTTTTGCTGCTTCCGGATCCGCTTTCATCTCTTCAGAATGCGCCTGCATCGTTTCGAGTAGCAGTACGACTTCTGCAGGTTTCGGTTCGCGGGCGGTTGCCATCTCAAAGATATAAGCGATTCGTTCCTCTGATGTTTGACCACCCTCTTTGATTGTGCGTTCTGCAAACGCACGTGCCGCTTCAACGAACTGTGGATCGTTCATCAACATTAACGCCTGCATCGGTGTATTTGTGCGTTCACGGCGGATTGTGCAAGCCTCCCGTGATGGCGCATCTAAGATATTCATCTGCGGCGGCGGTGCAGTTCGCTTCCAGAACGTATAGAGACTTCTACGATACACCTTATCAGCACCGGAATCTTTCCTAAAGGTATCAGTATTAGAACCGGTAAACCCGACAGCTTTCCAGAGTCCACCCGGTTGTGGCGGTTTGACACTCGGTCCACCAATACGTTTATACAACAAGCCACTAACAGCCAAGGCATTGTCACGCACAATTTCAGCGTCAAAACGATATCTTGGGGCGTGAGAGAACAGCACGTTATCGGTATCGCGTTCCAATTTTTTGGGCGTAACCTTTGCACTCTGTCGGTATGTTGCCGATGTGAGCATCAGTTTCTGCATTACTTGTACATCCCAGCCAGATGCCACAAATTCGGTTGCAAGCCAATCGAGAAGTTCCGGGTGCGTTGGCGGTGTGCCTTGTGTGCCGAAGTCCTCTGATGTTTTCACAATACCGGTCCCAAAGATATTTTGCCAGAAACGGTTAATAGTAACACGCGCGGTAAGCGGATGTCTGCGGGAAACCAACCATTTCGCCAGTGAATGGCGATTTGGCGGCGAACCCTTCACCACGGCCGGAAGTGCTGCGGGTGTTTGTGGATACACCTGATCGCCTCGGTGTTGATATGCCCCGCGTTCCAGGATGTATGCCCCGCGTGGTTCAGATCGTTCTTGCATCACCAACGTCGTCGTAAGCGAATTATTTAGTGAATTTCGCTTGTTTTGGGTATCTGCTAAATCCGCGTAGAGTTTTTTCAAATCCTCATCGGTTGAGACGTTTCGACGGTAGTATTCCCGAATTTGCGTCTGTTGATCGCCGTTGCGTTTACCTCTTTCAACCGCTATTGTATCAACGATGTTTGCCGTTACCATCGGTGCATCAGATTCCATGCGGAAGAAAAAGCCTGATGGACCAGAATAGTTGACAACCTTTAGCAGCAATTCGTTATTGCCCGGGTTAAGTTGAATTTGGACTTTCTCAGTATCTGGTGCAGCATCGCGTTGGATATTGCTGGCAAGCACTTCCGCCTGATTTACCCAGACCTTCAACGCATCGTTGCTACTGAGATAAAGCGTCGCTTTCTGTTTGGTTTCAGAGGTAATGTTTCGATAGAGATATGTCGCGCTGTTTTCACCAACGATGTCGTTATGCACCTGACCGTCCTGCCAATGTGTCTGCTGTTTCCACGTCAATTCTTTTGAACCGACAGTGAATTTATCTTTTGTATTCACAGGTTTGGTTTCCGGTTCATAAACATTATAGAAGGCGATGTTGCCATGTTCTGCGGTAAACGGACCGGCAGAATGCCAGTTTCCAAGCGAGACTTTAGAACCGATCGGGTAGATCGTCGGTGCGTCTGCGACAGCAAGTCTGAACCTGCCCAGGTGATGCTTGGCGTGCTGAGATTCATGTTTAAGGCGAATCCTTAACAACCCACCTTCTGTACCGAATGGATTTGCAACAAGAAAGATCGCTTGCCGACTGTTGCCACGATTGTTATTGCTTTCTAAACCCCAACCGGTTTCCGGTTTATCGTCAACCACATTCGCAATAGCAAAATCACCGCCTCCCTGCTCCTTGTCTGCCCATGCTTTCACGATAGGAACGGATGTCCACGGGTCTTTGGGTTCAGCAGGTTCTGCTGATTCTTCAGTTTTTTCCTCAGCAGGTTGAGTCTCGTCAGTTTCTGGTGCTGCTTCTTCAGCAGGTTCTGTAGCATCTGCTTCTGTTGTAGCATCTTCGGCGGGTTTATCTTCCGCTTCTTCAGCAGGTTTCTCAGTGGTTTGTGCCTCATCAGTTTCTGGTGCTGCTTCTTCAGCAGGTTTCTCTTCATCGGTTGGTGCTGCTTTTTCAGCGGGTTGCGCTTCATCAGTTGCCTCCGCTTCTTCAGCTGCTTTTGCCTCCTCAGCTGCCTCCGCTTCTGCGGCTGCTTTTGCCGCTGCGGCAGCCTTAGCTGCTTCAACCGCTTTTTGTGCTGCTTCTTTAGCAGCATTAAGCTCTTGCTCTGCATTTGCAGCGGGAACGATGTCAACAGAAAATCCTGTCAAAACTACATTGCTATTGTCACTACGCCCGATACCACTGCCCGGTAAGGATTTGTCAGGAAGACCTTCCAATCGAACAGCACTCCACTTACCGGCAGGCAGTTTTGCAATAACTTCATAGACCTCTTTGTCAGGGTTTTCACCACTTGCCAAAACAGAATTATCATCACGGATTTCAACCGTCGCGCCCCCTTGTGAAAGGACAACCTCTGGCTTGATAAGTGTCCACCGCGGCATCCTGTTTTCCCATGCAGTTTGGGCAGCATCAACTAGCGGCAATGGCCCCTTACTCCGTGTGTCTAAGTCTTTGATCTGGTCATCATATTTTGCAAGTTGTGCCTTCTGCTCTGGTGTCGGCAATTTCACAACAGGAGGCGAATCCTTGCGGTTGCCGTCCATCGCATTTTCGGTGATATTGTTGAAATAGGCAAAGAGTTGATAGTATTCTTTCTGTGAAATCGGGTCGTATTTATGGTCGTGGCACTGCGCGCAAGCAGCGGTTAAGCCCATCCAGACAGTGGACGTCGTATTGACTCTGTCAACAGCATATCGAACGTAATATTCTTCGGCAATTGAACCGCCTTCGCTTGTTGTGACGTGGCATCGGTTGAAACCTGTAGCGACACGTTGATCAACGGTTGGTTCAGGTAACAGATCACCCGCCAACTGCTCAATCGTAAACTGGTCAAACGGCATCTTATTATTAAATGCCTTAATCACCCAATCCCTATAAGGCCACATTTCGCGATAGTTGTCTAAATGTAGTCCGTGCGTATCGCCATAACGTGCCACATCTAACCAGAAGCGCGCCATGTGTTCGCCATATTCGGGTTTTGCCATGAAGGTATCAATCAGTTTTTCGTAAGCATCAGGTGAATCATCCGCGAGGAATTGGTATATTTCTTCACGGGTTGGTGGTAAACCGGTCAGGTCAAAACTTAAGCGGCGGATAAGGGTGCGCCTGTCCGCTTCTATGGCGGGTTGCAGTCCTTCTTTTTCAAGACGTGCCAAGATAAACGCATCAATTGGGTTTCGTGCCCAATCTTTGTTTTTCACAGTGGGTAGCATTGGACGAATAGGTGTGGTGAATGCCCAATGTTCCTCCCATTGTGCCCCTTCGCTTATCCACTGTTTGATGGTTTCTATTTGCTCTGGTGTTAACGTTTTATTAAAATCTGCTGGTGGCATCCGACGACTGTCGTCATCAGAGGTGATACGGAGGTAGAGTTCGCTCTCATCTGGTTCTTTAGGAACGAGAATTGGATACCCGCTCGGTTCAGAAAACGCGCCCTCTTTTGTATCAAGTCGTAGGTTTGCCTGTCGAGTCTTTTCGTCTGGACCGTGGCAGGCGAAACAGTTGTCTGCTAAAATAGGACGAATGTCCTGGCTATAATTAACGGTTGTTTGTAGGGTTTCGTGGTTATCCGCGGATGCAAGGGGAAGTCCTAACATCACGATACATAAATAGACTAACATTGCAGTTAGTGGAATGGAACTTTTAGCACTTTTCACTGGAATTCACTCCTTTTTAATAGGGTTTACATCTGAAGTTTTTATAACAGAATTGACAATTAGGTAGTTTTCTTGCTAAATATTATTTATATGTTTCCATTTAGAACTACTTAGTTTACGAATACGATTGAAGTCTTGAAAAATGGATTTACTTATCTTCCCACCCGATCTCATCAAGAGTTTGTGCGGTTACGGCCTGCTCAAAAAGTGTATCAAGGCGGGAAAGGCTCCGCATCACAGAAACTTTGGTGATAAGCGTTTCTGGAACAGGATCAAAACGGAGATGAAGCAGTTTTAGGAGGGACTCCCGTTTTGCCCGGATTTCTCCTCGTTTTTCTCCGTGTTCTTCCCCTTGTTGAATTAGGTATTCAGCCATTGTTTGTGCCATTGTTTCTCCCTCCTCTCTACGGGATGGTTCTTTCATTTGCTGGTGAATCAGCGTTTGCAATTCTTCATGTTCTTTAGGCGGACGGCGATGCAGTATCAACAGATACAGATAAAAAATGGAGCGTCGCCACTGTCCTATTTTCTCTGCATCAAGCGTGTCAATATGCGTTACCGCTTCCATCAACGCAGTGCGTATTTCTTCCTTAGTCGCGTGTTCTTTTTGTAACACGGTAAGCAACCATCCGAATGGATGATCTGTTCTCGTCAACTCGGCTGCATCCGTGTGCTTCACACTCAGAAACAACGTATCAAATTTCGGGATAAACCCGGAGAGTATATCGGGCAAATTCATCAAGCTGCTAAGTGATAGCGGCGTGTGCCATGTCTGTTCCCCAGTGTAAAACACAATCGGAATAATCGGACGCAACCGCCACACACTTTTCGGGACGTTGTTTGACTCTAACTCACGGCGTTGAAAATCCCAGATCTGCATCATATAGAACAGCACGCGAAATCCCATCATCGGGTCAACCGTGGATTGATGTTCTATTAGGATATAGATCAGCAGTTCATCTGTTGCCGACTCTCCACGAAACGGCACCCGATACACAAGGTCAGACTCCTGTTCCCGCAAATTGTCCGGTATGAAACTCCTATTGATATGTAAGAGTCTACTAAAATCAAGTCCCTCTATAAGGTGCGCCGCTACAATTTCCAATAGCCCCCGCACGTTATCGCTATCCTCCAGCAGCCATCGCGTGCTACGGTTATGGAAATGTTCTATCGGAAAATCAAAAGATGTAAGTGCTTCTATCTCTCTGTCAGTCATAACAGAATTATGTTATATAACGTTATAGCAATCAAAAAGTTTAAAATGATTATGCCATTTTAAGACGTAAAAGGTTTTATTGTCAACCCTTTTTATACTAAACTTTGGACAATTTTAGGGGTCCTTATTTGATAGCATCGTTTATGGAAAAACGTGGATATTAGAATCAGATTTTATCCACACACATTTCGCCCCGCTGGGGCTTTGTCCGTGTATATGTCAGCTGCTATACACATTTCGCCCCGCTGGGGCTATTGGTTAGGTGAACACTGCAAATTATTTTTCTACGAGTTAAATTTTTTGTGAAGACTTACAGAAAAAACTTATATTGGATGCGATAAGAGCAGCCCCAGCGGGGCGGAATGTTTATAGAAAAGTAGGTATCCACACCTCTTTAGCCCCAGCGGGGCGAAATGTGTATCAGCATCTTTCTGCGCTGTCCAGCGTTTCATTTAACCTAAATCTACTGGATAGAAACTCTTAAAATTGTCCAAACTATACCTTTTTATAGTAAAATCCGAAAATATGTGGACATTTCAATGAACAACAATCCCCACACCATAACGCTGGCGAGGCGGGGAATGCCTAAATGGCATTCATACCCGGGGAATGACTAAACGTCATTCATACCGTTGATTTCTTGATTTCTTCCTAACCTCGCCAATGTAAAGGTAATTGTGGATTTCACTATAAATTGGAAGGTAGAATAGAGTGAGAATATATCATAAATATGGGAGGATAGAATAAGAGGCGATAGCAAATTGCGTTAAAATAGAAACTACCAAGTAAACGCTACTTTCGCAAACAGTTGATTAACAGTCTCCTCCGCATCTTGGTCACCGTAAACGAGATACAGAACGAAATCCTGAAGGAACATGTATTTAAAGACAGCATTCAGATTTGGTTTGTGCTCCCCTCCTGACCGCAAGCGGAATGTGATCCATTTTTCATTGCCTATCTCAAAGTTTGCACTTGAACGTAGGGAAAACTTGCGGGTTTTATGTCCATCAGGAAATGTTTGCCATAGGTTTTCACCTGCAATTCCGATTGACATAAACTGGAACGGTATGAGGTTCATCGCTGTTGTAACAAAGGTAGCCTTTGCTCCTTCAAATTCACCATATTGACAAACAACAAAGATACGATCTGGTTTTTGTCTGTTATACACCGCTTGCGCTGCAACCACCCAATTTGTGTGGACATCGTAAGACCAATTTCTAACGAAAAATCCGGTTTGAATCTTCTCTCCTAAATCAAATTCCACCAGTTGAAAATGATCACCTCGTATCCTTTCACCTGCTTGGTTCCAAGTTACTTTTTGGACAGATTCAAACTTGACAGTCTGCAATAACCCCTTCTCAATAGGCCAACGATATACGCCCCAGAAACTGGGTTGTCGGATGTCTGTGAGTCGGACAAATCCGTTGACAGGGTTAAATCCGGCAGAGATGTCCCTATAAGCCAGGCTAAAAATGGGATTGCCTCTACGATATATTTCCGTTAAAATAGCACGACGATTCTCACGATCTGGTTCCCAATTTCCCGCATAATTCGCCACAAAATTGAACGCTTTTGGCAAACGAATCCTTGTATCAACAGCAGCTGACCTATTATAAGTTTCCTGTACCTCCTTTGATGCAAAGAAAACGCCAACAGATGACGAATTTCCTGCATCCCATGATCCTCGCGCCAAGACGTTATGACTGTCATCTACTGTTTCTTTGACATGCATCAAGCCATAAGTTGCTTTTCCTGTTTTGCCAATTAGCTTTGAGCCATAATCTATTTCGCCAATGCGGCGACTGTAAAACAGGGTGATCGGTGCCCTAAAAATTCGCCCATCTTCTTGAAAGAAAGGGCGTCGATCAGTTAATCGCTGCTCCAGATCGGATAGGACAATTCCTTGCACTTCAGACTCAATATGACTGAAATCTGGGTTGATTGTACCTATGAAAGAGGTGCTTGTGGTTAGTTTATACGATCCATCTACACCTATTGCGGGTGTTAATTGGTCTGCCAAAGCGTCAAAATTTGAGTCATCTTCTAATCCCAATGAAAAATATCCACCGAGTTCAAATTTCTTTCCAATGTTCTTTGGATTTACCTCAAGGTTTGTCAAGCTACCGAATTCGTTTGCATCAGAAACGTTAACGCCTGTATCTGCCCAGGTACTGGTTCGGTCCAGACTTTGATGGCGGCGCACTAAGTTTAAACCCCATGTCTGCTTCTCAGTACGCGGCAAGTCAAGTATTTGATATGGGATTTTCATCTCAACAGTCCAAACTGATTTTTCAACGATTGCTGCTGCTGTCCATTCACCATCCCAACCAAGGTCGCCCTGCTTTTCATCCAGTTGTGTGCCAAGCGGATTTACCGCAAAGCCATAGGTGCGGCGTTTGTCATGATACGTATCGAGATAGACGGCAACATGGTCTTCAAACTTAAAACTGCCATCTTTTCGTGTCTGATTCGCAATCATGGTCGATTTATCCTGAAAACACCGAAAACCGATATAGAGTGCTGTTCCATCAAATCCAAGATATACTTGGGTTTGATCTGGCACTGTCGTTTCCAATTCTGCTACTACGAACTTTTCAATTGGTGTCACTTGTTGCCAAGGAATATCATCAAGTTTACCATCTATCACAGGAGCGGTTTCAAATTTTTTAACTTCTATCGTCTGAGAATAGGCTGTTAGATTTGTAAGCAAGAAACAGACGATAAAGCAGATCGCAAGTGTCAAGAAAGGAGCGAAGTTTTTCATTTTTTATCCTCTTATTAAATATTGAGGTTTATCAAAAATAAAAATCTGGCATTAAAAGCAAAGGGTTGAACTAATCTCGGTTTGATGATATTCAACCAAATTTAGCTTAGCACCAGAAAATCATGGATGTTGTTTATCGTTTGAATCACAAGTTTGAAGTTTTAATCTGTATGCCAAAATAGGAAGAGTTAAGTATGTTTTTAGAATTTTACGGATGATTAACAGAAGTTTCTATATTCAATTCTTGAAGAACTGTAATAGCCTTTTTTGCTAAATCAGTTGTTGGATCCCTTTTGACGATTCGGTTTAATTGTAACACAGCGCGATCGTCTCCGTCTTTTGCCAACGCCAACGCTTCCTCAAACCCTTTGTTTCTGTAACTAAAATCCCTTGAGATAACGGTGAGATCATAATCTTTCCAGTAATACTTGAGATCGTCAGATGCCCAGTTGCGATAAACATCGTCCCATTGCAACGAGTTGAAAATGTTCAAGTGTGGTTCAAGCATGTGTTCTGCTATTGGATCGTCAACTGCCTGATAGCGGTTGTCAAGTGACACGCGAAGTCTATCCTCAGTCAAATTCGGTAGTGCCTTGTGAATAGTCAAGGCAGGGAATATCAACGTGTCGCCTATCTCGTAGTTTGTGGAATGCCATTCACCTGACAATTCGTCAGTATTAACGCATAACCCACCAGCACCGAGTGAAAAGTGGTGTTCCATGACTTTATTGACTTTGTGTGAACCGGGCAGGACAGCCAAACCTCCTAATTCTATCGGACAATCACCAACTGGTGCCCAACACGTATAGGTCTGAAAATTGCCTTGGAAGTGAACGAAGTCTTGATGTATCGGTGTCGTGTGCGCGGTATACTTCGGATACCAGAGACGGGCGATCTTCTGTGGATGCGGCAGCACCTCTCTACCGATAATCTTCTCTATCATATCAACGACTTCGGGCCAATGTCCTGCACGATGGAACGCCTCTAACTTATATACTTCATGGTATACATCGGTATACTCAGGATCGCCCTCAGTACACTGCGTAGAAATATCAGCGATGCCATCCATCGGATCAGTCCCAGCAACGAGCCAACCACCTTCCTGCATTGTCGTTAGCATCTCTCGCCGCAACGCCAAGAGTTTGTCAGGGTCTTGCAGTTTCTTGAAGAAAAGGTACCCCGCTTCTGACATTCGGGCGCGTAACTCTTCTGAATCGTTTATCGCATCGTTTGATACGCGGAGTTCTTTTAGTTCTTCCATCTCAACTTCTCCTTGGGTTTTCCAAAGTAAGACATGTGCAGATCATCTTTTTTTTTATTTTTCATCAGATAACTCAGGAAAGATAAATTTCTTAAGGAAAGAAGTCCTTGCATAAAAGGCTCTTGAGGTGCTTCCATGCCCAGGTCCTTTTGTTCTCGGTTGAATGTATACACCCATTTTACCAGTGAGGGAAGAAAATCCTTTAGTGCAAATTGTTTCTCTAACTAAGTCATAATCTGCTTTTACTTGATTGTACACATCTGGATCATCCAAATCGAAAGTTGTTACGCGGTGTAAAATTGATCTTTCTTCTTTTTGACTTTCCCAAATTCTCGCTGCTACAATCATTCGTCTTAATTTAATTAACAAATGACTATCCTCAAAATCAGTTCGTTCAACGTTGTAGGGATCGATCATTGTCACTGCCATTGTCTCTTTAACCGTCAACTTGCCACTTTTCAAGTATTTTAAGGGTATTATTTTAAGTTCCCAAGACCCGAAATTAGGTGATTGTGACGAGTTTATTGGCAAACCTAAATGTCTTTCAAGGACATGCCCTGCCCAACCTTTATTGATCTTTTTCCCTTTAAATACTGTAACTTCATACTTTTCAGCAAGTGGCCGAAGGTCTTGACCCTCTATAGTTGATAACTTCTGAATCGCTTGTCGTCTTTCCATACCACATTTATGACCAATCGTTATTTGAATCATCCTCAAATAACCTATTAGACAACTCATCAATGCGCATCTGGGCAATTTGATTATATGTTTCGTCCTTCTCGATCATTATCCATTTGCGGTTATGTTGCTCAGCAACCACGGCTGTAGTCCCAGAACCTGAGAATGGGTCAAGAATGAGATCGCCTTCATTAGTTCCTGCCAACATAATACGATTGACAACTGCTATAGGTTTTTGAGAAGGATGTTTACCATGCTTTCGCTCTGTTCGTGGCGTAAGCGGAATTTCCCACATGTTTCGCATCTGCTTTCCACTGTTCATTGCCTTCATTGTTTCATAATTGAATGTCCAGTTTTTTGCTTTTTTACTTTCATTATTGACAGCCCAAATGATGAATTCAGTAGATTCGGTAAACATTCGACAGGTAATATTAGGCTGCGCATTAGGTTTGAACCAAACAATTTGAGAAATAATCCGTCTGTCAAACATATTTTGAAGAATGAAACCAATTGTAAAGATACAGTGAAAAGATCCAAAAATGAATAAATTTCCGTTTGTCTTTAACACTCTCAGTACTTCTTTTATCCAATTCACTGAGAACTGAAAATAGTCGTCCTTTGAAAAAATATCCCACTGTTCCTGCATCGTAACATGAGAACTAAATGCCCATCCCAATCCTTTTGTTTTGGACATATTAAACGGTGGATCAGTAATACAGCAATCAAAGACACCATCTGGAAAAGAGGAGAGAACCTTTAAACAGTCACCAGATACAATTTGATTGACCGGAAGTTTGTCAGTTGTCCCTGATAAGATAGTAGATGAATACTTAATACCTTCCGAAGAATCGTGTATTTCACCCTCCACAATAGCAGGTGCTTTTTGGGGGTTTTTCAGCGGGTGGATACCTGTTGAGAGATACTCAATCAATTGGGCTTTTCTTAACGACGAGTACCCTTGCAATCCACGTTTTTTGAGTTCTTTTCTCAGTTCTATGTTTCGCATTTGGTGAAAATTCATCTGTTTGATTTGTTCCTTTCAGAATCTTTGTGGAAAGCAGACAGAATATGAAAACAGCAACTTTGTAGTCTAAACTACTATACAGTTCATTATACGAAAAGCAAAAATTATGTCAAGTTTTAAGTTTGTTCCCGAGTTAGTAAGTTGATATACAGATATTTTACATCGGGCATAGTTTCAGCTTATCCTTGTCTATTTTTCTCAAGCCACTCAACGGCGAAGTCAACGACAGCGCGTTGTGGCATGAGTTGGCAATCCGCGATACCGACCTTGCCGCACCGAACTACTTTGCCTGCATCAGAACGCAAAAAATCCCCACCGAGGCGATCAAAATCCGAAGCGTCTACATGGATATCTTCAAAGGTGGTCCATATCCTTGATCCCGCCTGTGAGATTGGGGCACCTTCTTGCACAACGTGTTTGCCTGGAAAGTCCGCCCGATATTCTGCAAGATGTATGGATGTATTACTTGAATGATCAACACCGAGGAGCAGAACATAACCTTGTAAATCGTAGATTCTGGCAAGTGGTGAATTTTCACCCATACCATAAGCCAAGGAATGCTCATTTATGATGTCCAATGCTTGGGGACCGCTTGCACAAAAAGAACTCTGTGGATGTGCGCTTCGGAGAACGCCGCTCCGTTTTCGGAAGGTTTCAGCAATTTTGCCCATTGAGCGGGTAGGGGTCAAATTAGGGCAGTAAGCAGGCATTGTTTCGCGTATCGTTCGCCACCACGATTCAGGTACAGGCGGATTCTCCCATTGACTCGGATCGCTGAGGTCGGTCGAATGGGTCGGCATTACAAGCGTGCCAGTTTCCCCCAATACCTCTTGAAGTGCCATAATGACAGCGACGGCACCACCGCAGACCCACCCCATCGCGCTCAAGGACGAATGGACGAGTAAGACCATGCCTTTTTCAATACCGAGTGTTGTAAAATCATCTTGTAGCGATTCGATCGTGGCGGGTGTCTCCGTCTTGCGAACCGCTTGACCTTCAGACATTATCAACCACCTCAATCCTCCGCAGCTCCAACATTTCTACGACACCAATCGGCCTATTTTGACCTATGGTCAAGTATTGAAGGTTCTGCTTCAACCTTCCGATTCTACTGCCTCATGTGCTTAAGCGGGTTTGGAGTTTCTCAGTTTCATTGCTGCTGCACTGATATCCTCCACGCTCTTTTCATCCCACAGTTTCCGCTGCCACTTGGTGTAATCAAACGGGGAGCGCATAATCAGAGCGATGAACTTTTCAGCCTGTACATCACCTAAAGCTTCCGTAAGTGCCTTTAAACCTTCTACCTTCAGTTCTTCATCTGTTATCATGGAATATACTCCTAATAAAACTTGGGGGATCTATAACCCTGATATCTTCAAAACTAACTGTTCTCTTCAGAATTACATCATCTGTGGTGACAAAATAATCACATTTCGCTGCAATAGCACAAGCTAAATGAAGGGCATCCTTATTTCGTAAGCCGATTTCTCTCAAGATGTTTGCCTTGGTAAGAATTTCAAGGTCAGCATCCACATCCATGAAAGCGCGTGCCTTCCAATTTTGAATGATATTTCTGCGTTCCTCAAATGGATTTGCTAAATTCTCGTAATCAAGAATGTATGACCAAACCAACTCCAAAGCTCCATCACGTATTCTTTCCTGAATATACAATTTGGCTTCTGTTTCAAGTCTAATTCTAATCTGAGTCTGATCGTCGAAAGGGCGATTGAAAGTACAATTATCAAGATAGACACGCATACATCTTCCCACAGTAAATCCTGAAGAGGTTCCGATTTGTCATCTTCTTACCTGTTAACAAATTATACCATGAACCTATCTCTAATACAACATTCCCAAGTCTTTTATTTCGTGCCTATTGCCAGTATATGAGAGCTCATACCGAGTATTGACGGCTCTGCTTCAACCTTCCGAATGAAATCTAAAACAGCAGCACGTTCGTTAGGGTTTTCCCAATAACTTTCAACGGATCTAAAAAGCCATGCTGGTCCTTGTACAGCAAGCGTCGCTTGATGCTCAAAACCGGCTTCAACAACTTCAGAACTGAGTTCTTCGGGTCGGTGAAGATATGCATCCGTAAAAAATTCTAAATTCTCCGTTGGGTTGCGATGGTAGCCTGTTTCGAGGTCGTTTTGAACAATGTCTCTGGAGACCGAGCTGCCTAATCGGTCTTTGCAGAAAAAATCAAGTAGAGAAGCGAAACGCGAGATACCAGCAGAAATTAGAATGCCACCATCTCGTAAGACACGATATGCTTCTCTCAGTGCAAGCAGCCGTTCATTTTTATCAATCAGATGATACAGCGGTCCCAATAACAGAACAGCATCTGCAGACGCTGACGAAAAACGCAGTTCCCGTGCGTCGCCAAGCGATATGCTGGCAATTGGGTGTTCCGACTGTAGAGTTGAGGCTTCTTTTGCTTGTTCAACATGTAAATCCACAGGATCCACAAGATGGACTTCATAGCCTGCCTTTGCTAACCAACAAGCGTAGGGACCAGAACCACCACCGATGTCCAAAACGACTGCGGGTGGCGTGGGTAAATAGCGCATGATAATCTCTTGCGTCCGCGCAAATTCTATCTGTCCTCTAACATCGTTTATAAGCCGATTCGACTCTTGTGTTTGTCTATAGAACGAAAGTATCTCATCTGAAAGCTGATACAAATGTTTATTCCTCCCTGTAGCGTTGATTCGCAATGTATAAATAATTACAGCACTTTTTTGTATGCATAAGTCCAATCCACAACCTTATAACCGCAGTTACTGTAAAAGAGCAATGCAAGATTATTATTCCAATCCGTACTAAGTGAAGCATGCTTGTATCCGACTTTTTGCATCTCTTGAAGTGAATATTGCAGCAAATATTTGCCCAACCCTTGCCCCTGGTAATCATCTTCAACACCGAGCCAGTCGGTATAGACCCAATCTTGCACTTCGGCATGGCTTGAAAACTCTCCGCAAGAAACATTCCAACAGACACCCACCTCTTCATCATCTTTGTGTGCCGTTATGTTGCAGTTCGGCAGTTCACCGCGACCCTCTTTCCAGTCGACAGAAAGTGTTACCGATAGACTTGAAGGTGTTGGTTCCACAGTGAAGTTTTCCCAATCCAAAAATACCTGTCCGTTGCAACGTTGGTAACCATTTAGTCCGAGCAGTGCTTGAACGTGGTCAAGTGCATTTGATAGGTGTGCATATTCAAAGTGATAGAAACGGTATCTATAGATTTTAGAAAAAGCGATTATTCGAGAAACGTTATAAGTTTTTAGATAGGTTTCTGCCTTTTCAAGTGCATCTTGTCCTGCATGCCGCGCACCGCGTTCGTACCCAAAAAAGCGGATGACACCAGTGTTCTCTTTCTCGTTATTTTCATTTTCGTCTTGATAGAAACCTACGTGAGTAAATGCCTGCAACTCTCCATTTTGCATCGCAACAAACGCTGTCTCTGCCTCAAGATCATCATCGGCACTGTCGCTTTGACCCGTGACACTGCACATTGCCTCAGCCAGTTCTGCCTCCTTTACGGGGTAACAATGTGGCACGTCAGTGGTCAGGCGATTGTAAAATTGGGTTAAAGCAGGCAGCATATCGGAGGTATATTTTAAAATTTCCATTTGTATCTTCTATTTTAACCTAAGTTGCTGTCTATGTAGCGTAAACTTCCAGTTTGCGTCATAAGGGCGCAAACTGGAAGTGAAATCAACGGTATGAATCATGGCGAATGCCATACGGGGAATGCCATACGCGCATTCATACCGTTGATTTGGCGCATTCGCCTTAATGGCATTCCCCGTGCTACAAAATATTGCTAATTAGCAGCATTTTTTCATTAAAGACGATGTTTTCATGTCTAAAAACTTAAAAGCAATAGTAGGATGCCCAGAAAATGATACTAATTTTTGCATCATGGATTATTACTTGTGCCCTGGATTTCGGAGATCTTTTTAACAAAATCATAAGTCCAATCTACAACTTTATATCCGCAGTTGCTATAAAAAAGAATTGGAAGGTATTCATAACATTCAGTATTAAGAGAAGCATGTCGGTATCCGACTTTGTGCATCTCTTGAAGTGAGTATTGAAGCAAGTATTTTCCCAAACCTTGTCCCTGAAAATCTTCTTCTACACTGAGCCATTCCGTATAAACCCAGTCTTGTGCATCGGGGTGACTTGAATATTCACCACCGCAGACAGAGACACAGATACCAATTTTTTCACTTTCTTGGTAGGCAGGCACAGTGCAGTTTGGACGTTGCCCACGCCCTTCTTTCCACTCTACAGAGAGTGTTACCGGCAACCTTGGAGGTATTGGTGTGACAGAGTAGTTTTTCCAATCTAAGAAGACTTGACAATAGCGAGGACTGTAACCGTTGTGTCCGAGAAGGGCATAAACATGATCAAGGATAATTGAAAGTGAAGCACATCTTAAATGATAAAAATGATACTTATACGATGAGAAAGCGGTAATTTGGGTTACGTTATACGTTTTCAGATATTCCTCCGCTTTTTCAAGCACGGTTTGTCCGGCATGTCGCGCCCCGCGTTCGTAACCAAAAAACCGGACAACACCTTCGTGCCCTTCATTGTTGTTCCCATACCAACGATGACCAACATGGATAAATGCCTGCACTACGCCATTTTGCATCGCAACAAACGCTGTTTCTGCCTCAAGACCATTATCGGTATTATCGCTTTGACCCGTGACACTGCACATTGCATCAGCCAGTTCTGCCTCCTTTACGGGGTAACAATGTGGCACGGCAGAGGTCAAGCGATTATAAAATTGGGTTAAAGCAGGCAGCATATCGGGCGTATATTGGATAATTTCCATCTATTATTTCTATCCTCTATTGCGGAACGTCCCACAGCAGAATTGTCCCATCCCAACTGCCACTGGCAAGGGTTTTGCCATCTGGAGAGAATGCAACCGAACTAATCCCCCCTGTATGTCCAGAAAGCGTTTTCAGATACTTTCCCGAATTGGCAGACCATAGACGGATAGTTGTATCCCCACTCCCAGTGGCGATAGTTTGCGCATCGGGTGAAAAACGTACAGTTGTGATAGTGCCTCCCCCGCAATGAGGATGACTTACATGTCCAGAGAGAGTATTAAAATGCTGTCTGAGACTCATATCAAATAATTCCACCAAACTATTGTTTCCATCTACCATAGCGATTATCTTTCCATCTGGAGAATAACTTTCGTGGCTTTCAGCCCCCGAATATCCAGAGAGTTTTTCGATATATTGGCCTGTTTTTCCATCCCACAGATACATGCCATCGTCCCTATCTTCCTCATATATATTGGTAATGATAGTATTTACATTAGGGGAAAAGTATGCTCCATCAACATTCCCCGTAATTCCAGTAAGCGTATTGAGGCGTTGTCCTGTGTTGGCATCCCATATCTGTACTGTATTTCCTGAACTCTGGGTAACGAGTTTAGTGCCATCGCTTGAATAATCTACTCTGTAGAGTTTCCCCGTAATTCCAGTAAGCGTATTGAGGCGTTGTCCTGTGTTGGCATCCCATAGCCGGACACTATTGTCCGAACAACTACCAACAATAGTTTTACCATCAGGTGAATAGCCTACGTGGTTGATATCTTGCTTATGCCTAGACAGTGTATTGAGGCGTTGCCCTGTAACAACCTCCCATAAAGATACCGTACTCCACGTGCTTTTGGTAGTGAATGTTTTTCCATTAGGTGAAAAACGAAAGGTGTTGACATTTCCCTTATACTCATTGAGCTTATAATATTTCAGTAATTGTCCAGTGTTGACATCCCACAACCGCATAGTTTCGTCATAGCCCCAGCTTGCAATGGTTTTGCCATCTGGAGTATAAGAAACTTCATCTACGCTTTCCGTATATCCAGTGAGTGTTTTTAGAAGTTCCCCCGTGATTGTATCCCATAGACGCACCGTTTTGTCCGAACCCTTGCTAAGTATAGTAATTCCATCATGAGAAAAGGAAACAGTATCAACACTTCCCTCATGTCCTGAGAGTTTTATCAACTTCTGTCCCGTGAGAGTAGACCATAGAAGTATCGTGCCATGAGTCCCAGCCGCAGCGATGATTTTCCCATTTGGTGAAAAGCGGACACAAGACGCTTTACCCTCCGTATGCCCAATAAAACTTTTCAGGTATTGTCCGGTGGTTACATCCCATAGACGTACCCAACCGTCCGATGAACCAGAAGTAGCAATAGTCTTTCCATCTGGTGAAAAACACACGTCGGAGAAATCATCGATATTCTCTTGGGTGAGTGTATTTATGTGTTCCCCCGTTCTGGTATCCCATAGACGTACCGTTTTGTCCGACCCACTTGTAGCGATAATTTTTCCATCTGGAGAAAAGCATACGTTGTTGGTACGCACCTCATGCGCGATAAGATTTTTTAGATGCTGTCCGGTATTTACATCCCACAACTGGAGGGTGTTGTAACGATATTCCCAAATAGCGATAGTCTTTCCATCTGGTGAAAAACATTTGCTATAGAAATGATTGTTAGGCTTGGCAAGTGTTTTTAAGTGTTGACCTGTTCTGACATCCCACAAATTTATTGTCTTATTAGATATTTCAGATGGGGTTCCACTTGATGTAGCAATAATATTTCCAGCGGGTGAAAAGATCGGATTGTAGTGTGCCTTTTCTTCGTCTGCAATATACCTCAAAAGCTGTCCTGTAGAGGTTTTCCAAATTAGTATTGTTCCATCCGGACCTCCTGTCACGATAGAATTTCCATCGGATGAAATGGATACGTTTTCTATACCCTTCACATGGTTAGCAAGATCAGTGAGTTGATATAATTCTTTACCAGTAATGGAGTCGTATATCCAAACCCCAACTGAAGTAGCCACGGCAAACCGAGTGCCATCTGGGAAATATGCAATTTCGCCCAATGTGCCATTACCGAGACGGAGTTTAGCACCTTCAGGCAAATTCAATTTATCAGTATCTTGAGCAGAAACAATAGGGAGAAATAACGCAAAAAGCAAGAACAAGGTGATGAATGTGTATATTGTTTTCATCTTCTCATCTCCTTTTAACGAAGTGCGGCAGGTATTACCTATAATGATAGACTGTTGATAGGCGCGCTTACAAGGCGCGCCTACAATGTAACATTATAATATGGTATATCATTCTTGAATAGAACGAGAGACAGTCATTTTAACGTTTCTCAACCTGGAAGTTGGCATCCAACGCCTTCTCAACTCGAATTTGCGATTCTTCAAGATGTGCTACACTATAATCATCCAACTTTGACTTGGAATTTTGAAGCACATTCTTGATACGAGTATTGATTTGTCCGAGATGGAGACGTGCAAGTGATCTTGCATCTTCTGGGGTGCCGCTATCTGCAGCTAACACCAGCTTAATCAGCTGTTTCAGGTGTTCGCGCTGCAACCCACGTCGGAAACTTGAGATAAACGCATCTGAATTTGTCCACTGTTTTGCATCGGCATTCTTATCCAGTTCAATCCAAACAGCATCTGTAATCCCTATAAAGAGTTCTGGCATTGTGAACACATCTTCATTGTCCGAAAACTTAAGCTCTGTGTCCTGCACACGCGCCAGAACATTTGGATCAAGCAACCTACCTAAAATTTGGCTCTGATTTCGCAGAATAACATCATGGATCGGATAATCCAGACGTGATGAATTATTACTACTTGTACCCCAATCACTCCACCGCGTAATTGCAATACTGTTCAGCAGTTCAGGTGGAAAATCGAATACTTTATCTGAGAGTGCGTGTTCTTTGATAAATTTAAGTGCTTCTCGCTGCTTCTTCGCTGGAACAGGCACATAAGGCAAACGTCCGTTTTCATCACCTTTATGGTCCCTGTGGTGATATTGTCCACCGATGAAACGCGTTGCAAGGAACATGCCACGGCTATATTGCCCCAGCAGAGATCTAAATGCCCGTCGGACGCGTTGGTACCCCATTCCATCTTGTGTGACTTTGTCTGCAATCTCGTCCCATAGACCAGCGACAATAGCTTGACGTTGTTTAGCAAATTCAAGTGGATCCGCACCAAGGTCCCAACGATTGACTAATGGATCAAGGTCGCGGTATTGATACATGGAAGCATCACCATCAGTCGCGTATCTAAGTTCCGGGGATGCAGCACGTGATGCAATCTTCTGTAATTCGGATAATTCTGCTTCGGGCTTGTTTCCACCAATTGGCTTATAAGCGTACTCAATCACCCAGTAATCCCAAGGACCGATTGTGGTTGTATAATAATCTCCCTGTTTTTTTCCTTCTGGCGCAATATTTACTGCATCATATTCCATCACGGAACCGTGAAGTGCTTTACCAGTTTTCTTGTTTAGCTCTTCAAGCGTATATATCGTACTTGCTTTAAAGTTGTGTCTTATTCCCAATGTGTGACCGACTTCGTGCATAATCAATGCTTTGAGTGCTTGTCCGATATACTCTTCTGGAAGTTCACCATCGTCAATTATGCCGCGTGCTTGTAAAACGCTCGCCATGAAACTCATTTCACGTGCCAGCCCAGTAGCCATTTGACAGTTATGTCGTGATGAATGATCAATTGGGTGGTTACGCTCATGCTCTACTTCATCAAAGTAAGTCGTGTACTCACGCATCCAAGATCTGATCCAACTTTCACCGACAAGAATATCGGCATCCAGAATCTGTCCTGTAAGCGGATTCACACGAGAGGGGCCAATTGCAAAGGATGCACCAACGACCCAACGAATCGTATTATACCGAGCGTCTTCGGGGTCCCAGTCCTCGTGATCTTGCTGAATTCGCGCTTCAATTGCATCTATGAATCCTGCTTTTTCAAATGCCTTGTTCCATTCAAGGATTCCCTGCCGCACATACGGACGAAAACGGTGTGGAACAGTTTTCTCTATGTAAAATATAATTGGATCTTTCGGCGGAGAAAGTTCTGCATTTTTGTCAGCCTTCTCCAAGTGCCAACGATTGACAAAACGAATGAACGGTTCATCACTGGTTTGAAGTGAAAAGTCTTTGACTGTGGTCATAAAATGTCCCATACGATCATCAGCCAAGCGGGGTTGATAATTGTTAGTTGGAAGCTGTGCAAGACTGTAGTGTACAGATAGTTGGATACCACGACTGTCGGGGATTGTTTCACGACTGCCACTCGCAGCATAAACTGCATCAACTCGTAACTCAACGTTTTTGGGAAACGCTTTAATTGCTCCCCATGTGCTACGTCCTTTATCAAAACGGGCACCCCCACCTATTTGTCCGGCTAAAGGTGGTAGATCAGATAAAAATACAGGTGAAATATTTACTAACAAACTCTTTCGTTGCGGATGGACACTTTCGAGTTTGAGAGCGAAAAGTACAGAGTCGCGATATCCCAAATCTACTGCTTCTGCTATCGGTGTTCCTTTATTTGCTCGAAAACGGACATTTTTGCGAACAAGATGGACCTTATCTCCAACACGTCTCCATTCAAGTAACCATTCATCCATGGTCATACCTGAAAGAAGGTATCCTGATCCTAATCCGCGCGCGATGCTTATCATGCATAGAAAAGGTTTATCCAATTGCGATGGCTGTATTTCGCAATAGAGATTTTCTTTTTTTTCATAAAGTTTGAAAAAACCTTGATAACTTTTACTGTCTTCAATGACTTTATTAAAATCTTCGTATTCCTTTTTCTGTTTTGCCTGTGTAGCAGGTTTAGCCTCTTGTTTCGTCTCTTGTGCGATTATTGGGAGGCAAAAACCGCTTGTTAGCACTAAACAGATGCAAAAAGTAAATAGGCGTTGCATTAACTTTCTCCTTTTGTATGCGCAGCAATCTATGTGCTTCGCTATCAATCTATGTTTTTTGAATCAATTATGGTTGGTGGTATACGGATAATTTTGATTAACAAGTATACCATTTTTTGATTTTCTTTGCCAGATATATTTTCGGGAAACGGGGCTATTTAGTTTTAGATTGTCTATTATATGGTGACATTTAGAATTATAGTGGAATCCGAAAATATGTTTACATTTCAATGAACAACAATCTCCATAACTATAACGCTGGCGAGGTTTCCTAACCTCGCCAATGTAAAGGTAATTGTGGATTTCACTATAAAGGGACATTTTGTAGCATAAACTTCCAGTTTGTGCTACAACATCCCTGGTAGGTTCGGTTTCCTAACCGAACCGATCCTAATGTCCAATTAATTCTAAAGTTCACTATATTCACATTTCAATATATAACTCAAGTTGCCACCTTGTAGCACAATCTATCCGAAGATTAAGAAAATAAATCGGTAATTTGACGTTTTGAAAACGCGCCTAATGTTAAAAAAGAAGATAAATCCAATTAATTCGGTATTATATGTAGCAACTTGGGGTATGAGTAAAACTAACACCCCTCATATAATTGTGAAACGATATTGGACAAAGTTATTTAGTACAACTCGTTAACTTAGCCTCGGTTCCCCTTGAACACGGCATAAAGATACCAAAACGCGGGGACTAACAGAATACCGCCAATAACAATAACGATTAACACAGGTCGAAGCACAGAATCGGGGGCAGCAGTGTTTGAAAATGTAAGATTTGGTGCAACAAGATAAGGAAACTGTGCCAATCCCCAACCGAAAATAATCAGGACGACCTGTACCGGAACGAGCACACGTGCAAGTTGAAAGTAGCGCTTCCAAATAGCCCAAATCGCACAGATTGCCACTGCGCCAGTCAAAAGATGAAACGGAATTGACCAAACGCTATTGCCCAATCCTTGTCGGATTGAAGGAGCACCTTTGGCAGACAAAACAAAACTAATTCCTGCCATTGCACCTACGCTTACTGCTGCGATAAGCGCCCGTACGCGAAAATCTTCCTGCAATTCTGAATCTTTAGTTTCAAGGGTAAGATAAACGGCAGCGAGCAACGCACAGAGCGTCAATGTAAAAAAGCCGATTGCAAATGGAAATAGGGCAAACCACGATGAGAAAAAATCGGTGTCTACGGTGCCAGTTTCTACATCCACCTGAATTGTTCCTGATGCTACCGCACCTAAGGTAACACCCAACATTATAGGCGTAATAACACTTGCAATGGCAAACACGCGACTCCATCTGAGGTGGGTTTTATCCGATTGATCGTCGTAGGTACGGAATACAAATGCTGTGCCACGAAGCACAATGCCGATGAGCATTAAGGTAAGTGGAATATGCAATGCAGTGCCGATTGTGGCAAATGCCACTGGGAATGCCACAAAGAGCAGCACGATAATAACAATTAGCCAGACATGGTTCGCCTCCCAGATAGGCGCGAGTGCATTTGTGATAAGATTACGCTGTGCCTTCGCTCTGTGACCTGTAGCAAATAGGTCCCATACGCCACCCCCAAAATCAGCACCGCCCGTGAGCATATAGAGGATCAGCGAGATCAACATCACGCCTGCAATCCAGATTTCAAGACCGAACATAGGCTTTCTCCGAAACTACAAACTCTCATATACGAAATTGGCAATGTATGGACTATTCAAATTGGAAGATTTGACGGCGCATCAAGATAACAACGATAATCGAGAGGAATATGTAAAGCACAGTAAATCCAATGAACGGCACAACAAGATGTGGCATAGGTGTTACTGCCTCTGCTGTCCGCATGTAGCCATAGATAACCCACGGTTGTCGCCCGACTTCTGTAACAGTCCAACCGGCTTCTATGGCGATAAATCCAAGCGGTGTGCAGTATGAGACAAACCTAAGATACCAACTATTCACAGGCAACCCCTTTTGTCTCCATGCCAACCATCCGCCGAGGATCCCCGCGACAATCATTACCATCCCGCACGCAACCATAATCTGAAAAGCAAAATGCACAATTGCAACAGGCGGACGATCTTCGGGTGGCACGTCTTTGAGTCCCATAATCTCAGCATTAAAGTCAAAGTGTGCAAGAAAACTGAGTGCCTTCGGAATTTCTATAGCGTATCGGGTGACTTCTGCCTCTTCGTCTGGAATGCCTCCAATGCGTAAAGGCGCGCCGCGTTCGGTTTCCCACTGCCCTTCCATTGCCGCGAGTTTGACAGGTTGATGTTTGGCAAGTCGTTTGGCACTGATGTCACCAGAAATCGGTTGCAGAAGTGCAACTACACCCCCAACGCATAGGGCAATAGCAAACGCTTTTCTATGAAAAGGGTTATCTGGGTCGCGTCTCAGAAAATAGGCATGGATACCAGCGACCGCAAATCCGACTGCGAGAAATGCGGCTAAGGTCATGTGAAGTGCTTGGCTGAATGAGGAAGGGTTTAGCATTGCTGCAATGGGATCAATGTTGGTAACTTTCGAAACCCATGCATTTGTGATATACGCAGAAGGAACGGCTGCAATGGGATCAATGTTGGTAACTTTCCCTTCAACAATCGAAAAACCGACAGGGGTGTTCATCCAAGCGTTAGCAGTTACAACAAAAATACCGGAAAAAGTGCCGCCAAGTAGGACCATTACACCAGCGAACCAGTGGGCTTTCTTTGGGACACGGTCCCACCCATATAAATAGATACCGAGAAAGATTGCCTCAACAAAGAACGCTAATCCCTCTAACGAAAACGGCATGCCGATAATGGGACCGGCGTAAGCCATAAAAGTCGGCCACAACAAGCCGAGTTCAAAGGACAACACAGTTCCTGATACCGCTCCCACGGCAAACATAATCGCGGTACCCTTTGACCATTTTTTTGCAAGTGTGAGATAAGTTTCGTCCTTCGTTTTCAGCCACATCCCCTCGGCAATTACCATGAACAATGGCATCGCTATACCAACGGAGGCGAAAATAATGTGAAAGGCAAGAGACATCGCCATCTGCGCGCGTGCTGCCAATAGGTCTTCCATGTGACTTCACCCATAACAAAATAGGCGGGCAAAACAACCCGCCTAAAAGATACCGAAATGATTATGCAACAAAGTCCCCTGATAAGGGATTTAGGGGGTTAAAGCCTAAAAACACCGAAATGACTATGCAACCCACGGATCAAGACCGAGAAGTTTTTTTCCTAAAGGTGTCAACTCAGCGGTTTTACCGTGGTGGTGTTCTTTCTCTTTCTGATTTTTTCCGAGTCCTGTTAGCCGTTCTTGCCACCATGTAATCCGGTGTTCGTTTGTGCTTTTTCCATCATGTGGCGCAGGATTCATTGTGATGTATTGCGCCATCCGAGGACGCACAGCGGAGTTTGGACTACTGCCGTGTGGCAATGCGCTATGCCAGATAACAAGATCTCCTGCCTTACCAGGTACAGGGACTCCTTCATCCTGATATTCGCGTATCACGCGGCGTGGGTCAGCATCAGCTGGGAGGTCTTTCAACCATTCTTCCAATTTTCGATGAAAACCGGGGATACATGTAAATGCCCCTTGATTACCTGGGGTATCTACCAAATACAGGACACCTTGGACCTTTAACCGAACTGGCATATCTAACGACATATCCCAATGTAAGTAGGGACCTGGGAACTTCCAATCATCGCGTTCAGGCGGATTCATGCTGGCACGGTCGAAACTGACCCAGAGTTTTTCGTTCCCCCAAATTTCTGTGAACGCTTGATGCACGCGTGGATATTGTCGGTTATCCCATATCGCTTGATGTTGGTAGATTTCTACCATGATGCCGCGTCGTGGCGGATCCTCAGGATACCAACTACCTGGGTCCTCGCCATCCATTTCAAGAAAGTCCCATACAGCTTGTTCTGCAGCACGGCAATTTTCAGGTGGAACAGCCTCACGGACAACGACGTAGCCGTGTTCTTCCCAAAATTCTAAGTCTTCTTTACTAAAAACAGGCATGAGTTTCTCCAATATTGGTACAGTCTATACTTACGCTATAACAACGCGCTTACAAAGCACGTCTACAATGTAAAATTAGTTACTAAAATTCAACTTTTGTTTTTGGTGGTATTTACTATCCATAAAAAATATTGAACGATTTGCATAATAAATAAAGGCTTATGATGTAAAATGTTTCCGAGCGTACTCAAGACGCTCCGGAACTCCAATATCAATCCATTCAGTTTCGATTTTGTGAACGTAAAGTTGGGATAGGTAAGGCAAGACATCCCGTTCAATAGAAAAAACATCCTTTTGTGGAAAAGCGTTGATGATGGAACGGTTAAAAAGAAAAACGGCACCGTTAGCACAACCGGGGCGCGCTACTTGCTGCTTTTCCCTGAACTCGGTAATTCGCCCCTGTGCGTCAGCAACAATTTCACCGTAGGATGTAAGATCGGGTACCGAAATACCAAGCAGTAATCCATCCATTTCTGGACGTAGCTTTGACAACATGTCTGCTAATGCAAAGTTTCTCAACAGGATGTCACCATGTAAAACAAAAACGGGAAAATCGTGAACGAAGCGAAATGCGTTTTTAATTGCGCCTCCTGTTCCAAGCGGTTTATCTTCTTTGGCATATCGAATTTTCACACCAGCACATTTTTCGCCCACCTGTTTATATAACACGTCATGCAGATGCCCAGAAGCAAGAATTACTTCAATTACACCCGCCTCAGCTAAAAGTGTTAACTGCCACTCTAAAACGGTGCGGTCCCCAATTTTCAGCAGGATCTTCGGAAGTTTTTCTGTTGTCTTACCAAGTCTTGTGGAAAGTCCACCACAGAGAATAATCGCTTGCATGAAGTCCTTTCCTTAGTGGACTGTGAACATTTTCTAACATCGATTCAAGTAAGAGTCATAAAAATTTCTTGACACTTCACGGATAATGACCATGTTTTCAGGAGTCAGCATTTGCATGAACTTGACCTGTGTTTGTAGGTGCTTACTTTCTATGTCCTCAAAGCATTTAAGAATGCCTCAACACTCGGAGTTTGCAATGCGGAAACAACCAGCTGCTTCAATTGTTCGAGATTAGAAATTGATTTAAGTGCTTGTTCTATGTTATGTAAGTCACTTTTAGGGAACTGTGTTGTAAGTATTGAGAGTATATTTTCCACGGTGGTTTCGCGCGCCCCTTGTTCAATACCTTGTTCAATACCTTGTTCGATTAGCACTTGCGCCATTGATTCTGCCATGGGAGTCACCTCCATTTGTTGTGTGTTTTGGTCTATAAGTTGGACAAGTTCTTCATGTTCTGCTGCGGGTCTGCGGTGTAGTATCAATGAGATGAGATACTTTATCGCCTCTTCCATTTGTCCCTTCTGGTCCGGATCAAGTGTGCCAAGATAGTCAACTGCATCAACTAAAGCACGACTGATCGTTTCCTTATCTGCGTGTTCCTGCTGAAGCACGGTCATTAGCCATCCGAAAGGTTGATTAGTTTTCGTCAATGTTTCTGCATCTGTTTCCTTGACGCTGAGAAACAGTATCTCACAATGTGGTACAAACCGTGTGAGTTCATCTGGGATGTCCATAATAGCGTCAAGCTGCAGGGGCGTTTTCCAAGTGCGATCACCCGTATAAAACACTATGGGGAGTATTGGTGTTAACCGCCGCTCTGCTTTTGGCACGTTGTTTTGCGCCCATGTTCTGCGTTCTGCGTCCCATATCATCAACATGTAAAATAGCATTCGAAATCCCATTGTCTCGTCCACTGTGGACTGGTGTTCAATGAGAATATAGATAACGATCTCACCGGTTTGCCCTTCACCTTTAAACGGCACACGATAGACGAGGTCCGATTCCTGCGCTCTGAATATCTCCAGCACAAAACTCCTCTTAATTTAGTCAATCCGCTCAAAATCCATCTTTTCCGATAGGTTGCCAGCGATGATCTGGACTAAGCATCGCAAGTTTTCTGTGTTTTGGAGCAACCATCTTGCGCTCTGATCAGGATAATGTTCAGTCGGTGTCCTCCAAAAATCAACGATTTGTTGTTCGTTTCTATTTTCCATGAACTCTTAAATACATGCTGCCAAATACTGAAATTACGGTTCCTCTTCAAATAATTTCGGGAAGAAAATCAAATGCGTTTTCAATCTGCTCAAGTCGTAGCAATTCATATTGCGGAGACAAGTGGATTGCAATTACATCAAAACGGCAAGGGGCATCTAACAGGTTTTGTGTTTGTAAATATGCCAATGCGATCTTAGAAATTTGCCGTTGCTTCTGCTCTGTCACAGCGGACTGTGGCAAACCATATTTTAAACTGCGCCGCGTTTTTACCTCAACAAAAACGATTCTTTTACCTTGCTGAGCAATCAGGTCAATTTCACCACGTTGGAAACGGTAATTTTGTACAAGAATCTGGTAACCTTGTGTTTTAAGATGTTCTGCAGCAAATGTTTCACCGATTTTTGCAATGTTCGACTGTGAACGCCGCATTTGAATTTCCTCGAATCATCGCAAAGTGATAGATTCTCTATGCATCTGATAATAATTTGAACGTATTCCTATGAATTGCTGAAGCACCGAACTGTGCTATCGCTTGGCGATGTTGTGCTGTGGGATATCCTTTGTGTTGCGCAAACCCGTAATTTGGATACGTTTGATGGAATTCAATCATCAGTTTGTCACGCGTCGTTTTCGCGATAACTGAAGCCGCAGCGATGGACAGACTCAAGTTATCACCTTTCGGAATTGCCTGTGCTGGAATGTTAGTTTTTGGCAGCTTAGAACCATCTACAAGCAGATAATCCGGTTGTGGTGTGAGTTGTTGGACAGCTTCTGCCATAGCCCGCAGCGCAGCTTGTAAGATATTAAGTTCCTCAATTAGACGATTATCTACTGAACTGACCCCAACCGAAATAGCAACATTTCGGATTTCATTAGCCAGCAATGATCGTTGTTTTGGAGTTAATTGCTTAGAATCTTTTAAACCGTCAATTTTACAATCGACAGGCAGGATAACAGCAGCAGCAACAACCGGACCAGCTAATGCACCTCTACCCGCCTCGTCAATCCCAGCAATTCGCTTGTATCCATCCTGTCGGCAAGCGCGCTCAAATGCGTTCATCTTGTTATCTTCTACGTTCCTTGACACGGGCAGATTTACCTGTACGATCTCTCAAATAGTATAACTTTGCACGCCGAACAGCACCGTAACGAACAACTCGGATACTCTCTATATTAGGTGAATGAAGTGGAAATGTTCTTTCACTCCCTGTGCCAAATGCGACGCGTCGTACCGTAAAGGTAGCACGGGTTCCGCCATGTGCACGTCGAATCACGGTGCCTTCATAAGCTTGAAGACGTTCCTTCTGTCCCTCTCTAATACGTGTATTGACTCTAATTACATCGCCAGGACTAAACTCAGGAATATCAGTTTTCTTATATTGATTTTCTACAGATTCAATCAAATTCATTGTTTTTTCCTCCTTTCTTTCGTAATTACTGAACTGTGCCGTTAGAATTTTCTTCTACAGAAATTTTTGCCAGAAATGCGTTGATACACATTTCCCCTTCGTCCCAATATCCGGAAGCACCCAACTTAAAACGTTGCCCTCGCTCAAAACGATATGTAATCTGTCTTGTATCACCGGGTTCACCCCACGTTCCAGTAAGGGCATCCTTCGGTTCTTCTTCATCTATAGAAAGTTCGCCATCCTCGTCAAATAGATAAAACTCACCGTCACCTCTATCCCTTCCGATTTTTATATCAATAGTAAGTGTTCCGCCGCTTTCAAAAGAAGTGACATCAATCACGACAACTGTGTAATCTAAATAACCGACAGTTGGCGTCCGAAAAACGTCCAGGACCTCCTCTGAAGGATGTTCATGGGTGAGAACAATGTTCCCTAATCCAGGCTGTTTTCCTTCCAAAGCATCCTTTAGAAATATCTGGTAATATTCTTTTGGAGGGAGTATTCCAGGTCCGGCGTTAACTTCAAGTTCACAAATCTGTTTTTTTCCCATCAGTTCAAATTCGGGTGATATAACGTAACTATCTACTGGCGAACCTTTTTGGGATCCGGTCTTCCATCCCTTCATGATGGCTTGTGCCAAAGGGTGTGTTGTGTCAAAAGGTTTGTCTTCGCGCTGACGTTTTTTGGCAATCGGTTCCCGTAAACTACGGGTACGTCCCAACTCAGAGTTGGAAACCCATGTATTGATGAAATGTCTGTTCAAAAATTCAATAATTGCGTCTCTTGAGAGGACACCTGCCCTCAGACCTTTGCCACTCGCTCAGCAGGATTCATCAAAGAGCGGTCCATCTAATAGGACCACGTGAATCGGTTTTTGCTGTGCCGGTGCCAATTCCAAAGCCTCCTCCAGCGATACCCAACTAATTTGTACTGAATTGTAAAAACAAAGTATCAGTGCCCGTTCAGCTTCTTCTTGTGTGATTGACGCGGTGAATTCTACATGATCAGGTAGTGTCCCTGTGCAAAGTTCCATTTGAGGACAATAGCCGAGTTCGGAACCTATTGTATCCCAATAAGCATCAAAATTCAGCGTGCCATTAGGCACATGCATCTGAAAGAATATGATTTCTTCTTTAATTCGGTTAATGACGAGATGACCAGCAAACTGAGAAGGTGTGAACCTACCACCTTCTAAGGAAAATTCTGCATGAATGCGAAACACAATGTCAGCAAAGTCATCGTTGTAGGCGCGCAAACATGCCCACAAACCGAGAGAATCCCCATTATTGATATCTATATCCAAGTTTGGCTTTGGATTAAGCTGCCTTAGTAATTCCAGCACGCCATCTTTTTCAATCTGCCAGCATTCACCCACCAAAACAGATTCCGATGGCAGAAATCCTTGAAAAATTGACGCGGCATACTGCTTTTCTGGTTCAGCAACTTGCAGATTTGCCAATGCATCCCATTCTACATGGTAGTTGAATTGGGTGTACTCAATCGGTGCGATGGAACCTTTGACAGACACCTCTCTGTCCCCGTTAAGATTGAGTGCGATTCTTTCCTTTTTTGATAGAGTGTTCATTTTATTTTTTTCTACGGATCACATTAATTAACAAGATGTTTTGTGTTCTGATCTTTGCAAAAGTGCAAGTTCTTCATCAGTCAGTTCAAGATTTTGTAGTAAATCTGGACGGCGTTCTGCTGTACGTTTTAGTGCCTCTGCATGCTGCCATTTTTTTATGTTCTCATGATGTCCACTTAACAGCACGTCTGGAACTTTCATCCCCTCATACTCCGCAGGACGTGTATAGTGGGGATGATCAAGCAAATCTTGACTGAAAGAGTCGTCATGTGCCGATTCAAAATCTCCTAATGCCCCCGGCAAAACACGCCCAATAGCATCAATTAGCACTAATGCTGCGATCTCACCACCACTCAAAACGTAATCACCAATTGATATTTCAGTCGTCACAATTTTTTGGCGAACCCGTTCATCAATCCCTTTATAACGCCCACATATCAGAATTAGATGAGATTCCAAAGACAATGATTCAACGAGCGATTGCGTTAACGGTGTGCCTTGCGGCGTTAAATATACAATTTGCGCCTCAGATTCTGGACTCAATGCTGCAACAGCTGCAAAGAGCGGCTCAGGCTTGAGAATCATCCCCGCGCCGCCACCATAAGGATAATCATCAACAGTCTTATGTTTATCTGTTGCCCAATCCCGCAGATTATACACGTTAATGCTGAGTCGATCAGTGTCTTGAATACGTTTTAAGATGCCTGTTTGCAGGGCAGGTGCGATTATCTCTGGAAACAGCGCGAGCACATCCATTTTCATTTTGACGCTTGCCTGTCATCGCTATTCTTCGGGCCTCGGTTTTTCAAGTAGTTCAAGTATGACCTTTTTGTTGGCTTTCAATCCGGCAGTGTAAAGCAACGTTCTAATTGCTTTTAGCGTCCGTCCGTATCTACCAATAACTTTACCAAAATCCGCTCCTGCGACACTCAATTCAATGATAACCACCTTTTCGCCAGTCACTTCACGGACGACTACATCATCAGGATAGTCAACAAGGGCTATTACGATGTATTCAATAAGTTCTTTGAACATAACTAATTTTCTGTGGTTATAAAGCGAAAAAATGAATACCAATTCAGCAAGACTTGAAAACTATTCTTCTTCAGGCGATTGAGATGTTTCTTCTGCAAGAAGTTCTTCTTGATCGTTTTCAGACGCTGATATATCCTCATCTTCAGGTGTTTCGTCTGCTGTAATTTCCTCGTCAGGAAGCGGTTTTCCAAGTTTTTCGTAAGTAAATTTTTTCCAGATGCCTTGTTGTGAAAGTAATCTTTTAGCTGTATCTGTTGGCTGAGCACCGCGTCTTAACCACTTCAAAGCTTTCTCTTCGTCAATAACAACATCTGCTGGTTCCGTTATCGGGTCGTAATGACCGAGGCGTTCCAAAAAAACACCATCTCTCTGGGCTCGTGCATCGGCTGCAACGAGTCGATAAAAAGGACGTTTTTTTCTGCCGAGCCGTTGTAATCTAATTCTAACTGCCAAAAAATACCTCCTGGTATATATCGTATGGTTGGGACTATCCAAAATTATTATGAAATCGTAATTACTTCTTACTGTCCATTACTGTGTTATTTACGTCTTTTACGTTTCCGAGGCCTTCTCTTTTTTCGCTGTGTTTGGGGGAGCATACCCATTTTTCCAGCCATCTTTGGCATTGCCATGGATCCCTGCTGGTTCAGCATGTTATTCATCATTCGGAGTTGGGAAACCAACTGATTAACCTGATTGACCGAAGTGCCACTTCCTTTGGATATACGGATTTTTCTACTCCTATCTAATAGAGCAGGATTCCCTCGTTCCGCAGGTGTCATTGACTGTATCATCGCTTTGGCATATTTGAGATGACTCTCATCTGGTTGTAGGTCTTGGACAGGTAACTGGTTTTTAAAAGGAACGAGTTCCAACAATTGGTCGAGAGGTCCCATATTTTTTAGCTGCTCAAGCTGCGTGAGAAAATCGTTAAAATCTAATCCCTTTCTCTCTGTTAGCTTGCGTTCTAACTCACGTGCTTGGTCTTCGTTGAAAACAGCTTCGGCTTTCTCCATCAGTGTTTGGAAATCGCCTTGACCGATGATACGCGACGCCATCCGTTCTGGATGAAATTCTTCAAGTGCAGCTGCTTCAATCTTTTCACCTATACCGATGAATTTGATCGGTTTCTCTGTGACTGAACGGATAGAAAGTGCCGCCCCTCCGCGTGCGTCTCCATCCATTTTGGTCAAAATAACACCACTAATATCTAAATCGTTATTGAAGTTTTCAGCAACGTTTACAGCATCCTGACCTGTCATCGCATCAACAACAAGCAAAATCTCAGAAGGATTCACCACATTCTTGATATTCTGCAGCTCTTCCATTAAGGTTTCATCAATGTGCAGACGACCTGCTGTGTCTATGATAATACAATCGTAACCCCGTTTCATTGCATCTTGCACTGAATCTTTAGCAATGTCAATAGGGGATACATCAGTTCCTTGCGCAAAAACAGGGGTTTCAATCTGTTCCCCAAGCACTTGCAGCTGCTTGATAGCAGCAGGACGATAAACATCAGCTGCAACGAGCATCGGATTGCGCCCGTCCTTACGAAATTTAAGTGCCAATTTCGCTGCGACTGTCGTTTTACCAGCACCTTGCAAACCTGCTAACATCACAACCGTGGGGCCGTTAGGTGCAATTTGAATCTTTGCAGATTCAGTCCCCATCAACGTTGTCAATTCCTCTTTGATAATCTTTGCGATTTGAAGCTCAGGTGTGAGGCTGCCCATCACTTCCTGACCAAGCGCACGCCCTTTGATATTTTCTATAAAATCACGCGTGACCTTATAGTTTACGTCTGCTTCTAAAAAGGCGCGGCGCACCTCACGCAGGGAATCAGAGATATTGTTCTCTGTCAATTTTCCCTGACCTTTTATCTTTTTGAAGGTGCTTTGTAATCGTTCACTTAAGCTCTCAAACATGCGTTTAAATCCTTTATCAAAGAGATTTAATTATAGAATTATAGCAGGTTTTATCGGCTCTGTCAAGTTTTTTTGCGATTGTTGTATGTTAGGAATGTCTATTTTCTGAATCACAGATTGGCACGGATTCCACTAAATCAACGGAATGCCAACAAGCGAATGCCATACGGGGAATCATGCAGAATGCCACACGCGCATTCTGCCAATGGCATTCATACCGTTGATTTGGCGCATTCGCCATGATTCATCGTATTTCGCGGATTTCTGACTTAGATTGCCAGGTTATTTTCATAAAGTGCCAACGTGTGTGGAGGGCGTCATCAGCAGATTCACAGGAAATTGATTATATTTAGGATTTATCTACAAATTGCGTAAATCTTATGTATTCTATCTTTTTTTATTTTAACCCAAGTTGCTACCTATAAGTTTTTAGACATGCAAACACCGTTTTTTATAGGAAATAATGCATATTTCGCAAGATTTCGTAGCGCAAACTGTATGAAGTTTAAATAAATATTTCGGTAATTGGCAAGGTTAGGAAACCT
>JAPPES010000119.1 GCA_028824125.1 Candidatus Poribacteria bacterium
AGAGCAAATCCCATCGATTTAGAAGTCCTTTAATAGGTGGCAACTTAGGTTATTTTAACACAAAAATTATTAACACGCACCACATTTTTTACAAACTGTAGTGTCGCATTCACTTGTCATAAAACCTTTTTCGTGCTTGTTGTGTTCAAGTTGTAAGAATTGCGGTTTAACGTTTAGGTCAAGATGGTCCCACGGGTTAACTTCATTGAATTCACGTTGACGCAGGGCATAAAAATCAGGAGCTAATCCATGCTTACGGAAAGCGTTGTTCCACGATGTTCCCTGGGCAAGTTCTAATATAACTTTTCCGAGTCGTCGATCACCACGTGCAAAAACTGCTTCTTGATGTGCCATCCGCGCACTTGCAGATGATACCTTTATACTACCGAGTCTGTTAATCTCCCGTTTCAGATAGTCAAGTTTTTTGGCGATAGTCTTTGGCGGTTCCATTGCGACCCATTGAAACGGGGTATGCGGTTTTGGTACCATTGGTGAGATGGTGAAACTGATACGTCCTATTTTTCCTGTCCGCTTGGCATGTGGAAGTAATATGGTACGCATCTCTTTTGCCATTTCTGCAATCGCTGTCACATCTGCGGGGGTTTCCTGCGGAACACCGATAAGGAAATATAGACGGAGGTTGAGAATATCGCGTTTCAATGCTTCTTCAAAAACATAATAGAGTCGTTCTCGGGGAATTGCTTTATTGACAACCTTTTGGAGTTCTTCAGTTGCCACTTCTGGGGCGATGGTAATTGTGCCTTGATCGCTATCGGCAAGCGCATCAAGAAGCGGAGTCTCAACCGTTTCTGCACGGAGTGACGCACATGAGATACGGAATCCTCTATCAACTAAACCGGTAGCGATTTCATTTATCTGCGGGTGGTCAGAAATAGATGCCCCTACTAACCCAATCCTATCAGTAATGCCTCTTGCTTTCTCTGCAAGTGCAAGTGTATTTTCTACTGATCGGCGTCTCGGCCATCGGCGTGCATAATCTGCCACACAGAAACGGCACTGTCTGCCACATCCACGTACTATTTCAATCAAATGCGCGTTTGAGAACTCAGTGTTCGGGGTATGAATCTGTGTGCAGGTTTGGACACTATTCAGATCCGGCACTGCTGCAGAGCGAATTTTATTCGGAAATTCTGGTTTAGAGCTAACCTGTTCAACTTTTCCATCTGAGTGGTATGTGACATCGTAAAAACTTGGAACATACAGTCCAGGTTCTGTACCGAGTGATTGCAATAGGTCTATTTTAGGCGCATTAGACATTTTCCATGCGTGGAATTTATCCATCAGTTGATGGATAATCAGTTCTGCTTCACCTACTACAAAGACATCAATGAAATCAGCCAACGGTTCAGGGTTGTAAGAGATGTTAATTCCACCTGCGATAACAAGCGGGTCCCAGTCTGTACGTTCTTCAGTTCGCTGTGGGACATTGCCTAACGCCAACGCCCGCGGTATGTTCACGTAGTCTGACTCAAACGACACAGAGAAACCAACAATATCAAAAGCGTGGAGCGCGGTCTGCGTCTCTAAAGAGAAGAGAGGCGTTTTTCGCTTGATAAGTTCGCGAACATATTGAGGTTCCGGTATAAAGACACGTTCACAGGCAGTATCCGGACGACTGTTCAACGTGGCATGAATAACTTGAACCCCCAGACTTGACATCCCAAGTTGATATGTGCTCGGATAAACCAACGCGAATCTGTTAGGTTTCCTGAACCGGGTATACGCGTTTTGACTTGGGAACGCGTCCTTTTCGGTTTTTAGTAATTGTTGCGCGTGCTCACGTAAATCCAATTGAATCTCTCTTTACTTGACGTATTTGCGAACAAGACAAGGTATCGGATTAATTTCTCCGTTTACCTCTTCTTTGTTGAACTCTGAGAAAAGCGGGGATGTCCCACTGTTTTTCACGGTTCTCATCTTGTTCGTCGTTAGTTTCATTATCATCTTCTTCAGGTTTTTCTTGCCCGACCTGCTGCCGTGAAGGACTTTGACGGTTAGCAGGAGGTTGCGTTGCAGAACCGAACGTTCCGCCGTTTCCTCTTTCGGGCGGTTGCCTGTCTAAGGCGGGACGCTGCGTACCTCGTTGTGCCCGGCCGACAGTTCTCGCGTCACCACTCCGAATCCGACTTCCTTGGGTCATTGGATTGGGTTGTCCCCCTTGTGGATTGCCACCTTGCGGGTTAAATCTATGCCCTTGATTCGGTATATAACTCGAATCTGAAGGCATATCAAATCCTGTAGCAATTACAGTGACCAACACTTCATCGCTAAGTTCTAATGCGTCCTTGTAAAATAACCCGAAGATAGGATGTGCATCATCTGACGCTTCCCGAATAACTTTCATGGCTTCATCCAATTCGTGCATCGTAAAATCAGGAGGGGCAGTGATATTCACAATCATCCTAACCGCACCCGCGATACTGCCTTCTTCAAGTAGGTCAGAGGAAATAGCTTGTGATGCAGCGGCGGCTGCGCGATTATCTCCAGACGCTTGTCCCATCCCCATCAGGGCTGTTCCGGAGTCACGCATAACTGTTTCCACATCCGCAAAGTCAACATTAATTTCTCCTGCTTCTGTAATGATGTCAGATATGCTTTGCACCCCATGTAATAGGATTTGGTCTCCCATTCTGAATGCTTCGGGGATTGGAAGTTTTCTATCAATTGCATCAATGAGCCGTTGGTTTGGAACGACTATGACAGAGTCAGCACAATTACGGAGTTCTTGCAATCCAATTTCTGCTTTTTCGGCACGATGTCTACCTTCAAAATTAAAGGGGAGTGTCACAACGCCAATTGTTAATGCGCCCTTTTCCTTAGCAAGTGCTGCAACAATTGGTGCTGCACCGGTTCCGGTACCACCACCCATCCCCGCTGCGACAAAAACCATGTGTGCAGAATCCACAATTTCTTGTAAACATTCTCTACTTTCCTCAGCAGCCTCTCTGCCCACCTCCGGATTTTCCCCTGCCCCTAATCCTTTGGTCGTGCTCATTCCAATCGGAACTTGTGTTGCACCGTGGCATGTGTTGAGTGCTTGTTGATCAGTGTTTACAGCGTAAAATTCAATGCCGGTGAGTGCTGCGTCTATCATGCGTCTGACAGCGTTTCCGCCTGCTCCACCTACACCGATAACCTTTATTTTCGCACTTAATTTTTCAAATTCTTCTTGTTCAAAATCTATCATTTTTACTTTCAGTCACCTTTGGACGACACATCCTTCGGTGCCTCCGCAGCAATATAGCGCCTTTTCATTTGTTAGGAACGTTGTCTAACCAACGGTAACCTTATACCTCCTTCTGGATAAGCACTTCATTGGTAAGTGCAACATCAATGTGCATTTAACACGCTTCAAGCATGATTCACTGAATACTAATTATACAAACAATTTAGAATTAAATCAATACAATGAGTGAGGGTGGAAGTAATATTGATTTCAACTCACTACGGATCGTCTTGATCCGGCTTGTGTCTATCAAAACACCTTATCTTTAGAACTGTTATTCCGATTTATAGAAAGCGGATTATCGTATTGGGTTTCTAATGCCATTTCTCAAAAATAACCTCTCTGAAAGAAATAGTCTGTTCGTAGTCGCGCAATTCATTGCCAAATCAACGCCAAATGCGCTTTTGGCATTTGCCGCCTCTTACATTTCATTTCATTTCAAAAGAGAAAATAATTTATAGAATTGGTATAAAAACCTAATAGCCAAACCATTCTTTTATGCGGCGAAAAATTCCCCCAACTGGTCCTGAACCGCGCCTTAATGCTTGTGCCAGTTTTTCTTCACGTCGTAAGGATTCCCCGTACATTGCTAATCCAAGGCTTGTAGCATACATTGGATAATTTACCCTGTCCGTTAATCCCTTTAGTTCTATGGGATATCCTATTTGTACACGGAGTTGCAAAATTTGTTCAGCGAGTTCTGTCAAACCATCCATGAGGGCTGTTCCGCCTGTTAACACAAGTCCGCCCGGAAGTTGTGTGTCTCCGAGTTCGTCAGCTATTCCTTCAAGGATTTGGACCATTCGATACTCAATGATTTGTGCCAATTCAAAGCGGCTGATAAACTTTGGCACTGCTGAACCTGTTGTAATCGGGATAGGATTAGTATCCTCTTCTTGCAACCACTCTGCCCATGCGCATCCTCGGTGAAGTTTCAGTTCTTCTGCAATAGGTAACGTTACTTTTAGGTATTGAGCGATGTCGTTTGTCACATGTTGTCCACCGACAGGAAACACGACTACGTGTTCAATGGCGTCCTCTTTATAGACTATAATTTCTGTTGTTTGGTCTCCGATGTCTGCCAGTGCGATTCCGACTTCACGCTCGTCTCTCTGGAGGATAGATTTTGCTGATGCGACTGGGGCAACAGCAAGTGTTTCCACACTCGGAATTTCTGCACTTTCAACGCTATTTAACAGGCTTTGTATCCCACTTGTGTTTCCAGTGATTATATATGCATTTGCTTCTAAACGCGACCCTGACATTCCAATCGGTTCCTTGGTCCGCATGTCCATATCAATAACAAAGTTTTGCTCAATCACGTGCAGAACGTCTTGACCCTCAGGGATAGCAGCAATTGTTCTTGCCGACTGCACCGCTCGATTTACATCATCCTTTGTGATTTGTGCGGCATTTTTTACAGTTACCACACCGCGTGACGTTTGTCCAACAACATGCTCACCTGAAACATTTAAACATACCGATTCTATGTTTATACCTGCCATGAGTTCGGCTTCGGAAATAGCCTCACGAATTGCTTCTGCAGTGAGATTGATGTCAGCGACAACACCTCTTCGCAACCCCTTTGAGTCTGCGTTGCCGACACCAATAATTTCCATCTGGCCATCTAAACTCGGCAAGGTATGGCATACTACAACCGAGATCTTACTTGAACCGATATCTAATCCGGTGATAATGGTTCCTTTTGCCATCTATTTGCTGTCCCCTCCTAAATAAAGTGTGTCTTCATATCGTGCATCCAAATACGTAAATTTTTCTGGCAAGAGGAAATCCTTTTTGCCTACATGTGTTTTTTCTAACATTTGCCTTTCTCTCTGAAGGATAAGGAGTCCTTGTTGTTGAACAAACAACCCAACATGATAAAGCCCGCTCTCAATTGAATCCGCTGCAATCCACGCTGGCATAGGTAAATTTTCTATGTCAATTTTTATTTGCTGCGAAACTCGCGCGTCAACTGTCTTTAGAAATTTGGATAAGTCAGGTTCTTGCAACACTGTTTGTTTCAAGATATACAGACTGAGTTGTGTTGTTCCGGTTTTAATCTGTTTGCCAACTTCGGGTTCTTGTACCCCTTCATCCAAAATCAGTGCCAGGTGGTTATATTTTTCCGGTGTAATAGATTCTAACACATGACCGGTTTCGTCTATCAAAAAGAAATTATCCGTATTTTTTCTTCTTGTTGTTTTTTGAGGTGCCTTTTCTGATTTTGTTTCTTCTAATAAGATATGGTTTAGTCGTGCAAACGGTTCACGTTCAGTGATTTCAATAGTCAACTGACGTTTTACAAAACTTTTGGAAACGTAAGCATCCTTAACATAACTCAGATTTTCCTTCAGGTACGCAACAGTTTGTGTTTCGGAATCTGTGACGATATTATCAAGGTTTTCACCTAACACGTCGTAAATTTGCCCCTCCGTATAGTGAGAATTACCAAAAAGTGCTACGGACACTTGTACGTGCTCAAAATCGAAAAATCCGAGAAAGATTTTAGCTAAAAACAGCAAAGTTATAATCAAAGTTCCAAACATGATCAGGCGGCGGGCACGGTATTTTGAAGTGTGAATCTGTTTAGGTCTGAAAATTCTATGGGAGGGACCGTCTTTACGCTGCCTGCGTTTTCTTTGAAGTTTCATTTGGATTTCAACCTATTTTCTATGTATCCTTACTTAAAAATTTATGTCCCACATTTACTATATCACCTGCACCAAGTGTGATAATTAAATCATTTGGTAGTGTAATTTCCATTAGATGGTCAACCACTTCATCCGTATCAGGCATGTAAACTACATTCGGATGTCCATGCGCTTCTATTGCCCTGGCTAAGTTTTCGCCAGTTATATTCTCTATCGGTTCTTCGCCTGCTCCATAGATTGACGTAACAATCAAAACATCCGCCTGATAAAAAGATCGAGAAAACTCGTCAGCAAGGTCTCGGACTCGTGCGTATCGATGCGGTTGGAAAACTGCAACAATTCGTCGATTGTAACCTTCTCTGGCACCTCGGAGCGCTGCCATTAATTTGGCAGGGTTGTGTGCATAATCGTCAACAACAACTACATCACCAGCAGCAGTTCCCAAGACTTCGAATCGACGGTGTACACCTTGAAAGGATTCAAGAGCGTTCTGAATCTTGTCAAACGGAATTTCTAATTCAAGTCCGACAGCTATTGCAGCTAAAGAGTTTGAAATATTGTGCCGTCCTGGCATCTTAAGATGCACGTTGCCACACAATTCTCCATAGCTCCGAACTTGGTAGTGAGAAGTAGGGCCGTCAATCTTAATTTTCTCGGCAATTAAGTCTGCCCGTGTATCAAGTCCATAAGTCACGAATTCTTTCTCGACCTCTGGAATGAGTTTTTGGATATTTTCTTGATCAAGACACAAAACAGCCGTTCCGTAAAAAGGGACTTTGTTGATAAAAGTAAGAAATGTATTTCCGATCTCTTCTACGCTATCGTAATAATCCAAGTGATCGGCATCAACGGAGGTAACAACAGCAATAGTCGGATAAAACATATCGATTGAACCGTACGCTTCATCTGCTTCTATCACCATCACATCGCCGTGCCCACTTCGTGCGTTAGTGCCATTGACTAACTTACCTCCGACAACAACAGTTGGGTCGAGTGATGCTAACACAGCGGCTGTCATGGCTGTCGTTGTTGTTTTTCCGTGAGTGCCGCTAACAGCAATACTATACCGCATTCGTGTGATCTCATTCAACATTTCTGCGCCCCGGATAATAGGGATTTTGGCAAGCATTGCAGCTTGCAGCTCAGAATTGTCATCTGGAATAGCTGGCGACATGACCACTACGTCTGCTCCATCAATTTGTGAGGCGGCATGACCATACCAAATTTTTGCCCCACATGACTTGAGATGTTCCGTAGTCGCTGTTTTTTGGATGTCCGAACCTGTGACATCAAAATCGAGATCAAGAAGAACCTCTGCAATTCCGCTTAACCCTGCTCCGCCTATACCTATAATATGAATATGTTGTGTTTTTCCAAACAACGCTAATCTCCAAGACAAAACCTAAATGAATCCCACGACAAAATTGATGGACATCGTTAAAAAATGCACAATGAATCGTGTTACTATAAACTGTGTAACTCCTAAAACCGAGAAAATTGCGGAAGTCCTATTGAATTAACTAAGGAGATGCAAGTCTAAAAATTGACTTGGCAATCGAATCACTTGCGTCCGGACGACCAAGATTCTGGCTTGCTATCTTCATTTGTTGAGATATTTTTTCATTTGTAATGATACGAATTAATTCTTCCGCAAGAGCCGCAGGTGTTAATTTTTCCTGTTTGAGGACGACAGCAGCTCCCGCATTAGCAACTGTTTCTGCATTGCGAACTTGATTATTACCTATGGCAGCAGGTAGCGGAATAAAGATTGCAGGAATACCACATGCGGTCACCTCAGAGACTGTCATACCTCCTGCTCTACAAATCATCACATCGGCAATACTATATATTTCTTCAACCTGATCAAAAAACGGTTGTACATGATGTGGTATTCCGTATTTTGTGTAAGCTGCTTGTACCCGCTCCGCATCTGTTTTTCCAGTTTGATGTACAATTTGAAGGTGGACCTCGCTTGAATTATCAAGGTCAACCGAACTTTCTATTTCTGAGCTAAGAGATGCAGCAAATTCGGCAATTATGGGACTTGCTTCTATCATTACCTCATTAACAGCACGAGCACCTTGACTACCTCCCATGACGAACACAGTTTTATGTTTTGCGCATAAACTAAATTTTTGGTAGGTTTCGGTGTTCCGCGGGTATTTTGTTATTCCAAGTCGAATCGGGTTACCTGTTACCTCCACAATATGATTAGGAAATCGTTGCGTGTCCGGTGGCAATGCAAGGTATGCCGCTTTTGCAAAACGGGCAAGAATACTGTTCGTCAAACCGGGGGACACATTCTGTTCCTGGATCGCTATCGGGATACCCAACATCAAAGCAGCAAAGAGAACAGGCCCAGAGACATATCCACCTGTACCAATAACGGCATCCGGTTTAAATTGCCTTAAATACTTCAACGACTGCACGAACCCTTGACAAACTTTTATAATAACTGGGAACCACTTCCATGTCAGGCGCCGTGGAAATCCTTCTACAGAAATAGGTAAAAACCGAAAACCTTGTTGCGGAACAAGTGTTGCTTCTAAACGGTCATGCCCACCAATAAAAACAATGCCTATTTCTGAGTTGAAACGTTGAAGGGCTTGAGCAATACCAATCGCAGGGTAGATATGTCCGCCTGTTCCACCTCCGGCGAGGACAAATCGCTTCTGATTATTTTCACTGGCAACGTCTTGCCGTCTATGTTGCGTTTTTTGCTTTTTCACATTAACTTATTCCACTGTTTTTGGAGATGACCGTATGGCACTTCGGGAAATGTTCAAAAGCATACCGGCAATTACTAAACTTATTACGAGAGATGACCCCCCATAACTGAGAAAAGGAAGCGTAATACCTTTTGTTGGTAGTAATCCTGTTACAACACCGATATTGATGAACGCCTGAAGCCCGATTATTATTGTAAACCCGGTAGCCAAAAGTCCACCGAACCGATTTTCCGTACGCCTTGCGATTGAAATGCCCCGCCAAATAAATATCATATAAATTATTATGATGACTGTTGTCCCGATAAAACCGAACTCTTCACCGAGTATAGAAAAAATAAAATCTGTGTGTGCCTCTGGTAAATAATTTATTTTAGCAACGCTACCATCAATCCCAACTCCGAACAAGCCTCCCCATTGAAGTGCATCAAATGAACGTCCTAATTGATAACTGGTTGCTTCTGAAGATTGCAAAGCTGCCCAATAATCTGTTAAGCGAGTTAATCGGTACGGATCACTGCGAATAAATCCCACCAATGATACCACTCCAACTCCTATTAACATAAATGTGTGCGATAAGCGAATTCCGCCAATAAAAAGGAGACATCCTGCTGTTGCAGCTAAAAGGACTGCTGAACCGAAATCCGGTTGTATTGCTACCAAACCGAACATCAATCCAATAATTAGGATGTTAGGTAAGACTCCATTGAAAAGACTTTTAATGCGTTCCGGGTTTCGTGCCAGGAAATGCGCCATGTGAATAATCAGGGCGATCTTTGCAAACTCAACCGGTTGGAATTGGACACCAGCTACGGCGATCCATCGGTTAAATCTCCCTCCTTCAGTCCCTTGCACCCCAGTGCCTAACGGTGTAAAAACCAAAATCAGCAGACCAAAAGCCAAAAATAGCAGGACGTTACTATACTTCTCATAAAACCGATACGGAATATATGAGGCGATACCCATTCCGACTAAACCTATAATACAAGCAATTACTTGGATTTTCAAGTAACGGTAACTGATCCCGTACTCTTCTTCAGACAATACATGCCCAGCACTATAAACCATCAAAATGCCTATGCCAACCAAGCAAAGCGTAACGGCAAGTAGACCGGTGTCTACTCTGCCAAGACCCGTAATTTGAGGATGCTTCCGATCAGCAGAAAAAACAGTAGGATTAGTATAATTAAGAGTGTTATAATTTTGCATAAGTCGCTGAATGTTTCAATTAGAATCTAAACCAAGCAAGCTAACCCAATTTATCAGAGTTGTTTTTCTGTACCGGTGCAGAGTGTTCAAGTAATTCTAAAATCTACCATAATTGCAAAATAACATAATTCAGAAGTAGGACTATATCACAAGCAGATTTTCAGGAACATGTGATTTATGCTGGTTTGAACGAATTTACTGCGTTTTTAAACACCTCTCCGCGTTCCTTGTAATCTTTGTACATATCAAAACTCGCATTTGCTGGTGACAAAAGGACGACGTCCCCTTGCTTAGCATGTGTATATGCAAATTCAACTGCTGCTTCCATTGTTGAGGTATGACACATATCTGCACAACCGGCAAACGCTTTTTTAATATGTTGCGTCCGTTCTCCGAGTAGTACTAAACTTTTTACTTTGGTCCGAACAAGTTCAAGTAGAGGTTCGTAGTCGTTTCCTTTATCTAATCCACCTATAATTAAGAAAACTCGCTTTGTCCCTTCACCGAAATCAGTTGTTGCTTCAATTGATTCAAGTGCAGCGCATGTTGCTATGACGTTTGTAGCTTTAGAATCGTTTATATAATCTACACCGTTGATAGTCCCAATTTTTTCAAAAGCGTGTTCAAAAGCAGGATGTGTCCGGTTAAATTTGAGAATAGCTTGACGCATATTCACAGGCGTTACACCGAAGATTGTTCCAACAACGACAGCTGCAAGTACGTTACGGACATTATGTGCCCCTGCTAACGGTATGTCAGCGATGTTACAAATCCAGTGTTCTTGTTTGTCTTTGTAAGTGTAAATACCGATGTTGTTCGCTTTGCTTTGGAGTCGTGCTCCTGTTCCACTGCCTAATTTATGACTCAACCCGTCTGAGTCTTCATTTATATTAGAAAAATCGTCTGTGAAATATGCTTTTTTTGCTGTAGTATCTTGCGCAAGACTTTTTACAGTTGCATCACAAGCATTTAGAACTATCCATTCTGAACTGGTCTGGTTTGTACATATTTTTCGTTTCGCGTTGAAATATGCTGCCATCGTCCCATGACGATCAAGATGATCACGTGAAAAATTCAATACGACACTCACTGCTGGCCGAAAAGTAACGGTACTCTCCAATTGAAAACTACTTGTTTCTACGACTACAATATCCGTATCGGTTAATGTTGTTACTTTACTTGCTAATGGCACACCAATGTTTCCTGCCACTACCACATTAGAAAATAGGTCGCCCGCTTCTAAAATTGCCGCAGCCAAAAGAGTTGTTGTGGACTTGCCTTTTGTACCTGTAATTGCTACGATGCGGGCTTTGCAAAGGCTTGCCGAGATTTCTAATTCTCCTAAAATGGGAATACTTCTTTTTTTTGCCTCAATTAAAATCGGGATATCTAAAGGCACCCCAGGTGAAACAACGATTAATTCGGCATTCGCAATACAAGGTTCTTCATGACCGCCGAGGTGGTATTCAACTGGTATTCCGTCTAATTGATCAATTGCAGCAGGCAATACCTCTCTATCGCGTGTGTCTGTAAGGGCTATATTTGCTCCACAGCCATGCATTAACTGTGCAATTGCTATGCCACTTCGATTTGCTCCAAAAACGGTGATCCGTTTTCCCGAAAAGCAATCTAAATTTCGACACTTCAAACATTTACCTCAATCGTAGAATTTGAAATATGAACATCTTGAGCAGCATACATAACTTATCCCAATTTTAATGTACTTAACGCTATCAACATTAAGATAAGTGCAACAATCCAAAAACGTATAACCACTTTTGATTCTTTCCACCCCGAAAGTAGGAAATGGTAATGGAGTGGGGACATCTTGATAACTCGTTTGCCAAAAGTTCTATAGGACCAAACCTGTATAATAACAGATAACACTTCTGCGACAAAAATACCACCAACGATAATAAGAAGAAATTCCTGTTTTATTAATAGCGCACACGTGCCGAGCGTCGCACCGAGCGGTAAAGAACCGGTATCTCCCATGAATAGTTGGGCAGGGTGTCCATTGTACCACAGAAACCCTAATCCTGCTCCTACTAAGGAGGCACAGAAAATCGCGGTAACTTCTCCCCCGACAGGCAGATGAAAAAGTTTTAGATGATTTGCTATATCAATATGACTTACCATATATCCCAATGCGCCAATCGTCCCTGCTACGAATAACGTACACCCAATTGCTAAACCATCCATACCGTCGGTTAGATTCACAGCATTTGATGAGCCAACAATTACTAAGGTGGCAAATGGAATAAAGAAAACTCCTAAATTGGGTTGCAGATTTTTGAAAAATGGTAGATGCAGAGCAGTGCGAGTTGTCGTATCATTTGCCTCAGCAGGTCCCCATTGGTATAGATAGCAGGCGATTGCCACAGCCCCGATGGTTTGCAGCACAAGTTTCTGCCAACCTCGGAGACCGAGCGACTGTTTTCTGCTAATTTTGAACATATCATCTAAAAAACCGAGTCCTCCAAACCATAACGTTGTAAAGATCATCAGGTAGATATAAGGTTGATCAAGCCGTGCCCAAAAAATAACAGATATAAGTACCGCTACAATGATCAGAATCCCACCCATTGTTGGGGTACCAGCTTTGCTTTGATCTTCATTGTGCTGCTGTGCTTTTTCTACCTCTTCTTGAATATGTTCACCGATTCGCAACTGTTTCAGCCGCTTTATCATAAAAGGTCCTAAAACGAGCGAAATTACGAGAGCCGTTGCTGTTCCATAAACGGCACGGAAAGGAATCGAGCTAAAAATATTAAAGGGTTCAAAAATGTTGACAAGGCTTTCAGAAAATAGATGATAAAACATTTTAATGCTTCTTTTTTAGCTTCTTAGGTGACAATATTCTGCTGAGGCATAATTGAATGCTGCTACGATGACCACCTATTCAAAGCATCAGGCAAAACTTACTCGGTTTCTTCTGATGTTGAATCAGTTTTTAACTTTGCAAAACTCGCCCCCGCCTGACTTAATAAGTTTGTTGCGTAAGAATAGATTAAGCGATTTTTCTCCTTGTGTGTCTCCAATGCGAGGTCAACCAATTGCGTCACTAATTCTGCAAATGAAATTTCGACCGGTTCCCATAAATAAAAACTAAAAGAGCCAGGTATTGTGTTGATTTCATTCACATATACTTGTTCTTCGCTGCTGACTAAAAAATCTATTCGGGCAATACCCGCACAATCAAGGACTTGAAAAGCCAAAGTGGCAAGGTTTTGAATATGTAACGTCAATTCCTCTGAAATAGGTGCAGGAATTTTACGTTCGGCCCCTGCCATTCCAGAAGCGACATCTGATCCAGATAAATCAATAGAATCGGATCCCGTTTCCGAATTTTCATGGATATATTTATCATCAAAGCTGAGAAAATCTGTACTAGTGATCGGTTGTTCGCAAACTGAAGGTGTCGGCGTATGTGTTCCGATCACTGAGCAATTTATTTCATAACCTTCTTCGATACCCTGTTCAACGACGACACGGCGGCAGTACCGGCACGCAAGTTCAATTGCATCCCGAAGTTCCGCCTCGTCTTTTGCTCGACTAACACCAATACTTGACCCGCTGACTGCCGGTTTAACGAACACAGGATAAGCTATCTTTTCTTCAATTACTTTAAGAATATCAGCACTCGCTACATCCCAATCGTGTTTTGTGAACGGGACATAAGGGAGAATAGGGAGTCCGTTTTCGCTGAGAATGGCTTTCATCATGATCTTGTCCATGCCAACACCAGAACCCACAACTCCTGCGCCGACGTAAGGGACATCCATCAGTTCAAGAAGCCCCTGGAGAGAACCGTCTTCACCGTGCACACCATGAATCGCGGGAAATACAACATCAATAGGAAGCTCCTTTTTTTTATTGAACAAACCGCCGCGTTTTGGTATAGCACTAAATTTTGCGCGCGCTTCAAATTCAACGCTAACCGTATCAAAATCAGCGGCGCGTGGTAAGTTTCCTTCGGTAAATGTGCTCAGTTCCTTGAATTTATCATCTGTTAACCAGACTCCCTCTTTTGTTATATAGATAGGGATAACGTCATACATTTCTGCCAAAGCAGCGTTGACCTGATGAGCAGTGATGATGGATACTTCATGTTCAGGCGATCGACCGCCGAATATGAGAGCTACGTTCATGTTCATTTTCCTTTACAGAGCGTATATATTGGCACCTGCGGGACGGTAAAGATGCTGTTCGTGTTATATGAAAATCCAATATTCTTATTTCTGCACAATTTGTTATTAATTATTACGTCAAGATTCCCGATCTTATTTCATTCAGATGTGTTAAACAGCTTCATTGTAATTATCGGGCAAATCGTTTTCAAAAAGCACCACATCCCCCGGTTTTAAGCGTTTTTCAAGTTGTTGCTGGGCTTCAGCAAGGTCCTTTGCAACATAAATTTGTTGTTCAGGGTAGTTTTCAGTTTTGAGTCCATCTAAAATTGGTGCTGTTCTCAGCGCACCAACAAGGATAACGAGGTCGCACACCTTAGCTGCTTCTGAACCGAACTGTTTATTTTCATCGTATTCGCGTTCGCCCAGTTCAACCATTCCTGGCGTAACCAGGACCTTTTTACCGTTTTTATCGCTCACAAAGTCAGTAAGCACTTCAAGTGCTGCTTTTGCCCCTTCAGGATTAGCGTTGAAACTATCGTCAATCACAGTTACACCTGTGCCACCAGCTATTAGCTGCAAACGGTGTGGTACCGGTTCTAATGCTTCAAGGGCATTTTGAATTTCATTCAATGTCATCCCACATTGCAGTGAAACACCAATAGCAGCAAGGATGTTTGATGCGTTATGCTTTCCGAGAAGTCGGGTTGTGATTTCAGCTGTGCCTGCCACCTCGTCTGTCACAGTAAAAGTAAGTCCTTTATTACTCTGTTTAATATTATGTGCTCTTAACCTTAAAGATGCATTTTCTACTCCGTTTGCTTCTACGCCGTATCTTATAACGGGCACACTGTCGGTTTTATCCGCTAATTCTGCACAAATTTCATTGTCAGCATTAATAACTGCAAGTCCATTCGCCGGTAACGCTTCGATCAACTCGTACTTTGCGCGGGCAGTGTTTTCAATACTTTTAAATCGCTCTAAATGTTGAGGCCCAACAGCAGTGAGAATACCTATCTCCGGTGGTGCCAGATGACAGAGTTGGCGGATATCGCCACGTTTATAGGCTCCCATTTCTACGATAAAATACTCATGTTTCGGTAATAAATCTCCTCTGATAACCTTACAAATCCCCATCGGTGTATTGTAGCTATCTGGAGTCATTAACGTATTATATTTTTGCGATAAAACCTGGTGAAGAATATATTTAGTACTTGTTTTACCATAACTGCCTGTGATTCCGATAATTTTCGGTTGAAGGGCTGCGATACGTTTTCTTGCGTCGCGTAAATACATACCGTTTATGAATTGCTCTAAAGGCCAAATTAAAAAGCTGCTCATAACGAGGAGCGGTACTGTGAGTTCACTAAACAGAAAAACATTGATTCGCCACCGGTTTTCCGTTACGAACCCAACAAGTAAAGCTGCACTAACAATAAGTAGCGCAAGTGCCAATCCAAAGAGTCGTTTTGCGCGAGCAGTGTAAACCAGCGGTTTTTTTGCTGCAGCTTTCTTACGCCAGACAATCTTATAAACTTGGAATGCTGCCCAGGCGAGACAAAATGCTAAAAAAAACCGATCGGTCTGAATGTATGGAAAAATAGAAGCAATTATCAGTAGACCGGCAACAACAATAATCTCTATGATTTCAAAACAGTGTCTAATATGTGTTGAAAGCCATTTTAGAAATCGTAACGGTTTATACCCATCAAGCTGTAATATATGTAATCCACTGGTTGTTCTAATGACGGCTCTTACAAAACAGACAACAACCAGAGCATAAAAAAATAAATCATTAACCATTTTTTACCTATGTATAATCTATTGTATACTGTTTTCTTATGTAGCGAGCAATAGATAGAAAAACGCAATGAATTGTGTTGCTGCAAAACATATTTAGCAGCGACATTATTCGTTGCGCTATCATGTGTAATCCAAGTTGTGCAACTACAAAATCTAATGTTTCATCCGCAATCATACTTTTTATACGGCAAAACTTACCATCGGTTGCAGTAATTCATGCTAAAAAGTTCGTCACAATTTCGCAAAACTGCGGCAATTGGTCAAGGTACGAGAAATGTCCTGCATCCTTGAGGATAACTAATCCTGCATCAGGTATCTCCTTTTCCATTATCTTGCCAAAAGATATAGGTGTGTCAGTATCGTTTTCTCCCCAAATCAACAACGTAGATGCTTGTATCTTCGGCAATAGTGGACGCAGATTTTGATTCACGGATTTCACCAGCGTTGCTCTCATCGGTCCTGCTTCCTGATAATCTCTCGAACCTACCCGCTGTGCTATACTGTCTGCTAATCTGTTGCCGAGAGTGCCACAACATCGCATCAAACGGCCGATTTTTGCAACACTGACCCGTATATAGTACTTTACAGTTCGGGGCGGTATGATACCTGCACTATCTACTAAGATCAATTTATCAACTTTTTCCGGTTCTTCGGCTGCCATCACTATTGAAATTCTTCCGCCATAAGAGTGTCCAATCAGGTGTGCTTTGTCAATGTTGAGTTTGTAAAAAAAAGCTGAGAGAAATTTGGCATAGTCGGAAGCATCCCAGGCTGTTGAAGGTATCTCACTTAGGCCGAATCCGGGAAGATCAAGCGCATATACTTGGTAAGAACGTGATAACCAATCAAAGGCAGGTTTAAAACTATTTGCTTCACCACCCCATCCATGTAGGAGAACAACGGGAGTGCCGGTTCCTTCAACCTGATAGGCAATTTTTAGATCGTTAATTTCTATAAACATTTCAATTTAATGTAAATTAGCACTTTAGTGGACTTGTCCTATTTTAGAATCTTCCACTTTCTGGTTTTCTGTGTGTTATGTCTCTATTGGAGAGGTTTATTTAGAGGATTCGTCTACCGGATACCTGGCTGTTGAGATTGTACAGGTAAATGTTGTAGTATTTCTGATGCCACTTCACGGTCATCAAATGGAAATCGTTTTCCGTGAATCTCTTGATAATTTTCATGTCCTTTACCGGCAATTACCACAATATCCCCCGGATGTGCATCCAGGATGGCGTATCGAATTGCCTCGCGTCTCTCTGAAATACACAAATATGCTGCACCATGTGGTAAATTTGACACAATTTCTGATATGATTTCATCTGGATTTTCCGTGCGTGGATTGTCAGAAGTAATTACACTCATATCTGCAAGTTGCGTGGAAATTGCGCCCATTTTTGGACGTTTTCCCCTATCACGGTCGCCACCGCAGCCAAATACAGAGATTAACCTTCCTTCTGTAATCCCACGGGCCGCGGATAGGACATTTTCCAAACCATCGGGTGTATGTGCATAATCGACGATAACTGCAAAGTCTTTGTCACGTTTTCCATGTGGGGTAACGCGTTCAAAACGTCCGGGGACAACTGTCGTTGCAAGCCCTTCTTTTATAGCTGCTGTACTGCAGTTATAACGTAGTCCTATACCAATTGCAGCGAGGGCATTATAAATATTATATGCGCCAAGTAAGTGAATCTTTGCCTTGATCTCTCTGTACGATGGAGCTGAAGCATTGCTGGGATGGTTCCATCTCTGTACTGCTGTAAACGCTAAATGTTTTAGAGAAATTTCTACGTCTTGTGCCTCTAAATCGGCTTCTTCCTCAAGTCCATAATTTAGGATGTGTCCGTGAGATATGCGTTCAACGATACGAGCAATGGCAGGAGAATCGGCGTTCAAAACTGCCACACCATCAGGACTCAACTGCTCAAATAACATCAATTTCGCAGCGAGATAATTCTCCATTGTGCCGTGATAGTCCAGATGATCCTGTGTCAGGTTCGTAAAGGCAGCAGTGTCGTAGGTAAGTCCAGCCAATCGGTGTTGTGCGAGTCCTTGCGAAGAGGTTTCCATAACAACATGTTCTATGCCAGCATCAGCGATTTGCTTTAACATCGCATGGAGTTGAAATGCATCAGGTGTTGTCAAAAGTGCAGGAATTTCAATTTTTGATGGGTTTTTCCCGTTTGATGTTGAATTGTGCGCGTCAAATGTATGTCCGACTGTTCCTAAAACGGCTGTTTTCAACCCATGTGCTTTGAGGATGCCGTATGTTAGATGTGCAGTGGATGTTTTTCCATTTGTGCCGGTGATACCAATTAGTTTGAGTCGTTTGGCGGGATTTTCAAACCAATTGCCAGCACATAAGGCTTGTGCTCTGCGACCATTAGGGGTGACTACGCAAGTTACATCATTCGGTAACTTAGAAATCCGTTTTTCAGAAATAATTACTTTTGCGCCGTTTTTAATAGCACCATTAATAAAGGAATGTCCATCAACATTGAGCCCTTGATAACAGACGAAGGCATATCCTGGTTTGACTTCTCGGTGGTCACTAACAACACCAGCAACTTCCAAATTTCGGTTGCCTATCATTTCAGTGACTTCAATTCCGTCCAAAAGGTTTTGGAGTTTCATAACCCTCTCCCTTTCTCACATAGGTGTTGTCAGAGTTTACCGTAGTATTGGAGCGATTTTTGGTGAAAGGAATGTTGTTTTTGTTTAAGGATTGGTTTGATGATTGTGTACTTATAACTGATCTATTCGTTCTGTTTTCTTTAGCATATCTACGGTTGGAGGGACTTCTTCGTGTTGGGACGGAGTCGAAAAAATGTGTTTGCTCAATATGTTTTAGAGTTTGCTCTGCAATTCGCTTGAAAACGGGTGCTGCGATCCGACCACTAAATCTTTCACCAGTCGGTTCATCAAGTGTGACAATAATGGCGATTTTAGGAGCGTCAGCGGGAAGAAACCCCATAAAAGACATCACCTCTTTGCCAGCAGCATAACCTTTACCTCTTTCAGCCTTTTGTGCAGTTCCGGTTTTGCCAGCGATACTAACACCTTTTATTTTGGCCCTCGCCCCACTTCCCCCTACTTCAACCACACCGACAAGAATATCTGTCATCTGTTTAGCAATTTCCGGTCGCAAAACGCGCCGAATCTCAGTAGGATAGTTCCTTTTGATAAGGTTTCCGCGTGCGTCTCGAATTTCTTTAGTGATATAAGGGCGGTGCAGCGTTCCACCATTAGCGATAACAGCCAAAGCGTTCACCATCTGTAAAGGTGTAACTGATATGCCTTGACCGAACGGAACAGATCCAAGGGAATTTATATCCCATTGCCGCAGTGCATATAAGCTGCCTACCTGTTCATAAGGGAGATCAATACCAGTCTTTTGCCCAAAACCGTATCTATCCACATACGTTTGGAGTAGTTGAGGTCCTAACCGCTGAACAATTTTTATCATGCCGATGTTACTTGATTTTTGGATTACTTGTTCAAGTGGCAAATACCCTTTTGCGGAAACATCTTTGATAACACGGCCATTACTGAGCCGGTACCTCCCATTATGACAGAAAATGGGTGATTGTGGTGTCAAAATACCTTCATTTAGAACTGCGGAGGCGGCGACAATTTTGAAAATGGATCCTGGTTCAAACAGGTACCAGATGCCGAGATTCCGTTTTGCTTCTTCAGATGCATTCGTTTGGTCATTAATGTCGTAAGTAGGATAACTTGCCATTGCTAATATCTCTGAAGTTTCTACTGCAAGGACAATGGCAGTCCCTTTCGGAGCATTCCAATCTCTACACCCTTGTGCCAGTTCTTTTTCGGCAATGTCTTGAATGATTTCATCAAGCGTTAGAATGATATTACATCCACTGTTTCCAAGTGTTGCGGTTGTCGGTCGTGCTTCAAGAGAGACAGCCGTTATGTCTGCACTTCGCTGTGGTTGTGGTGAATGTAAGTTTTGAAGGTACGCGTTATACTGATATTCAATGCCTTCACCGACATTCAAATCGTTAAGATAACCGATGACTTGCGATGCGAGAGTCTTTTTTGGATATACCCGTTTCGGTTCAACCTCTATTCTTAATCCTCTATATTTTTGAGTAATGTTCCGGATTGCATCTAACTTTTCATAGTCAATTTCCTTTTTAAGCCAAACAAATTCAACGTACTTCCCATTTCGCTTCCGCTGTAACTGTGCTAATAGTTCCGATTTAGTGCTATCCAATAAAGGTGCTAATTCGCTCGCAACAATATGCGCGTTAGATTTCCTGTTGAAGGTTTTAGGGTCTGCACTAACCGCAAGTTGGTCTTGGCTAGTACCTAACACTCTTCCGTGGCGATCCAGAATTTTGCCGCGTTTGACTTCGTGTCTCCCTCGAGAACGCCAATCTTGGCGTGACGCCATTGAGGCATCCTCATCAGGGTATTGCAGCATAAAGAGCTTACCTATCAATACTAAAAAGCCTAATTGCAAAACTATTAACGTGAAAACGAGTCTACGAATTGAGAGGTGACTGTTATTTTTCATAATCTTATGATGTCTTTCTGGCACACTATAGCAAGATGCATAGGTCATGCCAAATTCTTGCGAACCTATAAAACTTGACTTACACTACCTATCTCGGAGTTCTATTGATTTTCTTATGTGTTCAACTAATCCTAATTCTTTAATGAGTGAGCGGACCCTTTTAATATCAGTTAATGCGTTTTCTTCTAATTCAAGTTTACGAATTTCATACTGAATTTTGTTCGCCTCCCTTGAAAATTGAGGCTTACGTTGTATGTAAACGTTTTTCGCATACGATGAAAACCAGATGCTTGCACCAAAAACACATAAAGATAATCCTAAAACAAAATAGACGAAAAACATCGCAACTTTTGGTTTCGACTCTGGTTTTTTAGAAAATAAGGCTGAGTAAGTACTTGGATTCTGCATTTTTAATTTATTACGTTAAATTTCAAATTTAAGATACACTTTTTTCACGCCAAAACTGTTTTAACTATACTCTGATTGCGACCCGTAATTTTGCGCTACGTGCACGTGGATTTGCCTCAATCTCACTTGCAGATGGTAGAATAGGTCTATTTGTTACAACCTGCAAAACCTGCTGATGTTCACAGATACAGATAGGTGTTTTCGGTGGACAGATACAAGTTTTTGCGAACTGTCGAAATTGACGTTTTACTATGCGATCTTCAAGCGAATGAAAGCTTATAACACAGACACATCCACCCGGTTTCAACACGGAGACCGCAGCATCTAAGCCAAGTACAAGATTGTCCAGTTCAGCGTTAACCTCAATTCGCAATGCCTGAAAAACTCGGGTCGCGGGATGAATTTGCCCCTTTCTTCTATGGGTATGCAGTTTAGATGTTTTGTTATGTTTTTCTTTCGTCGAGTAAACCCCCATAACGATCTCGGCAAGCTGTAGTGTTGACGTTATCGGTTTTTCTGATCGTGCCGCTACGATATGTCGAACAATCCGCTTCGCATACCGTTCCTCACCGTATTCCTTGAATATTTTAATCAGTTTGTCGGGCGTACTTTCGTTAACAATCTGTGCTGCTGATGTAGACATCCGCACATCCATCCGCATATCCAGAGGCCCCAAATGTTGAAAACTGAATCCTCTGTTCGGTGTCCCTAATTGTAGCGAGGACACACCAAGGTCCAGCAAAACACCATCTACTTCGTTGATCCGATGTGCTTCCAATAATCGTTGAAGCTGCGCAAAGTTCCCCTGAATTAAAGTAAACCGTTCTTTAAAAGTTTGCAGCCTTTTTTGAGCGATAACGAGCGCGTTCCCATCCATGTCAATTCCGATCACCTTACCCGTAGGATGTGATTCTTTTAAAATGCTGAGACTGTGTCCTCCTAATCCGATTGTAGCATCTACGTAAATGCCTTCCGGTTTCGGTTTGAGAAAATCGAGCACTTCATTGCGTAAAACTGGGATATGCGTTTCCGACATTTAAGGTTACCTCATACCATTTAGTGTAGCAAGAATTGTGCCAATTTTTAATGTTTTCTATGGTGAGTTATAGAATATCAGAAAAAATCGAATGTATTATAATTCTGTGCATTTAAAATTTGCTTGATTTATGTAATAAATATGGGTATAATTAAACATGAGAGAAATTGGTTTCATATCGGATCTTTCTGTTCAAGTGTGCCTACTTCAAGACACATCCTAATCTACAATTGTGAAGATAGTTTATACATTTTCTTGATCTTCAGGCGAAAAAGAAGCAGATGAAAGTCGCTATCATGGGAGGAACTTTTAACCCGATCCATTACGCGCATTTGCTGAGTGCCGAGCAGGTGCGTGAGGGCTTAGGTTACGACAAAATCTTATTTGTTCCCTCTGCACGCCCTCCCCATAAATCACTACCTGATTTGGTTTCCGCTGAGCATAGATACCAGATGGTGTTGTTGGCGACAGCAGATAATCCATATTTTGAGGTATCTCGAATTGAGTTAGAGCGCGCCGGTCCCTCATATACAATTCAGACAATAAAAGCTTTGCAACGTATTTATGGAAAAGAGACAGAACTTGCATGGATTATAGGCGCGGATTCGTTAATTGAGTATAAAATTTGGAAAGATTTTAACGACGTCTTGGCACAGTGCACTATGATCGTTACAACACGGCCCAATTACAACTTAGATAGTGTGCCTCTCGAAATTCGCAATCGTGTTGTAACATTTCGGATAACTGGATCTGATATATCGGCAACCGAGATCCGTGAACGTGTTCGGGACAACATTTCCATCCGTTACCTTGTTCCTGAATCAGTCGTCACTTATATTAATCAACATCGGTTATACCGATAAGATGTTATTAGATATTGGCATCGTGTGGGTTGTTAGTGATAAGTAGGATGAAATTCTGCCGCTATAGGCCAATGAGTTGAAAGGAGTTAATATGGAACTGAAATGTAGTCTCTGCAAAACTACTTATGAATTTATATATATAAAAGGTGAGCCTTTACCCCCAAATTTTCCGTTTTGTAGCAAACGTTGTAAGTCAATTGATTTAGGGAACTGGCTCAATGAGGAATATTGTATTAGCACACCACTACCCGAAATAGAAAAACTAACAGAAATAGAACGTAAAATTCTTACCGAATTTCAGGACCTTACCGAATTTCAGAAAGAAACACTTGCAAGGTTACTTGGTGATGAGGTAGAAACTGAATAGTTGAATGTTATCTAATTTGGCAAATTCTATTAGGTTTTGTCCGAATAGGGAGCAATAAAAAAAGAAGATAGACATGACGTCGAGTGAATCTTTTTCAATAAACAAAAATTTAGAATCACCGTTTTCTACATTACAAGAACTCAGAGAACACCCAAAATCGATAGAAATTCAGCGTTATCTTTCGGAAAAACTTGCCCCGGAACGTTATACTCACGTTCTTTCTGTTCAGGAAACAGCAGTAGCATTAGCACGATGTCATAACGCCAATGTGTGGAAAACAAATTTAGCAGCGCTGTTGCATGATGTCGTAAAATGGATGAGTGACGATCAGCTGTATAGCGCGGTGGCACGCTGTGAAATAGAACTTGACCCGATTGAGAAGATAATGCCAGCGTTGTTGCACGCGATCGTCGGCGTAAAGTACGCAATTGAATTATTCGACATAACCGATTTGGAGATTCTTGAGGCAATCCGAAATCACACAACGGGCAATGCGTCAATGGGATTAACAGCAAAATTGATATATGTTGCAGATTTTGCTGAGCCAACACGAGAGTACAAAGAAGCTGCAGAGGTAAGAGCATTGGCAGAAACAGAGTTAGATCAGGCAGTCCATAATGTTGCTCGTTATAAAATTGATTATCTCCTTCAAAAAGGATGGATGATCCATCCGAACACTATCCTGGCCTATAATAGTACGTTGGTAAATACTATATCCTGAATCTTAAAGACTTTTCTTACATGTGTCAATACTTAAATCAAACTCAATAGCGCATAATAACCCAGAACCATGCCACGTAACGCGATTTATGAACGCCTTCATTTTATTAGGAGAACCATCTGATGGAAACAAATAATATATTAGAAATAGTAAAAGCCGCTGCATCAGCGGCTATAAGTAGACGTGCACAAAATCCTGTCGTTCTCGATCTTCGCGAATTAGATTGTTTTACCGACTATTTCGCTATTTTCAGCGGTATCTCCGATGTACAAGTTGAAGGTATTTCAGAAGCGATCTTAGAGGAACTTGAAAAAAACTGGAATCAGCAACCGTGGCACCGGGAAGGGGCTAAAAAAGCAGATTGGATTCTGTTAGATTATGTTGATTTCGTCGTACACATCTTTTTAGATGAGAGACGTTCCTACTATAGCTTGGAGCGTTTATGGGCAGAAGCACCGCATGTGGAACTACCAGAAATAGATGAGATTCCTTTATTAGATGAACAGCAAGAATATGATGCGGATGAATTGGTGTTGGGACTTGTTCCAAACGATCGAGAGAACCAAACCTAAGGAAAGAAAGTTTTATCTATACTAACCCAAGTTGCTACCTATAAGTTTTAGACATGCAGACACCGTTTTTAATAGAGAATAATTCATTTTTCGCAAGAATTCGTAGCGCAAACTTTTAGTAAATCAACGGTATGAATGCCTTATGGCATTCCCCGTGTTCTATGGATGCACAAACTGAAAGTTTGTGCTACAAGTAGCAACTTGGATTATACTAAATATGTGAGTGTAACTAATCGACAGTAGTAAGGAGGACGGTGACGTTATCCGTGCCACCGTAGGCGAGTGCTTTACTAATGAGGTTTTCGCTTGCCGCTTCAAGCGTAGGTGCTGAAGAGATAATATTGCGGGTTTCGGTATCATCGATAATTAGATCATGTAAACCATCAGTACAAGCAAGGATGATGTCACCAGCGGAAAGTGGGCACACATCTGTAGTAAGTGATACCTCTTCGGCTAAACCAATAGCTTGCGTAATGATGTTCCGCTTCGCATGGACACGCCCTTCTTCAGGTGTGATCTCACCTTTCTCAATCATTTGCTGGACTAATGAATCGTCTGTGGTAATTTGTGTAAGAACGTCGTTGTGGAGAACATATAACCGGCTATCACCGACGTGGACGTAAGCCAAATAACTTGGCGTAACAAACCCTGCTGTAAGGGTTGTGCCCATCCTGTGATATTGATATGAGTCTTGCCCCATGGCGTAGACACGTCGATTCGCATCAGTGGCGAGTTTTTCTAAAATATCAAGTCTTTTGATGGGGCCCAAATCACTTGCGAGATTAGGAGTTTCTGCTGCCCATTCCTCAAAGACTTGCAGCGTCAGCTGACTCGCAATATCACCCCGAGCATGCCCACTCATACCGTCTGCAATTGCGAATAACCGATTCTCATCGTCAAAAAAATATGAATCTTCGTTTCGTTCTCGAAGAGCACCGATGTCTGTTTTTGCTATAAAATTCATCGAATCAAGCCCTTTATCTTGTATATTATTAACGATAATTAAGTAATTTTGTTTCAAAATGTCAAATTTGAGTAGCGCAATCATCAAATTCCATATTAAAATAAGGAACATGTGAATGTCAGTACCTACCCCTATTCTTGATTTACATACGCAGTCTCTCGTGATTGATTCCCATAACGATGCCATCGTTGCACATATCCGTCGCGGGAACGTTAGTCTTGCAGATGAACATACTAAAAACCCTGATCAGCATAGTGGCACTATCGCTTATCTACGCGGGCGGGTTCCACCTGAAGAGGATGCCATCGGCATTCAACTTAACATTCCAAAGATGCGGCAGGGTGGGATTGATGTGGCGTTCTTTGCTGTTGATGTGACGCGTGCTTGGAAAAATCATCTCTCTTATGCATTAGACGCTTTTGGATGGTTTGACACAGAAGTTGCAGCCAATGCTTCTGACATCTGCATTGTTCGGAAAGCAGCAGATATTCAAGTAGCTAAAGCTGAAGGCAAACTCGCTGCTGTACTTGCTATTGAAAACAGTGAAGGTGTAGAACGCAGTTTGAATATACTCCGCTCGCTTTACTGCCTCGGTGTCCGCTCAATAGGATTAACGCATAATCCAAATACGTGGGCATCAACAGGGAATGATGAGGGTGAAACTGGTGGAGGTTTGACAAAATTCGGGGTTCAGCTGGTAAAAGAGATGAACAGACTCGGAATGCTGGTTGATGTATCGCACATAAGTGAACGCGGGTTTTGGGATGTGCTGGATATTTCGGATGCACCTGTTATCGCTTCCCATAGCAACTGCAAGACATTATGCAACCATTCTCGGAACTTAACCAATGAACAATTCAAAGCGATTGCGGTGAATGATGGTGTGGTGGGAATAACCTTTGTACCAGGCTTTATCGCGGAGGACGGTTGGCAAAAAAGTCCGCCCTTCGCCCAATTACTTAATCATATTGAGTATGCAATTGACGTGGCAGGACTTGACCATGTTGGGATCGGTTCAGATTTTGATGGCGGTGGGGATCTTCTCAAAGATGCAACCGAATTTCCCAGAATTACGGAAGGTTTGAGTGAACGCGGCTATTCGGATACGGCAATTCAGAAAGTGTTGGGTGGCAATCATCTACGCGTTTTTGAAGCTGCCTGTGGATAGTGCAAAATTTTTTAGTGGTGTAAATTCTGATTCTCTAAAACCACCAGACTACACACTCTTCTGTATAATAACCCAAGTTGCTACCTATAAGATTTTAGACACACAAACGTCATTTTTAATAGAGAGCAGTTCGTTATTGGTGAAATATTGTAGAGCAAACTGTCAGTTTGCGGACTAATATGCACAAACTAAATGAAGATTAATTTATTAATTCGGTAATTTGGAGAAAGGTCCAGTGCGGTTAGGAAACCGCACCTACCGGGTTTGGGAAGAATTAGAATTACCGAAATATTTATTTAATCTTCATACAGTTTGTGCTACACAGGTAGCAACTTGGGTATAATACATAACCTGTGATGCTCTGATGCTCACAGCAGACGGTTTTACTTCTTAATCGTTCCCCACGTCACTTTTTTTTTACCCTGTGGGGTAACAGGCAACACATCATCACGGATCCAATCCACCTCATTGTCATAACCGGGGTGTTTTGTGAGCGGCACCAGCTCATCTGTCCTGAGATGATACTTATAGATATTCATTGGTGGGTGCACGACGTTCCCATCCGGGTCTCTGGGCTGCCGTTTATTCAGGACCCTCTCTACCCCATTGAAAACAATAGATCTGCCACCATCCAGGCAAAACTCACAGCGTCTAAGTTTTTCGGCACTTCTAACCGTCGGATCGTTTTGCCGTTTTTATCACAAATCACAATGGAATGCCCTTTCCGGATAAAAGCGATAACATTCGGGGCTTGCTTCTCCCAAACAAAATCTTGTTGTGAATACACGATCCGTTGACTATCGGGCGACCAGCGCGGCTCCCACCGTGCGCTATTCACACCCCCCGCTGGTGGGGGCTTGAGGATCTCCCGTTTCTTACGCCCATCCGCGTTCATCACCCAGATACTATTTCCACCGCCGTTTAAATGAAGGGATGTTGAATACACAATCTGTCTCCCATCCGGAGACCAATCCGAACCCGCAAAATTTGCATCCGCTATCTTGCGGATAGTGCCGGTTCCGATCTCTAACACATGCACACTCCAGACGAGTTTCCCCTCAATACGTTCCTCCAAGTCAAACACAACCTTTTTCCCTTCGGGCGAAAGGGCTAAAGAACCCCACTTCCCACCGAGGGGCTTGAGGTCCGCGAGTTCCTCAAGACCGGTGCCATCCGGATTTATCCGATACAGCCTATTCGAACTGCTAAAAAATATCTGTCCCGTGGGAGTCCACTGCGTGTCCCACAGATAGGATTTTCCCTCAAAAACACGTGTCTTGTTGCGACCGTCGTCGTCCATCACGTAAATGGCCTCGATATCTTTACTGAAGGGGGTGGGGGCGGACAGAAAAACGATCTTTGCATGCCCCCCTATCGGACAGAACAACAGAACCAAAAGTATATGTACCCATTTCCAAAACCGCATCGCGTCTTCTCCTCTGTTTTTAATAGTTTTGTCCCATAACCTGTTCGGGGCTGCAGAAATGTAGCAGCCCCGAACAGGTGCGGGAACAACTCTCATCTGAACTTTTCAGGATGGGGCATCCTACTCATGATCGTTGATATCAAAATCCTCACTATTTTCGACGACGTATTCGTCTATCCCATCGAATCCACCGACGAACAGTTTCACATACACACTCAAGGTGGCCCAATGATTCCCTTTGAAGGGGCCCACACCAAAGTGTGTCATTACCCCGGAGTCTGAGTCTGAATAACTGGAATCTCTATCGGGATCATTAGAGCGGATCTCTTTCCAAATGTGGACTCCATTTCCGTCCGTCGGTTCTTCGCGTATCTTCGTATTGCCTCCCCCATGACTGAGTTCCAACGCATGATTGAAAATGGATTGAGCCGACTGGATTTTCTTCTCATGTCGGTTGAACGCATAAACGGAACACGACATCACTATATTATTTCCATCGTAATATTGACCCGATAGCTGCGCATACCCCGAAACGTGTGGGTACTTTTGGGTCTCTCTCGGTACCGTTGTGGACAGAGTTTTACTGACACTGAACGTAGTCGTCTCGATGTCAGAGTCATTCCTCGCATGGCCATCCGCATCATAAAACAGCACCACTGCCTTTAAACTATACTCGGCTATTTTCAGGGAACCGTCTACCGTACCCAGGTGTTCAAAAGAAACACTTCTCGTCCCTGTGGCGTACATATTGCTATAGACAATTGTCCAGTCACTATCTGCCTCATCTACCGGATACGTCTGTTTCACAGAGAAGCTGATATAGTATATGTCCGTATCTGCGGATAAAGACGCCCAGACATCCCCGCCGCTGCCGTAATCTACATAGGCACTGGCGGACAGAGATGTTATATCCGCCTGACTGCTATAGATACCTATAAGTAATAAAGAAGCGATTACCGCTGCAATCGCGATTTTTTTGAATTCCGACTTAAAAAACATTTTTTATCTCCTTTTGGCACCCTAAACAGGTGCTGGTATTTTAAAATCAACGTCTGGGACGTTGGTTGTTTCACTATCAATCCAATATTGATATGTGATTTGAAGGAGATGTACTATATTTTAGCACGTCTCCCGTTTCTATGTACTTTTAATATACGTTTCGTCCGAAAAAGTTTAGTACTTTTTTCAGTTTCGCCTTAAAACAGATAATAAACATTATTATTGCTGCCATCATGTGCAGACAATATACAAGAAAAAAGCACTGCTCTTAACCTTAATATAGACTTCAAATGGAAAAAGTTAATAGCAAATTGCATATTTTTTTACAATTTTTGCAAGTTTTTCAGCAAATTGTGGAATTTTAAGGTATTTTCACCCGATTGATTTCATATTCTGCTCACGATTCGGGTGTGCAAAAATAGGAACGTCTCAGACAACGCACCTTAGTCCAAACTTTTGCCAAAATATGGACACACCCAATTAGAAAACAGAATTGCAAAATAAAACTAAAAGTGTTAAACTGAATAAGACATATACGAAATATCCGTAACCTCCAAGTTCCAAAACCATTTAGATTTCCAATGAATTTGAAACGTGTCACATTATTTATCTTCATTCTAATTCTCTCATTTTTCTGCCATTTCACTTCAATCGCAGGAGAGAATCTTCTTGCCTTCGGTGACCACTTTTCTAAATTAGGAAATTATGATGCGGCTATTACCGAATACAAACGTTTTCTGTTTTTTCATCCAGATGATACGCGTACAGCAGCGGTGCACCTTAAAATTGGACGCGCCTACAGGGCACAAGGATTATGGGAAGAAGCAATTTTAGCCATGCGAAATGCTGTGTTATACGCTCTGAGCGAAGAAGAAAAATCGAAATGCCAGCTTGAACTTGCGGTAACCCTTATCGCCTCACAGAACTACGATCTTGCCCGATTTGAATTAATAAGAGTAACAATCCGCATGCCATCTGGGCCTCTGTATCAACGCGCCCTTTTCTTGCAAGCTATTGCATATATTTATCAGTTTCAATGGGAAGAAGCGCGTGAGGTACTGCAAAATTACACTACAGATGAAATGCTTGATAAACTGTTTGACAAAGCAGCTAATCTTCCGCGTAAATCTACCGGAGTTGCAAAAGTGCTATCCGCAATCCTTCCAGGGGCAGGGCAGGTTTATGCAGGCAATTGGTGGGGTGGATTAAACGCGCTTATGCTAAACGGTGTTTTCGGCTATGTTGCAGTTGATAGCGTTTTGGATAGACATTACGTAGATGCAGTATCGTGGACGTACTTTATTTTTCAGCGGTATTATCTGGGTAATTTATATAGAGCGGAAAAGACTGTTGATGAATTTAATGAAAATATATCCCGCGGTGCAGCAGATAACATTTTGAAACGACTCCAAGAGATTGTTGACACACCTTAAAGCTAAATCTACGATGCAGTGCGCTTCTGAACTATGAACACAGAGGTAAAGAGAACTATTGCTGGAATGAACGTCCAGATATTATTTGTGTAGGCGAGAAACGCTGCAAGCGCGAGTAAAATCGATTCGGACCAACGCGTTTTCCGCATAAAGTAACCCATCGTCAGAATAGAAAAGATAACAGTGCCAACTAATGCTGTTACAACAGCCATGGTATTTTGAAGTAGCGTCCCTGAAAACAGGATATGTGTATACGCGAATAGGAGCGGCATGATATATAAAAGTTTGGCGAACTTAAAACATGCCCACCCTGTTTTCCACGGGTCTGCCCGAGCGATAGCTGCACCAGCATAAGCTCCTAACGCAACTGGCGGTGTAATATTGGAATCTTGGCTGAGCCAGAAGATAATCAGATGGGCAGCGATAATTGGTCCAGCTATCCCATGACTTTCCAGCATTGGCACAAGAATTGGCACGGCAAGTTGCGATGTAATCAAGTAAGCAGCGGTAACTGGAATCCCCATTCCTAAGACTAAAGAAGCAGCTGCAAGCAGCAATACTGCAATTGCCCTATTATTGCCTGCTACTGATAACACTAAATCTGGAAATATTCTTCCTAAGCCTGTCAGATCGATGATAGCAACAATAATACCTATAGTGCCAACTGCACCACCGATAGCGAGAGAATTTTTTGCCCCTGTGACCATCGCTTCCCAAATACGTTTCGGTGTTAACCGTGTTTCTGGGCGAAAATAACTTACTATTATCGTGACAAGAATTGAGAAAAACGCTGATTTGTAAGCAGAATAACCTCTCATGAGAGATAGAATGAGAGTAATCAGCGGTAACAAGTAGTACCAACCCGTTTTAAGAAGTGTCCGAAGTTTCGGTATTTCTGCCTCAGGTATCGGTTCAAGCCCCTCTTTTTTCGCCTCAAAATGCACCATGACCCATACAGATAAAAAATAGAGAGCTGCTGGCACGATTGATATGAGAGCAATTTTACTATACGACACACCTGTCCGTTCTGCTATCAAGAACGCACCTGCTCCCATAACCGGTGGTAGGAACTGACCGCCGACAGACGCTGATGCTTCAACCGCACCCGCAATGTGCGGACGAAAACCGGTGCGTTTCATCAACGGAATAGTAAAGGCTCCAGTCGTAACAGTGTTTGCAATAGCACTCCCCGCAACAGAACCAAAGAAACCAGAGGTGACAACAGACACTTTGGCAGCACCGCCAATTGACTTCCCTGTAAGTGACATCGGTAAGTTGATAAAGAATTGCCCTACACCAGATTTCTCTAAAAACGCACCGAAAAAAATAAAAAGAATCACATAAGTTGCCATTACGTTTGCCATAATGCCGAAAATTCCATCTTGTCCAAAAAAGCAGTGTTCGATAATCCGTCTAAACGAAAAACCTTGGTGTGCAATAGTTTCCGGCATTACACGACCAAACAATGCGTATAGGATACCAACTGCCGCGATGATAGGCAATCCCCACCCAACTGTACGCCTGCTCACCTCAAAACTAACGATAAGTCCTATTGCTCCCATCACAATATCTAAAGGTGTATATGCACCTGCGCGATTTACAATATTCGGATAATCTATAATCCAATAGCCGATTGCGCAAACGCTGAGGCATACCAGCAACATATCAAGAATAGAGGGACGGGAGATAGGAGAACTTTGATGTAATCTATAGAGGATGCCGATTAGGGCAAATGTGAGGAGTAAATATAAACCGAGATGATATTGTTCGGCAGCGGTGCCGAAACCTGCACTATAGATGTAGAAACCAACGAAAAAGACCGCGCTAATCTCAAAAACCCACTTTGAAATGCCTTTTAATTCAGAACGTTGTTTTGTAAATTCTGCAACGTCTTTTGCTTGTGTTTCTTCCATAAGGCACTAAAAATTTGTGTTTACACCTACCATGATCGAAGTTTTATGGATAGGTTCGAATTGGGAGATTCCTTCATCCGTTTGGACACGCCGGAATCGGTACTCTTTAATGAAGAGTGTTTGAACAGGAGGTAAAATTGCATAACGAATTTCGAGCGTGAGTGCTGACTTTTTATCAAGGTCAAACAGATCCATGAAAAAGTTAGTTTCGCCATCTTCCCCAATATTTCGTTTTGTATAGAACGCGCGAAACGTGAGGCGCGGGACTAATCCAGATTCTTTAATGCCAAGATAGATTTTAGAGGTGTTGTTGTCGTAGGTCTCATAAGCCCCTAAGAAATGGAGCTGCGGCATTGGTTGCCAAATCAGTTGTGTGAAAAATCCGCGTCTCGCTGCATTGTTCGTTTCGTATCCCCAAAATTCTGGCACCCCTGTTTCGTAGGTATAATCAAACACGGCAGGGATATATCCATCACTAAAGGTACGGTACTCAAATTTGAAAATGGCTTTGGTAGCAGCGAACCCAATACCAACAGCGTTACCCCATCCCAATTCTTTTACGGAGTTTTCTGAATGTGATTTAGTTTTTTCTTTAGCTGCTATAGGCTCTAACGCAAAATTTTCTGGATTAGGGGGTGGATTAAGCATAACGAAATCGTCATATAGATCGAGCCGAAAAGAACTTCGCTCAATAATCGGGAATCCTACATCAAAACCGACCGCGTCCAAAGGTTCTTCACCTTCTTTCTCGGTATCTGGGTCGATATCGGTCAGATAGGTAGCGCCGAGTTCAAATCGCGTCAGCAAGGTGTTATTTTCTGGGCGTTGAAACGGGCGAAAAAATCCACGTCCACCAAAAATTGTTGGATGCCCAAGGTCGTTCACCATTGTTTCAACACCGGACCGGTTATCAGATTTTCTAAGGTTCAGGTGCAGCCCGCGCCGATCATGGTTAGAATAACCGGACATAATGGATCCGTGTCCAATTGTCAGATAATCGAACTCGCCAAGGCGGCAGTAGAAAGGATCGTAAGGATCACCATAACTGATGTAACGAATCAGCCGCATCCATGTGCTTGCGCTATCCCATATTTCGCCATCCTCAGCAAGAAATTGATCTTGGGCATTTTCTGCATAAGGATTGTAAAGCAAAACAAAGTCAAAACCGATACCGATCTTTCCGAGTGGAATCTCTGGTTGAAGTTGGATACGCACATAAGCATCACCGTTGATGAATGTTAGCCCGCCACCATAAAACCCGCTTGTAAGGAAGCTTTGCTCTGCCATCGGTGTTAATCGTTCCTGGGCGGAAGTCGGGGAAACGATTGTTAGTATTAAAATCACTGAAGCGAAAATGCCGTTATAAAATACTTTTAGAACAGAATTATCTCTCAAGATGCAATTATCCTTCCATCTTTCATGTGGATAACGCGATCCGCATTTTCTTTCAACCCTTCGTGATGGGTCACAATTGCAATGGTGGTTTGGTGTTCCTGCCGCAGTTCTTGAATCAGGTCCATCAAGTTGTCACTTTGACGGCTGTCTAAGTTGGCAGTTGGTTCATCAGCGAAAATGATTTTGGGTCGGTTCGCGAGTGCTCGCGCAAAAGAGACGCGTTGTTTTTCCCCCCCAGACAGCTGCGCAGGACGATGGTGTAGGCGTTCACTTAAGCCGACACGGGTTAGCAGCTCTATTGCCCGGTTTTCTGCTTCAAAAGCCTTTGTCTTGGCAATATCCATGGCAATCATAACGTTTTCGAGGGCGGTGAGATACGGCAAAAGATGAAACATCTGAAAAACAAACCCAATCTTCTCTCGGCGAATGACGCTTAAGTCTCCGTTTTCCAAATTGATTGCTTCACCATCAATTCGGAGTTCCCCTGCATCTGGTGTTAAAATACATCCGAGTAGACTAATCAGTGTTGTTTTACCGCAACCGCTGTCTCCCATAATCATCACCAATTCTTGCTCTTCGATTCGGATATCAACTGAATCAATAGCGATGACAGCAGCATCACCAATACCAAAACGTTTTGTTAAACCGATTCCTTCTACGATAGTTGCCATATTAGTTTCCTTCAGTAAGGACGCTTTATGCACCATCACCACTACCTACTAAAACTTCAGATGGGATATGTACATTTCGCGTCGATACACTATCAATTTCACCTCGGAATGCTATCATCGGATCAACCATAATCGCCTTGCGGGCTGCGAGATACCCGCTGCCACAACACACAATAAAACTGATGCTGGCAACAATGATCGATTCAACTAAATTAATCGCTACGAAGATGGGGGCTGCAGCCGCAAATAGATAGGATAGACAAAACCCTATAACAACCCCGATAACTGAAATGAGGGCGACCTGTTTTAGTAGCAGTGCCATCACATAGTTGTTGGAAGCACCGATGGCTTTTAGGACACCAATTTCCTGCGTCTTTTCGAGCATCGTCACATAAGTAATCATCCCAACAAGCAATCCTGCAGCTAACCATAACATGACTCGCAAAAACTGCACCGCTTTCATCGGTTCATCAACATAATATCCAATAATATCTTTGAGTGTCTGTTCTACAGTACGCGCTTCAATAGCATCTGAAGCATCTAAATTGGCAGCTACCTTTTCTGGCTGTTCAATCTTTTCTGTTTGTCCATTCACATCTACTCGGACAATTGGTTTCGATCTGGCAATCATCATATTGACGCGCGGATAGTTGCCAAGTAGCACTTTCTGGGCGACGCGGATATCCATAAAAAGGAGCGGCGTATCTAAAACGAACATCAGGCTTTCTGTCTTTCCTACAACCTTAACTGTTTCAGTGCCGATCGTAATCTGTTGACCGATTTCAAGCCCCATCTTTTCATCAACAATTACTTCATTGGGGACAGGGTCTTCAGGACGATAGTCCTCAAACTCACTTGATTTGAACATTTTGCCTTCAATAACATGTTTGGGACCACCAAACTTGCCCGTCATATAACCGACAACAATAGCCTTTGTAGATTTTCCATGTATTTTAGGTTGCGCTTGTGCAAAGATAAGAGGCGACACAGAACCAGTTACAAAATCTTGTGCGGCAGTCAAAGGTGCCATATTTTCCTCAATCAGAAGTGAAAACCCGATGAAGGCACCGCCAGACCCTTCAGCAGAAATCCAGATGTCCGCACCAGTGGATTTTACGTATTGCTGCGCTTGTATGCGCATGCCGTTCATAATACCACCTAATAGCAGAATCAATGAAATCAGCACAGTAATGCCGAGTGCGGTTAGCACAACTCGTGCTTGACGATACCGCATGTCTTTGAGGAACAGTGTGTTCATATTTGACCTGTTTTCAGTTTGTACCGGCAACGCTTGAAAACTTACTTATTGCTCTTTCTCACCAATATATGCCTTATTCTGAGTCCTTTTCTTTACAATATTTGATCACCCAATACGTAATATTCCGCAGCACGATTACTAATGCCAAAACGGCAATGTTTTCCCAAAACGTTGCTCTGATCGTCTCATTAAAACGTTCAAATAATGGTAATGTGGCATCTGTGTCACGCCAGGCTCTGATGTGAAAAAAGATAAACAACCCTGCTGGTATTAGGGTAACCCAAACACCACTTATCAGCACTATGACTTCTAACGTAAGATCGGCTGCGACTGACATCAACCTAAGCAGTTTGTTGAATTTCTTCAAATTGGACCTCTCATAAGATTTTAAACTGAGGAGGCAAGTTGTTCGTGCATTGTCTGCCGTTTTCGTCTGTGCAGCTGGACATGATCCAAATAAGTGCCTACATCTGCCTCAGCACCAGTATCACGATCTAAAAACAGTGGAAATTCGGACGCAGGAGGTTTGGCGTTGTGATAGGCGTGACCATAACTTCGCATGATGATACGTTGTTCGCGGTTGAGTGTTTCTAACCACTCTGGTGAGGAATGGAATCGATCCGCAGGAGTAACCCACGATGGACAATACGCAACGAAAATGTTGTAGCGCACTACATCGCTTTCGTTTGGCTCCACACGATGCCAAATGCTGGAGTGCATCACCGTCATTGTGCCTTTACGGGGACAGACAACCATCTCTCCCGGAATACTCTTGTGTGTGTCATACCCATCCATATATTGATGCCGATGGCTTCCCGGTAATACAACGAGATTGCCCATTTTCTCGTGCGGTAGGTCTGTTAACCAATACCCGATTTTGATTTGTAACGGCAATTTCGGTGAAAAGACGCCATAGGGAAGTGCACGTGCGCCGTCAGGGTGCCACTGATTGTACTGTTTACCACCGGGCGGGCGTAAGAAAAATTGGCTCTGATGTAGTTTGAGGAGTTCCCCAAAGAGGTCGTAGGCATAACCGACATGTCGCTTATGATCAATCAAGCTTGAAAAAATGGGGTCGCGTTCAACAATGTTCTCCATATGGAGAAATCCACCTGGCGTCCATTTCGGATTGGTCACAGCAGTGCGATCTATTGCATCAATATAGGCACCAATGTCTTCATCGGAGATAGCGTCTTCAATGAAGATGATACCGTCTTCGTTGAACGTTTCCCACTGTTCCGATGTGAATCCGGGTGGTGCAATGCGATATTTCTGTTCGGTTTCCACTGGACACCTCCTTTGGTCGAATTAAAAAAACAGTGTGTAGGTTGGGTTGAGTTTGCGAAACGCAATACCCAAAATAGGTGTCTGTTCAACCCAACCTACGGGTTTAGTCTAACTCACTTTAAGTAGGAGCAAATTCTGTGCCAATCTGAAATATATCCTATTTTTCGGTATCTGCTGAGCTACTCTTTTTCAGCTTGGCGATCTCATACTGATAGACACCGTGCCTATAGGCAAGCACCATCTGGTTATTTACATTCATTGTAAAGTTATATTCCGTATATTCTATCGGTATGCCGTAAAGGATGTGTCCGTTTCGGAATGTCACCTTGACGTTTTTCTGTGCCAACTTGCTCATGGGACGTCTCCCGATGATTTTTGGTCGTTTTTGCGGATCTTTATCGGTTCGGAGCTTTTGCTCTTCAACTTCTTTGTTCATCCGCAAAGCGTCCCCCAAGTTTTCTGCGGACTCTGGCATCAGAGAGAAGAGAACATCTATTTTGTTGAACAAACCCGTAGATGTGTGGATCTCATATTTCTCTATTTCTGTGATATTTACCTTTTTGATGCCGTCATACGTTACCAGCAGCACGGGATTCTGAAACCTCTCAAGCAGGGTTATCGCTTCAAGGTTTTGGTCTGGATCGTTTTGTTGTGCTGGACTGTTTTGTTGTGTCATGAGAAGTACCTCCCAAAATTATAATTTTAATATTTTACCATAAATCAGACTTAATTTGTGAATCTTTTTTTAGGCAATCTACACAGCTGATGGACTGCTTTGTGAATGCCTAAAAGAACTGCACAAAAAGGGGCAGCCTTTATACCTAACTGCACAAAATAGGGCAGTTAGTCTGTGTGTTAATTTGGTGCAATTTGCGGTTTCAGAACGTTCTAATTCTTTCCAACGTCTTCTGATTTATTTGAACGAATTGACCAAAAGCCTGGTATCGGATTCTCTGCAAGTCCAGTTTTCTTCAAAAGTGTCAACGCCCGTGTGATGGGATGCTGAACGGACCTTGGCGGATGTCCACCTCGTTTAAGATGTGTTTCCTCAATAGTCCCTGCGATCTCCTCTTTTCCAGCAGCTTGTCCATCGAATAATTCTAAAATGAGTTCTTGTGCCATAAGCGGTGTAAGCGGCAATCCAACGTATTTATACGGATTATTCATAAAATGTTTCCACTTTATTAAGGGGCGGATGGCAACATTGATGTTCATTCATAAAAATTACTTCAAAATTACCATTTTGCGCAGTTGTGAAATAGAATCCGCCTGCAGTTGATAGAAATAGGCACCGCTTGCAATCTGTTCTCCCACGCTATTGCGACCATCCCAATATACTGCACGTTCTCTGTCTGTATAATAACCTGCTGCCTGATGCCCAAGCATAAGTGTACGGACTATACTACCTCTCGTATCATAAATTGTAATCTGAACATCGCTGGCGTTTGCCAATTGATACGGTATCCACGTTTCCGGGTTAAACGGATTTGGGTAGTTTGGCAACAACGCAGTTGTTTCTGGACGCATCTTAAGTAAAAGATTTTGTAGCACACGGATACCTCTGCGGAAAGCAGGACTACCATCATCTGCTTGCATTGCTTGTGTAATCCAACTTTGGGTTTGGTTGGCAGTTAGATTGTTGACAGCATGTGCAGTTAAGTTTTCTTCATTGAGGTGACTAGCAACTGCCACTAAATCCTGGATATTAACAGTGCCATCACTGTTGATGTCTGCTCTCTCGTTCGACGCGTCGAACGCAGCAACGAGGACAAGATCAAGAATGTTAATCACACCGTCTTTGTTGACATCAGATTGGGAAAGGACAAGATCAAGAGTGTTAATCTCACTATCTTTGTTAACATCAGATTCAGCATAGACATTACCATCATCCACCTTAAATCTGATAATTTCAGTGAAGTCTGCCCGCAGACTGTTGCCTGCTTTATCACTTACATTCATTGCGGCAAGTCCCCACGTTCCAGGCGCACTGCCAACCGGTAAAATAATCGTCTTATAGTAAGTTTGGTAAACTGTAGGATCGCCTCTGAAGTAGATTATAGAATAATCTTCGTTTGAAATCCAATGCCAAGATTGATGCATTACGCCTTGGGGATCACGTAAAAATATGTCTGAATTTGAATACCCACTAATATCATCCTTTATCTTGAATGTAATATCAATTCGTGTTTCGCCATTTGGCGCGTCAGGATTCGTCGGTTCTGCCTTTATAGTAATCTGATTTAAATCAAGTTCAGGCGGAGTGTTATCCGGATTTGTTGTCTGAATGTCAATAGTAGCTGGTAACTCATCAATAATTTTCTCTTCATCATTTAGAGCATGGTTCGGATCGGTAAAAAATATTCCTTGTGCGTTGAACGCTGAATCTATCATAAGGATATAGTTAAGGGAGTATGTCCCACTCTGGAAGTAATCTGGAAAAATGAGTCCAACACTTGCTTTATTAGTTTCAGAATTATACGTTCCCTGACTCTCGATACGAGAATAGGTTTCCCTACTTTCGTCGTTCATATTTGCGAAGACCTGATCCACTTTATTTTTTTCAATAACCTGCCATTGAGCGGTAACGATCTGATAAGGTCTACCTTCTTTAGTCGTTTCCTTTGACAAAGAGAGGCGCATAGAGTTTTTGACATACTCGGGAGGATCACAATCAGCAAGTGGGTTATCTATATACAATTTCCATCCAAAATCAGTTTGTGATTCATGCCGCTCATTGCCGTGGGCATCACTGAGTGTAATTGAGTCTGGTCCCCAGTAACCATCCGCAGCATATTTTGATATTTTTCCAACTCCACGCAAAATGTATCCAGTGCGGACCCTGTTGCCATAAGGGGCGATAGGGTAAAGCCACATATCAAAAAAGGTGCCTTTTTTACTGAAAACTCTGAAAGGTGATGCTTGAGCAGAATCTAAGTCACTCTCTCTATGAATTTCAATCTCTATCGTGATTTGTTTATCTTGCTCTGGTTCTCCTTCAACTTGTGTGTCAACACGTATAATGCGTCCCGGATAGACATAGTCGGGATAGAGATTGTAGACTTCAAACGTCAAATCTTCGCGTATCTTTGCAATATAACGTGTGCCGTGCATGATACGGTTTTGAATGAATTCATATTTAGCAGGTGAACGAGAACGTAACTTGTCAGGTCTAACGATGTAAAAACTAATACTTTCTGCCATATCCTCATTCGGATTTATGCCATGTGCATAAGCGGATACAAACTCGGTCTGTTTAGTGGTGGACCACCCATCTTTATCGTCCGGATTTCTGTACCAACCACCGAGTTCAATCCAATCCTGTTTAAGCTGTTCGTCAAAAAGATGTGCCCACAAAAAATGTGCTTTTTCATGTAGGATTAGACGGTGCATATAGTCAAGTCCTTGACCTTTAAACGCGGATTCCATAAATTCAATGTAACCCGCACTCGGCCATGCAACCGCAGGTGCAGTCGGATAAAGTGGATGTGGTGTTCCATCTAAACGTCTAATGAGGTATTTCAGTCCAGGTGTTTTGAGCATGCCTTGCGGAAATTCCTCAAACATAGACACGAGTGCCATCAGTTCTTCGTTTTTGAATTCAGAGAAACGCCCCGCATGTTCGCCTGTCGTGAACCTGGTGAGCTGTGTGTAATCTGGTACATTAACACTCACAGCATAGCGCTCATGCAGTATATAATCTATAGCATCTCTGTCTGCTCCATTATCTGTTACATACCGAACCACAGCATGATGGAGCCGTTTGGAGAAGTATTTACCGCGCACACCCTCAATTTCCGCTAATAAAGGTTGAGCGTAATTAAAAGCCTCTGCAGCAACAGTGACAACCTTTGTATCCCCTTGAAATTCAATATCAATATCATCTTGGATGTGTCTGTTACTGAGTTTCCATAGTGAGATCGGCACTGTAGGACCTTTATCATAAAGTTTGTTTTTATCTTGTGGTATAGATTCAAAGGTTTGTAGCAACTTGTATGCGTGTGCGTCGCTCCATTCCGTACCAAGATGAACGGAATACCTTTTCATCAACCATATTGATGCACTGTGTGATGATATCTCTACTTGTTCATCAAGTATCGTTACTTGTACAGGTTCAACAACGGTAACACTTTCTTGTCCTTCAGGTGTTTCGTCTATCTGCCAACTATAGTTAAAAGCGTCACTTTGAAAGACAATCACACAGAAAAAGATAACTAAAAATAACATAAAAAAAGCTGTTTTCATGATGTTTTCCTTGATCAATATTAATTTTTCAACCCGAAATCTATCTCAACCGTATAAGGCTTAGCATCTATCAAATCTTTATGAGATTCCTGTGCCGTTAGGACGGGGTTAGTTTTACTTTCAGTCTAACCCATATCAACATTCACTACACTCCAATAGCCGTTTCGCACATGTCATTCTGAAGTAACCACACCGAAACTGCCTGAACGATGATTTGATTTGCCCGTTCAACAATCGGATTTAAAGATGAAATGTGAGTAAACATGTTTTGTGCTTTATCTGTAAGATTTCCTATTTTCGGTAGCTCAAGAATCTTCATCTCTTTTAGAAATACTTCAACCTCTGCCTGCCCAATGCGGGCGCGTCTACGGAGTTCTTCTAATTTTGGCGTATGTGCCCATACTTGCAAAACTGTTTTGCTGATCTGCTCAACTGAAAAACTCGCAGCAAGTTGCTGAGCAGCGTTTTCTATGGTAGCGAGAGACATTCTACGTTTACCCGCAACGACATGCGCGGGTGGTAAGCGAAGGTCCCAAACGATTCTAAAAACGGACAAAATTTTCAAAATATAATACGTGATGTCAATTTGCCACCAACGAAAACCTTGTGGGGCTGCACTTGGAAAATGATGATGATTGTTATGCCATCCTTCTCCGAGTGTAATGATTGCAAGAAAAATATTGTTGCGAGAATTATCTCCGGTGTCATAACGTTGTTTCCCATAAATGTGGGAAAGAGAATTGATAGCAAAAGTTCCGTGATATAGAAGCACAGTACTTATTATAAAACCCACGACAAGTCCAGACCAGCCGGCAATTGCCCAAATGAAAATACCTAAAAATGATGCCGGTAGTGAATGGAATTTTCCAAGCCAAACAAGTTCAGGATATTTTCGGAAGTCCTTTATCAGACTGTAATCTACACTCAGCCCGCGTTTACACAAAATCCAACCTATATGGGAGTACCAAAATCCGTGTTTAACTGGTGAATGTACATCTTGTTCTGTGTCTGAATACTTATGATGTTCTCGATGTTTCGCTGCCCACCAGAGTGTGCCTCGTTGTGCTGAACTCTGTCCGAGAAATGCCAAAAAGAATTGGAAGCCGCGGCTTGTTTTGAATGCCCGATGAGAAAAATAACGATGAAATCCTGCCGTGATACCAAACATACGGATAACGTAAAGAATGCCGCATATAATCCAATCGGTGGGTTGGACATCTACCCAAAAGATGGCAAAACATGCAAGGTGAACTAATATAAAAGGTATAGGTTGAGGATGAACAATGTCCGCCGCATCGGCGGAACGCGAATTGCTTGGTTCTTTAGACACTATCGTGATTCTCCTTGTTAGGCTGTTGCCTACGAAATTTGCGAAAGTTCTTGTTAATATATTTTTTTCAACATCGGATGTATTTCAACCGTATAAGACTTAGCATCTGTCAAATCTTTATGAGATTCATCTAATTTCATAAGTTCTGTCCTTGTTCCTGAACGTCTGTCAGATTTAGAAAATTATACACCAATTCTCTGTTCTTGACAACGGGAATTAAGAGCGGTTGGAAAGTTGGGCACGGAGGCGTTCTAACTCGGTTTCTAACGCCTGTCTTCGTTCAGCTTCTTCTTTGGCGAGTCGTTCAGCTTCTTCGGCACGTTCCTCTGCTTCTTCAGCGCGTTCTTCCGCTTCTATTCGCAATTGTTCCTCTTCCGTAGAGGTTGTAAGCGGGGTGCCATCCGGCAGATACGGGCGCAAAAGCCTAACGTGTGTTGTCTGATCCTCCTTCCAGCGAAACCAGAGATTCAACACTTCGCTGAACAAGCCCCCTTCCGCATCTGGATTCATCTCTACAATGTCTCCCGATGGACTCCGCCGCCACCCCTGAAATTCTGCAGGTTTTTTCATTTCAGGTTGATGGATAAAGTATTCTTGAACGCCTATATCGTTCAGATACACGCCGACTTTCTCATTCCGATCTTGATGTACAGTTGAATCAGAGAGAAACTCAAAGACAGCAACAGGGGCTGCCCCTTCTGCCCACGTATAGAAACTGCGACGTAGTGGGTATTTATCAACACCAAAAACAATGTGGATATCAGGGGCGACACATTTTGTAATATCCCCTTCACTATAATAGATAAAACTGTCAACGGCAATGTGAACCAATTCGTTAATTGCAAAATATCGTTTGAGTTGATCAGAAAATGTAGTAATCTGCTCAGCGTGAAAATCAGTCGCGGCCATAGGTTCATCGTCCTCACACGGATAACCTTCAATGTAAATGGTCGGTTTTCCAATCGCTTTTGGAAAGGTGGGCATATACTTTTTTTGCTTAAATTCAAAGTCGTTTAGGGTATTCATTATTTTCTCCCTTGTATATCAGAACGGTAAGATGGTTAAAGGGGAATGTCCATGTTTTCGTTACTATTTTGTTTTCAACCCTGAATGCATTTCAACTGGATACGGTTTAGCATCTGTCAAATCTTTATGAGATTCATCCAATTTCGCGAGTTCTGTCCTTGTCCGTTCCTGAATGTCTGTCAGATTTGGAAAATTATATACCAATTCTCCGTCTTTGACAATGGAAATTAAGAGCGGTTCTCCAGCAGAGATCGGTTCATCCCAAAGCATTATATAGTCTTTGCAGTAATTTCCATCTGCGTCAGTTTGCCGATAAACTTGTTTTCTTCCTGGGATAGTAGCTTTGGCAGGTTCATCAAGCGTCTGTTTACCAACAGGGATCCCGTCGCGTTCAACTAATTTGTAGACACCTCCGAGCGCGGAAGGTCCACCCTCACCTGTCCGAGAATCAAAGTTAGCACCAGTCGCAAGACGTGTGCCGACTCCGAAGCCATCAATCGGCGCCCCTTCTTTAAGTAATTTGTCTATCTCAAATTCATCAAGATCATGGCTGGCGATAATCTGCACATAATCAAGTCCTGATGCATCAAAGATATTACGAACTTCCTTACTGAGCGTCAAAAGATCACCGCTATCTAATCTTACTGCTTTGAGTTGGGTACCACGCGCTGCCATCTCATGTGCAACAATGCACGCGTTTCTCGCGCCCTGTAACGTATCGTAGGTATCAATTAGAAGTGTTGTGTTGTGCGGGAAGATGTTAGCATAATCTCGGAATGCATCAACCTCTGTTGGTCGTTCCATAACAAATTTATGTGCCATCGTACCGACGTAGGGGATATCGAAATAACGCCCTGCAAGCACAAGCGATGTGCCGCTTGCACCGCCGATGAATGAAGCGCGCGCAGCAAGAATACCCGCGTCTCTGCCGTGTGCGCGTCTTGCTCCGAAATCGAAAACTGGCTTTTCCTTTGCTGCATGCACAATTCGTGAGGCTTTTGTGGCAATTAACGTTTGAAAGTTCATCACGCAAAGCAGGTAGGTTTCAAAAAGTTGAACGTCACGGGATCTACCGGTCACATTGATAATCGGTTCGTTGCGGAAAACAGGAGTACCTTCAAGGACAGCATAAATAGAACCGTCAAACTGGAAATCTTTCAACGACTCCAGGTAATCTTTGTGCAATTCTCCGCGTTTGGCTAACCAGTTGAGCGTATCATCCGTAAAGCTCAAATTCAGAATGTAGTGGATAACCTGTTCAAGACCTGCTGCAATCAGATATTCGCCTTGCGGAATTCTACGGACATAGTAATTAGCGGTAATGATAGAATTGTTTTGGTTTTTAAAATCTGCTTGTCCCATTGTAAGTTGATAGTAGTCAACAAACAGTGCCATCTCGGATTCAGTCAACAAGGAGGATTTTGGAGAGGTTTTGATGTTCATAGCAGTTGATTTCGGTTATAGTAAAATTCTTAAGTATTTAGACGCTGCGGTTCGGTTAGAAAACCGAACCTACCGGGAGTGTTTATATATTTCAGATTTTAGGACAGCTATAACCTGATCTAAGGTTTTTGGGAAATCTGTATACGTTGATTTACCGATACATCTTGAAGTGTTTGTGTTTTACCGTTCGACCAGATAACCTGCAGCATCTTAACCTGTGAGGCTTTTCCTAATCCAAATTCAGTAATAAAACTGTTAGCAGACATGTAACTTTCACCTGCGTAGATCTCTCGTATCTGTGTAGTCTCTTCTGTTTTCAGTAAGATTTTCGCACCGATAGCGTTTCGATTTAGGTTTGCACCTACTAACTCAACATGCAGCCAATTATTGCTGTTACTCAAATCGGTGGCGTTATTCTGCAATAGAGTCGGCTTGTCATAGTTATTGACGATGAATATGTCTATGTCGCCATCGTTGTCGTAGTCTCCAAATGCAGCACCACGGCTAACACGCGCGGGTAGGTTGGCAATACCTGTACTTTTACTAACATCACTGAAAGTTCCGTCACCTTCGTTGCGAAACAGCTGATTGTGTTGTGGGATAAGCACCTCAGGCTGGTCAAGTTTTTGGAAGGTGCTTCCGTTGGCAATAAAAATATCTAAATCACCATCATTGTCATAGTCAAAAAGAGAAGTGCCCCATCCAATTTCTTTTAGTGTAACTTCTGCAAGCATAGCAGAATAGGATTCATCTACAAATCGGATGTGTTTAGGATTGCTTTTTTCTGTTTCTCTGTTTTCCTGTAACAGATTCCTATAGAGGACATATTCCTGATCAATCCAGTGGCTGATAAAGAGATCAATATCTCCATCTGCATCGTAATCCCCAGCTGCTAAACCCATTGATCCGCGAAAGTCTGCTGCCCATGACTCAGCACTGACATCCGTAAAAGTCCCGTCACCGTCATTGCGGAAGATGTGGTTTTCAGAAGTATCGTTTGCGATGTACAGGTCCATATCGTTATCATTGTCAAAGTCGCAAAAAATGGCTTGCATACTCCTACCACCGGGGGCAGTAACACCTGTTTCAGCCGTAATATCGGAAAATGTTCCGTCCCCGTTGTTTCGGTAAAAAACATTGTCTTGCGATTCAAAAGCGGTGGGATTCAAGGCATTCGGCACTAATTTCCCAGATTGTAAAGATTCTTCTTTCTGCTGCTGGAACTGTTCCAGATCATAGTTAACATAGTTACAAACGTACAAATCTAAATCGTTGTCACCATCATAATCAGCGAAAGCAGCACCTGTACTCCACAACGGGCACCCGACCCCGGCAATCTTTGTTACATCAGTAAATGTGCCGTTCCCGTTGTTTTGATAAAGCACGTTTTCGCCATAATTTGTTACATAGAGATCGACGTTGCCATCTCCATTGTAATCTGCGAAAACGCATCCCATGCCGTATCCTGTGTCTCCGACCTTCGCAGCAGCTGTAATGTCAGAAAACGTGCCGTTCCCGTTGTTCTGGTACAACACATTCGCAGATGTAGTAGCAGATTCGTTTAAGTAAGTTGTTTTGAAAGGACCGGGGATGTTTACAATGTAGAGATCAAGATCGCCATCGTTATCTATATCGGCAAAACCTGCTCCTGAACCCATATCTTCAGGGAGCAAACTGGAACGAACACCTTTTGAGTGCTGGAATCGGATTCCAGCCTCATGTGTTATATCAACAAAAGTAACAGACTGCGCATGTGAGTGTGTTGTGATAAACATGAGTGCCACAAAGCACAGAACATACCAGCAGGTGTGCCAATCCTTCGTTTTTGTGCCTATATAGGTTTTCATGTTTTTAGGAAGTTTGTGAAAATGGTTCGGTTTAGAAACCGTTCGTCATTTAATATATTTTGATGGAGTGGGATTGTGGTTTTGATGCCTTCAATCTTAAATTCGGAAAGTGCCCGCTTCAATCGGGCAATTGCTTCGTCACGATCTCTACCAGTAGCGATTAATTTTGCGACAAGTGAATCGTAGTGTGGGGGCACGGTATAACCCGTGTAGATATACCCGTCAACGCGAATCCCGATACCACCGGGGGGTTGATAGTCTGTAACCAACCCTGGCGAAGGCATGAACTGATTCGCGGGGTCTTCAGCATTGATTCTGCATTCAATAGCATGCCCTTCAATGCGGATATCAGATTGGTTGTATCCGAGTTCTTCTCCCATTGCCAAACGAATCTGTTCTTTAATGAGATCAATACCGGTAATGCTTTCGGTGATGGTATGCTCTACCTGAATGCGCGTATTCATCTCAAGGAAATAGAATTTTTCGTCCTTATCAACGACGAACTCAATTGTCCCAGCATTTAGGTATCCTATTGACTTAGCGGCTTTGACAGCAGCTTTACAAATTTCATTCCGAAGTTTAGCTGGAATGGACGCGGCAGGTGCTTCCTCAAGTAGTTTTTGCTGTTTGCGCTGGATGGAGCATTCACGTTCTCCGAAATGGACAATATTTCCGTGAGAATCTCCCAAAACTTGTACTTCAATATGCCGGGCATCTTCAATCCATTTTTCGATGTAGACATCACTGTTGCCAAAAGCGGCTTCGCTTTCGGATTTTGCGATATGGAAAAGATTGAACAGACTGGGACGATTGTATGCGATCCGAATGCCGCGGCCGCCACCACCAGCCGATGCCTTGATTCCGACCGGGTAACCGATTTTTTCTGCAAGTTCAGCTGCTTCTTCAGCGGTTTCAACGGTCGCTTTTTTGTCTTTTTTTCTTTTTCTATTTTGGCTGCCGGGGACAAGTTTCAAACCTGCCTTTGCGACTGTTTCAAGGGCGCGAACCTTGTCGCCCATAATATTGAGATCGTTAATGGAAGGCCCGATAAATTTTATTTCATGTGCTTCACAGATTTCAGCGAATTGTGCATCTTCAGCGAGAAATCCGGCACCGGGGTGTATCGCATCAACATTTGCCAAGTCAGCTACAGTCGTGATATTGGCATATTTAAGATAACTATCGGTAGAAGGGGGCGGTCCGATACAGTATGCCTCATCGGCATATTTTACGTGGAGGGCGTCTTCGTCTGCTGTTGAGTAGATAGCAACAGTCTTAATATCCATGTCTTTACAAGCACGGATTACACGAATAGCTATTTCACCACGGTTTGCAATTAGTATTTTTTGAAACATAGCCCTAAGTTTGCCTCACTCGAAAGAGGGGTTGATTGTATTCAACAGCTTCACCATCTTCTACAAGAATTTCAAGAATTTCACAATTGAAAGGTGCCTCAACGTCGTTAAAAGTTTTCATGACTTCAAGCGTAGCTAACGAAGCACCTGCTGTAACAGTATCACCGATTTCGATAAATGGCGGTTCATCAGGTGCTGGTGACCGATAAAAACGAGCAGGCATCGGTGAGCGAATTATGTCGTCCCCTGCTTCGTTTTCCGTGACGAGTGTTGGTGCGGCAGTATTCGGATTGGCAAGTGCAGAGGAGACAACTGATTGAGCAGTTGTGCGCGAAATTTCTATCTCGACTTCCCCGTCTCGAATCCGAACCGTTGCCAAATCCGATTTCTCCGCAATTGCAATGAGGGCTTCAAGACGTTGTAGGAGAGGGTCAGGAATAACTTCTGTATCAGCGGAAGAGTCAACTTTCTCACTTTGCTTTTTTTGTTTCATGTTTTAAACCCTTTCAACGTATTTCCCGGTCCGCGTGTCAACTTTAATGACGGTTTCGTTTTTCACAAAGAGCGGGACATTTACGACAGCACCGGTCTCTAATTTTGCTGTTTTTGAACCCCCACTGACAGTATCTCCCCGTAAACCGGGGTCCGTTTCAACAATTTTGAGTTCAACAAAAGTTGGGAGTACCACCGCGAGCGGTGTAGCCGCATCCATTTTTACCGTTACAGTTTCACCCTCTTTTAGGTATTTTACATTATCTCCGAGCAGTGTTTCAGGAAGTTCATGTTGGTCAAAAGTCTCATTATCCATAAACCATAACGTACCTCCTTCACTATAGAGAAACTGCATTTCTTGGTCAGTGAGACGGACAGTTTCAATAGTGTCATTTGCCCTGAAGGTGCGATCAAGTACTGCGCCATCAGATACACGTTTAATTTTAGTTCGAGTGAACGCGCCTCCTTTACCGGGTTTCACAGGATGACAGTCTACAATCGTGTAGACAACATCATCAAGCCGGATGACTAATCCATTTCGTAAATCTTTTAAGGCTGCCATTAAATTTCCTTTCTAAAAAAGCGAAGTATATATTTCGATTTGTGTTTTATAGTAGATTTTAGAATTACCTGAACACTTTTGATCTATGCGTTTAGCAAACCTAACGGACTGCATGTGTTGTCTCACAACTATTAGGTTGTATTCCGTTTCTGCACAACCTAACAGGTTGTGCTACAGATTAGATATTGTGTTCTCATCTGTCTCCTTCTTTCGATAACGGATACGGGTCTTCCTTCGTCAATTCACCATTTGGCAGTTCATAGTAGAGATGCCCGTTAATATCATACACATTCGGGATGCCTTTTTTGCGGTTTTCTTCTTGTGCCCTTTTCGCAGCCCGAATACCAATCCGCAGCATCTCATCCGCCGATTCATGGGTTTCAAGACTTAATTTGTCGTTATGCATTATGTGCCTCCATTGTGAATGTCTTGCATAAATATTTTAAAGAAAGTTTCATTAATCACCTTAACTTCTTTACCCTCACCTGAAGCGATTTTCTGAGGATGTTCACCAGAATTGTAGAACAGATGCCACAGATCCACCATATCCTTGTAAGTATACCAAAAGTTGCGCTTGCTCCGATAAAACCGACGCACGACATCTTCCGTTGGCACATGGTGTCCGCCCGCCTGCACACGATTTCGCACACGCGCAACACTTGTCTCAGGTGATTTGAGAAAAATAAAAACAATGGTAACCGTCCAACCGGCACTTTTTAATTGAGAGATAGTTCTTGCAAATCCTTTACCTGCAAGCGTCACCTCTACAATAAAATCTGTCCCTGCTTGGATAAGTTCCTGGATTTCTTGTATAAAAAGTCTTCCAGCTTGAACTTTAACGCTGTCCATCTCCTCTGGTCTGGATACCAGTCTTTCCGCGATCGCATCGGCACTGATATACACAGAGCTCTCTGACTCGCGGAGATATTCGGACACAAAAGTCGTTTTTCCGGACCCGTTTGGACCGGCTATGATTATTACATTTTTCGACAAGGTACTACCTTCTAACTTTTTAGTCCTACTTCCGTATCAACATCTTCCGTGTAGCAGAAAATTCGCCTGCTGTTTTTTAATGTATAAAAATACAAACCGCTTGCATCAGATTTGGAAAATAATACATCAATTCTCTGTCTATGACAACGGAATTAAGAACGTTTAGGCAGTTGTGCCCGGAGACGTTCTAACTCGGTTTCTAACGCCTGTCGCCGTTCCGATTCTTCTCTTACTTGCATTTCTGCTTCTTCAGCACGCGCTTCTGCTTCTTCAGCACGCGCTTCTGCTTCCATTCGTAGGTGCTGTTCTTGTTCTCGCAGGTGTTCTTCCTCCACAGATGTGTTTATCGGGGTGCCATCCGGCAGGGACGGGCGCAAAAGCCTAACGTGCGTATCAAGTTGATCCTCCCACCGAAACCAGAGTTTGAGTGCCTCACTGAACAAGCCACCCGCCGCATCCGGCACTATTTCAACAATATCACCAGAAGCACACCGCCGCCACCCAAAAAACTCCGCAGGTTTATCCATCTCAGGTTGATGAATAAAGAACTCTTGAACTCCCATCTCTTTCAGATAGACGCGCACCTTTTCATGACGATCTTGATCCGCTGTCGCATCTGAGAGAAACTCAAACACTGCTACAGGCACCGCTCCTTCAGACCACGTATAAAATGAACGCCGCAATGGATACTTCTTAACTCCAAACACTACGAAAATATCAGGCGCAACTACCTTCGTGATGTCTCCTTCTTCATAATAGATAAAGTTGTCGTTACCGATGTGAACGTATTTATTAATCCTAAAATACCGAAAAAGTTGGTCATAAAATATGTTTATCTGCAAACCGTGAAATTCTGTTGCTGGCATCGGCTCATCGTCCTCGTAAGGATAACCTTCTATGTATATAGTCGGTTTCCCATGCGCTATCGGAAAGGTGGGCATATATTTTCTTTGCTTGAAGGCAAAGTCCGTTAGGGTATTCATCATTTCCTCCCTGGTATGTCAGAGCAAACATGTCTCTCATCACGACTTACGTGTTTTCATTGCTATTCTGTTCTCAACCTGAATGCATTTCAACTAGTGTTCTGTCTACACTAAAATTGCGGGTCGTGTCAGTAGGCGGGAATCGAAGTTCCTGCCTCCCCTAAGCAGTCCATCGGTAGACGCGATCTCTGACTCGCGGAGATATTCGGACACAAAAGTCGTTTTTCCGGACCCGTTTGGACCGGCTATGATTATTACATTTTTACACAAGGTACTACCTTCTAACTTTTTAGTCTACTTCCGTATTAACATCTTCCGCGTAGCAGAAAAATCCCCAGCTTTTAAGGTATAAAAATAAACACCACTTGCAACAGACTCACCGAGTGCGTTTTTGCCATCCCAATGCGCCGCACGACTCTTGCCTTGATAGGTCCCGACAGGTTGATGTCCTATGTCTAACCTCCGAATCAACTTGCCATCTACAGTCCAGATCGAAATGCTAACATCCGCAGGGTTTGCCAACTGATACGGTATCCACGTCTCTGGATTGAACGGGTTCGGGTAGTTCGGTAAAAGCGCTGTCTTTTTTGGTGTCAACGCTGCCAAAAGTTGTTCTAAAAAGAAGATACCGCGTTGTGAAGCTGCATCTGTGAGGTTTAGCTGCTGTGCTTGTGCTAACCACTGCTGCACGTCTGATTTCCTAAACATGTTTGCATAGCGCGCCCAAGCTGACGGTGCAGCGGCTTTATTCCCTAATGCGCCAGCAACCAACACAAGGTCTACAATGTCAATAACACCATCTCCGTTGACATCTGCTGGATCGTACACGTAAGTAGGAGTAAGATTCTGAAGATCATATAAGATACTACCCCAACGCTTCGTCTCAGAAGGACCTAAACCGGATGGCCACCCTACTTCGTCAAAATAAAGGAAAAGGTTCAAAATATTGATCTCTACAAGATCAGCGATATCAACAACACCATCCGCATTCACATCTCCATAAATACCTGTTGGATCTCGCCTTTTAGCAGGTTTCCCGAAACTTGCGGCGACGAGTGTTAAATCTAAAATATCTACAACGCCATCAAGATTGACATCCTCACGGAGCCGTGGCACGCCAACAATTATTGAACTATTTTGATGGAGGTGGTAAAGATATTTTCCAACACTATCAACTAAAACTGTTTTCCCCAAGGTTAAAGTTGATTTTTTGATAGCAATGAATTCAAACGTTAAGGTTGCAAGGGTACCATCCCCGCTAACACTGTCAGCGAGAGAGCTTGCACCGAGTATCACCTCACCTCCTTCAACGACGGGGTCTACAAAAAACGAATCATCTGGCAGAAAGTCGCCATTTGCGCTTCCTGCGTAGCGGAGTGTTGTTGAATCGAAAAGCACCTCGGCCTGATACCCAGTTACGTTTTCACCGTTGGTAATATCAATTTTAATCGTTAACTGGTCCCCGATGGCGGGGGCATCTACGGGTAATGCTGTTATGCCTACATGGGTATCAGGCGGCTCTAAGTCCCACAAGCGAATGGTGTCGTCCAAACTCCCACTCGCCAGCATCTTTCCATCTGGACTGAAGGCTACGCTATAGACACTATCCGTATGTCCTGTGATTTTTCGTAGTTCTGTGCCTGTCTCCACATTCCACAAGCGGATGGTGTCGTCCGAACTCCCACTCGCGAGCATTTGCCCATCCGGACTGAATGCTACACTATAGACACTATCCGTATGTCCTGTGATTTTTCGTAGTTCTGTGCCTGTCTCCACATTCCACAAGCGGATGGTGTCGTCCGAACTCCCACTCGCGAGCATTTGCCCATCCGGACTGAATGCTACACTATAGACACTATCCGTATGTCCTGTGATTTTTCGTAGTTCTGCGCCTGTCTCCACATCCCATAAGCGGATTGTGTCGTCCGAACTCCCACTTGTGAGCATTTGCCCATCCGGACTGAACACTACGCTATAGACACTACCCGTATGTCTTGTGATTTTTCGTAGTTCTGTGCCTGTCTCCACATTCCACAAGCGGATGGTATTGTCATCACCCTGCCATTTACCACCACTCCCACTTGCAAGCATTTGCCCATCCGGACTGAACGCAACGCTCTGGACATAATCCGTATGCCCTATGATTTTTCGTAGTTCTGTGCCTGCCTCCACATTCCACAAGCGGATGGTGTCGTCCGAACTCCCACTCGCGAGCATTTGC
>JAPPES010000087.1 GCA_028824125.1 Candidatus Poribacteria bacterium
ATATGCATAATGAAAAATTACCGAATTAATAACTTAATCTTCATTTAGTTTGTGCATCCGTGGAACGCAAACTAACAGTTTGCGGTACAAAATTGCTTGGACCGAGCTCACACTATTATAGGTAATCAGATGTTTTAAGGGCGTAAATGGAAAGGAGTTACTGTGAAAAAGTCCCTAATTTTTTTGTTTTTTGTTTTCTTATCTACAGTTTACATCCAAATAGATGCATTATCAGTAGAGCAACAGTCTTCAGAAAAAAAGCAAATTTCAGAACTGAAAGTATCACGCGCGACACAAGATGCTGAAACTGAACCGATTTATCCGTTATTCCGAAAGCATGCAGACCAATATTATCCAGAACGAAGTTCGCTGAAAGCATCGCTGTTATCGGCATCAATGCCCGGTTTAGGGCAGGCTTATTCGGAAAGCTACCTCAAAGCCACGCTCTTTCTTACAGCAGAGATAGGTGTCTTTTCTTTAGCAAGTTATAACATCGCCCGTGCGCTGCATTATAGAAACCACCATACATTTGGCACAGGATTTTATGATGAAAGGACAAGCAATTTCTTAACCAAAGACCAGGTCAAGGCAAGGATGTCAGATCATAGCATCCGCGGAACACTTTTCCTCATCACAGGCATCGGTTTGCATATCTGGAATATCCTTGATGCATCAAAAACAGCAGAAGATTATAATAATCGAAGAATTTCTGTGCAAATGCAACAAACTAAACAAGGAGTGCATGCGCTTGTTTTTACGCATCGGTTTTAGCATGTTCGCTATTATTCAGGTGCGGTTGAATAGTTTTCGGTTTGCGCCTACTTAATGTCAGGGCACTTCACAATTGAACACCGTTTTTTGATATGAAATAGGTTGATATATCCCTGGAGTTATTAATGTGGATTATGTGAAGTGCTTATCAATAGTCATTTTATTAATAGGAGTTGGTTTTCCCCTATCTGAAATTGTTTCGCAAGAAGCGATATCTGAAAATGCCTCTTCGAAAAATCAGATAAAAGAGGAAATTCCGCTTGTTGATGTTGAAGACGTTTCGGTTCAGCCGCTAAGAGTTGGTGAAAGATTAACATACAACATCAAAGTCTCATGGGTGCCACTTTCTGCAGGACAACGAATTGACCATATTGAGAAAAAACTGCCGTTTAACAGGAAAAGCGTATACCATATTACCTCTCAAGTAAAAACAAGTGCTGTTGCCTCCAGGATACACCGTTTTCAGAACCGTCAGTCTACTTTTCTGAATACCGTCGGGTTTTTCCCGCTTAGTTTCAGAAATCAACTGCAAGACAAAAAATATAGAGCTCGCGTTGAGATCAATTTTCGTGATGGTGAGGTGGAATATGAGAAAATCTCACAGAACAAGCCAGATGAACCGGAAAAACGTGAAAAAAAGAAAATTGAGATCCCATTCGGCACACAAGATGAACTCTCTATGATCTACTTTCTGCGGTGTAAGAAGTTGTCACCAGGCAATACTTACTTCTTCCCGCTAATTACCAAAGCTAAGGTCGCAAAAGTGACCATTAGTGTAAAGCAGGGAGAAGTGTTAAAAGTCAAAGGTTTAGGTCGTGTCAGAACACTTGTGGTACGCACATCACACGGTTATCAACTTTGGTTAACCGATGACCCTCGCCACATTCCTGTGAGAATCGAAGCAGAAGTAAAAATTGGTAAAATGAAAGCTAACCTTGAAAAAATTGAATTTATAAGATAAACCATTCGGTTGCCAGACAAGACAACACACAGAAAAACAAGGAACAGTTCGTGCAAGAGTTTTTAAGAAATACAAAAAATTATCAGAAACTGATTGAATACCTTAAGAATGAAGAAAACCCTCCGTGGCTCAGAGGGTTACGCAACGCTTCAACTTCCTATTTCTTAGCGACTCTAATAGAAGATTTTCCAAATAACGCTTTCCTCATCGTGTTTCCCTCGCATCATGAAGCAGAACAGGTAATGGAAGAGGTGCGCGCATTTCAGAACCACAACGTCGAAAAAGGCAATACTGAACTGGCAATCCGAAAAAACAACCTACATCTTTTTCCAGCGTGGCAGAATACACTCTTTGAAGGTGCCGCACCAACCAAAAATATTCGTGTTGATCGAATGCGCTGTCTTCATCATCTTGTTACCAAAAATAGTGAGTCTACCACGTTGCGTTCTACGCAGAGTGTTGTGTTCACAACGGTTCGCGGATTATCTTATAAACTTCCACAACGTGAGACATTAACTTCAGCATGCCGCACGCTTAAAATCGGTGATGAGGTAGAGTTCCACGAACTGATTACATTTCTTATTCGCAGCGGATACCGACAGGTTGAGTTGGTTGAAGTAAAGGGAGAATTTGCTCACAGAGGGGATATTCTTGATATTTATCCGCTTACTTCTGATGCACCAGTACGGCTGGATTTTTTTGGAGATGAACTTGACGATATCCGCCTGTTTGACCCGACCTCGCAAGTGTCAATAGAGCAAGATACTTCCGTTGTTATCACGCCAATGTCGGAGATATGTCTTGCTGATGCCTCTATGCCGCACTGGAAATCACAAACCGAACAACTGATGAAAGAAACTACAAATTCTGCCGATTTCATAAATACTATTCGGGAAATGACGCAGCTTATAGAAAATTGTCTTCAGCAGGCACAGTCAAAAAGTTTAAATGTAATTGAGGAACCGCCAGTAGAGATTGATGGGATTGAAGCTTTCCTACCTATGTTATTTCCGCAAACAGAGTTGTTGACCGATTATCTACCAGACGAAACAATTGTTGTCACGGTTGAACCACGATGGCAAACACGAGAAGCAGAACAAATGCGAGAACAACTACAAGAGATATATGATAGGAAATTGGTAGAAGGAAAACTAATGCCGCCCCTTGATAGTTTACTTGTTGCACCCGATACATTTCAACCTGAATTGGGGAATTATCTTAATATCCCTATTTCTTTAGCGTCTCCCGCATCCAATCAAGAAAATGAAAAGATTTCCGATTGTTTTGATCAAACCACAGATATTTCGGAACTACATTTTGATATACAGTCGCTTGGACTTGGTAGAGGCAACTACCAAATGGTTATTGACTATATCAAAAGATGGGCAACTAAAGGATATTTTGCCAACGTTTTTTGTGAAACACCACAACAATCTAAGCGCGTTTTAGAAATGTTAATTGAACGTGACCTGCCACCTGAGCAAATTTCCGTATCTGTAGGCTTTATCTCCGAAGGTTTTTTGAGCGAATCTTTGAAGTTTGTTGTTATCTCAGAAAGTGAAATTTTTGGTACTCGTCAGCGGCGGGTTGTGTCGCCAAAACGTGACAAAAGCGGGGCACCACTTTTAAGCCTCGTAGATATGAAAGTAGGTGACCACGTTGTCCACGTTTCTCACGGCATTGCGATTTATGAAGGCATCCGGCGCATGGATATTGATGGACAATCACAGGATTTTCTAATCCTTCGGTACAAGGAAGACGATAAACTCTATGTCCCAACCTACCAAGTTGATCTTGTCCAAAAGTATATCGGAAATAAAGATGAGTCTTACGAACCGAGTATAGACTATCTCGGTGGTAAATCTTGGCAAAAGAAAAAGGGACGGGCTAAAGCGGCTGTTGAAGAAATGGCAGGTGAACTGCTTAAACTATATGCTGCTCGGCAAGCGAACACGGGCTATAGTTTTCCGTCAGAAGTGCCGTGGGAAGGCGAATTTGAAGCACTCTTTCCTTTTCAAGAAACAGATGACCAACTCCAAGCCATTGAAGACGTTAAAACTGATATGGAAACTGAAAGACCAATGGATCGACTCATCTGCGGAGATGTCGGTTATGGGAAGACAGAAGTTGCGTTGCGCGCCGCATTCAAGGCGGTAATGGCAGAAAAACAGGTCGCGCTCCTTGTGCCAACAACTATTCTTGGATTGCAACACTACGACACTTTTGAAAAACGGTTCAAACCTTTTCCTATTCATGTTGAAATGTTAAACCGTTTTCGCAGCCAAAAGGAGATAAAATCAGTTAAAGAGAGACTCGCAAATGGCACCGTGGATATCGTTATTGGCACGCATTCCCTGCTTTCTGATACCGTCACTTTTGACAATCTTGGACTACTCATCGTTGACGAAGAACATCGCTTCGGTGTAAAACACAAAGAAAAGATCAAGCAGTTTAAAGAGACAGTAGACGTTCTGACGCTTACAGCTACGCCGATTCCACGCACCTTGCACATGTCTCTTGTTGGCATCAGAGACTTTAGTATTATTAACACACCTCCAGCCAATCGGTTACCGATTCAGACGCATGTCATGCCTTACAACACTAAGGTCATCCGAGACGCTATTATGAATGAATTGGCAAGAGATGGACAAGTATTTTTCGTCCACAACCGCGTCCAGAATATCACTATAATTGCCAAAACCATTCAAGAACTTGTTCCGCATGCGCGCGTTGCTATTGCCCACGGACAAATGCCAGAACGCGAGTTAGAAAGTGTTATGTTAGAATTTGTGCGCCACAAACATGATATTCTTGTTTGCACCATGATAATTGAATCAGGATTAGATATTCCTAACGTTAATACCATCATGATAAATCGGGCAGATGCTTTCGGATTAGCACAGTTATATCAACTTCGCGGGCGAGTTGGACGTGCCGATGAACAAGCTTACGGTTACCTTTTCTATCCGCAAGATAAACCGATTACGGAAGGCGCACAGAAACGGCTCCGTGTTATAGAAGAATTTACAGAGCTCGGATCCGGTTTCAAAATCGCACTGAGAGATTTGGAAATACGGGGGGCAGGGAATATCCTCGGCGCGCAACAACATGGGCATATCATCAATGTTGGCTACGAACTCTACTGCAAACTACTTGATGAGGCTGTCCGAAAGTTAAAGGGTGAAAAAGTTGAAGAAGAAATTGAAATCAGTATCAATTTACCTATTGAAGCATTTCTCCCCGACGACTACATCCCTGACAGTCGCCAAAAAATTTCTATCTATAAGAAAATTTCTGCACTAAAAACTGATACAGATAAACATGAACTAACTAATGAACTTAAAGACAGATATGGAGATATACCCGAACCTGTTGAGATGTTGCTTGAAATCTCAAGTATCAAACAACTCTGTCAGAAACTCGGTATCACAGCGATTGTCGCGGGTGGAAATCGAATTAAAGTGACCTTTGATGAACACAAACCCCGTATAGATGTAGCGCAGTTTGTTGAGACAATACGCGAAAATCCACAACTTGAATTACGACCACCAGCACAACTGTTGGTTGGTATAGAAAATTTAACCGGTAAGAAGTTATTAACCGAATTACAACGAATTTTAACTATATTTGTTGTCCCTGATTGAACATGTTATACACGCGGGAGGAATAACGCCTCCGCGAAATTGAAAGGAGAATTCCAAAATGAAAAAATCTATTTTCGTTGTCGCAGCAGTTGTTTTCACCTGCTTGCTCACTTGGTCTCTTGTCCGTTCAGACAACCACGAATCTGCGGAAGAAAAGATAGACAAGAGCGAAATAATTATAGCAGAGTACAAGTGGAATGGTGAATTTCACCAGATTTCGCTCGCTGAATTAGAAGCAGCTATTGCCGAATTGCCGTCTCACCGTCAGCGAAATTATGTGAATAAAGCGGGTAAAGCGGAATACTTAGAGGATTATATTGATAAAAAACTCAAACTGCTCCAAGCGAAGGATGCAGGTTTTGACAAACTTCTTGAACACCTCAAAAAATTGGACGATTATACCCATCAACTCATGGTTGAGAAACTTACCGAAATAGAAGTTGATGCTAAAGTGTTTTACACCGATGAAGACCTCAAGGTATATTATGAGGATCACAAGAGTGAGTACATTGAAGCAGCTAAGGTGCGTGCAACCTGTATTACTCTTGATGATGAAGACTTAGCTAATGAAACTTTGGACCAGATTAAAGCCGGAACAGACATAGCAGAAATGGCAAAGAAGCTTTCTGAGGAAAAGAAATTTGCAAACGGACCGGGTGCTAATCTGGAGGATCCAGGCAACACACCATTCTTTAGCAAAAATGCATCGCCGAGCTGGTCTGAATTCATTGACGCAGCTTTTGAAATGGAAATTGGGGAAATGACCGATACTGTTTTCGAAACTGATGTCAATGAGGAAACATATTATCTCATTTTTCGTAAAGAGGAATATCAGCCAGAACGGCAAAAGGAATTAGAGGAAGTCAGGTCTGATGTTGAACGGAAAGTTAAACGACAGATGAAACGCGCCCGTATCTTTGAATGGATAGATGCAATTTCTCTCAGTGCTAAACTCAAAACTTACCCTGAGAACATTCCTGAACCCGTTCAGCCAGAAACTTCCGAAGAAGAATCCAGTAATCCTGAAAAGTAGCGCTTACAACATTACCTTAAAGGAGGTAGCATTCATGAAAAAATATGTTTATATTCCATTCATCTTATTACTCCCAATTCTTGCCACACTTCCATTCTTGTCCAGTTGTGGTGACAAAGCAATCGGTGCTGATGGAACTGTCATCGCTGAATTTGAGTGGAACGGCAAACAACGAATCACACTTGAAGAAATGATGCAGGAAATTAGCGAACTTCCTCAATACAAACAACGTCAATATCAGGACAAAGAGGGACTTGAAGAATATATGATCCTCATGGCTGAAAGCCGTTTAATCCTCTGTCTTGCCAAAGACCAAAAACTCAACGAGGATCAGGAAATTCTCAAGAAAGTCCAAGATTATCTTCACGATCTAATGATTGGCAGGATCACGGCGCAGGAAGTTGATACCAAACTTATCCTGTCAGAAGATGATTATCTTGCATATTATGATGCAAACAAAGAGGATTACGTCCGCCCCGAACAGATCAGACTCACGTGCATCACACTTATGGACAAAGAACGTGCAGATGCGGTTTTTGCTGAAATTAAAGCCGGTAAAGATATTGTAGTTGCAGCCCAAGAACTGTCTGACAGAGGTGAATTGGTGGGGCCTGGTGCTAATCCAGCCTCCCCCGGTGATACCGACTACATTAGTAAAAATTCTTATCCGCCAGGAACAGAGCCTTTTATGGACGCTGCTTTCAGCGCAGAAGTGGATTCACTCCATGCATCGGTGATTGAAGTAGAGGTGCAGGGTGAAAAATACTATATGATGTTCCGTAAGGATGAGGCAAGAGCCGCATATCAGAAACCTTTTAGTGAGGAGGATGTCCGTAAAAACGTAATCAAAAAAGTTGAACGCGAACGACGGGATGCTCTGATGAAAGCGTGGGTTTCACAACTCCGCGAACGTGCCGAAGTAAAAACCTTTATTGACCGCATTCCGGAGGATAAACCCGCTGAAGAAGCTGAAAACCCTGCCGAACAAACATCGCCTGAAGAATAGGTTTTCATCAAAAGGGTTATCAGATAGTACGGGCGGTACCACACGATCCGCCCGTTTTACTTTTACAAATTCTAAAAGTGGAGGTCTTTCATGAAGCCCAAAACGATTATTTTAATACTGCTAATTGTACTACTCATAAGTAGCAGCATGACACACAGTATCGCCAGGATATTTGATAAAATTATCGCCTATGTAAATGATGACGTTATTACCAAACGTCGACTTGACACATTGGTTAAACAGTACGCCTTTGAACTGCAGCAAGTTCACCGATATACCGAAAGTGAAGCACTTAAAGAAGCGGAAAAACAACGTGCTGAACTGCTTGATAGACGCATCCGCCAAATGTTACTGTTAGAAGCAGCACTAACGCTGAAAATTCAGGTCGCCGACGCTGAAATTGAGGAATATATCCAAGATTTTAAGACGAAGTACCAAATTCCAACAGACGACGAGTTTAAAAAGCTACTTAACCGTGATGGTCTCACCGTCGTGGCATTTCGTGAACGAATTCAACGGGATCTGATGACAGAAAAACTGGTGATGGGGAGAATCGTACCGAGGCTCCAAGTCCGCGATAGTGATATTCAAAAGTTTTTTGAAGAAAACCGAGATCAACTGCCAACTAAAGCTGATAGAATCAGTTTAAGTCACATCTTTGTCGCTTTTAAACCGACTGCAGAAGACAGAAGGGCTGCATCTGATGCGGTGAATCAAGCACTCGAAGAAATTCTATCAGATAAAACACAATTTGAAGCTGTGGCTCGCCGCATCGCCTCAAAACATAATTTAAATTCTCAAGCAGGGTCTCTCGTAGAAACCACTCCCTCTGAGGTACTTTCACTACCTGATGCGTTCTTGACTGTGCTCGCTAAACTCAAAGTAGGTGAAATCAGTGAACCGATTGAAGTGCCTGATGGCATCCATGTTTTAATGGTTGAGGCTCGAACTGATGAGAAAATTTTATTTCGACATTTGATTGTTCCATTCCTATTTAGCGAAGAGGCATTACAAGCGGCTCGTGAAAAAGCTGATGCTGTTTCAGCAAAATTGGAAACGGGTGAGGATTTCATCGCCCTTGCAAAAGAACATTCTGATGATTTGAAAACTCGCGATAAAGGTGGCGACCTTGGCACGCATATTCTCACTGCATTAAACCCAAAAATTCAGAAAGCTATTGAATCTCTTGACGTTGAGAAATATAGTGAACCGATTGAAACCGAAGTCGGCTTTTACATTTACAAAGTTGATGAACGCAAAACACCTGAGTTGACTCAGCAAGAAAAGCAGCAGATTATCGGTATTCTACGCCAACAACTTTTTGAAAAAGAATGGACCGCTTATACTGATTCGCTTCTTGAAAATGCGTATATCAAAATCCAACCGGATGCCGTGCCAGCGATGCCAACTCCGGTTGTCAAAGACAACTAATACCATTTCTAAATGATTATGTAGCATTATTGCGTAGGTCGGGTTGAGTTTGCGAAACCCGACACGTAGAATTAAATAGGGTTTCCATGTCGCGTTCGCTGACGCTCAACCCAACCTACAGTGTATTTATGACAATTTATCAATTAGAAATGGTATAATATCGTTTTATTTAAGTGAAAATCTGTGCAGAAAAACGAAGAAAACGTACCTATCAATAAAATTACGCAAACAGTAACGATGTTGATCCAGAGATTTTTTCGAAAGAACATATCAACGGATAAGGCATATCGTATAAACCGAGTTGTTTGTGTCTTGCAGTTTGCTGTATTTTTTACCTGTCTATTGTTACCATTACCGCAACTTAGTGCTCAAACCCCACCGCAAGCTGAACAAACCCCAGCACCAGACACATCGAAAAAAACTGATATCCAACCTGCTGAAAATACGGATCAAACTACCGATTCTACAAAAGAAGTGTTAAATCCTGAAACAATGACACCTGAACCGGACACGGTAATCGGAGATGGAGATGAGGTCATTTTGCAGGATAACTTCGTGCAAATTCATGGCAATGCCCTCATCAAATATGAAGATGTAATTTTACGAGCAGACCACGTCTGGGCTGATTTCAACGACAACCTTATGCGTGCTTCGGGAAACGTGTATCTGAAGGTAGGTAAAGAGGAAACTTATTCTGATGAACTTGTTTTCAACCTTGAAACCAAAAAAGGAATCGCTCGAAACGGTTATACATTCAGCGACCCGTGGTACTTCGGTGGAAGTGAAATCTTCAAGATAGAGGATAATAGGTCTTATATTCGTGGTGGCACCCTGACGACCTGTTCCCTCAAACATCCACACTACCATTTCAGCGTTTCTGAAGTAATTGTCCGAATGAACGAAGAGATGATTGCCAAAAACATCGTCTTGCGAATCGGTGGGATTCCTCTTTTCTATTTCCCCGTCATTCGGCGCGACTTGCGCAAAGGCAAAGTCGCTAAGATTATCGTCAGAGTTGGAACAGATAGCTACCAAGGCCCCAACATCGGTATCATATTACCTATAGCACGCAAAAGACGCTACGACGGTGCGCTACTATACGACAGAAGTGCACGGAGGGGACAAGGCTTCGGATTTGAGGGTAAATATCGATTTAGTGATACGCAGTTCCGAGAAATCCATATTCCTGTTCCACCTGATGCAACCCCTGCCCAACGTACGAAATTGGAAGAAAAGGCAAAAGAGATATATGATCGACTTGAAGGTGATTATGATCGATATTGGCTGAAACAACTCTTTCTGGAATATAAAATTACTGACGAAGATGCTAAACGCGCAAAGGAAGAAGCCGAAAATATCCTTAAGCAACTCAATGAAGAAAATGCTAATTTTTCACAACTCGCCCAAAGGGAATCTGACCATTCAGAAACGCGTTATGACGGTGGTGATATGGGCTTTCTCACACAAGATGAGAAAGACAAAGAGGGTGAACCGATACTCGATCCGATCTTGGAAGCAGCAGCATTCGCCCTGAAGGAAGGTGAAATCAGCAGCGTTTTAAAAACTGAATCCACTTTCCATATTCTCAAAGCTGAGCGTGTACTTGATATCTATGGTGAACGCGAAATTAAACTACTCCGTATTGATATTGCCATCACCGCAAGTACTGAAACACAGCAAACAGGGCAAGATATAGCTGAGAAAATTCATGAACGTGCACTTGCGGGCGAAACATTTGAACAACTTGCAACAGAATTTTCTGAAGTAAAATTGTCCGAAATTAATGAAGGGGACGGATTACCTCTTAACGAAATGGATACCAGATGGCAATATTCTGTTAGACGCTTGGAGAATCCTGGAGACATTACCGAAAGTAGACCCGTTTTTTCTCCTAAAGGCCTTTACATTTTCCAATTAATTAAAAAAGAGGAGACACCTACGTTTGAGGCACTTGCCGAACAGTTTGAAGCAGAATGGAAAACTTTTGAAGCTGAGGTATTAGCAGCACCCAGCAAAGAAGAAAAAACGACTACGCCCGATAAAGATGATGCCAAGGAGACTAATGGTAGTGAAAGTTCTCCACCTACCATTGCTACCGAAAATGTTGAAACCGAAACATCTACTCAACCTCCAAAAAGTGAAGAAATTATTGCCGATGAGGAAAATGTTGATGAGGAAGAGGAGATCGAAATCTACCGAAAACACGGTTTTCGCGGGCGATGGCAAGACCCAAGACAGGTGGCATCAGAAGCACAAAGTTTATATGCAGATGAATATAGCCGGGTGATTAAGACAAAAAGATCGTTTCGTCTAATCAAAGTGGATAAAAAACGGACTTATCGGGGTGATATCTATTTCTACGGGGCAGACGAATACTCCTTTAGTAGACAGGATGCTACACGGATCGGTAGACGTTGGAATATGCGATGGGGACACAGGCAGTCCTTCTACACTCCTTGGGATAGCCGACGAGATGGACGAAAACCTCTCAGTTTCGTCGGGCGAACCGCATGGCGAGCGGTGCACTATAAAGAGGATTTAGGACTTCAGAGTGAATCGACTTTAAACTCTTTTGGTATAATCACCTACGGATCCGCATTGTCTGTAGCGAGTGACAGAGATGTGGATAAAGACGGAAATCTAACGTATTCACCAGAAACCATCGGCGACATTACCAGTAGACTTGAAGTTCGACACGTCCATGATTTTTCAGGTCAAGGGACAACTTCACTCCAGAAACTACCGCAATTAACGTTAAACTTTTCACGGATGCGGTTTAGCAGGCTCCCTGTCTTTGAGACTATTAACGATGGAATGTTATTCGTATCGGAAAAGATAAAGTCCGACAAACCTTTCCTCTCACTCTTCGCTTTTCCTACGCTTGAAGACACCAGCTTTGATATGGATATAGAGTTTGGAAACTTCTATAGGCAGACGTATCGCGGCAAATTTGGGGAAGAGAACAATATTTTTCTTCAAACTCTTGACTTCGGTTTCGACCTCCGCAAGCAAACAAACCTTTTTATTTCGCCCTTACGTGAACTCAAAATAAGTACAAATCTGGACACAAACGTTATATGGCATGCGAAAGATCAAGAAAAAAACAGAAACATTATAAAGGGTGTTTACGGTGTTAGGGCGCAAGCTGCCAACACACTATTCCGCATTTATGCCCCACGTTTCATCCCTGGTGTGCGAAAATTGCGGCATGAATTGCAATCCTCCCTTACTTTTGATTATCAACCACCTATTGATAGAAATGACAATCTTTATCCATTTGGGCCTAGTACCTATTTCTATGAACGGAAAAGACTTACTTACAACTTCAATACGAATATTGAAGTAAAAACCCGGCGCAGCCAATCAGCACATCGCATCTTCTATTTTGATACCCGACTTACGGCTGATTTTACTGAATTTGAATCGTTATACAGGCGCAAATACGAGCCAATTGAAAGCGATTTCACCATCGTTCCGTTACCAAGCCGCAATCTAAATATGACTGTTCGTCTTACACATGACCCAAACCCACACCCCGTAGACGGAAAACAGTTTAAGATGGTCGGTGTGCGCACCAATATCAGATACACACGCAAAAAATGGTATGTGAGCGTAGGAAATTCTTTTAGCAAACGACACACCTCTATACGCGCCTCGCGGTCAGTGACTGCAAATGGAAGATACCGTTTTAATAAAGACCTTGAATTTGATTTTAGCCTAATCTACTATCCGATTGAAAAAGATTTTTACTCACAACGTGTTAGTATCAACCGTAATTTGCATGATTGGAACTTGCGCATCTCGTGGAGTCGTGTCGGAATCAAACGCGATCCGCCGTTTGACAATGTTAGACAAGATTTTACATTCCAGGTTAACTTGATCGGTGAATCAGCAGTTTCGATGGGTGTCGGTTTTGACGCGACTACCGATACTTGGGGACTCCACACCTTGCCAGCGGGCGTACCCTACAATGCGTTTGGTGCAAGTAATTCACTTGGACGTTCCTTCTTCTAATAGACACGCTAAAGGAAAGCATCTATGCTTCTCAAAGATCGTATCAGCATTGTGACAGGCGGAAGTTCTGGAATCGGGCGTGGAATCGCACTTGAATTCGCTCGCGAAGGTGCAAGTGTTGTCATCGCTGATAAACAGGAATCCCCTCTGCAAGGCAAATATCACGAGAAAGACGTCACTACACCAACTCTCCAAGAGATAGAGAAATTAGGCGCGCAAGGGATATTCATTAAAACTGATGTATCAGATGAATCGCAGGTGGCACAGATGGTCCATCAAACAGTTGCACACTTCGGCAGACTTGATATTCTCGTGAACAACGCCGGCATCCATATTCCGGGTGGGTCACAAGACATTTCCATTGCCGATTGGGACAAAGTTGTTGGTGTAAACTTACGCGGCGTTTTCCTAACAACAAAACTTGCTATCCCATACCTCAAAAAGTCAAAATTTGGACGAATTATCCAAATCGCTTCTGTCCATGCCTATGGCGGTGGTGCAGGTCCAGCTTATGCCTCTGCAAAAGCTGCTGTTGTCAACATGGTTAGAGACACCGCATTAGAAGTTGGCGAATTTGGAATAACTGTAAACGCCATCTGCCCCGGTTATATTGAAACTGCAATCCAGGATTATCTCACACCAGAACAGATTGAGTCCTCATTAGAAAAAACGCCTATGCAACGTTTGGGTCTACCCAAAGACATTGGACGGGCGGCAGTTTTCTTCGCATCAGATGATGCTGAATGGATTACCGGTACCTCCCTCCTCGTTGATGGCGGTGCCAGTGCTAAGGCTTAGTAAATGTTAGGAAGAATTTTCTTGTAGGAGGGGTTTCCAACCCCGATTTTCAAATGTCCAACAAAACACACACCACAGCCGTTGTTCTCATTCCACCCGAAACGATACAGCCATCAATCCAAACAATTCGGCGAGTCCATGATCGCAATTTTGAGCGATGGATGCCACACATAACGCTCCTCTATCCATTTGCTGCACAACGTGATTTTGATGATGTAATCCCCTCACTTACAAAAGCTGCACAACAGATACCCTCTTTTTCCGTTACACTTGCATCTTTTAGTGCTTTCCGTCACAGAAAATCATGTACACTTTTCCTCGTTCCTGAGCCCAAAAACGGGATCGTTCAACTACATAGTACGCTTTTGACCCATCTGCCGGACTATGATGACACGGCACGATTTGCTGGTGGATTTACCCCACACCTCTCAGTCGGTCAATTCCAACAGAGACACCTCAATGATACACTACAGCAATTCCAAAAAGAGTGGAAACCTATTGAGTATGCAGTTGAATCTCTATCACTCATCTATAGGTCACCTGAAACAAACGATAAATTTGTCGTAGCTGAAAACTTTCTCTTACAAAAGAGAAGTTAGTAATTGAAAACAAAATCTATGTCAAAAATTTCTTCCTGTCCGAGCGACCGTGTCTAAAATATTGAGAAAAACCCGACAATTAAATGGTTTTGTCAATCACCTTGGGTGTGTAAAGTTTTTGTCTGAATCGCGGATTATCGCCAAATCAACGGTATGAATGCCGTTTAGGCATTCCCCGGATGACGCAGATTGCGCGGATTATTGTTATGATAATGACAGACTTTTCCGACAACAGAATTGCATCATTCGTCCACAGGACACCGAGACGCTAATCTGATCAAAATAGCTGATCGGACAATGAATTAAAATCCGCGTCATCTGCGTCATCCGCGATAATCCGTGATTCAGACAGATAAGTGACAAAAACTTTATATACCCATCACCTTGAAAGCAATTGACAAGTACAGCGTGAAAATGTATAATTGCGACAAAAGAATAGAAGGCGAATATCTATGTCTGAACGGAAAACGTTTTTAGAGAAATTCGTATTCGGACAAAGTCTCAATTTGGGCAGCTGTGTTAAACGAGAAGTATTCACAGAGTGAGGCCTTAGTAAACATGAAACATTTTTACCTATTATTCCCAATCCTCATCCTTTTCCTGAGTTGTTCATCACCACAACCGGTAGAAATATCCGATCAAAACTTAGCTGGAGCTGTCCGAGAAGCATTAGGGTTAGCGCCAAGCGAACCTATTTTCCAAAAGAATTTGGACGAATTACAGGCACTGTCTGCACCAAACGCTGGGATAACGGATTTAACAGGACTTGAAAAAGCAACAAAATTATTGAGTCTACAACTCAATAGGAATCAAATTACCGACATCACACCTTTGATAGACTTAGTACAGCTAACGGATTTAAATCTCCGAATGAACCAGATTGCTGACCTAACGCCACTTGCGGGGATGACAAAACTTACGAAATTGGAAATCAGCGGAGACCAAATTAATGATATATCACCACTTAGAAACTTAAAACAATTGACCAATCTATCAATTTCAAAAAGCCAAATTAGTGATATTACGCCACTTATAGAGTTGACACAACTTAAAGAATTATCACTTTCGTATGGCCGAATTAGAAATATTACACCGCTCAAAAACTTGACGCAACTTACCAGTTTACTGCTTGTTTCCAACCAAATTAGTGATATTACGGTTCTTGCAAACTTGGCGCAACTCACTGATTTATGGCTTATTTCCAACCAAATTAGTGACATTACACCGCTCAAAAACTTAACGCAGCTTACCAGTTTATTGATTTCTTTCAATCAAATTAAGAACATAGAAACAGTCGAGAATCTCACGAGTTTGAAGGATTTAGGAATTAAGGGAAATCCTATTCAAGATTTGACACCAATTCATCGACTTCGTAAAAAGATACCAAATTTAAAACTAAATATGTAACCACCTTTTATATCCAGTTTTACATTGAAACGCCTAACAACCCCCGCGTCAACTGAAAATCTATATTTCCTTTGCCATGTAACTTTGGCGTATACCGACGTGAAGCCACCTCTACAATCAGCGCAAACATATCATCAACATCAACATTCATCAAATCCAAATCACTCCCATACCGATCATGTGTTTCAGAATCCGTTGTTACTTGGATTAGTGGCACCATTACATGCGATTGCAGCGGTGCCCCAACGACGTGTGTAAGTGCAAGTCCTACACCTGTCGATCCTAATCCGGTCAAAGTCTCTGTGGGTTGATCGGTTGGAGTTTCCATGATATGAAACCCGTTCTTTTCAACACGTTGTCCATAAGCCAAAGTCGGCGCGGAAGCTAAGGATTCTGTCAAAAATGTGGCATTTGAAGGAACAACGACTGTCCCATCTGCAGCGGCAATTGTCGTTATCAATTGCATAAGTGCCTGTGCAACAGGTGCTGTTGCCTCACCAATAGAGGTTACCGCTATACAGAGGTGTTCCAACCCAGCATCAACAATCGGAACAGAAGGTTTATCGGCAAGTTCATCTGCAAACCAATTTTGCACTTTATCAATCACAGCATCAATCCCGCCATCTAACTGCACACTCGCCCATCCGTAACTTTCAGGGGATATACCCAATTGTTGAATTTCATGCCGAACATGGTCATTGTGCGTCTTTTCACAGCCGTGCTCCAGAAGCAAACCGAGTGCTACCGATGGATGCGTCAGATGTCCAATCATGGTGCGGGTGTAAATTTCTTCGGAACGCCCACTTGATACCCCACACCCCTCCGTATGTGCAAGTGCCACGAAACGGGATATTCCTTGCTCTTTTCCGATCTTGTGTTCGTTGCATCGGTGCGCAATCATCTGTGCAATCTGCCCTGAGCAGAGACTTGTCGGCAAAATAAGTGCAAGTTGATCGCTGCGATGCCCGTCTACTGTTTGAAAAGCACGAAATGTGTATGCATTGATAGAAGAACTCGCTGTTTCTTCTGATGGAATCGGTAATGGTTCACCAGCCTTAACCTCAGATGCTTCAAGCATAGGTGTTAAATCCGTAGGCCCTGTCTGTTTCCAATCACGCCACAGTGAAACTTGAGAATGTCCCGCTTTTTCTCCCACCGACTGCTCACCCGATGCAACATTCACTGTCAAATCAAGCATATCTTCACCAAGCTGCTCCATCGGTGTCCCATCAAGATAAGCACCTGCGTTGACATCCATATCTTTTTCAAGCATTTCGTAACGCCCCGTCGTCGTGACAATCTTAATTGTCGGCACAAAAGGAAAATTGGTAATTGAACCGTTGCCTGTAACAAAGAAAATCATATTTGAACCCGATGCAACCTGCCCAGCGATGCTCTCCAAATCGTTGCCGGGGCTATCCATGAAATAGTATCCCGGGTTTTTCATCAATTCACTGTAATTGATGACGTAGTCAAGGCAGACATCAGGATGCCGTTTCATTGCTGCGCCGATCGATTTTATGGCGATGTTATACAGGCCACGAAAATTGTTGCCGCCAGATGGATTCCCTTCAGCAGAATGTCCATGCCATCCAACGCGTTCCTTAAATACCTCTATTGTATTAAGAAATTTCCGTGCTGTTAATAGGTCGCGCACGTTCTGCAGCAGGTATGCCTCTGCACCGATAAGTTCATCCGTTTCTGCAAGATTAGCACAACCACCATAACGGATTACCTCCTTCGCAACATAAGCAGCGAGTGGATTACCAGACACACCTGAAAAAGCATCTGAACCACCGCATTGCAACGCTATCTTGAGATTTTCCAGAGATTGTTCAGTCCGTGGAACACTATTAACTGTATCCAACCACTTATCAATTATTTCAGATCCTTTAACTAAGTTCGCATCAAAACTTCCTTCAATCCTAAAGAATTCGTGTCCGACATTATCCAGTTCATAACCTTCGCGCTGCATATATCCCTTCAACATATCGTTAGTGACTGCCTCAGTGCCGTAGTCAACAAGCAGAATCGCGCCAATATTGGGATGTACTGTAAAACCCGCGAGCGTCCGCAGCAACATGTCTATGTTATTTGGTGTTTTTTCTTCACCACCTTCAGTATGCGTCACCGAAACGATTCCATCTATGTTAGAATAGTCTTGCGCCCTGTCCGAACATCTATCCACAAGTTTTTTTGCGAAGCCAGAGGTGCGTGACGTTGTTCCCATCACAACGATGTAGTTCCGCGTGCCAACGCCACGATTTCCCGGACGTCTATAACCCCCAAAATTACGTTTCTCTGGATATCGTTCCAGTTGCTTCCCTGGACTAAACTCTGCTTCATCTAAAACATAAGGCACTATCACATCGGAAAAGTTAGGATTTGATGGCAATTCAAAATTTAGATTTCTAATCGACAACGAATCTATCATCTTCTGATTGCAAACATAATCACCAGGGGCGATGGGACGTGAAGCATAACCGAAAGGCAATCCCCAGGATAATAATGCGGATCCCTCTGCCATCGGTTGGATAGCGAAGCGATGCCCTTCTAACACAGTATGGGATAAAATAAACTGTTCGCTGTTGTGTCGAATCTGCGTTCCGCCATTCAATTTCTGTGTGGCAATAGCAACGTTATCATTTGGTGCTGGTAACCGTGCAACATTTATAAAATTATGTATCATAGAACCTCCCAAGACAACTACCTTAACGGCGATAGATACTCACCTCAATAGCATCTTTTTTCACCCACGGTAGGTTAATCTCAAACCAATGTGTTTCAGACTCATAATGTGCGCGAACGTGTTCAAGATAATCCGCCATAGAATCTGCACCGATGCCGACATTATCTGCCAATACAGTCGCTGGGTTAGTCAATTGCGGTTCAATCGCCTGGAAACATGGGAAATAATTGTCAAAGTTGTTGTCAAGCAGCAAAAAGTCTACAGGTTCTTGAATGCTTTTGAGCACCTCTTGCGCATCACCGATACGTGAATCAACGAGGTCCGCCACGCCAGCGCGTTCAAAATTGGCACGCGCTTGACCTGCTCGATTCGCATCTATCTCAATTGTTATTAAGCGTCCAGTACCAGCAGCTTTTAACACCCTTAACATCCATAAACCTGAATATCCGATAGCAGTCCCGCATTCAACAATCAGCGATGGTTTTGCTTTTTCTACCCAGTCCGCGAGAAATTGCGCTTTTTCCGGTCCTAACATCGGAATTCTCACTTCTCTACACTGTGCCTCAACCTCTTGTAACACTTGATCAAACATACAATCCTCCACAGTTTTAATGCCCAAAACGTATTGATTCTGATAAAAGATGAGATAATCATACACGAAAAATGTATTAGGGTCAAGTCTTAGGCGTGAAAGTTTAATTCTAATATTTGTAAAAAAACAAAAAATTTGAAACCGAATCTATTGTTAGGTGTGTATTAAGTAGGTAAGCACTTCCGGAGGTGCCTGATGCTTGAATTAGATGATGAATTAATGCAGCGCTTTCAAAAAGGCGATGAAGACGCGTTTAACCGCTTAGCACGTCGACATCAGCAGCCGTTGATCAATTTTATCGCCAGGTTTACTGGGGATAGGGATAACGCTGAAGACTTGGCACAGGAGACGTTTATCCGCATGTATAAAGCGGCGAATCGTTACAAACCCGGCCGTGCTCAGTTTAAAACATGGATGTATTTAATTGCCAAAAGGTTGTGTATGAATGAAATACGGAACAGAGGTCGCCGAGACCGTTTTCGTGTTGATAATATTGCGACAAACGATAAAGCCTATAGTGCAAACGACGAGCAAATTGACCTCATCGCAACCGCCCCGGCAGATGCCGCTTTTCAACCGGAAGTCGCACTTGAACGTAAGGAACTCCGCGACGCAATCCAAAAAGCAATCGCTGAATTGCCAGAACAGTATCGGTTTCCACTCATCCTGCGGGATATCCAAGGATTAAGTTATGAGGAAATCAGTAAAATACTTGAATTGCGAAGCGGAACAACTAAATCGCGTATCAACAGAGCGCGATTAATGCTTAAAGACAAACTAAAACCATTTATGGAGTTATTATGAACTGCTTACAGGCTGAAGAAAACTTTTCTGCACATTTAGAAGATGCGCTTGATTATCAAACGTTACAACGTTTTGAGTCTCATATTGCGGAATGCCCGACGTGCCAGCGTGAGTACGCCCGATTCAGCGAATCTGTTAAAGTATCACAGCAATTGCCGCAGATTGAACCTTCACCCTATTTTATTCCGACATTGCAGCAACGCCTCGCCGAAGAACAGCGTGGGACACTTTCCTTCTGGCAACGGCTGCAAGGTATTTTCAACATGCCCAAATGGGCCCTCAGCGGCGTGATGGTATTACTTTTGATTACTGGTACAGCTACATTCCTATACCATAACGATTGGTTTAATGGCGAAATTGATCCATCAAATGAGCAGATTAGTACACCGCGTGCTGGACTTTCTTCTGGATCACCATCTCTCAACAATCAATTTCTACCGCGCGCTTCTGGATCATCCGATTTCTCAAATACAATTTCCGCTCAACCGATGCAACAACACTATACCTTAAAGCGAGTAAGTTACTCCACTGTATCGACTGGGGGCGGATTATAGTTCTTTGGTATGAATATCTACAAAACAGACCACTACATTAATGAGGATAAATAAATGATTCTCGAAAATTTAAAACAGAATGAAAATAAAAACACGAAATTTTCTATTCTATACAAGTTACTTGGTATAAGTGTGTTTATTTTTCTTATCTGCGCCATAACACCAAGTTTTGGGCAGGAAAATGTGTTACAGCTGCTTGAAAAAGAATTCAAAAAAGTTGTTACCACTGCCCGTCCTGCTGTTGTCAAAGTCATTGCATCACAAAATACATCCGGACAATTACCTCCCGACATAATTAAAATAATTCCGCATAAATCCGGACAATTACCTCCCGACATAATTAAAATAATTCCTCGCGAAAACATCAGTTCTGGCATTATTCTTGATAAGCACGGACACATTGCTACAACTACTTTTGATATAACGCCCAACAAGATTGAAGTTGTCTTCAATAATAACAAGAAAGTTGCAGCAAAAATCATCGGGATGGACGCTCTGACCGATCTTGTTGTGCTTAAGGCGGATAACAAATTATCCATGCAAGTAAAAAAAGGTGATTCCGATAAAATTGACATGGGTTCATGGGTTTTTACAATTGGGAGTTCACAGGGCGAACATCCAATCGTATCATTCGGTATTGTAAGCGGTCGGGAAACCTTACCCGCCCACCCTTGCGCTGAACTCATTAAAATCAACGCACCTGTTTCTCCGGGGAATAGTGGTGGAGCAATTGTAAACACTTCGGGAGAAGTAGTCGGAATGATTCTCGCTGTCCTTACTGAACCTAACGATTGGCATCCACTTCAACTGCAGCTTCCGATGCAGATGTGGAATAGTCAGAACATTACTTTTGCAGTACCAATTGAAACAGTTAAATCCGTTGCTACCGAAATTATAAAACATGGCAAGGTGCCGCGTGGTTGGCTTGGTGTTGATATTGAAATAAGTGATTTTGGAGTTTATGTTAAGCGTGTCGTAGAAGATAGTCCAGCACACAAAAGCGGGATTTTGCCTAAGGATATTATTCTTGAATATAATAATACGCCTGTAACAAACTATCTCGAACTTTTGAGACGTGTTGGAACCGCATCACCGAATACTAAAATCATTCTAAAAATCAATAGGAATGGGCGCGAGCAAAATTATACTATCAAACTCGGTGAACGGTAGCGTTTTGGTGCTACTACTTTAATCGATTAAACTCCGTTAAATATGTACGCGCAATATCCTTATTTCCCTTGATTATCAACAGGTTTTCACTGTTTCTCGTTTCAGCATTCTTAGAGAAGTTATACGAACCTGTGATCACTGTTTCTTCGTCGATAATAATCACCTTGTGATGCATTGTTCCCGAACTTCTATCTACCCGAACCGGTATTCCCGCCTTCTGCATCGGTTCATATTCAGAATACGCATTCAGTCCACTTTCATCAAATAGTCCGCCCATTGTAATTCCCAACTGAAAACGATCGCGCATTGCTTTTCCAAGTTTATCGTGTGTAAATGAAAACGCCATAAAATAAATTGACTTTTTTGCTGACGTGATCTCCTTCAATAAGGGTGAAATCGTGTCGTTTTCTGGCGCGAAATAAGTTGAAATCTGTGTGCCATCGTTAAGGGTAATATGAGGAAATGGGATATGCGGATCCGATGACCTATCCAACTTTGCTGTGATAAACATTTCCTGAAATTCTTGTGTGAAGTTATACGCAAGCGGGACTGAATCTATCCAGATAACGTTGTTGTTGTTCTTGTAGGTGCCATTGTGTGTCGGATTATAAGAACCTGTCCACACATACTGTTCGTCAATCACGATAAATTTGTGGTGCATATATCCCTCATTGTCTCCATCGTCTCGAACAGAAACGCCTTCATCTTGCAACCGCTCAATTTCTCCTTGATCCGCATTGTCATTCTCAGTAAAGATGCGAACACTCACACCACGAGCGTGTGCATCAATTAAAGCATCCGCTACCGGCACAGAATCGAGATTGTAGAGTGCTGCATCAACTCGTTTTTTGGCAAAACTCAGTTTTGTGACAAGTCGCTTTTCTAAAGAATAAGCTTTACCATCTACTTTGCTGAAGTATACCTCCCATGATCCTTCTCCGGTTGTAGGATAAGGTTTGTCCTTGAAATGCCTGATTGCAAACCCGATCGCAACGGCAACCGCTAAAATAAGAAAAAACGGCACAAACCGTGAATTTCTACTCTTGGGTGGTGCCGTTGAAGCATTATTCATATTTATGACTCCATTATCATGCGGGACTTACGCATTCCCCTCTTGAATGAAGATTAAAAAATAAATTGGGTAGTTTAGCGAGGTTAGGAAGAAATCAACGGTATGAATGCCATTTAGGCATTCCCCGCCTCGCCAGCAGAGATGTACACCTGCTGCTGGCGAGGTTTCCTAACCTCGCCCCTTACCGAAATATTTATTTAAACTTCATATAAGGGGGGTTAAAAGGGTGCTATTTCAGCGATCTAACCCCTAAATCCCCCTTATCAAGGGACTTTAAGACAAAATGCGTAAGTCCTGTCATGGTCAATTTTTACACGCCCCACCTGCGCCGCGATTCCTCTAACGATTCAATCTCAGCATCTTTCCGTTTCCAAGCATAATGTCCTTTTGGATTTTTACCTATCCATCGTTCATCGATCGGTTCAGCAGCAAGCTGATAACGGGTATCTGCTGTAATCCGAATTTTGTCAGATGTGTTGACGAGAGACGCATGCATGAGAAACATACTGAAAATGATAACGTCTCCAGCTGAAAACGATGTTGTTGCCCAATGTCCACCAAATTTTTCCACTATCTCAAGTGGATCATCGCTAAAATGTCCTTTAATCAAGTCACGGTCAACATCTGCTTGTCCATAAGTTTCCCGTACTTTTTCAAATCGGTTGGAACCGAGACAAAAGACAATCGGCCCCATATCCAAAGAGACATCACCAAAAGGAGTCCAGCAGGAATAAAGGTTTTTTGTGCCTCTCCCCATAAAGACAACATCATAATGAATTGGTGAACCTGAACCGGGGCCAGCAGTGCGAAGCCATTTGAAATCAAATGTCCGCGCCTCACCGCCGAGAAAATGCTTGAAAAAACCCATTATCGGCGCACCTTCAACGACTGCATTAAATGCAGGCAGCTGCGTTAGGGGTTTATTTCCCATTGATCCAGTTGATGTCGGTTCAGGATAATCAGGGTTGAAGGTGCCATCCATTAACGGTGTATCCGGAGCAAGCATCCCTTTCGCTGCCAGCTTCTCCAGAATTGCTCGGCGCGCAGCAAGCACTGTCTCTTTGTCGTGTAGCCCACGGATTAATAAATACCCATCTTCTGCCATCCGTTCATGCAACGCACCTGGATTGTCCAATATGTCATTACTATCTCGTAAATCGGTGCTAACTTCTATCTCCTGATGCAAAAAAGGCAGTTTCATCTTACTTCCTCACTGCTGATGGTGGTGGTTCTTTCAGCCATGCATAGTTAAATCGATAGTGTTGTTTACTGCTAATCAGATGGACAATGCCATTCCGATCTTGACACGTAGCAAGGTACCCACCGGGTTCAGCACTGTTCAATCCCATTGTAAACGGTCGTCCATCCATCGTTTCAATTTCTCGGTCCGGTCCATCATCTGAAATCAGACGGATATGAGACCACGTTTCTCCGTCATCATAAGAGAGCGCACCGAAAAGCCCTATTACCAAACGTTCATTTCCGGAGTCATCAACAATTGGCATCGTTTCAGGAGTCTTACGACTTCCCGTAAAGGATGCAAGAAAAATCGGGCCCTCCTGAAGTCGCAAAAATACACATCTTTGTCCACCTGAAACAACAGGAAACTGACTTGCACTGTACTGCCACGTTTTACTACCGTCTTCAGAGACACTTTTCGGCATACGACCATCAATCGTATCACCCCGACCGTAGGCCATTAGTCGGCCATCAGACAACTCCACAACAGCAGCATGTATCCCAGCAATCCAGCCGCCGCTTTTTCCTGCGGCAAATTCGGGAACAGGTTGTCCTGCCCCCGGATCGTACCACGTTTCGCCATCATCGTCACTTAACCAGATTGCGGTACCGCCGTTTCCACCGGTCACCGCATCACATGCAAGGAGGATTGAACCGTCTTGCCTTCGGAAAACAGAGGCAATCGGCATGTGTCGGAGACGATGTTCCGGTGAGATAAAGCGGGGCTTTGACCATGTTGCGCAGTTATCGTCAGAGTAACGCATCACCAATGCTAAAGGTCCCCACGTTGCGGCAGCCGAGAGACCGTTGAAATGATAGATTCTTCCCTTTTCATTACGCCACAGAGAGGTTGCGTGATTATTCCGATCAGGCGGTCCCCAAAAAGGTTCTGCAACTTCCCACTCTGATGCACCATCACGTAACCGACTTGCTGCCAGTGTCAACTCACGTCCCCGTTCTGTTACACACGAATACCACGCTGCAAACATATCTCCATTTGGACATTCCACTATTGCAGGTACGTGGTTATGTGCTGAATAAAGCGGTCCGTTAGAACCATCTGGAATTCGGACAAACGGGATCGGTTCCGCAAAAGATGGCGCGTCAGTAGTCACACTCCGCTGTACTTTAACCTGCTTGACATCACGTCCCCATAACGCTACTTTCTGTGCAGGTAAAAGCGTCGCTGTTTCAGGTATCTCGCCACAGACAACGCGAAACCCAATATACCAGTGTTTATCTTCGGGCACTGCTCCCATCCGATTTGCAGAACGTAAATAACAGAGCAGTGTTGAATGACTACCCCCTCGTGTCACACGGTAAAGTCCCTCTTCTCTTCCAATCGGATCAACTTGCGGGTCTGATTCATAAGGTCCGTACCAATCTTGGCACCACTCCTCAACGTTTCCGTGCATGTCGTAAACACCCCATGCATTTGGTGTCGTTTTACCGACATGCAAAGGGACAACTTCCTCTGCACCTTGGCTCCGTCCGACATCCGGGTACCAACTTTCTCCAACGTTTTTATGATACTCATCGGGTAAGGTGTCACCTGTATGATAATGTGTTGTTGTACCTGCGCGGCAGGCGTATTCCCATTCCGCTTCGGTCGGCAACCGATAAGGAAGTCCTTCTTTTTCAGATAGCCATTTGCAGAAACGGGTTGCATCGTGCCAATCCACAAAAACAACCGCCTCATCATTGTCTTGTGAGAAGCCTAATTTGCCGCGTAGTTCGCTATGGTCAGATTGAAATTCTCCGTATTGTGCGTTTGTCACCTGAAAAATGCCGATGTAAAATGGCGTACTGAGTGTGACTTGATGTATTGGTTGTTCATCCCAATCACCATCCCGTAGATATTCTTTATTTGCTATTAATTCATCTGCAAGATTTGCCTGCGCTGAACCCATCATAAAGGTACCGGGTTCAATTCTAACGAACTGCATGCCGATTGTGTTTGTAAAAGTCTTGTTTTGAAGCACTTGTTGTTGCATAATCTTCTCGTTTCGGAGTTTATATCGTAAGTCATAGACTGGTTGAAATTCTATTATTTCACTTGTGATGGACGTTGTTGCAAGACAGGGATAACATAACTCTGGATAGTAAACCCATCAACGATGTCCGTTTCAACCTGTGAATTGGGTTTCTCACGATAGTCGAACACAATGTAATAACCCTCTACCGCATTCTCCAGTTTCAGATATGCAGCCAGTTGCTGTTTACCTATCTGATATGCTTTTTCATTTCGCCAAACTTTGGTTTCAACAATATATTTTTGCCCTTTGTGCCCAATGATAAGGTCCGCTCGACCTCTACCTGTTGGAACTTCCAGATACATCGTAGCACGAACCATATTTACAAACTCGTCGAGATAAGCAAAAAGCAGATACTGTCCGACAAATTCTTGCGGTGTATCAGGCACTTGTAGAATTCTGTAACCTGCGCGTGCGATGAAATCTCTAAAGTTTTCAATAAGCGTCCGCATCTGAAGTTGTCCTGCCTCCGATACATACTCGGTAAAGTCCATCGGTCCGTCTTCAGCAAAGTATTGGTCTTCAAGTCCATTTATAAATGGCTGAAACGCTTGTAGAACACGGTGCAGATAGATCGGATTACGGATTTGACACATCCCATCCTCACTTTCTCCAATTATCCCGTAAGTTGCAAGTTCACTGATAACTTCATCATCAAGGTTGAAACGTCTGCGTTCTTCATAAAAGGTGATACGCATAAGCATTTTTTCAAAACGTGGATCTCTTTTAATGTTTGTTATGAGATGTGAGATATTGGTATTGCGTTCCCTCAGAAGTTGTTTATGTGCTGCTGAAAAGTGTTGCATCTGAATTGGTTCAGACTTCGGAATATCAAGTTCGTCAGTGAGGATCTGTCCGAATCTGTTAACGAGGAAGGGTTGTCCCGCTGTCTGTTTCTGGACTGCTTCAATAACTTCAGGGACGAAAGGTTGTTCTACTTCTTCAGTGTATTGTGAAAAGAGTTCTTCTACCTGGGCAAGTGTGAAGTTTGACAGTCTAAACTCATCTTGTATATTGAACGGAGAGATTGAGCGATCATAGTTAAGTTGAGTTATGTTTTTAACACCGACAATACCGACACTATACGGGCATCGTACATCTAAATTGGAAAGGTATATCTGGCGGAGTGTGTGCAGAAATCCGCGAAGTGCTTCGGGGGGAATGCCATCAAATTCGTCAATAATGATAACTAACTTTTGATTTCCAAGTAACTTTCCAAGGTTTTCAAAGAAATCTGCCATTGCAATATGGTCAATTACCTCTACATTAGAAATAAAGCGGCTTAAAGCATTTGGTAGCTTTTCGCCGCGTTTTTGCCAAATGGATTCTATAAGTTGGCATAGACTTTTACAGAAGTGTGGATAAAAACGTGCGGAATCAGCGTCTACATATCCTTCAAAATTAAGTTGTATCGGAAGATAAGTCTGTTCTTCTGCTGCAAGTGCGTCAATTACGTTTCTGAATAAAGTAGTTTTGCCCGTTTGCCGCGGTGCAAAGAGAACGATATAGCGTCCCTGTTTCACGCGATTTATGAAATCTGCAAGTTCTTCCTTACGTGAAACAACATAGTTTGTATCTGGGTGGACGGGGCCGTAAGTGCCAAAATATCTCATACTTTGCTCCAAGGTGTTGAGGTCAAAAAGGTTTGTATTTATTATACAAGGTCTACCTATAGAAGTCAATTAATTGCGGGTGTGCTCAGGGTTATTTAGTTTTCGGTTTTTCTTGCGATTTTTTCGCGACCGTTAATATTTATGATGCAGTCCAATGTAGTAACTTGAGTTATATTAACCGTTATTTTTAAATTGACTGTTATCCACCCCTATGCTATCCTCAAAAGTATATACGATCTTTCGTCCATTTCTTAGAATAATTGCCTATTTCCTCAAAACGCACATTATTTTTCCAAAGTGCAACCTTCCAATTTAAAATCGCGTCTATAAGTTAAAAGAATAATTTCGTTTGTGAGGTGTCCTATGATACACGATGATGCTGAATTGATTGAGCGAATACTTGAAGGCGATCAGCACGCTTTCGCTCCACTTGTGGAAAAATATCAAGATCAGATACACACGTTAGTATGGCAAAAGATCGGTGATTTTCACATTGCCCAAGAGATTACACAAGACGTATTCATTGCTGCATATCAGAAACTCAGTACGCTCAAACATCCCAACCGCTTTTCAGGATGGCTTTACGTCATCGCGAATCGCAAGTGTATAACGTGGTACCGTAAGAAAAAGCCCCAACCGCAATCTTTAGAAGAGACAGATCCAATGGAATTGGAACAGGCTTATTATTCGGATTATGAGTCGCGGCAGCGTGAAGCGGCAGCGAACGAAAAGCGGCGTGCAGTGGTGCAAAAACTGCTTAGCAAGCTGCGAGAGAATGATAGAATAGTCATAACGCTCCATTATCTGACTGGATTGACATGTGAAGAAATTGGCAATTTTCTCGGTGTATCAACGAACACGGTTAAGAGTCGCCTGCACCGGGCACGCAACAGATTAAAGAAGGAGGAAAGCATGATTCAAGAGATTCTTGGTGGATTCCAATTCCCAATAGAATTAACAGCAACCGTGATGAAGGAAATTTCGCATCTTAATCCGGTAGCATCGTCAAGTGGGAGTCCTCTGGCACCGTTAGCGATTACAGTTGCTGCAAGTATTTCAGCTGTATTACTTATTGGAATCGGGATGCAGCACTATTTTGGACTTAACAAAACAGAAAATGGTAACCCGTCAATTGCAAAGCGGGATACAGAAATAAGACGCGCATTTGGCGCACAAGAATACACGCGCTGGGGTTTACCCGAAGGTGCTATAGCACGACTCGGTAAAGGGAGCGTAAATGAGATTAAGTATTCTCCGAATGGTAAATTATTTGCAGTTGCAAGTAATGCTGGGATTTGGCTGTACGATGCCGAGACGACTCAAGAACTCGCTTTAATGAGTGGAACATCTGAGGTTTTTTCAATAGCGTTTACCCCAGATGGAAAAACACTTGCAAGTGGAGCAAATGGTGAATCCGCCACTCTGTGGGACCTTGAAACTCGCACCGTCAAATCTAAACTTTCAGTTCAAGGAGAGTCGTATCCTGTTCATTCAATAGTTTTCAGTCCGGATGGTCGAACATTAGCAGCTGGAGGCGGCGGTGGAATATATCTATGGGATGTTGACACTGGTGAACTGAAAGCGACATTGCAGGAGAATAAGGAACGTGCTGAATCTGTCGCCTTTAGTCCAGATGGACGAACAGTCGTGAGCGGTAATCACGACAAAACCGTCCGCTTGTGGGATGTCAGCACCGCTACACTCACAGCAATATTCACAGGTCATACACAGCAAGTTACATCTGTCGCGTTTAGTTTAGATGGTGAAACAGTAGCGAGTGGGAGTTGGGACAGAACTGTTCGCTTGTGGGATGTTGCCACCGGGACCCACAAAGTGATATTCAATGGACATACGGGAGGGGTTGCATGTGTTGCGTTTAGTCCGGATGGGAAGACGTTGGCAAGTGGTAGTGTGGACAAAACTATCCGCTTGTGGGAGTGGGATGTTCAGCGTGACGTAGGTTTAGTTGGTCTGGATTTACAAAATACACCGTTTGTTACGCTCCAAGGACATACATTTCCTGTTGTTTCGGTAGCATTTAGCCCAGATGGGAAAACACTAACGAGTGCAGCCAGTGACGCTACGATTCGTGTATGGGATATGGCAAACGGGGAACATATCAATACTATCCCTGGTCATCTGTTTAATATCACTTCCGTGGTATTCAGTCCGGATGGCGAAACGTTGGCAAGTTCAAGTGACACTACCGTCCGCTTGTGGGATGTTGGCACTGCAACCTATAAATCCACGTTAGTAGGACACACAGGTGCGGTAAATTCCGCAGTGTTCAGTCCGGATGGAAAAAAGTTCGCAAGTGGGAGTGCTGATCACACTATCCGGTTATGGGATATTGCTGCCGCAAAGCAGAAGACTGTGCTAACTGGACATACGGATTTTGTAAATTCTGTAATTTTTAGTCCGGAGGGTAGGATGTTAGCAAGTGGAAGCGCAGACAATACTGTGAGTATATGGGACGTTGTCACAGGGGCACTCAAAACAACACTCACAGGTCATACAGATCGCGTATTGTCACTGTCATTTAATCCGGACGGTAGCATGTTGGCGAGTGGAAGTGCAGATACGACAATCCGTTTATGGGATGTTGACACTGGAAAACAAAAAGCTGTGCTAACTGGACATACGCGAGATGTTAATTCGGTTGTGTTCAGTCCAGACGGTGCAACTTTAGCAAGTGGAAGTGACGATGAAACCGCTCGTTTATGGGATGTTGCCACTGGAAAACAAAAGGAATCCTTCAAAGGAAGTATCTGGGTTGAGTCTGTGGCATTTAGTTCAGATGGTAGGACATTGGCAGTCGGAAGTTGGAGTCAAATTGATCTTTGGAATATTTTCCTGTCGACATATATTGCTACGATTAAAGGGCATCGGCAAGTTGTTAACTCAGTCATGTTTAGTCCAAATGGACAAATTCTTGCGAGCGGAGGGTTGGATGGTGTCGTGTATCTCTGGGATCTTGAGGCTTTTGTTAAACCGAAGGAATAGACTACATCCTGCTTTTCCAAATTTTCATTTTCGTCCTTCGCCCGTATCTGTCCGAAGGTAAATTTATTAATCCGGTCCTTTTCTGTCCAATGCTGGTGCCTCCCTGCTGGCAAGGTTCGGAAACCTCGCCACAGGACCGATTTATTTTCTGAAACTTCGGACAGATTGTGCTACTATGTAGCAACTTGAGTTATATTAACCGTTATTTTTAAATTGACTGTTATGCACTCTTATGCTATCCTTTAGATTACACCTTACTCTTATGGATCCGTCATCATACCTCAATTTCTTATAAAATTTGGTTGTTCCTCTCAATAAAACACACTGTTTTTCTTAAAGTGAAACCTTCCAATTCAAAATCGCGTCTATAAATTAAAAGATTATATCTATTTGTGAGGTGTTTCATGGAACACAATGATGCTGACCTGATTGAACGCACCCTTGAAGGTGATCAGCACGCTTTTACGCTGCTTGTGGAAAAATATCAAGATCAGATACACATGCTTGCATGGCAAAAGATCGGTGATTTTCACATTGCCCAAGAGATTACACAAGACGTATTCATTGCTGCATATCAGAAACTCAGTACGCTCAAACATCCCAACCGCTTTTCAGGGTGGCTTTACGTCATCGCGAATCGTAAGTGTATCACGTGGTACCGAAAGAAAAAGCCCCAACCACAATCATTGGAAGAGACAGATCCAATGGAATTGGAAGAGGCTTATTATTCGGATTATGAGTCGCGGCAGCGTGAAGCGGCAGCAAACGAAAAGCGGCGTGCGGTAGTTCAAAAACTGCTCAGCAAACTCCGAGAGAGTGATCGGACAGTGATTACATTACACTATCTCGCTGGGTTGACATGTGAAGAGATTGGCCGGTTTCTCGGTGTTTCAACGAATACGGTTAAAATCCGATTACACCGCGCACGCAACCGATTGCGTAAGGAAGAAGCAATAATTCAAGAAAATCTAAGTAGTTTCCAAGTCCCAAAACAACTGACAGAGAATATTATGGACGAAATATCTGAGCTTGAGCCAGTAGCACCATCTACAGGTAAACCGCTTATGCCTTGGGTCCTTTCCGGAGCTTCTGCCGTTTTGGTCTTTTTACTGCTTGGTGTAGGCGCACAATATCTTTACCGTTTCCAGCAGCCGTACAGTTTGGACGCAACATCTGAACCGACGATTGAAATAACAAAAGCAAAACAAGTTGTAGATTCACCTGAGAAACCTTTGGTACGAAATAAGGTTGGACGACCAGATGTTCCAAATAGAAACAACGGTGCTGCACAGGAACCGAACTCACTATTAGTTGACTCAACACAGGCAGATGCGACAAAAGACTCAAAATTAGATGATATTACGCAGAAAGGCACTGTGTCCCTTTCTGGTAAGGTCGTAGATGAAAATGGAAATGCTGTTTCGGGGCTGCAACTCGCAATAAAACCGGTCGAATTTAGTTTAAGTCCAAATACAGATGTGATACCTCGGACACCTTTTTCTTCTTGGAAAAGAGTGAAAACGAATAAACAAGGTAGTTTTTCTTTTCCCAACATTGATTCAGTTTCATCGCAATTGGTGATGTCTCCTGAAGCGGAATCTGATTTTGAGATTATTTCTCTTGATATCGGGAATGTGATCTTTTATTCCACAGGGCACCATCTGAATATGCCCAATTGGCTTGGCAAAATGACCTTTGCAATTGAACCGGGGGTACCACTTAAGAATATGGTTGTGACTGTGAGGCCTCCACGAATGCGGATTAGGGGACGGATTCTATTGAAAGATGGAACACCTCTTGCCAATGAACACATCGGACTCACTGTTCGGCAACGCAACAGGGATACTTTCCTTTTTTTCTTCAGTGCCGGTGAAAGTAGATCAACTACAAGCGGGAGCGCCACAACTGATTCACAAGGTTACTTTGTATCTTATCATCCAGATGAACCAGCTGAATACGCTGTGTCAGTAGAATATGAAGGCGAAAAAGTAAACTCAAGATGGTTTCATATTAAAGAAGGACAACGTTACGATAAGTTGGTTTTTAGGCTAAAAAATGTTGAAAAACGCCGTAAAATTCGGAGAGAACGCATCAAGGCGCAACAAGCAATATGGACAGTGAACCCTCAAAATGGACACGCATATAAAAAGATCCAGTGCAACAGTTGGAATGAGGCAAAAGCCAAAGCTGCTGCAGAAAATGCCTATCTCGTTGCTATTAACGATGAAGCAGAACAGAAATGGTTAGAAGCACGTTTTGCTGAAAATTTGTTTTATTGGATAGGATTGAACATTTCACAAAATAACGCGTCATTACAGTGGGATAACGGTGAACCACTCACTTATATTAATTGGTTAACAACGGAGGAATCTATCAACGAATCCAAAGTTCCCGTTGCTATGGAATTCTTTTCAAAAAGATGGATGCCAATAGAAACTGATAGCCCATTTTTGCCTGTTGTGAAGCATGCAATCCTTGAAAAAAAGGGTCCGCAATAGTTTAAAAGCGTTTGTAGTCGCGCAATTCATTGATAGTCGCGCTTTGATGAAGATTAATTTTAAATTCGGTTTTTTTGTCCAATGCAGGTGTGCCTGCCTGTGCGAGGTTTCCGAATCTCGCCGCAGAAGATAGGTGTACCTCCCTGCTGGCGAGGCGGAGAATGCCTAAAGACGAATGCGCCAAATCAACGGTATGAATGCCATTGGCAGAATGCGCGTGTGGCATTCTGCATGATTCCCCGTATGGCATTCGCCATGATTCATACCGTTGATTTCTTCCTAACTTCGCTACATTACCGAAACTTGATGTAAGCACACTATAAAAAGTGTCCAATTATATATGCTTTAGCATAAGAGGAATCCGATATGACTTATTTAAATTTCATGAAACAAGCACTTATCTGTATTACACTCATAATTCTGTTTAACTTCTATGCCGTATACCAAAGCACTGCTGAAGATGGAACATCAACCTTATCTGGACGCATTACCGATGCAAAAGGTGAACCGATTGCTGATGTCCCAGTCCTTCTTCTTTACGTCATAGTAGATGAAAATAGTGGTATACACCTACCACACAACAGCAAACAGTACCCTTTTCTTGTTCAAATACCACCAATGTTTAGCGGTGCAAAGGTGGCAAATTATCAGAAAATGCAAGAATTACAACCCTATTTAGAATCTAAGACTGATTCAGATGGAAAATTTACTTTCACTCGGATTGCTGCAGAGATGGTGCAATTGATGGTTTTGCCTATCATGCTGCCGGGAAAAGAGATACCGATCCAAGAATTAGGAACAGGTAATTTCACGCGTCTCCCACAAATTCAATTAATTCAGTTCGGTGAGGTATCGTTTTATCCACATAAATTCCCATACTTTCCACCACTTGGTGCTGTGACATTTGCGATAAAACCCGGAACAAACATAGAAAATGTCCATATCAAAGTCGTGATGGAAAACCCGCTAAATATCCGAGGCAGAATTGTTTTTGAAAACGGAGAACCACTGTCCGAAACTGCCCTTGGAATTAACATAGGGCAAATTAACATAAGGCAGCTCAATTTAGATGGTAGTGGCTATCCTTTTACTTTCACTGTATCGATTCAAACGGATGAAGATGGATATTTTGAGCTGACTGTTTTCGGGACAGGAGTCTACGCGCTCTCCGTAAATTATCGTGGGCTTTCTGCTCTCACAAAACCATTTTTTCTTGAAGGCAAACAACCACCTGAAGTTGTCGTTTTAACGCTCAACGGAAATCCTGACGAACTTGAGAATTTACCGACTGAAGAGACACACACCCTGTATATGCTAAACTTTCCCGGTATGTGGATCATCAATCCTGCAAATGGACAGGCTTACAAGTGGATCAAGTGTAATACCAGAAAGGATGCGCAAATCCAAGCTGCGCGTGAAGATGCATATCTCGTTACAATCACGAGCGAGACTGAGCAGATATGGCTTGAAGCCATCTTTGGACTGGGACCCTATTGGATTGGGTTGACCGATGTTCAAAAAGAAGGGAAATGGCAGTGGGACAATGGAGAACGGCTCAAATATACCAACTGGATAAAGCTCGATGATCGCTTTACCAGGGATGTTCCCGCACTACTAAGATTTTTTGGAGTAAAAAGCGATTCTCAAGTCAAACAAGAAGAAAAGCAAGATTACGCAATTATGTCATTTCATGGTGAAAGGAATGGAAAATGGTCCGCTGTTGAATCAGAAAACTCACATTTCGGTTGGATCGGTGGGATACGAATGGCAATCCTGGAAAAAGACAGCGTGCAAGCTGAGAGAGAAGTAACTGATAAATAATTTTTATGGCTCAGGACTTAGGCATTCCCCCTTGATAAGGGGGGTTAAAAAGTCGCTATTTGAGTGATTTAACCCCCTAAATCCCCCTTATCAAGGGACTTTGAGAAGAAATGCGTAAGTCCTGTGGCTAATTTAACCTATGGCGTGCTTTGTAGTGCGCCTTTCTTTTTTACAAAACCCTTTCCAAGTAAACTAAAACTTTCCTTTATTTACTGCTCACTTTAGTATTAAAATACCAAATTTGACAACAACACCCATAATCTGTTAAAATTGTAAACACCGTAGCGAAAGTGTCTGTTTAATCTTGTAACATTCTCATAATGTCTTTGTATTAACGACAAACTTGTTTTCAGTTTATAGTAAACCTATAATTATAGTGAAACCTAAAAATATATGCACATTCCCTGGTAGATGCGGTTTCTAACCGCATCATTTACACCAGTTCGGTTGGGAAACCGAACCTACCGTAGTGTATAAATAATTATGGATTTTACTATAATGGAACACTTCTGTAGCGCAAACTGTTAGTTTGCATCTCATCGGTACAAACTAAAAGTTTATGCTACTATCTTCTATTGTCCGTTGTGTTTCCAAAACAGGTTTATTAAGCGTCCTAATAATTTCAAAGTTCACTATAAATTCAGTTGTGTCCGGCAATACTTAAAAAATAATGAGGTGAATTGTGCTATGAAAAGTAACAAAAACAAAATGTTTTTACTAATTTCTTTGGGAATACATTTTGCATTGATGTTAATTATATCACCGTTTTTAATCGAACATTTCAAGGAAAAAGATGATGCTCTCTCTTTTGAATTTTTTAAGGTAGATACTCCTGAACAAATAAAAAGACGTGTGATGCGCGAACACCAGCAGGTACAACCGAAACGTAGCACCGATGATGGTGCGCCGACTCTTTTGCGCGCAGCACCAAAGTATACCCCTGAGATAAACCCACCAAAAGCTCCGATTCACGATACTGTCGTCCCAGAAATTGTTACTTTTGCAAATATACCGCAGACGAACGTTCCTGTAATACCGAACACGAGTTTTGGGAAAGACGCTGAAACAGCGGGGCCCGTTGTCGATCCAGAATACCGTGGGGCAGGAGGCAACGTCCCTGGCCCTGGACGAGGCGGCACTGGCACCGGGCGTGGCAGCGGTGTAGGCAGAGGATTGTCAAACGTAGCGGGAGTGGAGGGTGTAGAGGACCTCGGCTCAATATTTTTGGATGAACACATCAAGGGACTCGGTATCTTTGACGATGACGTAAAACCTGGACATGGATTAATAGGTAAGGTCTATGTGCCTGGTGGAACATTTCGTTTTATGCCTAATTTTAAGCGGATGACACCTCTATATACCTTTGCAGCGACTAATTTGGATGTAGCTCCAAGACATTATACTGAGGGTTTTCCCACACCGCAGAAACAGAATGTACTTGAATATTTCGTTATACATTTCCGTGGAAAATTGGCTGTGGATACACCTGGAACTTATATGTTTGAGTTGAGCTCTGATGATGGGTCAAAGTTATTTATAAATGGAAATTTAGTTGTAGATAACGACGGGCTTCACCCTACTCAAAGTAGCAGAGCTCATCTCAGACTTCAGGCAGGTTTTCACCCTGTTGAAATACACTATTTCCAAGGACCAGGACATTCGCTTTCACTACAATGGTATTATAAACCACCAAACCATCCAAGACAGATTGTACCACCCGAAGTTATCTTCCATCCCGGTAAGCCTGACGATCCAGATGAACTAAAAAATATAAAACAGCATATCAAAAAGATGGAAAAATGAAGTCTAAGGGACTCTGATGAAAAACCTTCTTGTTATATTGTGTTTCCTGCTTCTCTGCGGGACTGCCAGTGCACAGAAGAGTATGCGAATTATAATCTCATTAACCGTTCTCATCACAACATTCTTTCCTAATACGCTTCGAAATTCTCAGGCGGACCTGGAGCATGATTTTACCTTTGTTCGCCTCCAATATCGGGGTAAACTCACCCAACTGAGCAATTGGGAGGTAGATTACCCTGCTTCTGACCGAAATTTTATCTACCAACTTCGCAAGCAGACCAATATTGATGCTGCACCTGATGGGAAAATTGTTCCCGTTTGGTCAGAAGAACTATTTGATTATCCTTTTGCTTATCTATTAGAGGTTGGAAGTATGCGGCTTAGCAATACAGATGCTGAAAACCTGCGTGAATATCTCTTGCGTGGCGGGTTCATCTTTGTTGACGATTTTCACGGCGGGTTGGAGTGGAAGTCGTTTTATACTGAATTCAAAAAAATCTTTCCGAAGCGGGAACCGGTGGACATCCCTGTATCACATCCGATTTTTCGGTGTTTCTTTACAATCGAAAAATTGATACAGATTCCTGGCCTCCGCGCGCTCTTCAGTGGGCAGACTTATGAACGCTACGACGGACACCCTGCACGATATATGGGCGTTTTTGACGACAAAGGGCGACTTATGATGTTGATATGTTTTAATTCTGACCTTGGCGATGCGTGGGAACATGCCGCAGAGGATTATTATCCACGCGAGTATTCTAACATCGCACTGAAAATAGGTATCAATGCTGTTATTTATTCACTTACACATTGAAATGTGAACATATTTTCGGATATTACTATGAATGGGCAGGGCAATTTATACAAAATTAACAGGATTTATCTTATTTTATTGAAGACAGGCAGAATACGCCAAATCAACGGTATGAATGCGCGTGGCAGAATGCGCGTGTGGCATTCTGCATGATTCCCCGTATGGTATTCGCCATGATTCCCCGCCTACCGAGATGAATCGCGTTAATTTGGTATGGCTCTACCGGTCAGCACCGTAATCAGGTTCTTTTGCCGCTCGGATTACCCATTCTTCAAAAACAGATTTGAATGACTTTGCTTTTTCTCCAAAATGGAGGTACTGGATACTTTTTACTGGGACCGATACCTCTCCATAGATCGGTGAGCGTCCGTACAGTTTATCACCTTTAACTTCAAGCGGTTTAAAAATCAGAATTGGGTTGTGTATCAAAGCGAAGCGCACTTGAGACTGGGGGCGTGTAGGTTGCTGATTGTCAACTGTCTCTTTTGTCGATGTATCAGAGTCTTCAACGCTAATATCAACAATTCGCGCCACCCGGTCAATCGGGATAGAAATCTTTTTCAAGTTGGATTCAAACAGAATTGTTCCGCCATTGAAACTCAGGAATTTGCCCCGCCTTAAATCACCATTGTTTGCCACAAGGATATGGTTCGGTGGATTGTCGCGATTGAAACGTGGAACAGTTAACGCACGTTCTAATCTGACATCTAACGCTTCGGATTGGGTTTCAAGCGGATCAAACATAACTTCAACGCCGTGCTGAAGGGCAGCAACGTCGTTAGCGGCAAAATCTCCTCCGAGAATAATAACTTTCGGATTTTCTCCAGGTTTTTCATTATTCACTATTATTTTCAGGGTACCATCTTCGGCTCTCTGCATCATCGCATCCAGTTTTCTGCCATCCTCTAAAATGATGCGATGTTTATCTCCACCTGTGATGGTAATTGGGTTCCGGTTTTCCTTTCGGGTTTGCGTTTTACCACGTGTGAACTCAATGCCTTTGATATGTGCGGAGTCTATACGCGTCGCACTGATAAAAGGCGATTGCAAACTAACAGCGGTTTGGTCGCACGTCAGAACTTTACATGGGATGACTTCTCCGTTTTTCAAATGCAACAGATGGGGAAAAATCTCTACATCAAAAGGACGTAGCCTTGATACGTGCTTATTATTGCGTTCTACACGGACAGATTGGATATTCGCAAGGGACACCGGCTCCGATGTGCCTACAGGCTGTAATTGAATGCTTGATGTCCCTTTGCTGTCAAAAATCACATGCCCACGGAGGCTGTTTGATGGAAAGAACATCTTATCATAATCTTGTCCCCGTTCTTTGATTTTGGCTTTAGACTCAAACCGAAGCATTGAAGCACCAGCAAATGAACAGGTTACCGGTTGATCTGCGAATGCAGTCTGCAGTAAAACGCTATCCATGTCCAGTTGGACTATCTGTCCACGTATAACGGATCCGTCAATATATGTTAACGCCATAGATTCGTCGGTTGTTGTCAATGTTTTCCCCGGTTGGACAACGCGGTCAATCTGCTGTAGGTTGATATCCGATCGCCCCCCATCCGAGTCAAGGACATAAGTTCTGTCTTTTTCTACAAACAGTTTGCCGTAAAAAACTTCTCCATTCATCAGGTGGACTCGAGGTTTAGAGAAATCAGCTTGTTGGTTTTTGAATTCGGCAGGCTGCCGATAGACTTTTAACCGCCGTATTGTTAAATTTTGACCTCGATTATAAATATAGAGCCCCGGTGATGTGAGAGTCGGTTGGACATTTTCCAGTTCTAAAAGTAAATTGCCATTCAAGTCAAACACTTTCAGCATCCCGAGGTCCTGATCATAAGCAAGTCGCAATCGGAAGCTGCGACGATCCGGTCCAATTGCCATTATAGATTCAAATAGTGTGCCTTGAACAACGACGAGTTCGTGGATCCAGGTTTCCACCCGTAGTGTTTCGTACAAGTTTTTCCCGAGCGCAAGAACAAAACCGGGATTGGGTATAGTAGACGCTAATTCGAGATCAATTTCAAAACGTTTTGGCCATTCAAGTGTGTGGAAGATATTCGCCTTTTTTTGATCTGTGTGTGGATGTCCGTTGTGATCGGGATACCAGCCGGTGTAATTTTCAACTGCCTTCCTACCTACATTTTCCTTAGGTGGTTTCCAAGCACTTAGCTGTGAACCATCAAAAATGAGGTTGGGATGTGAGCGACTTTCAAGCGAATAGATCAATTCTCTATTCACTCGGAATTTGCCATGACGTTTGCTGAAAAAGTGGAGGGTATTTTCATCTGAACCGATAATATCCGCTATCCAAACATCACCCAATACTGTGCCGACGCGAAAAGTCTCGGTTGCTGGTGCGGGTTGTTTTGAAAAAACAATTGAATCCAATACGTTGACGTCAATAATGAGATCGTCAGAAAAATATGGTGATGCCCAACGGATCTTCCCCGACTTGCTTTCTAATAGTTTGCCGGAAAGCGCATCTCCATTTTTCCAGCGTAAATGTGTTTCCTGAGCCAATGTCGTAATAGGGATCCACATCATAGCGATTACGATGGCAGCGATCACTATCTTTTTGGGATACTCTTGCATTGCATTCCTCCTTCTTGTAGTAGTCAATATTCGCCTGTTCGCTTTTAGAGAAGTTTATATCAATATAGTGAAATCTAAAATGCCTTTACATTTCTTTAGGTTAGCAGTGTTTGCAGAATTTTTTTCGTAGGTCGGGTAGAACTTGCGAAACCCATAGACGTTAATTTAAGAAAACATAGGAATTATTATGTTCACTTTTCAATACACCCGGTTATTGAGTTTATCCTATCTTTAGTCCCGTAGGGACGGAATGTTTATAGCATTATGTTCAACTCACCCTCTTTAGTCCCGTAGGGACGGAATGTTTATGGACTTGCATTGGTATCCACATATCGTCCCTACGGGACTAAAGAAGGTGTTTATTTCGTTTTTCTATAAACATACCGCCCCTACGGGGCTGAGGAACATACTTATATTAGAAAAATCTTAAATTGACATCTATGGGTAGAGCTTGCGAAACCCGACATTTTATATAGTGCCATGTCGGGTTTCGCAAGCTCTACCCGACCTACAATACTAACAATTTGCACTACAGAAATGTACCATTAATTATAGGTTTTACTATAAAAACGTGAGTTTGATAAATAGTTAGGACTTCCACATTTCCTCTTAAAGTCCCCCTGATAAGAGGGATTTAGGGGGCGGGCCCCCATAGCGATAGCGTCCGGGGAGATAAAAACACCAAAATAACGATTTTTTAAGCAAATATGTCCGTTCCTTGTTCAATTTGCGCCCGTCATTTTAATTATCAAACTCACGTTATAAAATCTACCTTTTGGCATGGAGCTATCTTTCATAAATAGGTAAAAGACGGTAGTTCAAAGCTAAGGTAAGCACAGCCATTCCTGTGCCATAAGCTTTGCCGTAAGAACTGTTGAAACTTCCATCTTGTTGTTGCATCTTCTGAAGTCGCTCAATAGTGCGTTGATTCCATGCTTGCCATGCTTCAAAGTCACTTTGAAACAACGCCTGAGCCATGTAGTATAGTGTATAGAACATGTAATGATTGCCGATATTAAAATTCGCTCTGCGTTTGATGAATTCGGCAGTGGATTTGTATTCTGGTGTGTCCTTCCTTTTGCCGATTGCGTAGACGAGGGTTGCGATTGCAGAACGGGTGAGTCCATCACCGTGGCTGCTTGATGGCTTATAGGAGACACCACCCCCGCGCATTGTGCAGGTTTGAAAAAAGTTCAATGCTTTGTCAATAGCCTCATTAGGCACTTCAATGCCAGCGTTTCGCGCCCCAAGTATTCCCATTAAAACGGTTCCGGCAACGGTTGTATCAGCATCGCGTGCTTGTGGCGAGTAGCGCCATGCACCCCAGGGATTTTTTTCTTGTGCTGTCAATGCACATCGCACCGCAAGCTCTAACGCCTCACTGAGGGTGCGTCTTCTATTTTCAGGTACGTCACTTCCTTTCCAAAGCAGATTCTCACTTACGACACCATACGCCTCGGACAGTGCTAACGTGGCAAACCCGTGATGGTACATTGATGCATGTCCGCTCGTTCCCATGTACCCTGTTTTTGCGTTTTGATTAGCGATGATGCTGCGTAAGGCTTTACGGATATGTGTGGCATAAGGACCGTAATCAGGGTCTTCACCACTTGCCATAAATGCCATTACACATATACCTGTTATGCCTGGACCATTTCGTGATGCTTGCCAACTTCCATCTTCTAACTGTGTATTAGCGAGGTATTGTAAACTTCGGTCATTAATACTTCTAACTGCTGGTGGGACACCTGTGCCGTAGCGAAGGGTTGGATCTTGTGCGTAAGTTGGTTCGCTGAAGAGCGTTACCAGCAACATTAGAAAACCTGAAAATCCGATAGTGAGTGTATATTTATTTATCAGTAAACCTGAAACTATTTTGTATTTTGCCATGATTATCTTCCTCCTTTAAGTATACTTTGCTGTCCAGGACTCAGGACATCTTGGTCCATCCGAATAAAAAATTCAATAGACATCAATTGCAATCTCTCATAGCTCAACGAGGGGACAGTTAATTGCTCTGCTGTCATTTTGAATTGTTCCCGCTGCACATCGTTAAGTAGCATAATCATATCTATGTGAGCCAGAATAAGATTCCGAGCTGTTTGTATATGGAAATTTTCTCGTTCTGTTTGGCGTGCTTTATATTGTAAATAAGCATCTTCAGAGAGGATATCTTTGATTGCCTGTTGGTAAAGCGGATGTTTTGTAATGTTGGACAGTTCATTTTCACCACATGGTTTGTTTGTGCTTCTCTCGCCCCATAACTCTTTCTTCATGGACTCAAGCTTCTCTAAAGCCTGTTCGCGGGAAATGTTTTGCAACATGAATGCTTGCGTAAGAGAGTCTATTTTTGAAATGAATTCGAAATTGTCATCTACGTCCGGTAATTCCATTTCAATATACTGTTGGACAACACCGTTGGTAACGAGTTTCATACGTTTTGATGCGCTTTCGTTGAGCGTACCTAACTGTTCAGTATGTGCCATCAGTATTGCTTCAGTAAGAACCCATTTTTGTGATTTAGGGATAATTTCATCAGGTTCGTCTTTCTCAACTATTTCGTCAGTTTGCGGATCAAATACCTTAACTTTGACTAAATCCTTTCCATCGTAATAATCAATCATTACATAGCAAATTTTTGTCTGTGTTTGGTTTAAGACACTCTCCAGAGGTGCCTCCAATTCATTATGTATTAGGTTTACAATTCCCTGGGATATAGGTTCGTCCATAACGTCCAGGAATGTGAATTCTGGTTTATTGCTGATTGTGTCAAGCAGCAATTTCGCCATGTGTTTGCGTTGATTGACTGTCAGACTCAATGTTTGGTCAAGGACTGCTATCATAAATTGAACCATTGTTTGTTGAACCTGCTGTCGCCACGCTTTCATGAAATCCAGATAATCCTGAAGTTGTGTTTCCGTTAGGTATTTGGCAAATGCTGCCTTACAATCCGGGTGCGCTAACATTTCTATGATCAATCCGATGCTGCCATATTTTTGTGCCTCTGCAAATTCTCCTATTTTTTCTCCGTTTGCCTGCTCTAACACAGTATCAAACGCTTCAAAAATTGACTTGTGAAGTTTCTTAACAATAGACGCATCCAACCTGTAACGTTTGCCGATATCTTCAACGACATGCTGTAGTAAGCCTTCAGCAAAAAGTGTTTCAAAATCGTCTCTTTTTGTCATTTTGACTGGGTGAGAGAGTTCACTCCCGGTAGTAACTACCTTTGGTCCACTAACCCGAGTTCCGTATCCTCTTTTGTGGACCTTGATGGTATAGCGCCCTGCTGGGAGACCTTTGTATTCATACTTACCTTTAGCATCAGTCTTGATTGTCCGCTCTTTTCCATCTGGACTAATAATCTTAACCGTAGCGCCTTCAATTGGTATTCGCTCTGCTCTTGCATTAATGTTTGCTTCAATAACTTCACCGTAAATGGTCGCGCCATTTTCAGCAGTGTCTTCTGCAAGGGCAACACATGCAGATATACCGATACAAGCAATTACTATTAGCAGAAAACTAAAACGAGTCATTCCTCTGAGTCTCCCTGCAATCGTTTCGCCCTACTTGTGTTGAACATAAGTGCATTTAGCACCTAAGACCCGAATTGTCAAATTTCATCAATTAGTGATAGGTAAAGATAAAGATAATCTCGCTGCCAGCGGCTCAGTACACCGTCGTCTATCTGTGTTATAAGTTTGTCAAACATATCCCTCGGAGCATTCCAACTTAAAGAAGTGACAGTCAGCTTTGCTGCTGTCATTTTTAATTGTTTTCGCTGCATGTCATTTAAAAGCAGTAATGTATCCAAGTTTGCTACAGCTAAATCACGTAAAGCTTGTTGACGGAAATTCTCTCTTTCTGATTGGAGTGCGGTATATTGTGCATACTCCTTTTCAGAAAGAACATCTTTGAGAGTCTGTTGATAGAGTGGGTGATATGTTATGTCATAGGTCGGGTAATTGAGTTCAGTAGTCATATAAATTTCCCGACTGAAACCTCTTTTTCCACCTACTATTCCGTTTATGAGTGCTCTCCTGTGTGCGGCTATCTGTGTAAAACGAGTAAAAAAATGGAAGCTGAAAAACCCTATGTTATCAGGGGTGTCACCTGATTGTTTGTTTGCATCTTTCTCATTCCATAGCTTTCTGCTCAGGTTTTTGAGTCTCTCATCTGCCAGTTCGGGAGTTATCTCTTTCGCCTCAACCGCGTTGATGAGGTTAGCCTCGGTTTCGCGGTACAGTGTCATGACTTTTTCAGCTTCAAGGTACTTTTGGGCTACAATTTTGGCAATCAAGTTTAGTTGTTGTGAAGCCTTCTCATTAAGTGTGCCTAACTGTTCGGTATGTGAGGCGAGTATTGCTTCGGCAAGCTGTTTTGTTCGTTCATGAGATTCCAACATCTCTGCTTTTTTCTTTTGTTCTTCAAGTCGCGCTGCAGCAATCTTATCGTCAACCCCGCAAGTGACAATATGATTTTGTGTCCTGTAGATCTGACGTTTAATTGATGCTTTGGTATTTTCTTCGTCAGTCAACTGCAGTATTTTTTTCTGTGTCTCAGTCAATACAGTCAACCATGCTTCATTAGCTTCTGAGTTAAGTCGCAATTGCACAATCTTTTGGTGTTGATCTGCTGTCAAGCTGAGTTCCTGATCAAGCGATGCTGTAGAATAGTGGGCGTTAGCTTCCTTTTCTTGATGCCGTGGTATGTTGGTAAAATCTTTTAGTTGTGTTTCGGTTAAGTGTTTGGTAAATGCCGTTTTTATGTCCTGACGTAACAATAATTCCTCAAATACATCAAGGCTGTCATCATCCCATCTAACTAAGAAGTCTGACAGATTATTACGTTGCTTGATTGCAGTCTCAACTGATTCATGAATTGACTGTTGAAGAGCGTTGACAGTTGTTTCATCTAAACCATAATGTTTCGCCAAATTTCCGGAAACGTGATCAAGTAAAGGCAGAATTCCGTATTCAACAGTCCCTTTTACGCGATTGAGCCAGTTAACCGTTTTGAGTTCTACAATCTGGTCTTCCCCATTTACTACCGAAACAGATTGATTACCCCTCCCCTTGTTTTGAAATCCTTCCTGAAGGTATTTGAGGGTGTAATTACCAGCAGGAAGATTCGCGAATTTATATTCACCATTGGTATCTGTCTTTACTGTCCATTCTTTCCCATTAGCACTTATAATCTTAATTATCACACCTTCGACTGGGGATTGAGTTTTGCCATATTCAAGTACCTGACCTCGTATGGTGCCGCCCTCCACAGCATTGTCTTCTGCAAAAGCGAAACTTGCGGCCGTGCTGATACAAGCAATTACTATTAGCACTAAACTACAACGGATCATCTGTTCAACGCTCCTTTAATTAGTTCTCCGGAATTGTAGCCAAGCCTGTCTGCCATTCTTTACCTTTCTTGCCTGCATAGAGCATGAAGTATGTGTCCCCGATTTCGAGTATCTGACCCGTCAACACACCATCACAATCAAACGCATCAGGGTCATCCGAAGGCACAAATACAGGGTTATAAGGGTTCGGTTCAAAGGTGTGGAAATCACGAGTCCGCACATGCCCGATCCGCCACACTTCACCGTCAAATCCACCATACAGAATATGAAAGTACTGCGGTCCTTTGAACAATTCGGTTTCACGGACAGCTTTACTATCCCATACTTGCCCACTACCTGTAAAAACGGGATTTGCAGGATTTTTTGTGATCAACGCAGGATTATGTGTCGGCGCAGTCGCATGACACATCGTCAGTCCTTCCCCAAACGACTGTGTTGCCTTACCAGTATAAACGATGTGAATTGTGTCACCATCCACCGCAACCGAAGGGTGGGTAGATCCATGTCGTTCATGTTCGGTATCTGCGGGGATGACAGGAGTGTCTTGCACGCGCTCCCACTTGCCCAAATCTCCATCACTCACAAGCAAACCTGTCTGTTCAGGTGTAGTTTTCCCTTTCCCTCGATAATACATGTAAAATTTATCATCAACAGGATTTAGGAAAGGAAAAGGGTACTCAACAGCTGCATTATCAAAACCGTCCACTGAAGGTTCAAGGATAGGATTACGCGCGTCCTGCGTGATGTCGGTGAGATCACTAATAGGTGCAGTTGCATGCATTATCAGCCAGCGGACATCAACATCCCGTTTACACCAGATATAGTGGACTGTGTCATCAACGATGATCGCATGAGTTGCTGCTGCCCAAAGAGGTGGCGGAAGAGAGATGATAGGATTCCCTATTTCTATTCTCTTGAAACTGGCAAATACCTCAAACGGGATAGCGATTTTCTCCTTATCTGCCATCGGTTTCTCCTCTATCTTACTTGGGCTATTAATTGCGGATTTGCACTTTTCGTCTTAAAGTCGCGACCGGGAGGTCGCTCCTACAGAAGAGGTGCATTGAACTATTGACCGAAACTATGTAGAACTAAATACCCTACTATTTTACGGCACACAAGATTGTCTACTACTGTCCTTCTAAAACGTTGAAATAAGCGTCTAATCCTTGACGAAATTCCTCTGGCAATACACGCCCTGCTTTGCCTGTTGCCTGTTTAGGTGAACGTTTTTCAATGAAGGCTGTTCCGGTGTCATCGCCAACACCCATGAGCCTTAATGCGGAGACGATTGCCGCTAATCCGCCACTTCCGCCGCCTGGGGATTGTCCGCTACCGCCACCAGGGGCATTCGGCGCGCGTTGTGTCTCAAGCAAAATTTCGATCACTTCTGAAATAGCTGCGATTGCCTTAGGACCAGTGTTAGGTTCTGCAAGGATTGACTCTGCTTCCTCCATCACCTCGGCTGCCTTAGCAACTTTGGCAAGTTGTCGTCGGATCAGCGGTTCATTGGCATTGTCTAACAGACTTATTTCTCGTGCGACTTCGTGAGTATCCTCTGCGATCTCATATTGTATATCGCTTAATGCTTCGCTTCGCTCATAATATTTGTCGTCAGTGAGCGCATTTTTTGCGTGTTCAGCCTCGCGTGTCTCTTCACGTAATTGAATTTCGCGGTTGATAAGACGTAACACTTTCACGATGATTTCCGGGGGCAGGTTGGGCAAGACGTTCAGTCCGCCTCCTCCGGGTTCCATCTCAGGCAATGGGTCTACCAATTGTTCTGCCCACCGATCCAGCGTATCCGCCCAATATTCTGCCTCAATGCTTGATTGTCCGACAAAATTTCGGCTAATTGATCGGACAAGGTCTCGCATCTGGTTTGACACAGAAGCGTTCTCCATCTCTGAAAGCACACGCAAATAGTTTTCATTAGGACGACGGTCAGTATATGCTGCCATATCTTGTATGATAGTCGTCACGTTTTTCGACTCTGTTCCCTCAAGTGTTGCTAAACGTTTTAGCTCCTTTTGATTGTCCGCTTCTCTGTTTGAAAGACCGAAACTGTCCAGATTATTCAGGTCAGATGCAATGTCAACCTGTTTCCGAGATGCTGCTTTCAAACGTTTGACAAATGTGCTGTTTTCAAAGCTAACAAGTAGTCTTTTCATCTCATCTGATAATTTGGCAAAAGCATCTAACAATTCTTGCTGCTCTTCAACTGCCTCCAGAACAAGTTCTGAGGCTTGAGGCGTTGCAGCTTCTTCATCATTTTGGTCTTGATTGTTTCTGCCGCTTCCCATTAGGGTAGTTTTAGGAATGCCCATTCCTCCGACAGCTTGTCAGGTTGGTCCCTCTTGCGGGTCATCAAATGGGTTGAATCCCGATTCAATATCAAAAATATTTGGCGTAGGATTCGCGGGTGCGAAACTTGGTTTACCGCCTTCTGGTGGTTTACTTCGATTCACGCTTATGGAATCACCACTTTCATTTGGATCCTCTGGCGTTTCTGCGTCTGCTGCGTCAGATGGCAACTTACTATCGGGTCCATACTTTTCAATATCGTCTTCCGACTTGCCAGGTTTACTATCTGATTGACTGCCTGTTGCTGGCTGTTGGCTATCAGATTTTGAAGGGTCGCCTTGTTGACTATTTGCTTGACTGTCAGATTGTGAAGGATTGCCTTGCTGATTACTTGATTGATTATCAGATTGTGAAGGGTTACCTTGCTGATTGCTATTTTGACCAGGTGCCTCAGATGCTTGTGCCAGTAAATTTGCGACAGAAGGCATTTTCTCACCTGCTATTTCTTCCAACTGTTCAAGCATTTCACCCCACGATTCAAGTTGACCCGCATCAAACTCACTATTTTTCGCTGCTTCCTGTAGCAATCCCGTACCACTTTCGATCAGACTATCAAGTTTTGCTGCGTTAGCCCGTTCTGCCGCGGCTTGGTTCTGTAGTTTTTTGCGCTGTGCTGGATCGTCAAGTTCTGCAGGAGACAGGTCACGAAGTTCAAGGTTGGTTTGATGTAGCTGCAATTCTTTGTCATGCACATCTTTTGCTGCACCTGCCCAAAGCTGCATCTGTCCGATGAGCCACTTAAAATGTTCTGCAGGTGTTAGCACATGTAGCACAATCTGCGGTGAACGGACACGTTCACGGTTAGGGAAATAATCCTCTGCAAACGCACGCAAACGCAGGCTCTGTGGCTTAACATTTTCGCGTTCAACAGAGAATGTTGCGGGAACAGTAAGTGCCTCCGAAGTCGGACTGCCTGACGACACGGTTTTTTCACCAACGGCTGGTTCCGGATTTTGAATCGGATTCTCAATACCTTCCCATTCCAAACCGACCCGCTTTACACCGAAGTCATCGCCTGCCTGAATCTCAAATGTGAGCACTTCCGTAGAAAGAACAACTTGATTATTTTTTAGTTTGGTGATGGCGACTGTTGGTACAGCATCCTCTTGTGCTTCAAACTGCAGCACTTGTGGTTCACTTGCAGTCAATCCAAAGCGATCACGCCATGTCAACTGCATCTCCGTTGTCGTCTCTACCGATATAGGTTCCGTTATCACGGTTGCCCCATCCACCTTTTGCGGACGATTGTTCAACGTTGCCTCTGACAGTTCGCGTGTCGTAGTGGCTTCCAAGGTGGCGCTGCTTCCCTTCACTAAGTTTACTATTCCGCCTCGCACATCATCTATTCGTGGCTCTTCGTGCTGCAGGTAATCGGGCAACTGGACTTTGGCAATAAGTTCTTTCAATGCTGGTCTTAATTTGGGTTCAACTGGTATAGAACGCCGCGCATCCCCCACGCGAAGATTAATTTTTCCATCCTCAGTTTGTGGCGGCAATTGAAATTTGTATGTTGATCCCTCTCGTTCTGCAGCTACAGGTTCCTGGTCTGCATATCGTGCTTCACCCGACTCAGGTTTCCAGGGTGAGTTATCTTTCAACTGTGCTTCAACATCAAAGGGTTCCGCATAAGCCACGACGCGAAGATCGGGGTTGCCTTCCAACTGCGCAAAGGTATATCGTTCCACGTTTCGCCAGGGAGTCAACCATCGAGCGAGCGTATTTCGAGTCGTTGCGGGGATCACGAGTACCCCGATGATAACTAACACCAAAGGCAAACCTACTGCCCATGCCCAACGTCGATGCCGAGGATTTGGTACAGCGTCTGCAAGATTATGCTTTGCTACCTCTTCATCCACTTGACGCATAGCGGCTGCCACAAGTGCAGGACTTGATGACTGATCCGACCTTTCCGATGCAAGTTCCACGATGCCAAGCACGTGATCACCAAAACGGGGAAACTTGTGCTGTAGCAACCGAGCGATTCCATCTAAAGTGCGATTCCGCCACACCCAATTGTAATACTTCAGCGGCAGGAAAATCACCATGCCCACCATCCCGATTACCAGGATGAGCGCGCGTAAAAGTGTTGGCGTGTCAAACAATCGGTCTAAGCCAAACACGATGAGATACGAAATGATAAGACCGAAGAGTGCCGCTAATGTGCCTTCGGCAAGTTTAATTATCCATACCCGTTTTTTATAATGTTCTAATGCTTTTTTCATGCGCGGGGGTAAGTTCACCCCGCTATTTTGTGGTTGTGTTTGGTTCATTGAAGTTCTCCTTTTGAATAGTTATCAGTTGTTAGTTATATCTTTATTCTCAAACTAATTATTGAAAATCTATTGAAAATAGAGATTAGCATAAGACCAGAGACTCCTTTTATCAGGTGTCGTTATTTGGTTACGCAGACTGACGATATCCGCATCATAGATAGGCGTTGAATCTATCCGTTCTGATTCAATTCTTTCGTGAGAAAAGACTCCGCGCGCAAGAATTGAAGGCAGATTGTCTATGTGTGTGATGTAGTAGAGTTCTCTTATGTCTATTTTTTGCATAGTTTTCTCTAAAATTACTACAGAAATTCATAAACATGTGCCTACTATCTTCGTTACAAAACCCTATCGGTGCGCACCTATTGCTTTTAAGCCTGCTGAAGTTTATCTAAGCTTCATAAACTATATCGTACCTGCCATCTTCCGTGCAACCCAAAATAACCCAAGCAGCAAGATAATCAATCCGCCCCAAAGTGGATGCGCCCAGATACGTGTCCGCTTCACAATCGGTTCAGGTTCTGGTAAGGCTGCCAGATGATCTAACAACGTTCCCACCTCAGTAATCGGCACCAATTTGCCGTTAGTAATCTTCGCTATTTCGTCCAGAACATCAAAACGCGCTAAGCGTCCTTGTTGCTCCCGATTCAAGCCTTGCACTGAAAGTTCTGTTTGAACCGATGCCCCTGTTTCACTACTGGTCGCAACAAGGCGGTAGTTGCCAGCCTCTTTCGGCACAAACGTTCCCACGAACAACCCTAATGCATCTTCTATACCCGGTTGAAGTCGGATTGTTTCTGTTTTTCCCGCAGGTGAAATTGCTTGCACAGTAACAGTGCCTCTATCCATCGGACCGCCTACGTTGTCCATCACGTTAGCATTTAACGTTAGGACATCATCGACGTGTGGTCTGTCTGGTGAGTAGAACAATCGTATGGATTCGCTTTGTGCCATCTGTCGGCGATACGCCATCCAACGTGCAACTTGACTCCAGAAACGGTAATGATATTTGTCCTCAACACCGTGCCGCCACCGCCATGCGCTGTCCGTTCCCATAAACAGTACTTTACCTGTGCCATAGGTCTTTGTAACGATGAGCGGCACCCGCCCAGCAACTGTGGCAGCTTGATCGTGTACTGCTAATATCTCGGTACCTACCTTTGCCCTTCTGACGCCAGCGTACCAGAAAAACCCTGGTAATGTCCGCCACACGTCGCTATTGTCAAGGTCAGTATCTCCGAGACGCGTCAACAAACTTCGCTGTCCGGATTCGGTAAGTGCGAAATATCCTTGGACACTTGAACCGACACCGTTTGGTATAGCAGGGTCTAAAACAACAGGATAGAGGTCAGCAAGCGGTCCGCCGGTCAACGAATCTTGTGCGCCGGTTCGCCCCGGAATAAAGACGATCCCAGCGGCTTGCGCACTGACGAGTTGCCGTAAATCCTGCGCTTGTTCAACCGTTAGTTGTTCGGGAGCTATACCGACATCTCCAAGAAATACCACGTCAAATTTGCTCAGTTCTCTTGCATCCGGAAAACGTTTGATGTAGCTGCGTCCACCTCCGACCTGAGATAACTTAGGATGAAAGAGCAGACAGGTAACATCAACACCTGCATCCCGTTCCAAAGCGTTACGTAGATAACGATATTCCCAACGCGGATAAGATTCGATAACAAGCACTTTCAACTGCTCCTTCCGTATAGATATAGGTGCAGAAAGTTCATTATTTTCGGGAATTAACTCCTGTACATCCTTCGCAATCCGTAGGGTGAGGTCGTAATCACCCGTTTCTTGTGGTGTCCACGCGATATTATCTTGTGCTTGTCCCATAGCAGGAACAGTGATAGTTTTAGTTGTCGTTGCGTTATCATTAATGCTTAGCGTGATGCTCACGTCTCTGTCCTGTCCCAAGGTGTTTCGGACAACAAACGGGATGCGCAGCTGCTTTTTTGTGACGCCAAAAGTTGGAGCATCTATACTGACTAACTCAAGGTCGGGCAATGGCACTTCACTGCCGACTCCTACAGTAAAAACAGGAACACCTTTCATGTGAAACCGTGTCGCTGCCGCTACGGGGGATTCACCGATATTCCAATCACCATCAGACAGCAGGACCACGCCGCGAAGATTGGAATGATTGTCCAAAACGTGCAATAGGCCTGCGTTTATATCTGTCGCTTCTTCTGCGGGGTCTAACAGTGAAGAGAACGGCTCAAATACTACGTTGAGTTCAGTGTCTTCCTCCGATTTCCAAACATCTTCGGACATCAGCGGTTGAATTGTTTCGGCGCGGCTTTTGCGTTTCGCTGTAGTATCTTGATCGTCAATTATATCCCGTGTTTGCATGCTGTTAGATTTATCCCATAGCACAGCAAGCGTGGAACGTTGCTCCGGCGGATGAGATTCTAACCATTCAGGTTGATTTAGTGTGATAACCACAAGACATATAAGCACAAAACGCAGCAACTCAAGCCAGCCGATCCTTTTGCGATAATTGCTACGGTGCCATGCGAACCAGCACAAGACGCCAGTTACAATTACAATAATTAGTCCTAAAGTTATGACGGAACCGCTTGAGAAGAATTCGAGATGTCCTTGTTGGTTTTGCATATTTTGTTGGGTTCCAGGTTTATAGTGAAATCCACAATTGCCTTTACATTGGCGAGGTTAGGAAGAAATCAACGGTATGAATCATGGCGAATGCCATACG
>JAPPES010000056.1 GCA_028824125.1 Candidatus Poribacteria bacterium
TGGCATTCGCCATGATTCATACCGTTGATTTCTTCCTAACCTCGCCAATGTCCAGTTAATTGTAGGTTTTACTATAAAAATGTGTAACTATGCCAAGAGGTTAAAATTATGTCTTATGAAGCAATTGAATCAAAGTTTATCGCAACACCAGAAAAAGGTGAGGTCTCCTCACTGTTAATCCGCCCAGACAACGCAAAATGGCTTTTAGTGCTTGGGCATGGCGCCAGCACAAATATGCGCAGTTCAACGCTCCAAACCATCGCCGAACGATTAGCAGATATTGGAATCGCAACATTCCGTTACCAGTTCCCTTACATGGAGCGCGGCGGGGGCGGCAGAGAATCGGAGGCGGTTGCACTGCAAACTGTCCGATCCGCTGCGGCTGCTGCACACGAGGCTGCAGACGATCTGTCTATCCTTGTCGGCGGACACTCCTATAGCGGACGCATGTCCTCAATGTCCGCAGCGCAAGAACCGATTGAGCATGTCAAAGGTCTTGTGTTTTTCGCATTCCCGTTGCATCCTTCTGGTAAGGAAGGCACAGAACGCGCTGAACATCTTGCTGACGTTACGATACCAATGCTGTTCCTGTCTGGCACACGCGATAAGCTGGCAAAACTTGAGTTATTGGAACCGGTCTGTGAAAAACTTGGCGACAAAACCACCTTGCATCTGCTGGATACGGCTGACCACGGGTTCAAAACCCTAAAACGTTCACGTAAATCTGATGAAGACGTTTTTGTTGAGATGGCGCGGGTGCTGAGTGAGTGGGCAGAAAGGATAGTGTTCTGTCCAGTCTAAAAATATAGATATTTTATATTTTTTATGAAGACTTGACAGGCAATAGTATTTCTTTAGACTGTTTCTAACTTATAGTAGATTTTAGAATTATTTATACACTTTGCATAGCGAAGTTGGGAAACCTCGCCTCCCGTTAATGTAAGAGGCGCAATGAATTGCGCGACTACAAACGCGTCAAACCTATTAAGAACTGTCCAAGTAATTTTAGATTTCACTATAATATTTTAGAATGGACACTTCATTAGTTTCTGTAGTCTCAATCTTCTGGTTGAGACTACAGAAATTAGGTTTACTACCGAAGAGATTTTAACTGCCCCCAAACAACGCTGACTTTTTCAGCAGGGTCTACCGATTGTAAGTCTTGTGCAAAACGATTGGCAATAAGTTCGGCATATTCGGTTGCGACTTGCTCGTTTTCTGGTATCGCAGTGCCGCAGCAGGAAGTATGGAAATTAATGAACCATCCCTTCATATCTTTTGTTCGATAAGCAATCGGATCGGCATTTGTGCCATCATCAGCATAACTTTCAAACTCAAAATCGTTTTGTTCCAGGACATTAAGACCCGCTGGGCGATTTGATGTCCATTTTTTCAGCGAAGGAATGTACTTTTTACCGAGATCGGTAGGGGAAACGGAGGCTGTATTGGCATTTGTGACTGTAACCCCAAACACTTTTTGCTGTCCTGCTCCTTCTGCGGTAACTCGTCCATTCGCACCAAAATCCCAATAATAGTAAAATGGGTAATCACCTATGAAGCCGCCGATACCTCCATCTCTCAACCACGTATAAACTGGGTCGTCCTTTCCTCTATTCTGAAATATCGTTTCAGGTGTGTTTCCTTGAGTGAGAACATAGATTCCTTTTGGGTTAGCTTCCATATACTCTAATAGGCCATCACTATCAACGATTTCGGCATCAAGTTTTTCATCTTCAAGTTTTTCAACGATAAGCTTAGCTAAACCCTCTGCACCAGCCGCACCGCCTGCTATTCCTAAACCCCCACCATTCTCCATCTTAATATCATAGACTACTGCTATATCCTGACCGAAACTATAACTTACAAAAATTAGCGCGATAATTGATACAAAACAAAATAATCTTTTCATTGTTCCTCCTAATTAAATTTTGACATCATAAAACCTTCGTTCAATGATTTAGTATAACATGTTTGCACAGAATATTATAGCTGATATTTCTTACAAAGGTAAGAAGTCTAATTGACATAATCCCCCGCTAAAGCAGGGGATTTTTAGCTCTTATATTGGCAGCAATTGTTGCTGCCAAACGGCTTTTCCTGCTTCAGCGTTCACCGCATCCGAATGATGTCTGACACGAACTCCACAGGCGTTTAGGCTCTCGGTATGCCCTACCGCGAGGTTTCTCAAGTTGATTGCAGCGTTTATATCTCTGTCTACTGATGTACCACATTCACTGCAATGATACATTCTTTCTGAAAGCGCTAAGTCTTTCTTCTTGTGCCCACAACGGCTACATGTTTTTGATGACGCATAGAATTGGGATGCTTCTCTAACAGGTATGCCACGTGCTTCCGCTTTCGTCTTGAGTTTAGACAGAAACGCACCTAATCCTGAGTCTGATAATGCTTTCGCAAGTTTCTTATTCTTTAGCATGTTGGTTACCTTGAGTGTCTCAATCCCAATACCACTTGCTTTGTTGACAATATCTGTTGTGGCTTTGTGGTGTGCATCGGCTCTGATACAAGCTATCTTATAGTGAATACGGGCTACTTTCCACTTTTGCTTTATCCAGTTTTGGGAGCCTTTAGTCCGCATACTGAGCCTGTGATGAGCACGTTTGAGTTTATTTTCAAAATGTTTCAAAGGTCTTGGGTTGTCATATTGAGTGCCATCTGAACAGGTCGCAAGAGAGTTTATACCCACATCAATCCCGACAACAGGGTGCGTTGAGGTATCAACGGTTTCGGTGTCCTCTGTGTCTACGGTGATGGAGGCAAACCATCTGTGAGCTGTCCTGCTGACAGTCACTTTCATGATTTTCCCTGTCCAACGCAACTCTTGAAACATGCTGACCCAACCGATCTTAGGAAGTTTGATACGCTTCCCAACCACTTGGACAGTTTGATTATTCGTTGTAAATGCGTCCTTCTTGCCACGCTTCTTATACTTCGGGAACTTCGCACGCTTACCAATCCAATTCGCAATCGCAGCTGAGAGATGCACAAAGATACTTTTGTTCGCTACAACTTGATCTTGTGTCTTTGTCCACGCATAAGATTTCTTGGTTTTGTTGAACCTTGAGTTTAGTTCTGTCGCAGATAGAAAATTATCTTTATCCAATTCTGCCTTAAAGTCTGCTAACGCATGATTGTAAGCAAAACGGGCATATCCACATTGCTGAGCAAACCAATTCTGCTGTTTGTTGTTCGGATTTAATGCAATCTTATGGGTTCGTAATGGCATATCGCTACTTCCTTGAAAGGTGGCTACTCCCTATTGTGAGTGGTGTGACGGACCTAACAAATCCGCCACGGAAGTAGTTCTATTAGGATATCATCTTTCACGCGAAAAGTCAAGTTATTTTGCGGTGTCTACATCCCCGCGCTAAAGCAACGGGGGCTTGACACCGAAGATTGATAATAATCACTGCAAACAAGACATATCATCATGAAAGTACGTTTCGTTTGTAGTTTTTTCTTAGCTTACAGCGCATGAGATCGCATTCTAATTCAAAATAGCATATTGCTTATTAGGGGACTATCTCATGCACCAACATCTTATCAAATCTACCAAGTTTTTTCAAGGACTTCTGTATACAAAGGGTGTGTTCTGTGCATTCCGCGATTCTGAAAAATGAAATCGAGTTTAAAACCCTCGGCCAATGGACATCGGGGTTTAAAACCCCTCGAACAAGAAAGAGCAACGGTTAATGACAAAAACTTTATATACCCTACCAACTCTTTTGACTCTCATAGCAATTTATGGTATCATTTCATGAATGTTGGAAAACAGATATTGTATCACTCGCCAAACTACCAAATTTTAGCAAGCACAGATACACTTGGGTGAAAAAGGAACTTAACACATGAAAATCGCAAGGTCCATCCTTTTGATGTCAATTTTCGCTTCTATCCTATTTAGTCTAAATCTTTTTGCTCAAGACTATAACAAGTGGAAACTCCCTGAAGGTGCCAAACTCCGACTTGGAAAGGGCAGAGTGCATGATATAAAATATACGCCGGACGGTAAACGTGTTGCTGTAGCAACGAGTATCGGAATTTGGATATATGATGCCCATACGCACGAAGAACTCGCGCTTCTCACGGGACATACAAGTAGGGTGACAGCAATAGACTTTCCCGCGGATGGTAGTTTTCTCGCGAGTGGCAGTTTTGATGGAACTGTCCGACTCTGGAATATAGACACAGGAGAACAAACAGCTATTTTCGCAGGACATCAAGGCTCAATTGGAAATATCGCCGTTTCACCTGACGGGAAGACCGTCGTTAGTGGAGGAACCTGGGATACAACTATTATTCTTTGGGATATAAAAACCGGAAAACAAATTAAACGTCACTCCAAATACCACGATAATCTGTTTCGTCGATTGAAGATATACTTTGACAGATCTAGGACAATACCAGACCCCAATGCCATTGAAGCATTGGCTTTTTCACCTGATGGGCAAACCTTTGCAAGTGGACACCGAGATGGGACTCTGCGAATATGGGATGCAGAAACTGGGCGAAAACGTAAAACTATTGGAGTTCACAATTATGCAGGTATAGAAAGTTTAACATACTCTCCCGATGGAAAAAAGTTAGTAAGTTGTACTAGGACACAAGAAATTCTGCTACACACTTTTCGAAATGGTAAACACCTGTCAAGCCATATTCATTATGTTCCTTTCCCTCATAATTTAGTATTTTCTCCGGATGGCAACAATCTTTTCGGTATAGGTTATATGGGGCAAGACACTGTCGGACAGCAACCTTACATACACAAATGGAATGTAAACACTGGTGGGCTGTTAATGTCCACTCCTACACCATACACATATCAAATAACATCCTTGACAGGTTCACCTGATGGAAGCACACTTTTGAATGGGGGGTGGGGAGATACAATTGTATCTTGGAACCCAGAAACTCTGGAACATTCAATATTCACAACAGGGCATGCCACAGTAGGTAGAACATTACAGTTTTCACCCGATGGAAAAATGCTTAACACTATAAGCGGTAAAGACAATCTTAAGTTTTTGGATACAGAGACGGGTGCTGAAATTTCTGCACCTCAGCAAAAAAGTAATTCCACAAAACAAAAACCAAAAACTTCTCAACGCCGTGTTTCTGCAGAATATATTAAAAAACGAACAGCGATTCGTATTTATGATGTTGAAACAGGCACAGATATGTACCATATTACTGAACATAAGGATATTATCTGGCGGTATAGTTTTTCACCTGACAGGAAAACACTTGCGACTGCAAGTAAGGACATGACAATTCGCTTGTGGGAGGTGTCCACAGGTAAGGAATTACTTATGATTCCCACGTATTCGGGATGGCCTACTACTATAACCTTTTCCCCTGATGGAAAAACACTTGCGGGGGGTGGTGTGTACGACCGTGAACAAAGAAGTCTCAGTCTAATTCATGTGTGGGAAGTTCCGAGTGGACGTATATTGAAAAAACTGCCTGGACATATAGACGGTATTGAGTCATTGCGTTTCTCACCAGATGGTAAAACCTTGGCAAGTAGTGGAGGCGGAGTAATTCTCCTCTGGGATTGGGAGAAAATTCTTCAATCAACAAGGTAACCTTTAAGTTCTTGTAATACTACAGTTGCATATCCACCCGTGGGCAACGTAAAACAGAGGCGTAACCCTACATCTAAAGACTTAACTTGATGTAATTCCATCGGCATGCGTAGTGGTCGCCGTGTCCCAGGCAACCGAATTCCAGCAACTTTGCGAAATGCCTCAAATTTCACCCCTTCTGATGCAAGTAGTGCCGACTCCAATGCATGAACTGTTGTTGTAGGTTGCCGCATCTTGTAGCCGAAGATAGGACCGGATGGACTAATCTCAAACGAATCCGCACGTGGTTGTTCAACAGCAGCACTTTTAACAAGGAACGGTGCCCCATTACTATGCTTCACTGCAATATCGCCATCCCAAAGTTGTCTCAAATTCGGCAACCGCTTCTCCAAAATAGCATTAAACAGGTACGCCTGATACGCAGACAAATATAATTTCCGAAGCCGATGCGAAATACAATTTACCGCCTTTTCCATTGATCCTTTTTCTTTTTCACGTTCAATTCGTTTCGCTAATTCTCCGAACTGTGTTGTTTTATCTGAAAGCACGTAATGCAATGCTTCGTCCCATTCTGCTTTTATCAGTGCCTTGCCTATCAGGTGTGAGTCATGTTTATTGCCAAATCGCTGCACGCCGAACCGATTCGGCACCCCCGCAGCTGCTAATTGTGCCATCTTTTCTTCAACAGGCAATAGTGCTGTCGGTGGCACATCACGCAATGTTATCTCAAACCGATTACCGCGAAGATGCCCTACACGCAGCTTATGCGGGTGTCGTTCCGCCCACAAAATCTCAATTGCGGACAGCGTTAGCCGCAGAACCTGCTCAGGTGGAACACCTTCCACAGATAACATCTGTGTTGTGACTGCGTATTTATCTTTCAGCCCCGCATATCCGAAATTTCTGGGGTTCACATGCAACGCATGTGCGATTTGGCCAATCGCTTCAAAAGTGCTAAGCTTCTGTTTTCGGATAGCAAAAAACGTGTGCGTGCCTACCCGCGATGGTTCATAAAGCGGTAGTTCTTCAACAATGAAATCGTGAGGTTCTATTTTCATTTTTACCCTTAGAAAATTTGGACCCGACGAATCAACGCTAAATCATGCAGAATACGCGTATGGTATTCTGCATTGGTTAGAAACCCGCACCCGACGAATGCCATACGCGCATGAGACGTTGATTCACCAGGGAGTGCGCACATATTTTTAGATTTCGCTATAACCTCCAGTACGCCAACTATATTGTTGCCAATAATCTTGGTTATTAAGTTCTTGAAGGTGTCTTTCTATTTCAGCGATAATGTCAGTGTCGGTTGTAAGTTCCAAAATTTTCTGAAAATCTGCTTTCGCTTCCTGCATCCGTCCTAAGAAGCCTTTTGTTTCACCTCGAATTTTATAAGTTTTGACATCAGCGGGGTTCTGGCGGATTTGCTCATTGAGCTCTTCAATCCCTTCTTCATAAAAATTTAGGATGTCTTCCGCATCCTGTCGTTCGGCAAGGATTCCAGGGGCACCTGGATCAATCTTAAGTGCCTCATCGTAATCGGCGATAGCAGCTTCATATTGATCCAAATTATATTTCGCGTTTCCTCGTCTGTAGTAGGTATCAGAAAGGTAGGGGAAGTTAGGATCTAGTCGTATCACTTCGTCTAAGTCTGAAATCGCAGAACGGAGTCCTGCGTTGCGATCAGAAGTCAGGAACTCGCGGAGCGCTAAGTAATCTCTCAGACATGCCCGATGGAAATACGCTTCGGCATAATTCGGATTGAGGCGGATAGCCTCATCGTAATCGGCAAAGGAAACCGGATCTGGGTCTAATAAAGCCCTCGCTAACCCTCGCTTGAAGTAGGCTTCCGCAGAATCTGGATTAAGTCGAATAGCTTCATTATACTCATTGAGTACAGATGTGTCAAGTCGTCTGAAAATTCGCATGTTTTTACCTCTATGCTTGATGTTGTTCACACGGATAGCATATTGATGGTAGACTGTCCTGTAACGAAAAAACCACAGTGTTGTAAAGCACAACCTGTGGCTAATTCTTCATAATATAAACGGGCCCGACGGGACTTGAACCCGCGACCTCCTGCGTGACAGGCAGGCGCGCTAAACCAAACTGCGCCACGAGCCCATAAAAAGTGCCTAACAGGTAGGCGGGACAGGACTTGAACCTGTGACCTACAGCTTGTAAGGCTGTCGCTCTAGCCACCTGAGCTACCCGCCCAAAATGAGATTGTGATATTATCTCATCTCAAGGACGTTATTAAGTATAACACGTCCGATGCAGTTTGTCAAGAAAAATTGATTTTTTCTCAAATATTCAGAAATTATTTGCGTTATATCTCTCTTTTCTCGTAGAAGTTGTCAAAGACGGAAGTTTAATAACACAAGCGCATTCTATTCCAGTCCTGCAGCATGCCTGCCAGCAGCAGGGTCCCCCGCAGCATAGTAAGTTCCACTATCTTTATCAACAAAAAGCATGGAGGGGGCAGCAATAGCACCTCCGTGCGCTTTAACCTGATGGCCGCGGCTGGCAAGCTCTTCCCTAACGTTTTCACTCACACTATCGTTTATAGTCAACGAACCTACCTGCCCGAATGTCTGCTCACGATTGGGATTTGGGTCAAACGAATCTTCGTGATGAGCAGTAGCAAAACGCGGTGCTGTAACAGCATCTTCCGGTAGCATGTCGAACTCAACGAAATTGAGCAGCAAATTCATCGTTGCCTGATCTTGCAAGTCACCACCTGCAACGCTGATTGCTAAAATAGGAGCACCATCTTTAAGGACAAGTGTCGGTGTAAGCGTAATTCTTGGGCGTTTCCCAGGCTCAATACAGTTCGGATGTCCGGGAGTTGTATTGAGGCTCCGCAAGCGATTACCGTAACTGACACCTGTTGTGCCAGTGCCTCCTGCGTGATACACATTAGCACTCGGTGTTGCAGACACAACATTTCCCCATCGGTCAGCAACCACACAAGTTGTTGTCCCACCAACAACGGGGCGAAACATACCATCTGCTTTCAGCGGTTTCATATTTCTCACATCACCTGGTCGTGCTTCATGTGATGCTTTTTCCATATCAATTAAGGGGCGGCGAATCTGAGTATACGCGTCGGAAAGCAATTTTGTCATAGGCACATCTACAAATTCAGGGTCAGCGTAATATTCATCTCGGTCAGCCATTGCCAACTTGAGCGTTTCAGTGACGACATGCACATAGTCCGCCGAGAAATGTCTCATCGCCTTGAGGTCGAAACCTTCCAACAGACGCAATGCCTGACACAGATAAGGTCCCTGTGTCCATGTGCCACACTTGCACACTGTATAATCTCGGTAATCCACCGTTACAGGGTCTTCAATTAGCGTAACATGGGCAGCAAGGTCTCTCTTGCGAAGAAACCCACCTTTTTCAATGTAAAAAGCCTCTAATTCATCAGCAATGTCACTCTGAACACCGTTCCGTCCATAAAACCGATCACTCGCCGCTTGCACCTTTTTCTCACGACTGCCAGATGTTCTCCGTTCTTCTTCAATCATTCTTCGCAGGGTAATCGCCAAATCAGGATGCCACTTTGCCTTACCAGCATCAAGCAATGCCAACGTTGGCGCAACAATTTCTTCAAACGTCATTGTCCCATAGAGTTTGAGTGTTGTTGTACATAAATCCACAACAGATGGGACAGGTGCCATTTTTACATCGGCATTCGGGATACCGTTTTCCATATACCAGTCAATCGCAACTTGAGAAAGCGGTGCACGTCCCTGTCCAGAGAGTGACTTCACTTCCTGCTTTTTTGCGTCGAAAATAAGCAGTGGCACTTCACCACCGATAGAACAGGCACCATGGTCTGTAACATTGAGTGCAAGGATTGTTCCTGCAGCTGCGTCTGCTGCATTTCCACCTGCTTCTAAAATCTCAATTCCTGCTGCAACAGCCTTTGCACCACCTGCAGCTACGGCTCCAGTTTTACTTACTGCTTTCCAACCAATTTTTTGTTCGCTTTGCATTGCTTTTCCTTGCTTAGCATCATACTTTGCTTAGAGCATAGCATAAAATTTCATCTTCTGCAATGCCTAAAATCAAAGAACCGTTCAATTCTCCTGATCGCGATACTGTACACTACATTTGAATAATGAATAAAATTCGGCTATAATAATATTGGCGGTCTGAAAACGTTAAAGGAAATAGAAAAACAATGATCCAAATAATATCTCACAACAATGCAAGTGAACTCATTTTACTTTCTGGTACCTACTTGGAACAGAATGAGAGTGAAAACAATTTGCCTATCGGTTTGGCTTATAGGCTCGCTGAAGATCCATACTACTACGGATCCGAGTTACCGCTGCTGTTGAGTATTTTGGAACAAGGGAAAGTTGTTGGGATTGCAGTAATGACACCACCTAATAGAATCATTTTAAGCAGAATTGACGCGAATATCCAAACCACCGTCGCTCACCTTGTGGATCACTTACGTGAAATTGATGTCCAGATACCTGGAGTTGTTGGACCAGAGGCAGAAGCACAAGCCTTTTCTGATTGTTGGGCTGAGGGTATAGATGATGTATCAGCCAGCACGGATAAGCGAATGCGTGTGTTTGAGGCAAGAAGTGTTACAAATCTGCCACTTTCACCGGGAAGGTTGCGTTTCGCTCATCACAATGACCATCCACTCATGGCGAAATGGATTTCCTCCCTCTCGGAAGCAGTAGGTGAACCTACCAGTTTTGATGGTGCCAAAAGTCGCGCCGAGAAACTCATCACGGATCAGCAACTATACATTTGGGATAACAACGGTCCAGTGTCTATTGCTGGCGTGTCCCGTCTGATGAAAAATGGTGCAACAATCGGGGTCGTGTACACACCACCTGAACACCGCAATAACGGATATGCAACTTCATCTGTTTTGTTATTGACAAAGAAACTGCTCTCGGATGGTTATTCATTTTGTAGTCTATATACCGATTTATCAAATCCAACTTCTAACAGCATTTACACTAAAATTGGTTATGTGCCTGTAGGGGATGCGTTGGCATTTAATTTTTCTATCCAATAGTTAGGATCAAAGCATGAAAACCACGAGACCACGGCAATACTGGGAGGATTATGCCTTAAGATTCAAAAACAGAAGTTTAGCAGAAGCTTATGAGTTACGGCCTCCCTATCCTGAGGAAACGTACAGAATACTTTTAAGTTTGCTGGGAGAATCGCATGGGAAAATTTTAGATGTAGGATGTGGTACAGGTAAAATAGCACGTACACTCGTCAAGCATGTAGGAAGCGTTGATGCAGTTGACTTCTCGCAGGAAATGATTCAAGTAGGAAAGTCGCTCTCTAATGGCAATCACCCTAAACTTCAGTGGATCATTGGACCTGTTGAAGATGTTCAGTTGTACCCGCCTTACCGTATGGTGACAGCTGGGGCAAGCATTCACTGGATGGATTGGAACGTGGTGTTTCCAAAATTCGAGGAAGTGTTGACAATAGATGGCTATCTCGTAATCATTGATGGGGATCGTCCTGTTGGCGCACCTTGGCATGACGCAGAACTTTCATTGATCCGCAAGTATTCAACTAATAAGCACTATAGGGAGATTGATCTGGTTCAAGAACTTACAGATAGAGGACATATACATCTGATTGGAGATAAACGGACAGCACCAGTTAACTTTTCGCAACCGCTAACAGACTATGTTCAATCATTTCATTCGAGACAGAGTCTGTCCAAGGAAGATATGGGAGAGAAGAATGTCAGAGATTTTGATACTGAATTATCTCAAATCTTGTCTGATTTCGTTGATGCTAATGGATTTCTTAGTTTCCAATTAGAAACAAGAGTGACTTGGGGAAGACCTTTGAGATAAGACGGAGAATTATACATTGATCTGTGTCCAAAATGAAGTTACTGCTCTTCGGTGGGTGTGTAAAGTTTATCGAGATTAGCCCTCTTTAGTCCCGTATGAAGATAAAAAAAATGGGTAATTTGGCAAGGTTAGGAAACCTCGCCAGCAGCAGGTGTACACCTCTGCTGACGAGGTTTCCTAACCTCGCCAAATTACCGGAATATTTATTCAAACTTCATTAGGGACGATATGTTTATAGAAAAACGTTGAACAACGCCTCTTTAGCCCCGTGAATCAACGGACTATGTAAACTATTAGTAACGCTCATCAATTGTAAATTCGTAAAACTAAAGAACCCGATAAACATCTTGAATTAAACACAAAATTGCGGTATTATATCAAAAACCATGAAGACACCAAAACACCTTTTAAACATAGGGCAATACATCGCTTTTTTGCTTTTCCTGTGCGTTGGAAATGCAAATGCAAATGCACAGATTTTAATTGACTCCGTGATTGCCGTCGTTGATGGAAAAGCAATTGCGCAAAGTGAATTTGTAAACGAATTTCGCATTGAGGTTATTATAGGTAAACCGAAACCACTTTTGCATGAACCGACTGCGGCAGAAAAGCAGGCGTATTTAGACCGTATTATCAGTCGCAGATTAGTCCTACAAGCGGCAGAAAAAATCGGAATTACAGCTGTTGATCACAGGAAGCAGGTGGCAGAACGAATCGCAGAAATACGCACGATGTTCTCTTCCGATGTGGCGTTCCACAACATTTTGCAGAAACAGGAATTAGAGATGAAAGCGTTAGAGAAGTGGGTGTCGGATAAAATAATTTACGATGAATATTATACGCGTCAGTTTGTTAGAACCGTCGATAGCAAAGAAATTGATGAATTAGCACCACAATATTTTGAAGCAAACAAAGCACAGTTTATTGCACCTGCAACAGTTACGTTTCGCTCTGTGCTGATAGCCGTAACTCCAGACAGTTCAGCAAAAGAGAAGCAGTCCGCCAAACGTCTCGCGGAACAAATCAATTCACGTTTACAGCAAGGTGAAACATTTGAGGCAATTAAGCAAAGTTTCAAAACTGAGAAGTCTATTAGATTTAATTCACTTACCTTGAATACAGATACACAATTGGGAACAACGGTTGCGGAGTTGAAACCTGCTGAACGTAAAGGACCGATTTCTGTTCCAGAGGGATATCGGATTGTTGAACTTGTCAAGAAAACGCCTGAACGTCAAAAACAGTATTCGGAAGTTAAAGACGATATCGCAAACCTGATCCGTCATAACAAAGCAGAGAAAGCGTTTAAGGAATGGTTAACAAGACAAAAAGCAGAGGAACCTTGGTATATCTTAGAAGATGCGTTTAAGCGTGTTTCAGGAATAAAAATTGAATCCACAAAATAGTCTGATGAATTTAACAAAATTCCAAACAGCTATCTATTCTCTTCTCTTGATATTCACTGTATCCGTTTTTGGCGATGTTTTGTCATGGGATATATCTACCTATCCTGAGAAGGCTCGGGAGCAACTGGAAAAAGCACAGCATGCATTTAAAGAAGGGGAGTTTGAGGAAGCACTCCGTTTGTATCAGGCGGTTGCTAAAGGCACCCCTAAACTCCCGATTGCACACATTGGAGCAGGTGATGCCGCTGCGAAGTTAAGAGATTATCCGCATGCAATTGCCGCTTTTCAACGTGCTTTACAATTGATTTCGGAGTTTCCACAGGCGAAACGTTTTGGCTTTGAACCGACTGTGCAGGCTAAACTCGCTACCGCTTATCACCGCAATAAACAACTTGATGCGGCTGACGACTGGTTTCAGGTAGCAGTTAAAGGTGCAGGCGAAAATGCGCCCGTTGCGTGGTATATCGCTTTGGGACAAATTGAAACGGAACGTGGTAACTTGGAACAAGCACGGCGATACTATATCGTAGCGGTGCAACTATATCCGGACACAACAGCTGCGTATAACAATCTTGGACATGTACTACTTAAACTTAACCGCATTGATGAAGCTGATGCAGTGTTTCGTGCAGCACTTATGTTAGATAAAACGCTTGCGAGTGCTGCCTTCGGGAGAGGCGAGGTTGCAGCAAAACGCGGTGAACTCGTAGTCGCGCAACATTTTTATGAACAGGCTATTCAAGAAGCACCGCATGAACCGGTATTTCACAAATCACTCGCGAATGTTCTTGAACAACTTGGCAATACGGAGGCAGCCAACACCGCTCGTTCTCGCCATCGGCAAACATTAGCAGAGGTTTATCGTCAGCAGGCGCATCAATTTATTGCAAAACAACACGGACAGCCAGCCATAGAACTGCTACAGAAGGCACTCGAAACGGATGAAACTTATATCCCTGCTTTGAAAGATTACGCGTATGTTCAGATGCAGATGGACAAATTAACATCTGCCAAACAGACGTATCAACGTGTGCTTAAGTTAGAACCTGCCTCGCGTCAAGCACTGTTACACTTAGGGATGATAGCGGCAAAACTTGGGAATCGCGCCGAAGCAGAATCGCACTTCCTCACGCTCATTCAACACGAACCGGACTTCATGGATACCTATTCTCAACTTGCTAATCTTCGTGAGGCATCAGGTGACCTACGGGGTGCCGAGAATGCGTTTACAATGGGTATTCAACATGAACCGGTGTGGGCACCGGGGTATTGGTGGCGCGGACAGATTCGCAGAAAACTCGGAAAGTCTGACAATGCAGAAACGGATTTTCGCCATGCAATCAAACTGGCGCCAGATGTTCCGTTTCCAAAAGATGCGTTAGCATCGCTACTTGCAACAGAAAATAGAAATCTTGCTGAGGCACTTACGTTCGCCGAAGCCGCCGTAAAGAAAGATAATCGACCGACACATATTGCAACACTGGCACTTGTCTATTATCGTCTCAAACGTATTCCAGAGGCGGAACGTGAAATTCAGAAAGCATTCTCTCAATCCCCTAAGCACTCCTATATTCTAAAGGTTCGTTCAGAAATCCTGAAAATGAACTAAAAATATATCTCAATTTGTGCAGAAACCGATCCAAATCCGAAAGCAAAAGGAGGCGAATTTAGACTCGCCTCCAAAAATATTGTTAGTTTTCAATGTATGCACAGATTAAATTCAGTTATTCGGACAGAACTACTTGGCTTTGAGGTGCCCCCAAGTAACAGCGATCTTTCCGGATGCTTCTACAGCAGTTGGGTTACTTTCCATGACTGAAGCGATTTCGGCTTCGCTCAGGACACGGTCATATACCCGCACCTCATCGATTATACCCTTGAAAAGATATTCATGATTGGCGCGTTCATTTGCGCCTGCGCCAATGAGGAATTCCTGACTGGGATTGACGTTAGGCGCAGAGGCTATTTCTCCTACCAATTCACCGTTTACGTAGAGTTTCTGTGTGCCATCTGCATAGGTGCCAGCAAGGTGATCCCATTCGCCAAGATTCACAGCAGGTCCTTGAACAGATTTCCATCCTCCATCACCTGTCCAAAACTGCCAAGTATTGCCGGGTTCACAATAAAAGATGTACCCACTGGTCGGAGGTTCATTACGAGCGGAAACAACAGCACGATGTCCTCCGCTTCCTGGCTCTACGTTCGCCCAAGCAGTTACGGTGAAGGTTTCTTGATTAAGATCCGCATGATAAGGCACATTCACCTCATCTCCTGCTTGATCAAACTCAAGTGCGCCGCCGAAGTATCCATCCTTCGTCCATTGTGGGTCTCCCATCAATGTACCATCGTGTCCATTGCCGCTTGAGTCACTTGCAGTGTCACCAGATTCTTCATTAAATGCCCAATAGGCTACAAGGCCATCAGTAACTGCTTGTGTTAATATCGGCAGTCCCAAGAGACCAACACATAATGTTATTACAAACATCAAAGTAATAGATTTCATTTTAATTCCTTTCTGTTTTATAAACAGTTGTTGATTGTAATAGCACGCAGAAGTCCTTCTTAACTGCGCACTATTGTGATTAAAAACGGTAAAGTGTTGCGTATAAAGTCAGTTATACCAGATATGACTACTTAGCTTTAAGTTGGCCCCAAGTAACAGCAAGTTTGCCAGATGCTTTAACATCTAACGAACCACTTTCCATTACAGAAGCGATTTCTTTTTCGTCCAGTTCACGGTTATAAAGCCGCACTTCATCGATTATACCTTTGAAAAGATATTCATGATTGGCGCGTTCATTTGCGCCTGCGCCTATAAGGAATTCCTGTTGTGCATTGAAGTTAGGATTAGAGTTTGTTTCTCCCACAAATTCACCGTTTACATAGAACTTCTGTGTGCCATCAGCAAAGGTGCCAGCAAGATGATCCCATTCGCCAAGATTCACAGCAGGTCCTTGAACAGATTTCCATCCCCCATCACCTGTCCAAAATTGCCAAGTATTACCGGGTTCGCAATAAAAGATATGCCCAGCCGTAGGAGGTTCATCACGATTAGAAACAACAGCCCGATGCCCTCCGCTTCCTGGTTCCACGTTTGCCCAAGCAGTTACGGTGAAGGTTTCTTGATTAAGATCCTTATGGTAGGGGATGTTGACTTCATCTCCAACTTGATCGAATTCAAGTCCGCCACCGAAGTATCCGTCCTTTGTCCATTGTGGGTCTCCCATCAATGTGCCATCATGCCCGTTGCCAGAAACGTCTTTTGCGGTCTCACCAGCTTTTTCGTTGAAATCCCAGTACGCAACAAGACCTTCCTCAACAGCTTGTGTTAACATCGGAAGCATCAAGAATCCTGCAAATAGCAGTAAAGCCAATATAAAAGTTTTCATTTTTAACTCCTTTGTTTATGTCATTGACTTGATCAGACATTTAAAAAACTGAAGTTTAGACAATTCTGTCTGTTTCATGTTTCGGTTTTTTTAGTATCTTCTATTTTCTACAAGTTTTGCGTGAGGCCGCGACTCGTAGAAAAGTTTCAAATATAAATAGAAACAGTTCCAGCCCAATTAACGCCGAATGCGCGTTATCGTGAATATAATATCAAATATGAGAAAAAAAGTCAAGAAAATATATAGTAGAGGAATTATGAAGGGAAAGTTTTATGCCAAATGCCGCTGGCGGATTTCAGCCCAGGGACCGGTAATGGCAATTGTGATGCCCGAATGCTGTATATTAACAAAGAATGTCGTGCCATCAGGGGAGAACGTTGCCCCTGCAAATTCGGAGGTATTGCTTGCATTTCGCGCAAATTGATAGGTATGTCCTTCAGGGGTAACACCGACTAAATACTGTTCTCCTGGACCGTCTTCACAGATAATGAGATCGCCCCACGGTGTGACGGTCAAGTTATCGGCATTTTCAAGAAGATTGCTATCATTCGGTTCAATGAAAAGTTCAAGTATTCCAGGTTCTTTATCTTCGCGGCTTGTGCCTTCATAAGGACTTGGTGTGTATCGCCAGATTTGTCCTTTTTGCGCAATCCCGCCATTCGTGCATGCAATATAAAACGCATTCCCACTGAACCATATACCTTCACCTCGTGCAAACTTCGCTGCATTTTTGCCCTCTATTCCCTGCTTACGAAGGTCATCGTTAGGTGCTTCCACATTCTCAACATCCACCCATTCAACAGCCAATTTATGCAAAACTGGGATAGGGTTATAGGTCCACGAAGCGATCTTTTGTAGACCGGTTTTCCAGTTTCGAGTGTCAGCAGCCTTCATATCCCTGATTTTCAATGCTTGCAGGCGTCCTCCTTTGACAAGTTTGCCAGGTTCTTCAGGAATAAAGCGATAGAGCAATCCATCATTCCTGTCTTCGGTTTCGTAGACAATACCGGTGCGTGTATCTACAGCAACTGCTTCATGGTTGAAACGTCCCATCGCTTTCAGAGGGATTGCTTCGACTAAACCCGGCGTAGTAGAAACAGGCACCTCAAAATTGTAACCGTGATCCTGTTCAAAGTCGTTCTCAGCTTTCTGCACGGTTTCCTCACAGGTTATCCATGTGTTCCAAGGTGTTGTGCCTCCAGCACAATTGCGGATCGTTCCAGCCAAACTTAAAAAATGTTTTTCGAGTGTTCCTGTATGGGTATCATAGACAAGCGTTGTGGTTGCGCCGAGAGAAGGAGCTTTCTTATTACCCAAATCATAAATTTTGTCGGTGTCAACCAGATTGATCTTTTCGTTGTTCCATCCAAAGGGACCGATAATTTTATCAGTTGCGTTTAATTCATGGTTTCGTATCAGGATTGTTTTTCCTTTAGGCCCGGGGAACGCAGCCATACCATCGTGCTTGCCCGGCACCCAAAGCCCATCGTCCATCTTCTCACCAACCCGAGAAAAAGCATGTGCTACAAATCCTTCTGGTAAGTCGAGGAGTTGGTCCTGTGTCGGTTTAAATATGTAGGGAGGATCAGGTCTAAAACCTGGCACGTGCTTAATCAGTTTTCGGCTCACACCTGAAAAACCAAAACCAATTGCTGCAGATGCTGCAGCTACCGCACCATAACTTAGAAACTGACGTCGAGATAAATTGAATTTCACCGTTTCTCTTCTCCTGTTCTGAATTTACTTATAACAATTAACAATCGCAACACGATTACGTTGTTTTTAAGGATAATCTTAAATTGTTACATTTGTTTTAATATTTCTGTAAGTTTTATTGACAACTCTTTTCGACTTCCGACATTCCTATTTGCCTACAAGGAAAGGATTAATTTTGACACCACATACAATTTTGTGTTAAAATTCTACAACGACTATTAAGTATATCATAGTTTCAGAAAATGTGCATTAATGCTGCACCAGGGCAATTTAGTTCTTTTATATTTACGTTAACTTGTTCTGTCCCTCTTCTGTAGGAGCGACCTCCTGGTCGCGACTTTTCGGCTAAAACAGATAAAATGCGTAAAACTAAATAACCCTGACAATTTTAAAACAAGTAAGGAGGTACCGTGTAATGGAGACCCACAGTTACGCCCCTGGAGAAATAGAGCCGCATTGGCAAGATGAATGGCGAAAAAAGGAAGCATTCAAAATACCTAATGATATTGGGACATTAAAAAAGAAACCGAAATTTTATGTACTTGGCATGTTTCCATATACTTCAGGTGCGGGGCTTCACATGGGGCATGCGAAAAACTATGTGCCGACAGATGTCCTTGCCAATTTCCGACGTATGCAAGGTTATCACGTAATGCATCCGATGGGGTGGGATGCGTTCGGACTGCCAACGGAACGAACTGCAGTTCAAGAAAATGAACATCCAGCACATATCACAAAACGGAATACTGAAACTTTTCAACAACAGATACAACGTATCGGTTTTTCCTACGATTGGTCTCGCAAAATTGACACTTCCCTGCCAGAATACTACAGATGGACACAATGGATTTTTCTCCGCCTTTATGAAAAAGACTTAGCATATCTTGCCGATGTCCCTGTTAACTGGTGTCCCGCATTAGGGACTGTCCTTTCTAATGAAGAGGTAAAGGACGGAAAATATGTGGAGACTGGTGACCCGGTCGAACGGCGCCTGATGCATCAATGGATGCTCAAAATTACCGCCTATGCAGAACGGCTCCTGGAAGATTTGGATCTATTGGATTGGCCTGATGGACTCAAAGAGATGCAAAGGCACTGGATCGGTAGATCCGAAGGGGCAGAAATCACTTTTGAGGTCAAAGATCGCGATTCTGAGTTTACCGTTTTTACGACACGTCCCGATACACTCTTTGGCGCGACTTATTGTGTGTTTGCTCCTGAACACCCGCTTGTCGCTCAGGTAACGCATCCCGATGCAGTTTCTGAAGTTTACAATTATATTCAGGAAGCAGCCAACAAATCTGACCTCCAACGCACAGACCTTGCCACAGAAAAGACAGGTGTTTTCACGGGGGCTTACGCTATTAATCCGTGTAACAACGAACCTATTCCAATTTGGGTGGCTGATTATGTTCTGATGACTTACGGCACAGGTGCTATCATGGCTGTTCCAGGACACGATGAACGTGACCATGAGTTCGCTACGACTTTTGGTATTCCTATCGTTGAAGTTATCAGTGGTAGCCAAAAACCAATTGAAGAGGAAGCTTTTGAAGGGGATGGTGTCTGTGTTAACTCCGATTTTCTGAACGGTTTGCGTGTTGACGATGCTAAGGAGAAGATGATCGCATGGCTTGAAAGTGAGAAAAAAGGTACGCGGCAGGTGCAGTATCGTCTACGGGATTGGCTTTTCTCGCGGCAACGTTATTGGGGTGAACCGTTCCCGCTTGCACATCTTGAAGACGGCACGATTGTTCAGCTGCCTGATGATCACTTGCCTGTCCAACTGCCACCGATTGATGCCTATAAACCGACAGAAGACGGTAAACCACCTCTTGCTCGCGCTGATGAAGCGTGGGTGAAGGTAAAGCTTCCCGATGGTCGAATTGCAACGCGCGAGACAAACATTATGCCACAGTGGGCAGGGTCGTGTTGGTATTATCTCCGCTTTTTGGATGCGCACAACACGGACGCGCCTTTTGATTCTGCTCTTGAACGCTACTGGATGCCGGTTGACCTCTATATGGGTGGAACAGAACACGCTGTGCTACATCTACTTTATGCGCGTTTTTGGCACAAGGTGCTTTACGATTGCGGATTGGTCTTCACAAAAGAGCCGTTCCAAGGGCTTCTTAACCAAGGCACGATTCTGGCTGAATCTTTCCAAGATGATGCTGGCAAATACTATTATCCCCACGAAGTTGAACGAAATGACGATAAAGCAGTGGTAAAAACTTCTGGCAAACCGCTCCATGTGCAATTGGAAAAAATGTCTAAATCGCGCTTTAACGTCATCAATCCGAACGATGTTATTGACAACTATGGCGCAGATGCGCTTCGCCTTTATCTGTTATTTATCGGTCCGGTCACTGCGAGTACACCGTGGCAGGATGCTGGCGTTGAGGGTGTGTATAGATTCTTACAACGTGTATGGCGGCTTGTCGTTGATGAACAGAACGGTGAACTTAATGAGAAGTTGACTGCTGCTGCTGGCACAACGGAACCTGAACTTTGGCGGGAACTCCATAAAACTATCAAACAGGTAACAGAGGACACAGAATCAATTGACAAGATGAATACTGCAATTAGCCAGATGATGATTTTCGTCAATACGGCAACGCAAGTTAAATCACTACCGACAGAGACAGTGAAGATATTCCTACATCTACTTGCTCCCTATGCACCGCATATCGCGCAGGAGTTGTGGCATCGTCTTAGTGAGGCAGGATTCATCGCGCATGCTGCATGGCCCCAATATGACGAAAGCGTTCTTGAAAGTGCCACGATCACCATTATCGCACAGGTTAATGGAAAACTTCGAAATCGGCTGCAGCTCCCTGCTGATGCTACCGACAAAGAGATTGAGGAAGCCGCCTTGGCAGATGAACGGGTTCAGCGATTTATTGAAGGGAAACCGATTCGGAAGGTGATCGTCGTGCCGAATCGCTTAATTAATATTGTTGTTTAGATCATTTCTCAATACGAATTTGTTAGATGTGGTTACCGTTCTCAGTTTATAGGTCGTATAAACGCAATGAAATCCAGCAGGTACACAACATTTATCGGATACCAAATAAATAGGAGTTATGATGAAAACGTTTTTTGTAAATAGAAATATAATTGTGTCAATTTTCGTAGTCATGTTGTTAATATATGGCGTGCCAGGTATCAGTTATGGACAGGGTGACGCTCCTACTGTTACACCGGGCGAGACAAATACATCCTTGGTTGTCCGGTTTCAGATTACGCTTGACGAAGGTGTTGATGAGAACGCCTATGAGGTTCAGTTGCGTCAAAAAAGTCCTCAGGGAGCGTGGATTTCAAGATGTGTAGTTATTGAACGTGGAAACCGGTCTGAAATTGCTGGTGATCCTGATGTGTCTGCTTCGGCTGTATATATTGATAGCTACTACGTTCTATGGATTAGGCATGGTGGATATTATTCCGACAAGACTTTTCGTATCAAAGCTATCTTCACTGATCTTGATCGTGGAACTACTTATGAGGCGCGTTACCGGGATGCAAACCTATCTGTTTGTTCGGAAAACCCGCCTTCTCCAGATCCGTGGTCGGAGGTTGGTGAAGGGACAACTCACTTGGTAGCACCCCCTCGAGCTGAATTTGTTGATACTAATTTAGCAAGTGGAGTACGCAACGCACTAAAGCTTGAAACTGAAGGTGGACACATTGAACTCCTTAAAATCCCTCAAGCGAGTTTGGTAAAACTGACAAAGTTGAACTTAGAAGACGCGGGTATAGCCGATCTCACAGGCTTGGGACAGGCAACCCAATTGACAGAGTTATATCTCACCAAGAATCAAATCAGCGATATTACACCCTTGGCACAATGCACCCGATTGACAGAGTTATACCTCTCCGAGAATCAAATCACCAATATTAGTTCCCTTATAGGTTTAACATCTCTTGAAAGTTTATCCTTATTGAATAATCCGATTACGGATACTTCCGTGCTTCAAGGGATTTTGCGTGCCAATCCAGAATTGTATATTTTCTTTAATAGACAGTATATAGTTACTCAACCTGCCAGAGGTACAGATTTATATTGGATGGAAAATGATTTTATCCGCCGGGCGAATCTTGTTGAAACACACTTTCAAGATTTGAAAGATCACGTTCAAGTTCTGAACAGTGTAGGATATAGATCGGCAGATCAAATTGCTTTGGATTTAGTGAACGGGAAAATGTACTGGTCAGATACTCATAACGATTGTATCCAGTGTGCCAATCTTGATGGGTCTGACGCGCGAAAACTTTTTACCAACATTAGGTATCCCAAAGGGATTGCTATAGACAGTATGGGAGGCAAGATATATTGGGCGAGTGGTGATAGTTGGCGTTGGCGTGGTGGAATTTTTCGCGCAAATCTTGATGGTTCTGACATTCAAAAACTTATCACCGTATCAGACGGAGCAACCGGTATCGCCTTAGATACCGCACGCGGAAAGATGTACTGGCATAACGATGATGAGGAGAATATCCAACGGGCAAATCTTGATGGAACAAACATACAAAATGTCGTCCCTATATATAACCCTTATCATATTGCCATAGACATTGCGAGGGGCAAGGTGTACTGGACAACTTATAGTAAGATCCAGCGTGCGAATCTTGATGGAACAAACGTCCAAGATGTTGTCACAGGAGTGCGCCCACAGAGCATCGCCATAGACACGGTGGCAGGCAAGATGTACTGGACAACTAGGGATAAGATTCAACGTGCGAATCTTGATGGGACAAACATACAAGATGTTGCTACCGAATTGAGCTATCCCTATGGTCTTGCCCTTAACCCTTCCTTTGTTAGGTTCTTCCCACATACATCTGTCACCTTTTCTCCAGTACAGCCCCTTGTCGTCGGAGAACAGTTAGAAGTTAGTTTGAACATCACAGGTGGCGAAGCAGTCGCAGGGTACCACGCAACCGTACAGTTTGATGATACTGCTCTCCGTTATGTCTCAAGTGCAAACGGCGATTTTCTGCCTGCTGATGCGTTCTTTGCGGAGCCGACTGTGAAGGGCAATCTCATCCAACTCAACGCCGCATCTCTCGCTGGAGAAAGTAATGGAGACGGCACCCTCGCGACACTCACTTTTGAAGTCCTCGCAGCGAATACATCCGCTTTAAAGTTATCTGATGTTCTCCTTTCCAACAGCGCGGGAGAGATTTTCGTTCCCAAAGTTGAAAACGCCACAACTGAACCTATCCAACTCAAAGGGGATGTCAACGGTGATGGGACTGTTAGCATCACTGATCTCGTCTTAGTCGCCTCAAATTTTGACAAGACAGGAGAAAATGATGCGGATGTTAATGGTGATAGTACTGTTGACATCGCTGATCTCGTCTTGGTTGCTGGCGCGTTAGGCAATAGTGCCGCCGCACCTTCTTTATATCCACAAGTCTTAGAAATTCTCACTGCTGCAGATGTCAAATTGTGGTTATCTACTGCGCAGCAATTGGATCTCACGGATACAACCTCCCAACGCGGTATCATGTTCTTACAACAACTCCTTGCAACATTGACACCGAAAGAAACAGCACTCTTGGCGAACTATCCGAATCCGTTCAATCCTGAGACGTGGATACCGTATCACTTAGCAAAAGACGCGGAGGTTACACTGCATATCTATGCTATGAACGGGACATTGGTGCGGACGTTGACGCTTGGACATCAAGCTGCGGGTATGTATCAGAATCGCACCCGTGCCGCATATTGGGATGGGAAAAATGAGTTCGGTGAGCCTGTGGCAAGTGGTGTGTATTTCTATACATTCAAAGCGGGTGATTTTACCGCAACGCGTAAAATGTTGATACGAAAATAAATGGCTGCCTGCTGTCGGTAATCGTGGGTTTGAAAAGGAGAAAGAGTGTGAAAGCCCACTCAACATTTCGTATTTTGGCTTTGTTGATAACATTGCTAATTTTTAGCAGCCATGCTGTCTTTGGGAGAGTACCGCGTTCAACAAAGCCTGAAGTTGGGACAAAGCAAACTGCTGTCTTATTGATTGGTGATCATGAGGGTATTGATGAAACCGATGCTCAAAACGCAGCACTGTTGGTTACTGAGGAGTTGCGTGCACAGGGGATCACTGTTAACGATCCTGTTCACGAGACACCTGCTGGAGCAACTGTTTATCGTGTTGTTTTGCGTCGCTCAGATAAAAAGATTTTGTTTCGCTTAATCCATGAAGACTCTATAGGAACAACTCTAACTCAACGAGAAATGTTGTTGGCGGATATCGAAAAAATTGCCTCAGTGGCACCGAGATTGGTCTACGCGCTTGTCCACCAGAAACGAATCTCCTCTTCTCCAGTTCTTGTGAATGCATGCGGTTTTATAACCGTAGTTCCTCCCAAAGAGTTCCTTCCTGGTCCTGGCGTGGGGATCGGTTTGTCTATTGACAGATTATCCTATGCTGTCGATGTAGGATTCCAGATAGCCCGGATGGAGACTGGATATTACACGGAAAATGACATTTTTAACTTTAGGTCAGGGATGATCAGTGGACGTTACTTCTTCAACAAACTGGATATGTCACCCTATGTAGGCGGTGGAATCGCTGCGACGTTTGTGAAATATACTACAACAAGCGGAACACGGTTGAGTGGTTTTGACGAATTCGCTTCAAAACTCGGTGGTGGTGATGGATGGAGGTTTGATGAGAACTCAGAGAGAAGTTTCGGTATAGGTGCCTACGGGATCCTTGGAATGGAGGTGGGACGTTATTCTCAATTTCCTAGGAGGTTTGAATTGCGAGTTGACAGACCCTTTTTTAAGTTGCCAAACCAAAGTGTGATGCTGATAACACTGGGCATAGTTGGTAGCTTCTCATTCTGATTTTAGAATCGCTTGAAATGGTGTTTAACGTTTCAAGTATTTACCAAAGGAGATTTTTATGAAAACGAATTTAACGTCCCGATTATCATTATTGGCACTTCTCGTGGTGTTGCTAACCTTCAGCAGTCACACTGTTCTTGCGGGAAGACCATATCCAACAAAGCCTAAAGTTGAGAGAAAACAAACTCCAGCAGTAGTCCAAGCCAAACAGGATGCTAAACAGGATGCTGAGGCTGATTTGAATAAGAGGTTATGGATGGGTGTCGGTTCTGCTTGTATGTTTCTCCCTATGTTAGGCGGGTTGGCTAGTTCGTTAGTTACCCAATCCGACTCGATCGATCAGGCAATGGGGGGGATGTGTATTGGCATGACAGTTAGTTTCATCGGCACGCCCGCTTTGATTATCTATCCACCAACGCCACCCTCGGAGCGTCTCCTCGGAAAAACGGCTGAGTATATTGATGTTTACACAGATGTCTACAAGAGAAGAACCCGACGGCTCAGAGAAAAATACGCAGCAGCGGGGTGTGGCATCGCATCTGGGATGATGATGATAATTGCCGTAATTACGGATGACTAAACAATAAACTTACCTACAGCAGACAAATTTGAAACTTGGAGTAAACGAAGGATGGACGCGGCGGAACTGTCGCTATAGGTAAACACGTGTATCAGAGTCGTTCCGTGCGGCGTATTGAGATGGTAAAAACGAATTTAGTGAGTCTGTGGCAAGTGGTGTCTATTTCTATACATTCAAAGCGGGTGATTTTACCGCAACGCGTAAAATGTTGATACAGAAATAGCAGTTAAAACCAAATCTATTGCGTTTTATAAATATCGTTGTTTAGAAATATCCGAACCCTTATTTAAAAGAAGGTGAACTTATGCGTATCAAATATGTTATTAGTATGTTCATATTAGTTTTCATGGTAGGTGGGGTTGTCTTAGCAGAGGATAGTGCGGAGAAATTAGTCTTTGCCATCCGTGAACCTTTACTGAATGAAGACGGTTTCCGAATCACAACACGAACGCTGGGAAGAGGACAAGATACAACAAATTGGTGGGAATTCTATCAATATAACATCTGTACAATGAATCCGGATGGCACAGATTTCCGCAAACTCACTGATGATGGAGTTTCGCGCAAACCGCGCCTGTCACCAGATAGGAAGCGAATTGCTTATATATCTGGGGTAGAGAAGAATAAATCACTATATATGATGAAGGCAGATGGGACCGAGAACAAACAACTGACTAAGAAACAGTACGAGATTCACGATTTCTGGTGGTCCCCGTTAAGTCAAGCCGTTTTGATTGTAGTCGAGATTGAACGCGCAAAAGATCGACTGGAAAATTGGGAAGTAACGGTTGATGGAAAAATAAAGCGATGGCGGACCCGGCAGTGGGCAGAAGGATGGCTGCATTGGAGTGCGGAAGGTGAAAAGGTTAAGGAACCGAATAGAAGGTTGCTTGAGGTTTTGCCGAAGGGGACAAGTTGGCCCGAGTGGTCACCAGACCGGAGATGGATCGCGTTTAAGACCGAGGGTTTCCTTGCACTTGCAGAACCGTACGTCGTCAGTATGGGGAGGACATGGTTTCTGCAACAGGACGAACCACCGTGTGAAAACATTGAAGAGTGGTCACCAAATGGAAAACAGGTTTTGTTTTATACCTCAGGCAATATCTGTGTTGCCACTGTAGAGAAAGGGCGATTCAAGAGCTATCTGAATCTAAGTCTTTATCAAGGACGTGATGCCACCTGGAGCCCAGACGGTAGCCAAATTGCGTTTATCGGCGGTGATTCGGATGGGCGAAGCACCAGTGAAATCTTCCTTTTAGATGTTAAAACCGGCAAGATGCAACAAATTTCCTCAACTATTTACGATTACTTTGATCTGCATTGGCGATAATGTAATCCATTAACTATAGGTAGCAACTTAGATTATCTTATGACAAATCCAACAATTATTAAAAATGAAGAAAGCATTTCGATTATTCCATTGGGAGGATTAGGGGAATTCGGACTCAACATGATGGTATACGAAACCGAAAATGACATCATCGTCATTGATACAGGTTTCATGTTGCCGAATGCAGAAATGCCAGGGGTCGATCTGATATTTCCGGATATTCACTACCTCGTTGAACGAAAAGATAAGGTGCGCGGAATACTGCTAACACATGGGCACGAGGACCACATCGGTGCTTTGGCTTATGTGCTTCAACAGTTAGATGTGCCAGTTTACGGGACACAACTGACCCTTTCCATTGCAAGCGGTAGGTTGAAAGAATACGGTGTGTTGGATAAAGCGGAGTTGAACGCTATCGCGCCTGGGGATAATGTTAGTTTAGGCGATTTTTCTGCAGAATTCATTCATGTTACACATAGTATTCCAGATTCGGTTGCCATCGCGTTGCGAACCCCTATTGGTGTTATCGTTCATACTGGCGATTTCAAATTTGATACGACACCTATTGATGGTAAATTGTCCGATATTCACACGTTAGCACGATTGGGTGCTGAAGAAGTTCTCTTATTGCTCTCCGATAGCACAAATGCTAATTGGCCGGGACAGACGCCTTCCGAACGTAGTATCTACGATGCAATAGACAGTATTTTTCAGAAAACAGAGCAGAAACTATTCCTTTGCACTTTTTCTTCAAGTATACACCGTCTACAACAATTTATAGATTTAGCAGCAAAACATCGTAGACTCGTTGCTGTAACGGGGCGTTCCCTGACCAATAATGTCCGCATTGCCACAGAACTCGGTCATCTTGAACTGAACCCGGATTACCTAATTGATGCCCGCGATGTTGCTATGTTTAAACCGGATGAGGTTGTTATCTTAAGCACTGGCAGCCAGGGTGAACCGCGCTCCGCGATGGCATTGTTAGCACTTGACAATCACCCATTTTTGAAGGTCGAACCGAACGACACGGTCGTTATCTCTGCCCGCATAATCCCTGGTAACGAAAGGTCTATTGGGAATGTCGTAAACCATCTATTGAGACGCGGGGCTAACATATTCCATGAGCGCAACGCAAATGTCCACGTTTCCGGGCACGGTTCAAGTGAAGACCTGAAACTGATGCTTAATCTCTTGAAACCTAAGTTTTTCGTGCCGATACACGGCGAATATCAGAACCTTGTCCGACATGCCGAGCTTGCTGAATCTGTCGGTATTCCAAGCAGCAACATTAAAGTAGCTGAAGATGGCGAACTGATCTGTCTCACGCCTGACTCGTGTGAAGTGTTTGAGCGTCAAGGACGATCTGGGAGGGTGTTAGTTGATGGGAAACCGGAAATTGAACTTGAAGATATTGTTCTGCGCGACCGCATTCAACTTTCACAAGATGGCATGGTGATTCCCATTATTGTACTGCATAGTGATGGGGGGGCGATTGCAACTGAACCCGAAATAATTTCTCGTGGTTTTGTCTATATGGATGAATCTGAAGACCTTTTCACTGAAGCGAAAGAGATTACTCGGAAGGTCATTGAAAATATGAGCGGTGAACAGAAACACGAAACAGAAATAGTGCAGGATGCAATACGAGGCGCACTGCGTCGGTTTTTCTCGAAGCAAATGAAGAGAAGTCCGTTAGTTCTGCCTGTTGTGATGCGGGTTTAGCGAGACTTATAGAGTTGCGGCGTTTACAGTTACGCGATTCGTTGTATCTCTTATTTGTAGAGTGGTCTCTGTTCTCCGCTTGATTATCGTCTAAATCAAGATTTCAGAATTTACAAGATTATTGGTGGTATAAGTTTATGATGCGGAAATCGTGTATAATAAAATCGCAGACTTTTAGTAGATACTGCACACATATCGCATTGGTCATTCTCATTTTGACAGCATGTTTTATTGTCGGTTGCGAAAGGATTCCGACTGATGTTATCACTGTAGCACCCGTTAATAAAGTTGCAGTTGCTACCATTTCCGCGATAGACGGAAGTAGTTTGACTGGTACAGCCACGTTCACGGAAACAGACAGTGGGGTTCACGTTGTAATTGAGATTCAGAATGCCACACCTGGCTTGCATGCAACACATCTTCATATAGGCAGCAATTGCGATGATGTAGGACCGCATTGGCATCCTATGGGTGTTCCGGCAGGCACAGTCGGTGTGCCTGTGGCAGAAGCGACACTTGACATGTTGCCTATTGGTATAGGTGAAATCGGCAACATTCCAGTTGGGGAAGATGGCGCAGGTGTGTTAGAATTTACAACGCCGTTCTGGTCTGTTGGTGGCGACGCAAACACCGATATTCTTGGTAAACTGATTCTTATCCACGAAACGGGTGATACCTTCCAAACAAATCCACATGCACATCATACAGCGATGCCGAACATTGATGCAAATGCGGGGGCACATACCCATAATATAGGGCAAATGCAGATGGTACAAACCACCCACGTTTGCACATTAGCTGTGCTTGGTCAGCAGATTGACTTAGAAGCAGATCACCATCTTCCCGGTCAAGCGGTGAACCCACATAGTCACGATATACTGGAGCTACTGCTTACATGTTTTGTGAGTGCTGAACAGTTAGCCGATCCCAGAATTCTAACTAAAATCCCGCTGAAAGGATCGCCAGAACATCAAGCATTCTTGAAAATTGAACCCAAGAGTTTAGCTGCTTATCATGAATTTTTTATGTCTATAGAGTTACCCGTAGCTCCCGACTTTTTTACAAATCAATATAAACAGCTCTTTCCTACCGGAGCACCTAAAGCATTTGAACAAGAAATGCGGAAGAGGTTAACACATCTCTATATTACATCAGGTATAGATTTTGAAAATCTGACAGATATGATTGGTTATAACGTGCTTCTTACCAATTTCCTGGATGAACGGACTACTGCTTGGGTGTTAGGTTATTTTCAAGGGGACGATGGAGCTTTCGGTGAGTGGATTGTCTCGGTGCTTAAAGCGGTGCAGGTTAGACCAGGGGGCGGTTCTCGTATCGGTTGCGGTGTGATTGGGTTGATGGAATAAAGATACCAAACAATTTTGAACGGTGGAGGGAAATATGGCGAAAGTACGAATGGCACAGTATGGGACGAAACACGGACACGCACGCGGGAAGATGCAAGCGATGCTTGTTAATCCCGATGTTGAGGTAGCGGGGGTGTTTGAACCTGATGAAGAACGACGCGCGCAACTACAAAAAAATGACAGTTGGGCTAATGATGTCCACTGGTTTACAGATGCAGCAGAGATGCTTGAAGATGAATCGATTGTAGCGGTTGCTTCTGAGGGGAACAACGCTGAAAGTTTAGATCAAACAGAAGAGATTGTGAATGTTGATAAACACGTATGGTACGATAAACCCGCAGGCGAAAACTGGGAGCAGTGGCAACGTGTTATTAATACCGCACAAGAAAAATCGCTATTGGTTCAGATGGGGTATATGCTGCGGTATCATTCCAGTTTTAAACAGGTAACAGAATGGGCAAGATCGGGATTTTTGGGGAACGTGTTCTCAGTTCGGGCGCACATGTCAACTAATATATCCAAGGAAGCACGTACGCGGATTAGTCAACATGTTGGTGGTATCTTCTTCGATTTAGGTGGACATGTGCTTGATCAAATTGTTTGGATGCTGGGAAGACCTGAAAAAGTTACGAGTTTTCTACGCAACGATGGTGGGTCAGTGGAACCTTTCAAAGATAATACGCTTACTGTTTATGAATATGAACAGGGCATGGCGTTTATCACGATTTCTGCTTTGGAACCGCGCCCGATGGCACGCCGATTTGAGGTGTATGGGACTGAAGGGAGTGCCATCATTGTTGAACCGTTTGAACCGGGACATACGATTCGGCTCTGTTTACAAAGTGCTAAAGAAGGATATTCAGAGGGTGAACAGATTGTTAAGATAGATGGTGAGAGTCGTCAACGTTTATATGAGTTGGAACTGGATGCATTTTTGGCAACTATCGGAGGCACGCAATCGCCTGATAGACCTATATCGCACGAGTTGTTAGTGCAAGAAACACTTTTGCGAGCGACAGGGGTTATTTAATATAAGGTTCGTCAGTTTTCAGGGCAAGAATCATGACAAATAATACCAAATTAACGCGATTCCTTTCGGTAGGCGGGGAATGCCTTAATGGCATTCATACCGTTGATTTGGCGTTTTGTAAACGCGCCTAATGCCAAGAAAAGAAGATAAATCCAATTAATTTGGTATAACAGGCCTAACAGATAGCCGAAAACAGATAACTGAAAACTTAGGTTAATCTTCCAAGCCGCCTGTCCACTTGAGGCATCCAGTGATATGCTCGTGAAACCAAGGTTGACTCCATAACACATCAGGGTGACCGAGTGCGGTGTACATCACACGCCCTTCACCATACGTATGACACCATCCGAGCGCATAATCGTTATCATCTCGATTGCCGCGGGAAACGTCAATGGAATCGTTGTCTAAACGCATTAGCACATGTGTTTTCTCACGGGACCAACTTTTGAACGTATAGATTTCATCAACGACCTTGAAATTATCACCGAGCATACGTGTTGCAGGATGGTCGGTATCTTCAACGATGACATTGACCTCTTCGTGCCACGGATGTCCATTGAAATAGCCACCAAGCATTTCGCCATATTCTGGCCAATCGTAGAACGTGTCGGTAGCGTTGTGGATACCGAAGAAGCCTTTGCCGTTTCGGATAAAGTTAAGCAGTGCCGCTTTTTGTGAATCATTAAACGGCAAATTTCCTGTTGTTGCGAATGCAACAATGTCCTGTTTTGCTAAATTATCTGCGGTGATTCGGTCACAGCGATGGGTGGTGTTAACTGTCCATCCGTTTGCTGCACCGATCTCTTTCAGCGCTACTTCGGCATTCGGTAAATAACTATGCTCAAAGCCAGCAGAATGACGTAACATCAGTATGTTCATTGTATATTCCTTTCGGAACTTGCAATTTATTGATATTATATAGGATTTTATGAAAAAATGGTATCATAAAAGAGAATCACAATGTTAAAACACCAACAAATATAATAGATTCAAAAAAGATTGGCAAATTGAAGTTTTTTGTGGCATTATTATGTAAAGAGATTTTGGAGAAGGAGCAAAACATTGAAATTCTTTAAAAAAGGCGAAGAAAATAAAGAAAAACCTAATTCACCAACACAATCACATCCTGAATTGAAGGTTATCAGTGGGGCTGAGATTTCTGGTACACGTACGCAACGACCATCTCCCCAACAGCAAGCCCCGCAACAGAACATCACATTGCCAAACATAAAATATAAAATTGCAGTTGCAAGTGGAAAAGGGGGTGTCGGCAAATCCACTGTTGCAACGAATTTAGCGATCTCACTTGCGAAAGCTGGTGCCGCAGTTGGATTGATGGACGCTGATGCTTATGGTCCCAGCATCCCGACAATGATGGGTATTCAGGAGAATCCTCAAACAAGCCCAGAGCGGAAACTGATTCCTCTTGTGCGCCACGATATTAAATTGATGTCAATTGGATTTATGGTGCCTGAGGAACAGGCGATGATCTGGCGCGGCCCGATGTTGCATAGTGCTATCCGTCAATTTTTGAGCGATGTGGATTGGGGTGAACTGGAATACCTCATTATTGATTTACCTCCTGGAACTGGAGATGTTGCACTTACCTTAACACAAGCGATTCCTCTTACAGGCGCGGTTATTGTGACAACACCACAAGATGTTGCTTTGGCAGATGTGCGGCGCGGGGTTGCTATGTTTGAACGTCTCGGTGTTCCGATTCTGGGGATTATTGAAAATATGAGTTATTTTCTCTGCCCACACTGCAATGAAAAAACGGAGATTTTCAGAGCAGATGGCGGTAAAAATACGAGTGAACGATTAGGTGTCGCTTTTTTGGGGGAAATCCCACTTGACGCTGAAGTTTGCACAGCCGGAGATATGGGTGTACCCATCGTTGCAGGGTATCCTGAGTCCCCACAAGCCGCAGCTTTTGGTTCTGTTGCCGCAGAATTAGATACAGTGTTGCAAGAAAGTGGAGAAGAGGATGAATTGACTATTCTTTAGGTAATTGAATCTTTGTCTAAAGTTGTATACCCATCACATCAGCAATAAGGCGCATCGCGTGTTGGAGTAGGTCACCTTCTTTGACAAGTTCTTGAGATGTTGTCCCTCCAAGGTTGTTGTTCAAATCTTCAAGTGGAGAAAACCCGAAATTCTCCATCCCTTCCAGCATTCCCTCAAGGTAACCGAGTCCTGGCAATTCTAAGTTTCGTGCATTGTCAAGCATTCGGTAAAACATGATGTCGTCATCGTAGTATTTCTCATATAGGGATGGATAACCTTCATATTTGTCAAGTGATTTTTCATCTTGCTCTGATATTTCCCATAGCCCGCCTTTTACGGATTTGCCTTGGGCGGGAATTATATCAGCATAGTATCTGAAAACAAGTTGATATCCTTGCAGCGTATATACGCCGAGGGGCACGGCGTTTTGACATCGCCACTGCATGTGTTTGATATTGAGATTTGAGCCGTAGGCGAAGTATTTCATGGTTCACTTGTGTATCGTTTCAATTTGAATCGTACTGACCTTCGCGTTGCGTGTCAGATTTTGCTGCCTTAGTTTCTGCAGCAGATTTGTAACCGTAAATCTCAATTTCACTGATTCTGGCGGGGTATTTGGGACGAGATTTCTTGTCACCATTAGCTCCGGACATTTCTTTTTCCTTTGGCGTAGTACTTTGGCGAACACCGGCCTTTTCTCTTCTCCTTATAGCGTCATCATCTGTTGTGTCTGTAACTAAAATTCGAAGATGATCTGTTGAAAAAGTGTTTAATAAGGGAATTACAATAGGGTATGATTTGACGCCTTTTATTTCTTTTATTAAACGCCAGTCAGTTTCAGAAAGAGCACTACCCCCTTTATCTACATAGATGTTAAGCTTTTTGATATTATCTGAATGGATTACGATCCGTCTGATATTCTTTTTTTCGGGGAACTTGATGGAAACAACTGACCCCCAAGTTGATCCATAAGCGGCGCGTTTTCTAATAGCCTTTGTCAGACCGACGGTGTTGAGATCTCCATCAATCATTTGTGGGCTTGACGCATTGACACCATCCATCAGCGCGTAATTTTCGCTCCATTCTTGTTCTGAAAATAGGGTAGTACATCCTGTCATAATTAGTGATAAACAGAAAATCGAAAGTGAAAGGGTGAACCTGAAAATCATCTTATAACTCCTTGTAACACAACAAACTTCCAGTTTTATGAATTTTTATGACGCAAACTGAATTAAAAAAAACTTGGTGAATAACGAACCATTCACGATTAAAAAGGTATCTGCATGTCTAAAATCTTGTCTGTAGCAACTTGGGTTATAATATTAACCTTTTTTATCGTATAAAGTCAACCAAATTTATTCTTCTTAGAACCATTCAATTCTCTATTATGGTGGATTTTAGAATTATTTGGACACTTTGTGCTGGCAAGGTCAGGAAACCTCCAAATCAACGGTATGAATGCCATTTAGGCATTCCCCGTCTACCGAAGGATAAAAGTGTCTATTGATTTTCTAATTCACTTAGGGATACGCCGGACCCATAACAACAATGCGACATTCATGCCACCCACGAAACCGAAAACGTAAGATTGTATTCCTGCTAACTGAGCCATCGATCTAATTAAGATGATCCCAACGACTGGCAAGCCAAGGGCAAAACAGGTAAAATATGTCAAACTTTTCGCGCCTTTTGCTTGCCAGAAAGTTATCTCTCGTTTCAAGACTTGTAGATATGATTTTTCCCAAAGTCGCGATGTCCACTTTCCGTTTATAAACCCGAGTACAATGCCGAAGGCATAACCGAAACTTGACCAGCGCAGATCAAGCCACGGAAATTTAGAAATTGCTGCGACCCACAAGACCTCACCTATAAATGTAACGATGATAAATGCCCAAAAAACAGGCAATTTCATATAGAAGGGAAGTAAGCGGCGCGATAATTTATTGTTCATGAAAAATTCGCTTTTATATAATCGACAGCGTTTTTGAAAATCGCGAGGCCGTCACCTTCTTCAGGTAAATCTTCTCGTGTCCAACGAGGATGGTTGTATTTTGTTAAAAAACGTTCAGGATGGGGCATCAAGCCAAATATTCTACCGGTCACATCACAAATTCCGGCAATATCCGCATCAGAACCGTTCGGGTTGTGTGGATATTCCGTTTTGTCGAGAGATGATTGCTGTGTATTTCCATATCGGAATACAATTTGGTTATTCACCTTTAATTTTTCTATCACATCGGGAGAGGCAGTAAACCTACCTTCAGCATGTGCTACAGGGAGATAGAGGTGGGGTTTAATACCACTTGTAAAAACACACGGACTCTGTTGTGTGTTCAATTTAACCCAACGACACTCAAATTTTGCTGAGGTGTTCATCGCTAAAGTTGCACGCTGTGTGATTTCAGGGCTGCCATTTTCTGTTCCTGGCAACAACCCTGTCCGCACCAGCACCTGAAACCCGTTACATATTCCAATTATCAACTTATTGTCAGCAACAAACTGTTCAAGAGCATTTTTCAGTTTATGCTTCATCTCCACAGCGAGCAGTATACCAGCTGCAATATCATCGCCATAAGAGAATCCACCTGGGATAGCGAGAATTTGATAATCGGATAGGTTTGTCTTACCAGATATGAGATTCTGGATGTGGACTAAATCTGTTTCCGAACCAGCGAGTTGAAACGCTACGTCCGTCTCAGCATCACAGTTTGTTCCTGCTGTACGTAAGATGAGTACCTTCGGTTTCACAATTATCTCCTTTAAAGAAGATTTAAGAATACCTATACATTTTCTTTTAGATTCACGGCGTTTGTAGTCGCGCAATTCATTGCGCCTCCTACATTCACAAGTGTGTTGAAACACCACAGCAACTAAGTTTTATCAAAAATTATAGGATGGATTATATTTGATAAAACACGTGTATCGCTTAAAAGTTACGAATGCAATGGAGTTTGCCACGCGGATTTGAGGATATCAATAGTAGTTTCTATAACGTATTTGCCTGTCAATCCGTTGACGATAAATTCCGGTGTTTCTGTAACAGTACCGAGACAACCTATCGGCACGCCAGCCATCTGATTTTCAAAAGCATTTTGGTGTTTCGGTTCAATTTCAACGAGAAAACGGCTGTTCGTCTCAGAAAATAGCAGAAAATCATTAAAAGGAATCTCTTCTCCAGTTGGAACTTTGTTAAGATTTAAAGACATCCCATATCCACCTGAAAACGCCATCTCTGCAGCTGCGACACCGATGCCACCCTCAGAGCAATCATGGCAGGAACGCACCAATCCACTGTTGATGGCACAACTAAGTTTTTCCATTGTTAGCTTCCCTTCGTCTGGACGAACAGCAGGGGCAGTGTTGCCGATGAAATTGTGGATACCGAAGTAATGTGAACCCCCCAATTCAGCATAAGTGTTGCCAACAATATAGATATAATTGCCCGGAACCTTTACATCCATTGTTACTGCCTTGCGAACATCGGGCATTACACATATTGCAGATATGAGTAAAGTTGAAGGAATTGCACGTTGCTCGCCTGTTGTCGTATCTCGGTATTCATTATAAAGGCTATCTTTTCCTGAAATGAAGGGTGTTCCGTAGGCAGTGGCAATGTCGTAACATGCCTTTGCTGCACGAACTAATGGTCCAAGACGGTCAGGTTTATCAGGATTTCCCCAACAGAAATTGTCTAACAGTGCCGTTTTTTCAAGTGTGCCACCGACAGCGATTATGTTTCGGAGTGCCTCATCAATTGCTGATGCTGCGCTGATATATGCATCTACATCACTATATTTTGGGTTGATACCGTTAGCAATGATAACCGCTTTCTCACTACCTATAACTGGTGTGGTAACGCATGCATCGCTTGGTCCATCGTTTTGGATACCGACGAGAGGTTTGACAACGATTCCCCCTTGCACCTCATGGTCATACTGGCGGATAACAGATTCTTTACTGGCGATGTTTGGACTGGCAAGGAGGCGACACAGGTCTTCAGTGTAGTTTTCAGTTTGGTTGTCTCGTGATGGCATTTCTTGGTGCTGTGGCGGTTGCCAAGTCGCTTTTTTAATGTGTTGCGGCAAGCCTTTGTGCAGAAATTCCATATCTAAATCCGCTACTATTGCGCCTTCATAGAAAACCTGCAATCTGTGAGTGTCTGTGAAATTGCCGAGGACAGTCGCCTCAACCATCTCTGCTTCGCAAATCTCCATCAGTTCGTCAAGATTTTCGGGTGGAACAGCGAGGACCATCCGTTCTTGTGCTTCCGAAAGCCAGATTTCCCACGGTGCTAATCCTTCATATTTCAGTGGGACACGTTCCAGATGCACCTCTGCGCCTGTATCCTCACCCATTTCACCTACAGCCGAGGAGAACCCTCCTGCACCGCAGTCTGTTATGGAACGGTACAGGTTTTGATCACGTGCCTGTATTAGGGCATCAACAATTTTCTTTTCCATAATCGGATTGCCGATCTGAACAACGCTGCCAAGGCTTTCAGAGGTATCATCCAACTCTGCGGAAGAGAAAGTAGCACCGTGAATCCCATCGCGCCCTGTATGCCCGCCAACAGCAACAATTAAATCCCCAGGTTCAACGGACTTGTCACATCTATCTATCGGTATTAGTCCGACGTTTCCGCAAAAGACGAGTGGATTTGCAGTATAGCGTGTGTCAAAAAGAATTGCACCGTTAGCGGTAGGAATCCCCATGCGGTTTCCATAATCACGGACGCCAGCAACAACACCTTTGAATACGCGTTTAGGATGCAGCGTGCCTTTCGGCAATTTCTCATAAGGCGTGTCCGGCAATCCAAAGCAGAAAACATCTGTATTCAGAATCGGTTTTGCACCGAGTCCTGTGCCGAGAGAGTCACGGATAACGCCACCGATACCAGTTCCAGCACCACCGTAAGGTTCAATTGCAGACGGATGATTGTGTGTTTCCACCTTGAAAACGAGGTTGAATGTCTCATCAAATTCAATGATGCCAGCATTGTCTGAAAAGACAGAGACACACCAAGGTTTGTCTATCTCTTCAGTAGCGCGTTGAATGTAGCTTGGGAACAGACCATCAATTTGTTCTGTTTCCTTGCCCTCTTCAGAATAGAGAATAATGCTCTTAAAGGTTTTGTGGACGCAATGCTCCGACCATGTTTGTGCAATCGTCTCAAGTTCTACATCGGTTGGATTGCGTTGCAGTTTTGCAAAATGGGACTGAATTGTCTGCATTTCGTTCAAGTTCAGCGACAAAGTGCCTTCTTGGCTGATCCGCATTAATTCAGCATCATCTGCATTCAGAATTTTAAATTCATTTACCTTACTGGACATTATTTTTTCCGTTATTATTGTCATATCTAACACTCTATCACTATTTCGTGGACACATCTGCATCAATGCCGACGAACATACTCCATTTACCACCTACCTGACTAACTTTAACCAGCAAAAGGTTATCTCCCGCTTTTAAATCGACTTTGAAGCTATCCTGAAAGTTGTCTGCCCCCCGATTAACAGCTTTTTTATACACTACTTTACCGTTGAACCACACCTTGATAGCGTCATCACTTCCAGCAAACATCCTCACGTTAGGTTGATCAATAGCCGATTTTAGCGTGATGAGTGCGTAAGCAGAGTGATCCTTCACGTAAACATCTCTTGCTGTAATTGTTGGATCAACACCAAGTTTGAAACCGATTTTTTTCACAAGCTCATTGAGATTGTTGTCGCTTGTCTCACTAATTTTTGTCCACCTCCAAACATTATGGCCAACGACATCGCCTTCTTTTACGCCTTTTACCGCAACGGTTTGTTCAGTCACAACGCCTTTACTAATGGTAGCAAGTGAATCTACATCAATGGAATTTGCACCGCCTTGTCCGGGTTCTGTAGGCGCGATCATCCAAAGCCACGGACCGACAATTTTATCCACATTGTAGATGAGATGCCATGCATCATGACGGACATTAGGACTTTTTTCAAGTAGCGCACGGATAGGGGACATGTCCTCAATTGGATTTTGTGTTAGCGATAATTCTCGTAAGTTTGTCATCTCCGTGAGCGGTTTAACATCCGTGATTTGATTTCCGTCAATCTTTAAAACACGCAAATTCTTCATTTTTGCGAGGGGACGAATGTCACGAATCTGATTTTTACTGAGATTTAAACTTGTTAGATTTCCTGCATGCTCAATACCTGTTAGGTCGGTTATATTGTGGTCGCTGACATCAAAATTTCCGTGCGGATTTAAACCGAATAAGTTAAGCATACCCAATTGTGTGATTAAATCATTTGGCGAAAGCCCCAATGCTTTGCGTATGGCAGCTGCTAAATTAGCATCTGGTATTGATACAACTTTGGGCGGTGGTAGCAGAGCATCTATTGCGATTGGAAACTTCTTCTCGGTAAAGTATCCCTGTTTATCCATGACACGAACCTGTACAAAAGTCGTGTTTGGGGTCACTTGCGTTGTAACAAATTCGACAGTGTCTTCTTGGCCATTCAAGGCTTTAAAATCCTGCAATTTTGAGAAAGGCGATTCATGAGATTCTGGGATAAGAAATTGTGCCTGATGGAGTTCGTCTGGGTCAGTTATTTTGAGTTGGAAACGGACGCTGTTAGTCCCGGTTACACGGGTTGGGGTTGCCATCTGGATTGTCGTGAGTTGGTTGGATTCGGTTTCGTGCGTATTGAAATAGCGATGTACATCCAACCACTGTGCAGCACAGAAAGATGTCGTCATCGGTTCATTCGAATATAAATCTATCCACGGCTTCAAATTGTTGCGATAATCGTGTGCTAATCCGAAGGCGTGTCCGAGTTCGTGGACAGTCACATCACTTTCATCAAAACAGTAACCTGAAGCGGGGATAAGAACTGTTCCGCCAAAATCGCCACGTGTTCCACCAAACCCGCATGCGTAGCCATCAAGGAGTTCTATGCTACTATCTAAAGCTGCGAGATAGATGTTATTATACGTGTCAAACTTTTTATCAATTTCATCCCAGATCTTCCCAGACTTTTTTTGATAAAATTCATCTTTGAACTTGCCCCTTACATGATGCACCACTGCTTTACCGGTAGAGTCAGTTTCAAACTTAAAGGTTTTTCTACCGAATCCATGATATTCCATCTGCGAGGCGTAGATTTGCTGTACGTTCTTTATCAATTTATCTAATTTTGCGTCTATGTCGGGTTGTGGTGAACGGTCACTTGGGAGGAAATAAATCAGACGTACAGTATTAGGTTTACCTTGTGATTTTCTACGTTTTGTGATCTTCTGGACACAGAGAGTTCCATCCTTAAGACCTCCGCTTGCGATGGTGGTTCCGTCCGGTGAGAAGGCTGCTTCCATCACCCAACCTGTGTGTTCCGAAAATGAAGCAACCCTTTTACCATTTTCAACAGACCAAACGACTACTGCATGACCGGCGCTGGCGAGGCTCTTACCGTCTGCCGAAAAGGCAAGGTCCGATACCGACGAAACATCTTTGAATTCCCTGATCACTTTCCAATTCGACACCGACCAAAATTTGATTCTCCCTTCCGAACCTGCGCTCACAAAGGTTTGACTGTCCGGCGAAAAGGCGATGGCACCGATCCAATCTGTATCACCCTCCAGTTGTTCGATAATTTGGCGTTTTTTAACATCCCAAATCTTCATCCGTTTTCCGTCTACGGAGGCGAGGAATTGACCATCTGCAGAAAAAACTACAGCATGAACCCAGTCATCATGCATAAGTGTTGCGATCTCTCTACGGTTGTCAACATCCCACAATTTGACACTTTGATACCCCGCGCTCGCAAACACCTCTCCATCAGGTGAAAAAGCTACAGAATTGATTTGTGATGGAACAACTCCTGGCGGGATATGTTTTAATGTGGCGATATTTTGTTTCAGCTGGACATCCCAAAGCTTCAAAGCACGGTCATCGCCGCCACTCGCGAGCAATTTTCCGTCTGGAGAGAAAGTTACAGCATTAACTTTGTCTGTGTGTCCGGTGAGAGTTGTTGAGGTGTTATTCTGCAAATCCCATAATTTAATTGCAGGGTCATCACTGGCACTGGCAACAAGCGATACATCTACAGGCGAAAATTCGATTGATTGAATCGAACCGCCATGTTTAAGGACTGTGGGTTGCTGGGCAGAACTTAAGGTGCAAAAAGTTAACAAGACCCCAATCATAACAGCCAAAAATCTGAATTGCATGGAACTTCCTTTTCGATAGGATAAAAACCTTTATTACAATAAATTGAATTATCAGAATTTCATTCCTTGAACGAGGCAGTAACCCGTGGAATACTCTCCTCACAAGCAAACCGTTCAATGCTGGATGCACCGACAAAACCAACGGTGTCAGTATGCTCATTGATATACGCAGCATCTGGTGCCTTTGCGATTGGACCACCGTGTGACAAGCAGATCACATCAGGATTCTGTGCCTTTGCTGCATCACAAATTTCCTGCACACGCACCGCTGCATCTTCAAGCGTAAAAGCGGTTTCTGCACCGATAGTGCCACCAATCGTTGTATTCATGTGTGCGATAATAACATCCGCACCGACCTTTGCCATCTGCTCAGACTCTTCGGGATTGAAGACATAGACGATAGTGAACAGGTCCATCTCATGTGCAATGCCAATTGTCTCTACCTCTTTATAGAAACCCATCCCTGTCTCTTCAAGCGTCACCCGAAAAGTACCGTCAATCACGCCGACGGTTGGAAAGTTATTGACACCATCAAAACCTACATCGCGAACCTGCTTTAGGAAGTTGCTCATCCTTCGTGTTGGGTCTGTGCCGTTCACTCCAGCAATAACAGGCGTTTCATTGACTACAGGTAAGACTTCTCGTTCCCCCATCTCCATCACGATAGCATTTGCATCACCGTAAGCTAAAAGCCCAGCGCATGACCCGAAGCCTGACATCCGATAACGACCAGAGTTGTAAATCACAATCAGATCGGCACCACCCTTTTCCGCAAATTTTGCAGTGATACCTGTTCCCGCACCAACTGCAAGTAAAGATTTTCCTTTATCTAATTCCGATCTAAGTCGTCCTAACACCTCATCTCGTGTATAATCTGGCATTTCGTTTTCCTTTCTTAATATGGTTTTCGACAATCAGTTGTCAGCAATCAGTAAAGAGATGTTTAATTTATCAGAAACCTCTTATAGTAGATTTTAGAATTACTTTGACACTCTGCATCGGCGAGGTTAGGAAACCTCGCCTACCGCTTGTGTTGAGCATCAAACTGTTAGTTTGTGTTCCATAAATGCGCAAACTGACAGTTTGCGCTACAGCAGTGTCCAAGTAATTATAGGCTTTACTATACTGACAACTGATTGCTGATACCTAATTCCTACTCATCCCGTGATTTTGCTTGTAAACGCGCTGCCTCACCCGGATTTCCGATGTGCATTGTGTCATACGCCTGCTCCGATGACTTAAAGGGACCAACCCCTTTGTGACCGTGCCAATCGCCCTGATTCATAATCGGGTTCGGCAATCCTGTTTCCTTTTCGCGCTGGAGAATCCAACTTTTCATCCGCGTTTCCAGAACATTAACAATATCGGGATGTGTATCAACGAGATTCTCATTCTCATCGGGGTCTTGAATGAGGTTGTAGAGTTCGACAGGCGGTTTGAAGTGGAAATCGGGTTCAAGTGCGACAATGAGTTTCCATTCAGGTGTACGCCATCCGTGCTTGCGCATCCATGTGCATTCTGTGATATAGAATTCGCTATCGTAGGAAGCAATTTCACCACTTATTAAAGGCGTGAGACTATCACCATCAAATGCGATGTCAGTTTCAATATCTGCTAATTCAAGGAGTGTCGGGACAAGGTCTTTCTGTTGGTTATATCCAGAGACTCGTCTGCCAGCAGGTACACGTTCAGGATAACGGATGATAAGCGGCACATGCAGGGTAACATCGTAGAGTCCGTGATGGTCAAACCAGCATTCGTGGTCATAGAGGGTTTCGCCATGGTCGCCATTGATAACGACTATTGTATCGTCCAGCACCCCGCGCGTTTCAAGCGCATTAAAAAGCGTCTGAATACAAGCATCCATATAAGCAATTGCGCCATCGTATTGGGCAATGACGTAATCTTTATCTGTAATTCCGACAGGCATCCACGAAGCGAAGTAATCACAGAAAGGCTTGAATGACATCACAGGTTCCATTGATTTGTTGCTCGGATCACATTCATCGCCATGGTAGAACATCCGTTCATAAGGGGCAGGAGGCAGATAGGGTGAGTGTGGATCCATGTGTCGCAGGAACAGGAAAAACGGCTTTTCATCACTTTGGTCAATTAACCGATTCAATTCAGGGAGGGTTGTTTTGTTTAGGTTTTCGGCTTTGGGACTCCGTCCGGTGTCATCAGGTCCCCATCCAGAAAATTCAAGATAGGTATCAAAGCCACGCCCGCTCGGCCCACCGAATCCAACACAGGTAGTATCATAACCGGCTTCTTTCAGTATTTCCGCTAATGTTTTGACTTCTTCGCGGAGCGGTCCCTGGTGGCGCAATGCAACAACTTGTGTGCTAAAGGTATCCATCCCTGTGAGCATAGATGCATAAGCACTTGTTGTCGGGATGTGGGCACTATAGGTTTTCTCAAAAAGCGTGCCGCCCTCGGCAAATTTGTCAATGTGTGGTGTTGTCTGTCTATGATACCCATAACAACTCATGTGTGTGGCAAGAAGGGAATCCACTCCCATCAGGACGATATTTGGTTGTTTTGCCATGTTCTTTATTCTCCTTTTTAATAGTTATCGGTTAAGAGGGACTGTAGGTGCATTAAACATCTTTCTGACAACTCCTTTAAGCGTCCCAATCTTTATGCCAAACAAGCGTATTTTGAACTTCATCGTCAAGCACATCACCTATTTTGAGCGAGTTAAAGTAGTCTTCTGGCAGAATGTTTCTTTTTCCATTAAAGGTGCATCCGTCAGGCATGAAACCGCAGGTCATTGCGCGGCGATGCGAAAACGTCATGTTCGCACCTGCGCCGTGTGCGCATAAACCGTTATGCCATACCATAGAACCTGCCGGGCATGGTGCGGATTGCGGTTCAAGCTTTTTCCATTCTGGATAAACATCAAACAGTGCGCCGATGTTTTCTCCGATGCCGACATTATCAAAACGGGCAGATTTATGTGTACCGGGGAGATACCACATACAACCATTGCCTAATGTTACATCATCTAATGCAACCCAGAACGAGACGGCATCATGGGAATCAAAAGACCAATATGGGACATCAAGGTGCCAAGCGGTTGGGTTGCCATTAGGCGGTTTAATTAATGCTTGGTCGTGCCAAATCCGCATACCATCAGTTCCAGCCAATTGCGTTGCCATTTTTCCTATTTTGGGGTCATGCACTAACTTTCGCATGCCGGGGTGTGTATCTGAGAGGCGTAAGCATTGGGTAAACACCCGTGCATAAAAATTAGACGGATCTAATTGATTTGTGAAGAATTCAACAGAATTTCCAAGTCGTTCGGTTACAGATTCATCTGTGCATCTCCGCCATTCTTCTAATTCGTCAGCATCCAAGAAGTTTTCAATGACAAGGTATCCGTTTTCCTGATAAAAATCAATTTGTTCCGTGGTGAGTTTGTGCCGCATCTCCACGTTCTCCTTCCTATTATTCGAGTCAGGTTTCCTGAAAATTTAAACCCGATGTCAATACGTCATGATATTATTATCGTATCATGTAAAGTGTAAATAGACAAGTGAATTTTAAGAAACTCTTTTTTATTAAGATCGTCCTTCAGATATTGGTCGTTTCCAATTTGAAATTGACGCTCGAGGGCAAACGAGTTATACTAATTTATCCTAATTGAGACAAGCAAAACAGTAAAGTTTTTGCAATCAATTTCTTTTTTAATATTTGTCAATGCGTAACGCACCACCGAGCACATTACAATTTTAACGAACTCCAAACGGCAGCGAACCTTTTAACGAATGGTATAGAGCAATTCGAGATCCTATCACGAGATATCGAATCCAAAGAAAACTTGAGCGGCTTGAAGAAGGGAATCTTGGAGATTATAGATCTGTTGGTGAAGGCGTTTTTGAACTACGACTCCACTTCGGACCCGATTATCGCGTCTATTTTGGAGAAGTCGCAAACACGGTTATTGTCCTGCTTTGTGGAGGTGACAAGTCATCGCAAACACGGGATATTGAACAAGCAAAAACCTATTGGATGGAGTATAAGGAAGCACAACAATGAGAAAATTTAGGAAATGGCACGATTACCTTATTGAACGTCTCGCTGCCGACAAGGAAGAAGCAATTGGCTATCTTGATGTAGCACTGGAAGAATATCAGGAAGACGGTGATACACCCTTCTTTTGGCAAGGGATTCGGAACGTTATAGAAGCACAGGGCGGAATTCCCGAACTTGCCAAACGAACCCAAATGTCTCCAGATGCCTTGCTAAAAATACTTTCGAGCGATAAGGCTCCACACGTTGACACACTCGGTACTATTCTCAATGCGCTTGGTTGTAGACTTTCTGTTGTGCCGATAAAAGTAGAAAAACCATGTTCAGAACTTGCAGATGAGAAATAAGTTAATCTTCGGACAGTTTGCTCTACAAAAAATTGCTTAGACCGAGCTCACGTTAACTTTAGGATTCTACTTTCCCTGTTGTTTCGCAAGTTCCAATGCCTTTTGCATATCCTTCTCTGCTTCGCTTCTTTGGCCCAACGCACGCTTCGCCGCCCCACGATGGATATAAGCATTCGCAAAATTTGGGTTAAGACGGATCGCTTTGTTATGGTCAGAGATCGCCTCCTGATGTTCGCCTAAAGCACTTTTTGATACACCACGATGCATATATGCGGTAGCAGAATTGGGATTAAGACGGATCGCTTCGTCAAAATCTGCGATTGCTTCCTCGTGTTTATCAAGGGCGCGCTTTGCCGTGCCACGATTGATGTATGCTTCAGCAAAATCAGGTTTTAGGCGTATCGCTTCGTCATGGTCGGCAATTGCCTCATCAGTGTTCCCAAGTTTGCTCTTCACAACACCACGACTGGTATATGCCTCAGCGAAATTTGGCATGAGTTCAACTGCTTGGTCGTAAGCAGAGAGTGCGGGATCATTTTCATTTTGTTCCGAATGGAGATAACCGATTGAGAAGAACGCGCGTGCGACTAAATCGTTATTGACGCCCATAGCAGTGTTCGCGATAGATCTCCATTTTTCGATTGCCTCCGGTATTTGACCAGCATTTTGCAGCTTGTAAGTCTCAATGATAGCTTTGTCTTCAAGTGAAATAGCAGGATCTTTCAGAATATCTTCAATCGTTGTCTTGAAAATTTCAACTTTATTCGGATTGCTGAAGTCTTTACTTGTCAATTTCGATATTACTTCTTTTAATTTGGTCTGATGTTCCTTGATTTCCTTGAGGGATTGTGCCGCTGTGTTAGCATGCTTTTCTGCAGCAGCAGCCTCTTGACTCGCTTCCTTCACGCGGTTTAGCATTTGGGATTGCAGGTCGTCATACTTTTGGTAGATAAAATATGCGGCTATCCCTGTTACAATCGGAATCATAACCGTAAAAAAGACAAGCACTATGCAGATAAAGACTAACAATCGGTTAATTGAATTGGAGCGTTCATTCAAGTAATCGCGTTTTAATTCGTTGAATTGTTGTTGAATTGAAAGGCTGATGGAGGGTTTAACTTCAGGGTTTTTATCTGATCCGTTTGTCTCCTCATCTATAGGAGGTTCTGGTGTCTGATCGAGCTTTTCTTTCATATTTCACCGCCTTCACAGGGTTCTATAGAATATCTTGATTCAATAAATATACTACTCCTTATTCTCTTTATACATAAGCGATTTTAACATATACACAAATTTAAGTCAAACTGAAAATTAGTTGATTTTGGCAATGGGATGTGGTAACTTGATTAGAGCATAGATACAACGAATAATATAAAAAGGAGATAACACCTTATGTCTGAAGAACTTGCAAAACTGAAAGCGGTTGAACTACGCAAAGTTTGGCCTGACGAGGCACAGGATTTCACACCGTGGTTGGCAAAAGCAGAGAATCTTGTCCTACTTGACGAGACACTGGATATGAAGCTGGAACTTGAAGGGGTGGAGATAAGTGGAGAAGGTTTTCGAGCCGATATTCTTTGCAAGAATGAAGATGATTCGCGTGTGCTTATTGAAAACCAATTGGAAGAAACCGATCATACTCATCTTGGCCAAATTCTGACTTACGCTGCTGGCTTAGATGTGCAAACGGTGATATGGATAGCAAAAAAGTTCAAAGATGAGCACCGTGCTGCCCTTGATCGGTTAAATGAAACAACAGATGAACGTTTTCGGTACTTCGGAGTAGAAATTAAGATATGGAAAATTGAGGATTCCGCAAGCGCGCCACAATTTGATGTTGTTTCTAGTCCTAATAACTGGAGCCGTACTGTGATTCAAGACTCGCAACGTGAAATAATCATAGATCTCACTGAAACACAACGGCAGCAGGAAAAATTCTGGATGGAATTTGGTAAATACCTAACTGAAAAGAATAGTATGCTTAGAAAACCGAAACCGCAGCCTGTAGCAAGGATGGTTTTTGGAGTTGGGAAATCTGGCTTTGGCGTATATGCAATTTTGAGAACTAGAGATCAACAGATTCGTATTCAGCTCACTATACGAGACCGCAATGCCAAGGCATATTTTCATCTACTGAAGGAACAAAAAGAAGAAATAGATAGGGAATTTGGTGAGAGTCTTGAGTGGTCGGAACGTCCTGAACTTGAAGAGAGTCAAGTTTACTTGATAAAGGAGAGGACAGATCCAACTGATGAAACCGATTGGTACAATCAGCATGAATGGCTTGCATCGAAATTAGAATTGTTTGATAAAGTATTCCGGCCGCGCATTAAAGCACTTAATGCTGCTGACTACCAACCCGAAGACGAGGATGACGAATAAACTCAATGAACAAAACCGACACCTTTCATATTCTCGCTTTAGATGGCGGTGGGACACGCGGCATCTACTCTGCCCACCTCTTAAACAAAGTAGAGCAGCTGCTTGATGTGCGTATCAAAGATTGCTTTGATCTCATCGTAGGGACAAGCACGGGCTCGATCATCGCTGGCGCTATTGCTTCAGACATTCCGATGGATGAGATCGTAGAACTTTTTGAGATTGAGGCGCCAGATATATTCCGAAAAAAGTGGTATCGGAATCCGTTGTTTGTCAGCAAGTATTCAAACGAAACACTCGCGCAGATAATCGCGAGACATATACCCGCAAAACCGTTATCCGAAATAGCAATCCCCTTGATGATAACAACCTCTGAGATTACAAAAAGTGAGTTGCACATTTTTCGGTCGAATTATATTGAAAACCTGAACGAATCCGATTATTCAGACGGGGACGTTTGTCTGCGAGATGCAATCGTTGCCTCATGTGCTGCACCTACATTTTTTGCGCCAAAATATATAAAAAGCCGTCTGTTAGCAGATGGTGGATTATGGGCAAACAATCCTTCTATCGCTGCGTTTACGGAAGCACTTACGAATTTCGGAAAAGAGGCATCACAAGTTAAGATTATGTCAATTGGCACAGGACATTCGGTTTCTATGTACCGTAAAAGGCGGGGGTGGGGGTTTCTCTTGGGATGGGGCGGTATAAAGTTAGTATCTTATGTGATGACGCTGCAATCTCACGCATCCGCAAATATAGCGAAACTTCTATTGAAGGATAATTATTTACGGATTGATCCGACAATAGATTTTTGGGATATAGATACTGTGGTGCAGTTAGAAAATTTGAAATTGTTAGCGGAAAGAGATTTCACGGAATATGTGTCAAAAATAGAAGCGTTTATTCGTTAGTCAAAAATTCTCTAACGGCTGCAGCGAACTGATCTGGGCAATCATCAAATATAAAATGCCCGGATACAGAAGTTGTATCGGAACAACCGATAGAGATAAACTTCGCATTAGGAATAAACTCCTCGTATTTCTTACTACCATTTAGTGAAATATCGTCATCATCTCCATGCAGAATTAGAGTCGGTGCTGTAATGTTTGCTACAGCATCACGATAGTCCGGTGATTTGCCGATACTAAAATACACAGCGAATGAACTCCATCCGCCTGGTGTAGGTGGTGTTTCCATAAGGGATATATCGTATCCCATTCCCTTCAATAGATAGTGCCCTATTTGCGTATGTAAATCTACAAGATCATCATCCGATTTTGAGAAAATGCTACCGAAATTGAAGTATTTCTTTACAAGCGAATCATACTTGGGTAGTTCTTTTTCAGGGATTCTGCTTCGGACAGCATCAAAGATATTATTCTCTTTTCGCGGTGGCGTGAGCATCCCCGCAGGAGCAACAAGGATCAGTTTTTCGACCCGCTCTGGAAATTCTGCTGCATAAAGTGCAGCAATAAAACCGCCAAAGGAATGTCCGATTAGCAGTAATTTATCTTCTTTGAGGATACGGCGGATTCGTTCAATATCAGCAATTTGTGCACCTATGCCGAGGGTTTGCTCAAGTTGAGTCATATTCTTCGGATAATTTTTTGATTCAAAACGGTCAATCGGTCTGGTTGAATTCCCCGCACCTCGTTGATGATAGTAATAGAAAGTGTACTGCTCTTCCAACGATTTTAACCCCTTCCATGCGTTTGCATAAGGTATCCCTGGCCCACCGTGAATAATGACAACAGGCCTGCCTTCTCCGTACACATCAAAATGAAGGGATATATCAGATTCGACGCGCCAGACAGACGAATCAGTCTGCTCCGGCGGTTCCAACGGACTTCGTAAGTTTTCTGCTTTCTTAACAGAACCGAACTTATAGAGAGGTTGTCCCATCTGCCAAAACATGTATACTGCAGCAATGCCTACTAATACAACAACGACCCCGACGCCTATAAGCACAAATTTTATCGTTTTTTTCATGTTTACCTCTCTTTTATATTGAGAATATATAGTGGATTTCCAATTACTTGAACATTTGTCAATAGGCAAGATTAGGGGTGTTTGCACACCGCTACCGGTGTGCTGGCAAAGCGCGCCTACATGTCAGTGTCAACATATTTATATATTGTACCATAAACATTAAAAAAAATATACTCCTTTTTCAAACTGCTTGATATTTTCAAATAAACCTGCTATTATAAATCGGGATGAATACAGCAAACTCATCACTCAATGTAAACATAGGTGGGATTCGGATGCGAAACCCCGTCATGACAGCGTCTGGCACATTCGGGTACGGCAGTGAATACGCTGATTTCGTAGACTTAAACCGACTCGGCGCAGTTGTCGTTAAAGGCGTTACAAGCGTGCCGTGGCCTGGCAATCCAATGGATCGTATTATGGAAACCCCATCCGGTATGCTGAATGCTATTGGACTGCAGAATGTCGGAGTAGATGGTTTTATTTCGGAAAAACTGCCCTATCTTCAAGATTTTGATGTGCCGGTGATTGTCAATGTCTGTGGCAAAACGGTTGCAGAATACCTAATAGTCGTTGAAAAGTTAAGTGGGGTGAGTGGCGTTGCTGGTGTGGAACTCAACATCTCTTGTCCGAACCTGGATTGTGGTGGTATGAGTTTTGGTGTTGATGCAACCTTAGCATATCAACTTGTGAAAGCAGTCAGAGCAGAGACACATCTACCGCTATTGGTGAAACTGTCACCGAATGTTACAGATATTACTGAGATTGCGCGTGCCGTTGAAGATGCTGGGACAGATGCCCTTTCTGCGATTAATACCCTACTCGGCATGGCAATCGATGCTGAGACGCGCAAACCGGAACTCGCCAACGTAACTGGCGGTCTTTCTGGACCTGCGATCAAACCTGTGGCATTGCGATTGGTTTGGGAGGTATACAAAAGTGTCTCAATTCCGATTGTTGGGATGGGTGGGATAATGCATGCAACAGATGCTGTGGAATTTTTCATCGCTGGTGCATCCGCTGTCGCAGTGGGGACGGCGAACTTTGTCAATCCAAAAGCATCAATAGAAGTTGTAGAAGGTATCAACGATTACCTTAAAAAGATGGGTATGAGTTCAGTCAAGGAATTGGTCGGGAGTTTGAAAGTCGGGGCGTAGTAATCGTTAAAATCTGGGGATGAAGGAATAAGGCGCACATAAAACAAGCGTCTATAGGAGGACAATGCGGCATCTGATAACACTTGACGATTTGTCGAATTTTGAGATTGAACAGATTTTCCGACTGGCAGCAGGCATGCAGTCACAATTAGAGACATGGGCAGGAATTTGCCGAAGCAAATTGCTCGCCACCCTCTTCTATGAACCGAGTACGCGGACCCGACTCTCCTTTGAAAGTGCAATGGAACGGCTCAACGGCGGAACACTTGGTTTTGCAGATCCAAGTTCTACCTCTGTTACAAAAGGTGAAACGCTTGCCGATACCGCGCGGATGGTCACAAACTACGCAGATATTATAGTAGTGCGGCACAGCTGGGCAGGTTCAGCACGAGTTATGGCAACTTATGCTAATATCCCAGTCATCAATGGTGGAGATGGAAGTCACACACATCCGACACAAGCACTCACGGACCTCTATACGATTATTCGGCGAAAATCACAGGTAGAAGGTTTAACCGTTGGTATCTGTGGTGATCTTCGGTATGGGCGCGCGGCACACTCGTTTGCGTTAGCGGTTGCGAGATTCGGTGGAAAACTGGTTCACATCGCCCCGAACGGGTTACAGATGCCGCCTTGGATACTCACGCGGTTAGCGCAAATCCACGGACAGAAACCTATTGAGGTAGAAAACGTCACAGAAGTTATCAAAACGCTTGATGTTATTTATGTGAATCGACTTCAGGAGGAGCGCCTTCCACCCACTGTAGATGCAAAGACAGTGCGCGGTAGTTATCTCCTGAACGCTGCAGTGATGAAAAATGCTAAACCGGATGCGATGATTATGCACCCGCTCCCACGCGTGAACGAACTCGCTTATGAGTTGGACGATGACCCACGTGCTGCCTATTTTGAACAATCCGCAAATGCCGTGCCGGTTCGGATGGCACTTATTTCGAGCCTTATGGGATTGGAACAGCTGATCTTGACACAACCCCCAAAGCGTGATATCGGGGAAACTTCCCATCAATGTGAAAATTCAAACTGTGTTACTAATCACGAAACCTATGTTGCTCCAGAACGTGAGACGTTCAATGGTGATACAGAGGTCCACGCCTGCGCGTATTGTGGCAATCTTGTTATACCCAATTAACGTGATCCGTCTTGGTAGGTGCGGTTTCCTAACCGCACCATAGGCGTCAATTTAAGAAGTCAAAAGC
>JAPPES010000086.1 GCA_028824125.1 Candidatus Poribacteria bacterium
GAATGCGCGTATGGCATTCGCCATGATTCATACCGTTGATTTGGTGCCGTCCGCTACACATTCTTTGGGGATATGGACGGCACACGGCGTGTGCCTACTACTTTGCGGACCGATTTATCGGAGTTGAAACGCCTCTCACAAGAAGTTGTGTTCCTTACCAGATACTTTACACCTATTTTTTCTACTATTGACAATTTAATGGTGCTACGTTACAATAACTATTCGTAAAACAGTTGTACAAAAAATTACAGAGGATACACAATGAAATTCAAACGCGAAGAAATTTTAACGCATTTACGCAACAATATTGAGGCAGGCAAACCCATCATCGGCGCAGGTGCAGGGACCGGTATTTCCGCAAAATGTGAGGAGGCTGGCGGCATCGACTTAATTATCATATACAATTCCGGCAGATTTCGAATGGCGGGCAGAGGCTCACTTGCCGGCATGATGCCTTACGGAGACGCAAACCAAATTGTCGTTGAGATGGCAAGTGAAGTGCTCCCTGTTGTCAAAAATACGCCTGTGCTTGCAGGTGTCTGCGGGACCGACCCCTTTCGGTTGATGGATATATTCTTAACACAAATAGATGCTGTCGGATTTTCCGGTGTACAGAACTTCCCCACAGTCGGGTTGATTGATGGCACATTCCGTCAACTCCTTGAAGAAACCGATATGGGATACGGCCCCGAAGTAGAAATGATTCGCACTGCACACCAAATGGGTTTGCTTACCACACCGTATGCATTTAACGAATCAGAGGCTGAACAGATGGCAGATGCTGGAGCAGATATTCTCGTTGCGCACATGGGACTTACGACGAAAGGTTCTATCGGAGCAAAAACTGCTTTTACTCTTGAAGATGCTGCAAAACGTGTGCAAGCCATCCATGATGCTGCAAAAGGTGTCAACCCTGAAATCCTTGTAATCTGCCACGGTGGCCCAATCGCCGAACCTGAAGATGCCACCTACGTCCTTGAAAATACCAAAGGCGTTGTCGGATTTTATGGCGCGTCAAGTGCTGAACGCCTCCCGACAGAACGTGCAATTACGGAACAAATTGAAGCTTTTAAGAAAATAAGGTTATAGTATTCAATACCTTCGCCAATTATAGTGAACTGTAGCACAAACTGTATGAAGATTAAAAAATAAATCGGGTAATTTGGCGAGGTTCGGAAACCTCGCCAGCAGAGATGTACACCTGCTGCTGGCGAGGTTTCCTAACCTCGCTACATAACGATGTAGGACAAACTGTTAGTTTGCGCATCTACGGAACACAAACTAACAGTTTGATGCTCAACACAAGCGGTAGGCGAGGTTTCCTAACCTCGCCGATGCAGAGTGTCAAAGTAATTCTAAAATCTACTATGAACATATTTTAGGAGTAGTAATTTATGACAGAAACGAATGAACGTGTTGATGGCGGCACACTCCCCGATTGGGAAGTTGCTGAATTACCTGCACCGCCACGATATAAATTTGGTCTTGCGTTTGCAGGTATACTCGGCCCCGGAATTATTGCCTTAGGAGCTTCCATCGGCAGTGGAGAATGGTTGTTAGGTCCAGCAATTACAGCACAGTATGGAGGCACGCTGCTCTGGATTGCGACCATCGCGATTGTCCTGCAGGCAGTTCTCAACACAGAGGCAATTCGCTACACACTTTACACTGGTGAACCGATGTTGAGCGGTTATATGCGGTGTAAACCCGGACCACGGTTCTGGGCAATTTTCTATTCGGGTGTTGATTTTTTCGGAATCTGGCCCGGGTGGGCGATGACTGCTGCAACAGCATTAGCTGCAGCATGGCTGGGGTATATGCCCCAGGACGCTGATCGAAACACTGTCCGAATCTTCGCATATCTCATCTTTTTTGGTTGCCTTGCCATCGTAATGTTCGGCGGTAAAATTTACAACGCTCTTGAAAAAGTGCTACTTTTTATGGTGGTGTGGATTATAGGATATTTGGTTATTATTGACCTATTTCTTGTTCCGCCCAGAGTATGGTGGACTGTCATAAAAGGCTTCTTTAGTTTTGGCGCACTGCCTGATGATATAAATAGTGATGAGTTTGACTGGTTATTACTCGGTGCGTTTGCAGCTTATGCGGGTAGCGGCGGCTTAGGGAATATCACGATTTCTAATTATGTCCGCGATAAAGGATGGGGCATGAGTAGTCTGGTTGGGGCAATCCCCTCAATTATTGGCGGACAAAACGTGAAACTTTCCCATTTGGGTAAAGTATTCCGTATCACACCTGAGAATCTGGAACGGTTCAAGGAGTGGTGGAAATATGTCCGTTTTGAACAGTATTATATCTGGCTTATCGGTTGTTTTATCGGTTTAGCGTTGCCCGCCATGCTCACAATAGAATTTGTCCCTTCGGGCCAAGAAATCGATCAATGGTCAGCGGCAGCATTCCAAGCGGATGGGCTTCAAGCAAAGGGCGGTAGAGTCATGTGGTATCTCACACTGCTATGTGGATTTTGGGTGCTATTTTCAACGCAACTTGGCGGTGTGGATGGCGTTCCGCGTCGGTACACAGATATAATTTGGACCGGTTTTAGAAACGCACGAAAAATGGGGGAACAGAAGGCAAAATGGATTTATTATCCAATTCTGATTGTCTATATTCTATGGGGTGTCATCGCTATGTATTTGGCACAACCCTTTTTAATGATTATCGTATCCGCAACGGTGGGCGGTTATCAACTCGTGATTTGCTCACTCCATACATTATATGTTAACCGAAAATTCTTACCGAAAGAGATACAACCGCCGATATGGAAACAGATAGGGCTGTTGTTGTGTGCGGGATTCTATTCAATCTTCGGAACAATCACGGTTTACCAAAAGGTAATTACGCCTTATATTTTACCGATTTTTCAGTAATGGCAACTTGTTTGAAAAATAATTCAGGTTAATATGGTATAGTCCCATATTAACGCGATTCGTCTCGGTAGGCGGGGAATCATGGCGAATACCATACGGGGAATCATGCAGAATGCCACACGCGCATTCTGCCACGCGCATTCATACCGTTGATTTGGCGTATTCGCCATGATTCATACCGTTGATTTGGCGTTTTGTAAACGTGCCTAATGCCAAGGAAACAAGATAAATCCTGTTAATTTAACGAGTTGTGCTAAATAACTCTTTGTAAAATAATATTTCACAATTACTGGCGTTTTGTTAGTTTTTATCGTTAGTTGATACCTTCTTTAGTCCCGTAGGGACGATATGTTTATAGAAAAACGTTGAATACCCTATCTTTAGTCCCGTAGGGACGATATGTTTATATGACAATACCTAATATCTGTGAAAATAACAAATACAATTAGTTAACTGGCACAAGTCGTTAATTTGGTATTAGGCTACTTTTGACAGTGCTGCCAATCAACGCAAAGAAAATAGGCGGATACCCAAAATGGATACCTGCCTGTTCAAAGGGTTGTCTCTGTGGACATCTTTACTCCTTAATCGCCCCCCACGTCACTTTTTTTTTACCGACTGGCGTGACCGATAACACATCATCACTGATCCAATCCAGCGAATCATCATTTCCTGGGTGGTTTGTGAGCTGCGTAATCTCATGTGTCTTTAGATGATACTTGTAGATATTCGCAGGGGGGAACTCATCATTCGGCGGTGCCAGTTTGTCCAGCTCGAGCCCGACATACGCACTGAAAACAACCGATTTGCCATCATCCATCCAGTCAATTTGTAAGGGGCGCCAGTCTTTTGGTATCTGCAGGCGTTTGATGTTTTTTCCGTTGCGATCACAGATCAGATACCGATGCGCCTTGTAGATCAGCGTGAGAGCCGCTAATGGTTGAGGGCGCTCCCAGACATACTCGTCATGTAGATAAACGATCCGGGTGCCATCAGGCGACCAGCGCGGGGCTTTGAACCGTCCGCGTCCGGGCGGGGGCAGTAGTTGACGTGGACGATGACCATCCGCCCCCATTATCCAAAGCGTCCCACCGACTCTGCCGGCCACCCCTGGCTCTGTGTACACAATTGACTTGCCATCGGGCGACCAATCACAGAAGATTGCACTGACATCCGCTATTTTTTCTAGCTGCCCCGTCTCTATATTCAGCACGTTGACGCTCTTTTTCTCTTTGTTGTCTATTCTCACCGTCATATTAAAAACGATAGACCGGCTGTCCGGTGAAAATGACATCCTACCGATAGACGACACTCCATCGGGAAGGCCTTCGAGTTCCAGTTCCCGGATATTTGTCCCATCCGGACGCATCAAAGCAGGACCCGTAGCCCAACTCTCAAACAGTATCCATTGACCGTTTGGAGACCAACACTCAGGGTATACGGTCCAGCGGTCCCCTGTCAGTAGCAGCGTCTCGTTGCTCCCATCATCGTCTATCACGTAGATACCTTGCACACCGTCGCGGTATGAGCTAAAAACGATTTTCGCATCTGCAACTGTCCCGAAAACCAAGAGCAGCAGCAAACAGATCAAACTAACTTTTTGTGTGTTCATGGCGATACTCCTAACGTTTCCCCCTTGAGAAGGGGGGCAGGGGGTTCTTTCCCATCTCCCCCTTGAGAAGGGGGGCAGGGGGGTTCACATCCCCCTGGATAAAAGTGTGGCAGAGACACGTGGCCCCTGCCGTTACAATGAGGTTACCGGTTGTCTTTATAATTAAACGTATTCGAAGTGGCCGCCACCCAGGTGTCTTCGTGTACATTGAGCCGAAGATACGCCTCACACACCCACTCGTCATTTTTCCCGAGTGGTCCGCGGGTGTCGAAGTTGAAGTAGGTGCCCCAATCACTGGTGCTATAGCCGTAGGTTTCACCGGTTTTAAACCTGCCCGGTGGCAAGTCCTCTTCTAACTCATCCAGCGCTTTGTTGGTCGCATCATGTCTAAAGCGTCCAGACCCCGCCACGGTGTCGTCTGTGCCGTTATAGGCCCAAACATACCCGTCCATGACTATAGAGCTACCATCAAAGTAATGAGCCGTCAGCTCAGAATAACCGTAGACACCGCTTCTTTGGTAGCCACTCGGATCAAAAAGAGGTTTATAGACAGAAGTTGTGGTCGTGCTGGTGTCAGAGACATTCGTCGGATTGCCATCCGCATCATAAAACCACACCTCTGCTTTTACGCTGTACTCGGCTATCTTGATGTGACCATCAAACGAACCAATATTCTCATAAACACTTCTCGTCCCACTGGCGTACATATTGCTATAGGCATGTATCCAGTCACGATTCTCGTTCGGTTCCGGTTTCGGATATGTCTGTTTCACATAGAAGCTGACAAAGTATATGTCCGCATCCGCAGACAGAGACGCCCAGAAGTCCGCGCCGCCTCCGTAATCCGTGCTTGCATAGACATAAAACGATGTTATCTCAGCAGCCTCACCGCTATTGATAACAAAACACAAGGAAAGTAGCATCGCAAAAGCGATACCGAGCGATTGTCTTTTCAACATTTTCATTAGATATTTCTCCTTTTATGGATAGATATACTCTCATAAGCATATCGTTGAACTTATCATACTGAACGTCATTTGCGTCCAGCGATCTTTCTGATTTTGACAGTCCCGAAAGGAGAGATGTTGGCAGGAAAATGAAAAGTTGCTGTCAACTGTTTCCTTCGGGCCCGCTGGTTTCCATCTTTCAATAGTCACAGACCCTGTGCCTGTGTTAAAATGAAAACCAGCCCTGTCATACTTGATCTATGGCATGGCCGCGCGTTGAGAGTGGGTCTAACACTATCAGCGCGCCCCAGCAAAACTGGGTAAGCGTGCCCAGGTGCAACACACATCATGTGCATTTATCACACCTTCGTAAAGTATACTATAGTTTGGACAGTTTTAAGATTTTTAGAGACAAAAAGTAGAAAAGAGG
>JAPPES010000084.1 GCA_028824125.1 Candidatus Poribacteria bacterium
GTAATCTTCCCCTGCCTCAAAAAGGACGACTTGCAGTCGCTGATCCCAAAAACTATCCCCGTCGTGGGCAAAGATGGTCGTCCAATCTTCGCCGTCGTTCGACCCCTGCACCTCCCACTCTATCGGGTCCCTATTAGGAACATCGTTTGCTGAAGATACGGTAAAGTGTGTCAATGCGTACGGCTCTTCAAATTCAGCTGTCACGTGTAGGCCTTCCTCCGGAATGCCGCCTCCACGTCCTCAGCACCATTTAGCATTGCCGCCGCCAAGGATGTTATCGAAGACGTTAAACGCAAATTCACCGCCCCCGAATCCGGGTTCATCGTTGGCTGAGAAAATCGCGTTGTAACCTTCATCTGCATCAGGGGCACCATCGTCTTCTGGGTCGGTTAGGTCTCCTCCTAACAGTGCTCCCGTTCCTGTTCCTAAGACTTTCTCCGCCTGTGCCATGTCGCTCGTGCCGATAACACAATAGGCTATCATCAACACAAATCCTGCGAACACAAACATAGTTTTCATACCATTTAACCTCCTATATAAAAATGAATCTCACTTTTACGTGAGTTTCGCGTTAAGTTTCATAACATAATACCCAATTAACGTGATTTGTCTTGCTAAGTGTGCAGTTAGGAAACCCACCCGCTAAATCATGCAGAATACCACACGCGTATTCTGCCAAGCGCATTTAGCGTTGATTCATCGTCAGAAAAAAGATAAATTCCGTTAATTTGGTATAAGTTGTTATCATAACATAAGTTTCGGGAAATGTCAACTTTATTTTTCTGAAATTATAGTAGACTTTAGAATTAATTGGACATTAGGATCGGTTCGGTTAGGAAACCGAACTTACCGGGGGTGTTGAGCATCAACCTGTTAGTTTGTGTCCACATCTGCACAAACTAACAGGTTATGCCACAGAAGTGTCTCATTAATTATAGGTTTTACTATAAATTCCGAAAACGAAAGGAAACCAAAATGAGACATTTCTTAAAATGAAAATCGACTCAAACCGAGTTATGACTGGGTTCAAGCCGATTTAGAACATGTTCGGTATTTGCGTTTATCGGAAGTTTTTGATGCTTCCCCATGTGGTTGAGAGCTTGGCTTTAGGGTCTACGGCAGTAAAATTATTATCGCCGAAGTACTCAATTTCGCCAATTTGAAAGTACGCCCCAGCCGGGTTCGATGCAGTGTTAAAAGTAACATGCCGAAAAAATTTATACCCGGTAGTTTGCTTGTCGTAATCTTCCCCTGCCTCAAAAAGGACGACTTGTAGTCGCTCATTCCAAAAACTATCCCCATCGTGAGAAAAGATGGTCTCAAAATCCTCGCCGTCGTTCGATCCTTGAATCTCCCACACTGTCGGGTCCCTTGCAGGAACATCGTTCGCTGAAGATACGGTGAAGTGTGTCAATGCGTACGGCTGCTCAAACTCAGCTGTCACGTGTAGACCTTCTTCTGGAATGCCGCCCCCACGTCCGCAGCACCATTTAGCATTGCCGCCGCCAAGGATGTTATCGAAGACGTTAAACGAAAATTCCCCGCCCCCGAATCCGGGTTCTTCATTGGCTGAGAAAATGGCGTTGTAACCTTCATCTGCATCAGGAGCACCATCGTCTTCTGGGTCGGTTAGGTCTCCTCCTAACAGTGCTGCCGTTCCTGTTCCCAAGGCTTCCTCTGCTTGTGCCATGTCGCTTGTGCCGATAACACAATAGACTATCATCATCACAAATCCTGCTAATACAAACATAGTTTTCATAATGTTTAACCTCCTACATAAAAATGAATCTCACTTTTACGTGAGTTTGAATAAACTGCACCCATTTTACCATTATGGCGTGCGGTTTTTCTTTTTATCTACCAACTTTATATGGCTTAATATAGTTATTATAACATAAGTTTCAGAAAATGTAAACTTGTTTGCAGAAAAACAAGAAATTTACGAAATTCTTATGTTTTTCTCTATTTTTAACAAATTATATACGCGAATTTAATTTTTGTCAAATTAAATTCGTGTGTCCAATTTGACGGTAGATTTACCAAAATTAACGACAGAAAAGTGTTATGATATCCATCAGAGAACTCCTATGTAAGTATTTGGTATACTTCATAATAACAAAGGGGTTCTCTATTTACCAGTTTTTAATTATCAAACTCACGTTAATATTACATAAAAAGAACTAACTAACACAAGTCATTTTCATAATAAAAATGTTTCCTTATGTATGATGAGAGGACAATTATCCGATTTTATGAAACCTCTTCTGATGGTACCGACTCAGGTATCGTGATCGCGGTTGCATCCGTCGATAACGTCATCTCAATCTTCTTGATGTTCGTTGCGATGTCTCCGATCAAACCGGCGTACTCCGCAACAATATAACAGAATACCAATGAAAATATCCCAATGAGAACATAGAAGATAAATAGAGCCGTCCCGATTACTATTAGAGTAAAGCTAACCTCAGAAAAATCTCCCCTATATGTGATTTCAGATAGAGCAGATTTTAGTAGAATAGGTGCAAAGCAAAAACAGATAAAGAGGCTAAATCCTAACGTAATGAAGAAAAGACCGGAAATTTCGCCAGTAAGTCGACACGTGACACTCATAATGGGGGTAAACGTAAGATGTGATTCTTTGTCAAGCTCTGATATTTTATTGGCGCGATTCCAATACAGCATAATTGCTGCTATACCAAAGTGAACGACGGTTGCAGTCACAATAATGGCTGCAGCCATCGCGGATGGTACATTCTCACCGACCCAATACAGAATTGCAATTCCTAACAAAACGCTGACACTTAAAGTTAACACGCCGGAAATTTTTAACCCGGATGAAAACAATCTTCGGAATGTATCACCAGCTTCCAACGAATCAATATAATCCACAACTGAGCGTATGTAACGCATAAAAATACCTCCTATAAATTTTGAAAATTTGGAAGAAACCTGTTATCTGTTCAATACTGATGGACTTGCACAGGTTTCTCACTGTTTACTTGACCATGAAATTCTCCTCTTTAGTAGTGCCATTTGTTGATTTTGGATGGTTTCCCGCTAAATACTTAACCCAAAATAAACCAAAGAAAAAAACCGATACTAAACGCGGCGCACCCCGTTGCTGAGTGGAAAACTTGGAGCCCCTTTGTCTCTCTGCGAAACTCGTTTCCGTAATACTCCACATATTCCGGTGATTTACCGACGAGACGATCTGTGGGTATGCGAGGTTCGTAAATAAGTGCTATCCCTACACCAAAGGGACCAGTAACGCAACCAGTCGCCTGCCATGTTGTTTTGCCTACTGCAAGTTGCGCATCACTTTGAGCGTCTGCAACAGCTTGTAAGCGGACCTGTTCCTGAGTGGTGGATTCTACACCATAAGCGGTCGCCGAGAAAATCAGGAACACTATGAGTGTTATATAAAATTTGTTGATGGACAACGCATAAAACATATTAACTTCTCCTTATCTATTGATCTTTTGACACAGTTGTGTAAAATTCAACGGTATCAATTTTTCCCTTGGGAATCTGTTCTGCATGATCAGGTGTGAAAACAGTAGTTCCCGTACTTTTTCTTTTTACAATCCGAATCGCATCTGTCTTAAAAGTCAAAGGTAAGTGATGCATAAAAATTTCAATCGGAAGGATAAGCGGCGTGGTCTTGTGAATTGTTTTCAGTCGCCTCCTACCGTGTTTGTCGTCTTGCGCCCAAATCTCAATATTCCGAACTTCGCCTTCGCCAAGGATACGGATTTTTCGAACGAATTCTTTCTCTGGAATGGCATACACGGTTACGTCGCCCCCATATTTAGTAACAGTTACGGGTGCGTCAATACGGACGTATGTATGGTCATCCATAAATGTATGTTGGGTCAGAAGCGCTCTGCACCCTATCCCGAAAATACATATCAGAAAAATTACATAAAATCGCATCATTATTTATCCTCCATAAATGTTTCTACTTCCGTATTAACATCTTCCGCGTTGCTGTAAAATCGCTTGCTTTTATTGATCTTTTGACACAGTTGTGTAAAATTCAACGGCATCAATTCGTCCAATAGAGACTCGCCCTTTAAAACTTGACTTCGCAGCAGACGATTTTGTGATCTGAATAACCTCTGTCGGCGAAGCTATCGGAATTTTGATGTCAATCGGGAGTGCCATTTTCTCTTTAATCTCTTTAATCAATATCCATCGATATTTGACTTGTCCATCAAACAGATCCTTGACTGGTTTTGCCCCCCAAATCCCTATATTTCGAATTGTTCCTTCTCCGAGGATACGAATTTTTCGAACCAATTTTTTCTCTGGAAAAGTATACGCAATTCCATCTCTTGTATTACTTATTGTTACTGGCGTGTCAATTCGGACATAAGTCTGTTCGGTCAAGAGTGTTGCACATCCTATTCCGAAAATACATACCAGAAAAAGTCCATAAAATTTCATCATTTATCCTCCATAAATGTTTCTATTTCCGTATCAACATCTTACGTGTGGCGGTAAAATCGCCTGCTTTTATAGTGAAATCTATAATTACTTGCACACAATTGTAGCGCAAACTTCCAGTTTGCGCGCATTACTGCACAAATTGGAAGTTTGTGCTACGGCACAGTCCAGTCCGTTGGTTTAGGTCCCTCGTACCAAAAATGTGTATATATCAGGACTTACGCATTCCCCTTGATAAGAGGGTAAAAAGTCGTTATTTTAGGTATTTACCCCCCAATCCCCCTTATCAAGGGGACTTTAAGAAAAATGCGTAAGTCCTGTAGAATTAACATTTTGCGTGTCGCGGTAAAATCGTCTGCGGTCAATGTATAAAAATAGACACCTGTTGCAACAACTTCACCTTGTACATTTTTACCATCCCAATGTGCTGCACGGTCACCATGTCTTGAATATTGACAGTGCCATCGATGCTAACATTCTCAGGGAATCTTAATCTTCGATATCTGCCAATTGTGTCGTCTGTAAGAACCTTGCAACGCCTGTTTTCATTATCAAATTGATTTCATTTTTGTTCAATGCCTTGGAGAAAACAGCGTAATCATCTATGAAACCGGCAAAGGTTTCCACAAAAGCCGGCCTACTACCAATGAGGTAAGTGGTGTTCCCACCATCCGTTTCTTGAAAATCTGTCTCAGCGGCCTTCTCACCATTAACATAGATCCTAAATTTATCACCATCGTTTGTGACAGCTACGTGTACCCAGGTATCGGCTTTAAAGAGATCGGGATCGGTCTCACATAGATCGTCCCAGGACCATTCGCCATTGACAAATCCACGCCAAGAGATGATTCCTTCGTCTTCAATAATGAATAAGGTGTTATGACCGGCCTCAATCGGTAAACTCCGCCAGACGTGTCCGTAATAAGTTCCCGCTTCCGGATAAACCCAAACAGCAAGTGTGAATGGGTCCGCTTTGAAAAGGTCACCGTGGAGTGAGTCGGAGGCTTCCATTTCGACATAGACACCGTTATTGAGTGCTATCGCATCTCCAAATTTGCCTTTAACCCAGTTTGCTATGCCTTTTATTTCACCGTGGTTATCATTTCCAGATGCATCTTTTACGTCTCTATCAAATGGAAAATACGCCACCAACGCTCCCGCAGGTTCTTTAGCAGTATAGATGTCTTCATCGCCACCACAACCGAATAGAACCAGTGGTAGTAAAAAGCAGAAAATACTAATGAATTTATCAAACATCGGAAAATACTACCTCTATTGATTTTTTTTCGGAGGCTGACGCAATATGTAATGCATTGCGCGGCCCCAACTATAGTAAAGTTTAGAATTAATGATACATATTTATGATTTCATCTATGGCTA
>JAPPES010000114.1 GCA_028824125.1 Candidatus Poribacteria bacterium
GCACATTATATCAGTGCAAAAGCAGAATGGACGCGCCCTGAGGCTGTAAATAAAAAACGGCCTCCCATGTGGATTCGGGGTAAAATATACCCGGGTATGGCAGATGAAGTTCAACATGATGTTATACCAATTTTAGAATCCGATTAGAGTACTAACTAACGAAAGGGTGCTATCATGAAACTACGACTTACGACCATCTATGTCTTACTTCTTTTGCTTGTGTCATCTTCCGAGGCAACCGTTCCTTCCCGATATGCGAAGCAACCCGCCGAATGGTTCCAGAGCGAGGAAGGTCGCCGTATTGCCGACAACGTCCTCACCTGGCAGACGCCGCACGGCGGTTGGCCTAAGAATAGAGACACGGCGTCTGAGCCGTTTGATGGCAAAATTGAAGATCTGCACGCCACGTTTGACAACAGTGCAACGACTGGTGAACTACGGTTTCTTGCCCGTGCGTTTCGTGCGACAAATGAGCCGCGCTACGAACAAGCATTTCTCAAAGGGCTTTCTCATATCCTTGAAGCGCAATACCCGAATGGCGGGTGGCCTCAGTTTTATCCGCTAAGCAAAGGTTACCATCGTCACATCACGTTCAACGATAATGCTATGGTCCGCATTCTCGAACTTCTCCGAGACGTCTCTGAATCTTCCGACTATCGGTTCTTGAAAACGGAGTACCGCGCTAAGGTTGAAGCTGCTGTAACCAAGGGCATTGACTGCATCCTACGCACGCAAATCAAGCAGAATGGCAAACTTACAGCCTGGTGCGCGCAGCATGACGAGAAAACGCTTGAACCTGCGTGGGCACGTTCCTATGAGCCGCCATCGATTTCAGGTGCCGAAAGCGTTAATGTCGTGCGCTTCCTAATGTCACTCGAAGAACTTACGCCAGAGATCATCGCCGCTGTTGAAGGATCCGTCGAGTGGTTTAGGAGCGTTGCTATCAACGGCATGCGCCAAGAAAAGTTCATCAATGCAGAGGGACAGGACGATAAACGGATCGTAGCGGATCCCGACGCGGGACCGCTCTGGGCGCGTTTCTACGAGATCGGCAGCAACCGACCAATCTTTCTCGACCGAGACTCGGTGGTCCGTTACTCGTTTTCTGAGATCGGGCAGGAACGCCGTACCGGATATGCCTACTACGGGAACTGGGCCGCCAAGCTCCTTGCAGATGAGTACCCACAGTGGAGAGAGAAACACAAGTTCCCAAAGGAATAACCGATAGGAAAAGTAAATGGACTACGTCATTTGTGCAACACCCCGTACTCGCAGCACCGTTTTATGTGACTTATTGGTTTCATCCGATGTTGCAGGATATCCGAGAGAATACCATGAAGGACACGAAAGTTTAAAAGGCTTGGATATAACCGATCCAGCAACATATCAAAAATACGTATCAGTCAGTACTTCACCTAATGCTGTTTGCGGCATACAAGTGATGTATGAAAAAAAGCATATCGTTGAAAAGTTTATAGATTTTAAAAAGTTAAAATGCATCTGGCTGCGCAGAGAAAACAAAATAAAACAAGCTATCTCGCTTTTGAAGGCGATCAAACGCAATCGCTTTTACGAGACAGATGAAACTCGAAAGAATGACGGTCTCAATCAAATCAAAATTACGCACGATGAAATCGTCCACCATACATTTAAATTTACTGTAGAAGATATGTCGTGGGCATATTTCTTTGAAGAAAATCAGATTAGTCCCCTAACAATTTGGTATAAAGACTTGGAGACCGAGACACAGCAAAAAGAAACCTTCAAGAAAGTATTGGATTTTCTTAGTATTGATGATACACCGAATGAGCCTAAAGTTTGGGCTATTCGTCAGGACACCGATTTCGATATAGAATGTTACAATGAGATAATAAGAAAATTTTTACCTTGAAACATTATTTATGGTAGATTTTGGAATTACTTGAACACTTTGCATAGGCGAGGTTAGGAAAACTCGACACCAGGCGAAAGTGCATTTTTTTTAGAATTCACCGTAATAGGAGAATTAATTGGACACAAAGACAACACCCGAAGAACGGAAGTTTAGATTGACTCCTGAAGAAAAATCATCTTGGGAAGAAAATGGATACTTTATCCGATTTAACGTTTTCACTGAAGAAGAAAATGATCTGCTACGCCAAGTCGCAGATGACATAGCAATAGGAAAACGACTTTTTCCTGCTAAGAATATTAACCAGAACGCATTGGTCAGAGACGGAAAAGCTGAAGCATCCGGTGTCAACGCGATGCATTGTATTCATCATATAAACAAATATTCACCAGAATTCCTTGCGCGCACACGTGACCCACGTCTAACGGACCCCGTTGTTGACTTAATAGGTCCAAATATCCTCGGTCTCAACAATCTGTATATTTGGAAACCGCCAGAAATCGGCTTAGGTTTCCCATGGCATCAAGACAGATGGTATTTTAACCGGAGCTATAAGACTGAAAAGACAGTCGGCACGTGGACTGCTTTTGATGCTGCAGACATAGATAATGGATGTCTATACGTTATCCCCGGTAGTCATAAAAATGAGGTGCATGAGCACGTTGCGCTTGAAGGTTCACAACAGAATGAATTTAAACTGGCACTCGGTGCAAGAGATGAAGATGGTGTCGCGGTTGAGGTGCAACCGGGAAGTGTGATCTTTTTCAACAACAAACTGCTCCATAAAAGCACGGATAATCACAGTGGTCGCTTTCGTAGATGTAACGTTGCACATTATATCAGTGCAAATGCAGAACGTGTTCCTAATAAGAATATAAAGAATGTTCACCCTGTCATGTGGGTGCGGGGTGGGACATATTCAGAGAAGATGGAACCCGTCCATCATGACGTTTTACCTATCCCAGAAGAACAGGAGAATTAATGGACACAAATACATCACCACCGGAACGCCAATTTGCATTAACATCTGATGAACAATCAGCGTGGGAAGAAAACGGATACTTTGTCCGGTACGACGTTTTCACAAAAAAAGAAAACGACATCTTACGACAAATCGCTGATGACATTGTTAATGGCAAACAACCTTTTCCCGCAAAAAATATTAATCAGAACGCATTGGTCAGAGACGGAAAAGTTGAAGCGTCTGGTATCAACGCTATACACAAAATCCATCATGTAAGTTGTTATATTCCTGAATTCCTTGCTCGTGTACGTGACGCGCGTCTAACGGATCCGATTGTTGACCTACTCGGTCCAAACCTGTTGGGTCTCAATAACCTGTATATTTGGAAAGCACCAAAGATTGGCTTAGGTTTTCCGTGGCATCAAGATAAATGGTACTTTAACCATCAGTATAAAACTGAAAAGACAGTCGGAACGTGGACTGCCATTGATGCAGCAGCAAAAGAAAATGGGTGTTTATATGTTATCCCTGGTAGCCACAAATTTGGCATTCTTGCGCATGAGGACCTTGAAGGCTCACAACAAGCAGAGTTTAAGATAGCTCGCGGTGCACGGGACGAAGATGGCGTTGCTGTTGAAGTGCCACCTGGCGCAGTCGTTTGGTTCAACAACCAACTCCTTCATAAAAGTACTGATAACCACAGTCTACGCTTTCGCCGTTGTAATGTCGCACACTATATCAGTGCAAATGCAGAACGTATACCTAAAAAGGACACCAAGAATATTCGCCCTGTTATGTGGGTGCGGGGCGGGACATACTCAGAAAAGATGGAACCCGTCTATCGTGATGTTTTACCCATTTCGGAATCCGATTGAAATTATGTCATAATACTCACAAGTATAAGGAGTATAATATGCCCAATTCCTACCAAATATTGAAAAACGTCGTGATACTTGTTCTATGCTTTTTAATAATTCCTACCACCACTGCTCAAAAACCCGATTTTCCAGAACGGATGCCAATTGTGGAACGCCCTTTTTCTGATGACCGTGATAAGTTCACTTTTGCCATCATCGGTGATAAAACTGGCGGAGGATTAGATAAGTGGCCAGTGTTTGATCGCGCAATAGATGAAATCAACATATTGAAACCTGACTTTGCTATCATGGTTGGTGACTTAATACAGGGAGATACGACAGACCCAGAACAACTTGCAGCAGAATGGAAAGAATTTTGGGAGCACCAATCCGATTTAATCGTTCCGTTCCTACCACTGCCCGGTAATCACGATATTACTAATCGCGTGATGTATGACTACTGGGAGAAGCACCTCGGACGCACCTATTCAGCTTTTACCTACAAAAATTGTCTGTTTCTATTGCTGAATACAGAGGAATGGCATACAAACATTGGTGAATGGACAAACTGGTTTGGCGAGGAACAGATTGAATATGTCAAATCTCAATTGACACAACACGCAGATGTGCGGCATACGTTTGTCTTGTTACATCGCCCCTTGTGGCTTCAAAGACATTCCGGTTGGGAAGAAATTGAAACGGCACTCGGTGAACGGGCATATACAGTCTTTGCAGGACATTATCATAGGCTTACACTTCATACACGTAATGACCGCCGATACTTTGTGCTTGGTGCTACCGGTGGCGGGTTTACACCGCAGGCAGTGCGGGAAATCGGTGCTTATGATCATTATAGTCTTGTGACTGTAGACAACAAAGATGTCAACGTAGCAATTATTGAACCGGGCAATATTCACCCAGCAGACCTTGCAACTGCAGCGTTCAAAGACAAAGTTTCCAACCTACTCAAATTTAAACAGAATTTTAATCTCAATAAATATGAGTCTTCCTCCAACGGAAGTCTGGAAGTAACCCTTGAAAACACGCTAAAAAAACTACTTAAGGTAGAAATAGTTTTCGACCCAAATGAGAATTGGCAGATCTCTCCCAATCAATTATCTTTTGAGGCTAAACCAGGGCAAACTACAAAAACAACTGTTACCCTTTCAGTACCATCGGATACCTACCTCCCATTTCCTATTTACAAATATTCTGCGCTATACGGTGGCGAACAATTGTTAAGCGGCAGGCAGTTGCTTCACCCTATTGCCAGAGAACACATGCGCGTCCTTAAAAATTGGATGCTTCTCGGTCCCTTTGACCTCGGTATAGAAAAGATACCTGCTAATACAAACGACGTTCCACAAAGTTTTCTTGAAATATCTATACCCGAACTTAATCTTGAAAAAAACTATCAAGGAAAATCAGAAGAGATCGCTTGGCAAGAACACAACTCTGAAATAGAACGTATCAAATTAGACAAGATATTTGGAAACGCTGAGATGGCTTACGGTTTCGGCATTTCCTATATCAAAAGTCCTGATGAACGCCGTGTTTTTGCACAGATCGGTTGGGGAGGTAATCTTGGAAAAATCTTCCTTAATGGAGTTGAGATTCCTGGTGCTGCTATCCCCGGCAAACATTTATATTCTTGGTGGGCACATTTTGAATTACCTCTGAAGGAAGGTTGGAACACTTTGACGATCCTGTCCGGTGATTATAATGGGTGGTGGGATTATCGGATGGAAGTTGCAGACCCTACGAAAGTGCTTGAGTTCAGCGCGAAGCCTACCAACAAAGATTAAAGGATCGATAAACCACCACAATTCGGTAATGTGGCGAGGTTAGGAAACCGCGCCAGCAGCAGGGTACACCTGCATTGGACAGAAAAGGACCGAATTAACAAATTAATCTTCAACTGTCAATTTAGCGCCAAATTTTCTTGTGGGAGGGCTTTCAAGCCCGATGTCTTCTGTAGGAGCGAGCTTTGCTCGCGACCCTGCGTCCGATGTCGCGAGCGAAGCT
>JAPPES010000158.1 GCA_028824125.1 Candidatus Poribacteria bacterium
CGAATGCGCGTATGGCATTCGCCATGATTCATACCGTTGATTTGGTGCCGTCCGCCCGTGCGTGTTGTCTGAATCGCAGAGAGCGCGGAAGGGGTGTTGGAGCTGCCCTAACACCTATGCAAAGTGTGATGTTCAAATGTGGCGAGGTTAGGAAACCTCGCTCTATTACCGATGCTGACAACAAGGACCGAAAAAACATACCAATTTCAGTTAATTGCAAACTTTTTGAAATTTAATTTGACATTTTATTATTTATGTTATATAATACTTATATCGTCTAAGAGTTAAGTTCAAATGGGTACCCATTTTTCTAAAAAGGATTTTTAGAGCTTAGCTTTAGACGGCAGGGTGCCCGGATTTTTTTAAGGAGCGGGTAACCCTACCGCTAACGCAACAGATGGATATCCATAAATCATAAGGTGTTTCGCATGCACGAGTGTGCATGTGTTACACCGGGGCACGCAACCCCCTTGGGGGGCGCGCTGATAGTGTTCGTGCACTCCAGCGCGTAGCCGTGTCATAGACGAAGTATGACAGGGCTGGTTTTCATTTTAGCACAAGCACAGGGTCTGTGACTATTGAAAGATGGAAACCAGCGGGCCCGAAAGGTTAGAGGCATTAGGAACCGTTCCTTTTCACTTTTTCTCCTTTCGGGACTGTCAAAATCAGAAAAACTAATAACATTTTCGCTGAATACAGCGGAAAGATTACTTTTAGAAAAGGAGTTTTCTCATGTTAAAAAAGAGAGTCTTTCAAATCGCAGTTATCTTGGCTGCACTCATGATGATTAATTTAACGGTTTATAGTGGTGAATCTTGTAACAGACCTACCGACGTTGACAGCGGTGTTCGCCCAAACACTGGTGCCTTCGGGCATGCAGAAGTTGTCATGTTGGGATGGTGGAGGTATGGCAACAAGCACTATACCGGTGTAACGTTATGGGGATACGTTGAGAACGTCAGTCTTGAAAAAATATCTGCGTCCGTTCTGTATGATTTTCGGGTTATTGAACTGACCCCGAATTTCAATTTTAAAGCGCAGATATATGTTCCCCCTATTACCGTAGTTGCGGACCAACTAGATCCAGGTGAAACTCTTATGCCTTCTTCTTACACGAACGGCCTGATGGTTCCTGGCGGTGATTGGCTGGCAGGTACGATATACCGCGCTGAGACTATGATCCAGGCTGAAGCAAGAGGAGGAAAACGTGGACAACTGGTCGACGTATGGGTCGCATGGGGATGCGTCGACATAGAATTTCCAGACAATAATTGATTGTTCAACACGTTTTCTGCACAGGTGTCTTGATACAAGGCACCTGTGTTTTATCGTAAATTATGTAAATAAGTTCACATGTATTCTGTAGGAGCGATCTCCGAATCGCGACGAAACCACTGGTAGGAGGGAATCGGAGTTCCCTCCTACAAATCAATGTCAAGTTAATTATAAAATTCACTATACATTGGCGAGGTTAGGAAACCTCGCCAGCAGCGGAGGAGATTTGGAGCCTCCCTTTATATAAGGAGTTTTTTCATGAAATATAAACCTTTTCAGGCACGTTACCAGAAAAGTATAACTCTCGTTATTCTACTTCTTTTAGGCTTCTCCATTTCGCAAAGTTCGGACGCAAAAATTGTCTTCATGTCTGACCGAGAGGGGAATATTCCGCATATTTACGTGATGGAAGACAACGGTAGCAATGTCTGCAGAATCACAGACCCAGCGTTTTATGACAATCGCCCTCACTGGTTTCCTGATGGAAAACGGGTTGTGTTTGAAAGAGACCTATCACGTGGAGATGGGACGAACTTCAATGCTGAATTTGTTATCGTTGACCTCAAACCTCGGGAGGAATACCATTTTATGAAAAATCATCGGACAGATCGTTTTCCGAGGATATCGCCTGACGGGAAACAGATCGCATTTTACAGCAACCGCTTAAAAGATTGGCATATTCATGTGGCAGACTTAGAGAGCGGTGCGGAAACGGCTATCACTGCTGGACACCGTGATTTAGGTTTCCCCAGCTACATGAATTGGTCTCCCGATGGGAAACAGCTTGTTTACCTACACAAGGAAAATGATGTGGGAGATCAGATATGGATCATGAATGCTGATGGTAGTCGTCCCAGCCGCCTCAGTCATCCGGTTGGGGGAGGAATCAATAGGGTTTTGAAGTATCTACCGAGTTGGTCGCCATCTGGTCAATTCATCATGTATTCAGAAGTTACCCTAACGCCTAATTTCGAAAAGGTAGGCCCTACACGGCTCGTTTTCCAGAATGTGAGTACAAGACGTACCAACGTACACAATTTTCCGAGGGATTATGCGATCAACAACGGGTGTTGGATAAATGACCGCATAGTGCTTTTAGCTATAAAAGCAGGGGTAGGTGAACCAGAAGCTAATTGGGAGATTTATAGATATGACCTTACCAGCAGAAAATTGACAAACCTAACGAAACATCCTGAAGATGATACCCGCCCAGATTGGATTAGTGGGACGCTTGCTGTGTTTCCATTGGATAAACTCACTATTCGCTGGGCACACCTCAAGCAGCCGGATTGAATCATCCGCTAAATTGGAACCTCCCTATCAGGTGTGATTTCCAGACGGAGTTTTTTTATGGAATATAGACTTTTTCAGGCACGTTACCAGAAAAGTATAACTCTCGTTATTCTACTTCTTTTTGGCTTCTCCATCTTGCAGAGTGCGGACACAAAAATTGTCTTTACGTCAAAACGTAAAGACGCGGGCGATACCGCTTACCATATCTACGTGATGGAAGACAACGGCAGTAATGTCCGCAGAATCACAGACCCAGCGTATTATGACCATCACCCGCATTGGTTTCCTGATGGACAACGGGTTGTGTTTGAAAGAGACCTGTCACGTGGGGATGGAACGAACTTCAATACCGAATTTGTTATCGTTGACCTCAAACCTCGCAAAGAATACCATTTTATGGAAAATCACCGGACAGATATGTTTCCGAGAGTATCTCCTGATGGGAAACAGATCGCATTTTACAGCAACCGCTTAAAAGATTGGCATATTCATGTGGCAGACTTAGAGAGCGGTGCGGAAACGGCTATCACTGCGAAACACGCTGATTTGGGGGTCCCCAGCTACATGAATTGGTCTCCCGATGGGAAACAGCTTGTTTATATACACGGGGAAAATGATGTTGGCAAGCAGATATGGATCATGAATGCTGATGGTAGCGGTCCCAGACGCCTTAGCCATCCGGTTGGGGGAGGAATCAATAGGGTTTTGAAGTATCCACCGAGTTGGTCACCATCGGGTCAATTCATCATGTATTCAGAAGTTACCCTAACGCCTAATTTCGAGAAGGTAGGCCCTACACGACTCATTTTTCAGAGTGTGAGGACAAGACGGACCGACGTACACAACTTCCCGAGGGATTATGCGATCAACAACGGGTGTTGGATAAATGACCGCATAGTGCTTTTAAATATAAAAACGGGAGCGGGAGGAATTGACCCAGAAGCTAATTGGGAGATTTATAGGTATGACCTTACCAGCAGAAAATTGACAAACCTAACGAAAGACCCAGCAAATGACTACGAGCCAGATTGGATTAGTGGGACGCTTGCTGTGTTTCCATTGGATAAACTCACTATTCGATGGGCACACCTCAAGCAGCCGGATTGAATCTGACGCTAAATTAGAACCTCACCTTGCAGGCAGGTATCCGTTTTGGGTATCTGCCTTTTCTTTTGTCTTTTGTACCGTAAACTTTTAGTTTGCGTCTTTTGGCACAAACTAAAAGTTTATACTACAAAACGCTTGTGAGTTTTGACATCATCCGCGATTCTGACAAGTTTTGATGCGTCTTCCTGATGGGCTGCTCTATGTGACAAAAACTTTACACACCCAAAGCAGCAGAGACATTCAATTGTCACAACATCTTTGTTGGAGGGGTTACATGAAGTTTAAATAAATATTTCGGTAAGGGGGCGAGGTTAGGAAACCTCGCCAGCAGCAAGTGTACATCTCTGCTGGCGAGGTTTCCTAACCTCGCCAAAGGACCCAATTTATTTTTTAATCTTCATCAACCCCCTCCAACAATAGCGAAAATCGACAATTGAATACCTCTGCCCAAAGCAGTGAAAGACTTGTCCTTTTAATACATTTTGCGTTATAATGAAAGTATGGTAGGTCCTTACGATCACCTATATTGCACAGTCTAAAAACCAAAGGATGGCCAAGAAATGATGAAATCTAACCTTTTTACCCCCGATTTTCGCTCACATTTTAAGATAAATAAGGCAGTGCTGAGTTTGATAGTATTTTTCTTCTTTGTGTTTGTCACGACTGCTAACCTAATCGCAGCCAATCACACCGCCTCGCCTGATGTTCAAAAAATCATCAAGCATATAGATCAACTCTACCGCAGTAAAACGAGTCAAGCCGACATGGAGATGCATATTGTCACACCCCATTATGAACGCACATTAAAGATGTTGATTTGGACAAAAGGAACGGACAAAACTTTTATCCGAATTACTGCACCGAAAAAAGAACAAGGAGTTGCAACACTGCGCATCGGAAATGAAATGTGGAACTATCTGCCGAAGGTAAACAAAACGATGAAAATTTCGCCATCAATGATGATGGGGTCGTGGATGGGATCCGATTTCACGAATGACGATCTGGTCAAAGAATCGTCAATGCTGGACGATTACACATACCAACTGATTACGCCAGAAGATGCATCTGCGGATCTGCTTTATGTCCAACTTATACCGAAGGAAGATTCCTCTATCGTTTGGGGAAAGATTATTGCTGCTGTACGAGCCAAAGATTATATACCGGTGTGGCAGCACTTCTATGATGAAAAAGGGAAATTGATGCGCGTCCTGAATTTCAAAGAAGTTAAAAAGTTTGGACGTAAAACCGTTCCTTCTGTCATGGAAATGATTCCACAAAACAAGGAAGGACACAAAACGGTTGTTCGCTGGGTAACTGCTACATTTGACTCAAGCGTCGATAATAAAATCTTCACACGTAGAAATCTGCAAAAAAGAAGATAGCGTTTTTCATTGGAGTAAAATCTATAATTCCAAGACATTTTTTTGGCTTTACTGCGTTTGTAGTCGCGCAATTCATTGCGCCTCTTACATTGAATACAGTATGCTTGAAATTGATACGATATTTCTATTAAAAGGAATCCTGAATGTACTTTATTATAAATCACGATTTAATGCGAAAAATAAAAACACACACATTTATCTACTTACCCTGCCTCTTTTTAAGTTTAATATTTTGCACCTCAATTCAAGCACAAGAGGCTAACCTTACAAAAAATTTCGGTATTGGATCGCAAGGAGCAACGCCCGCATTTGGTGGCATGAGTTTTCGGTATAACGGACTGGCACCCATATATCTTCAAACCGTCGGACGTTTCATTCTCAATGATCAGGACGGGGACCACATGTTAGGTGCTGGTATTTCGTACGCCATCTTTGAACACCGAGGCAAGTGGAACGAAGCACGCCTCTATTTCACCTTAGAAGGCGGTTGGCGGTATAAAACAGAAATGGATATTGAGAAAGAGATTGTCAATACCACGACACTGGCAGCTGGAGTCGCTTTCGGAGGCGAGCTTGTGTTTTCACTTGGCGGGATTCCACTCGGCTTGAACATTAGTATCGGTCAAGGGGTTGGTAGGGAAAACAGTAGTTCTCAATCTAAAGGGATTGCGGGGGTCTACGTAGGAGCGGGCATACATGCCTATTTTTAGAAATCTTCTTCAGTGTTGCTTTTGTATACTCATTTTTGGCATATTCCTATTAGGATGCTCCAGGGTACCCAGTGGAGAAATTAAACAAACAGCACCTGTTCTCAGTGCAACAGTCTCGTTCAAGCAACACAAGATCATCACTGGTACCACAAAACGCCAGACCGTTTTGACAGGATTTCTTTTGGGAGGAACTATTGCCGAACTCGCTGTGGTGAACGTTGAGAAAAATAACGATCCTCGTTTACGTATTTATGCGTTTAGTGAGAATGCTTGGGTGCCAAGACTTGATACAAAACTACGCCCAAAAGTGCTATTCGTTGACGTTGCAACTATTGATGGGCGCGATAGACTCATCACCTATGAACATGGGCGCCTTAACTGGTTTGATCTTGACTCAATGGTGGAACGCGAACTAATAAGCATCACTACCAACTATAAGGCGATTGATGCAAGTGAAATCCCCCATATTAAAATCACCCAAGACCTAAATGGAGACGGACTCGACGACATAGTTGTGCCAGATATTGATGGTTTCTGGATAACCACACAATTAAACAACGGTTCATTCTCTGAACCGGTAAAACTCGGACCGCCTGATCCTTTCCTTGACAAGTTTGCGATGGATGAATCCCGCAGCTACCGCGAAGTAGGGATAAATGCTTTGACAGTTTTCTGGTACTTGAGTCGTCTCCATCAGATGGACTACGACCGCGATGGACGTAACGACCTTGTGTTCTGGAATGAGGACCATTTTGATGTTTATCGCCAAAACGTACACGGCATGTTTTCTACAGTGCCTGAAACCTTCACTGTTGACGTACCGTTTGACACAGACGGTGCCTACTCGATCGCCTTCGGACTCAGTGGTGAAAACATGTTCGCGCTTATCTCTGGTTTCAGGGAGAACACGAAACGAAGGATATTATATACATTCCGAGATATGAACGGTGACGGGGCTGCTGATATGGTAATTCTTGCTCTGGAGGGGCGGAGTCTTGGTAAACAGCGCAGCCGATACGAAGTCCATTTTGGCACGCCAATTCCCAACGGTACTGCGTTTGCACAAGATACCAGCGTGACGATTCAGCCGCGAGGTACCGCTGGCGCGTTACTGCCCTGGGGTTATTCGTCTCAATGGTTGCAAGATTTTGATGAAGATGGTGATCTTGACATTCTGTTCAGAGACGTAAAAACTGGGCTCGGTGGGATGACTCGCGCGATGGTCGGTAGTTCCATCGCGATAGATATCGAGTTATACCACATGGAAGACGGTGTCTATTCCAAAAAGCCGACTACCAAACGTAAAATCAGGCCGACCTTTGATCTGTTTGAGAAAAAAAGAGTCTTCTTTCCAGCAGTACTGTTGGGTGATGTGAACGGCGACAAGCGTCCAGACTTACTTATAGGGAAAAACTGGGAAGAGATGCATCTCTTCCCAGGTGTGCCGGGGCCGGAGCTGTTCGCGCGAAGACCTCAAAAAATAACGGTTGCCATGCCTGAAGATGAGCGAAATATACGGTTAGTAGACCTCAATAAAGACAATAAAAAAGACATTCTCATATACTATAGGGCCAACACTGAACCACATCAGATAACAATGTTGGTCGTCCAATAATACTAAATTAACGTGAGTTGCCACAACCGATTGTGCAGGATAAGTCCGTAGCAGTCCCAACATTGACTTCCTTAAACTGGGGTAAATCAGCAACAATTTCCCTTGCAAACAAAACCTAAATTGCGTATACTTTATACATTACTATGACAAATCACATCTATGGAGAAATTTCTTGTCCGACAATCTATTAAGTAACTTAAACAGTGTGCAACGAGAGGCTGTCCAACACACCGAAGGACCGCTCCTCATCCTATCTGGGGCAGGGAGTGGTAAAACGCGCGTCATTACCCATCGTGTTGCATACCTCATCAAACATCACCGCGTCTCTCCCTTCCGTATCCTTGCAGTGACGTTTACCAATAAAGCAGCAAACGAAATGAAGGAACGGCTGGATGGACTCGTTGGAGAGGGTACAAGTAAAAATCTATGGGTTGCAACTTTCCACGCGACCTGCGCGCGTATCCTGCGCCGAGACATTGAACAATTAGACGGCTTTACCCGTAACTTTACAATATACGATAAGAGTGAGCAAGTAACGGTTGTCAAAGATATTATTAGACAGCACGGATTGGACGACAAGATGTATAATCCGCGCACCATTCACGATCTAATTGGTAAAGCAAAAAACAACTCTATAAAGCCGGAAGTTTACGCAAATACGGCTGACGGTTTCTATGAAAAGATTGTGGCAAAAATATATCCCATGTATCAGGACACGCTGCGCAAAAACAATGCATTAGATTTTGACGATCTGCTCAACTTTACAGTGGAACTTTTCAAAAAATATCCAGATGTGCTTGAATACTATCAAAAAAAGTTTGAACATGTGCTTGTAGATGAGTATCAGGACACAAACCGCTGCCAATATGAATTGGTACGCTATTTAGCTGGCGAAAAAAAGAATGTGTGTGTTGTGGGGGATGATGACCAATCTATCTACGGGTTTCGTGGTGCAGACATCCATAACATACTCGATTTTGAAAAGAATTACCCGAATACATGTGTGCTACGTTTAGAGCAGAATTACCGTTCAACGCAAAATATCTTAGATGCAGCATGGAGCGTTGTTAGCAACAACAAAGAACGGAAAGAGAAAAAACTTTGGACAAAAAATGAGGAAGGCGAACTTGTCACCTGCTATGAAGCGATGGATGAACGTGATGAAGCCGGTTTCGTGGGAACAAAGATAGAAGATTGGCACGCAGAAGGGGTTGATTATAAGGACTTTGCGATCTTTTATCGGACGAATGCGCAATCCCGTATATTTGAGGAAGCACTCCGCGCTGCGAATATCCCCTATCAGATTGTCGGTGGATTAGGTTTTTATGACCGGATGGAAATCAAGGATCTGATTGCTTACCTCCGCGTCATGTGTAATCCTTTTGACTCAATGAGTCTCAGACGTATCATCAACGTCCCGACTCGCGGCATTGGTGCCACATCACTTGAACGTCTCATGAATTTTGCGGAGCATGAAGAAATTCCGCTGATTGAGGCTATTGATCGCGTTGAAGAAATTTCAAAGATTAACGCTGGCATCAGGGGAAAAATCCGCCGTTTCGCTAAAATCCTTGACGAATTTGACGGAGATGAGCTGCCATCTGACGCACTTGAACATGTTTTAGACACGACTGGTTATCTTGAAAACTTCAAAGGACAACGGACAATAGAGGCACAAAATCGAGTTGAAAATATTGAGGAACTGCGGAACGCTGTTTACGAATATGAAATGATTGCTGAGGATCCGACACTTTCGGACTATTTAGAAAATGTTGCACTCATAGCCGATATTGACACAATGCAAACAGATGATAACACAGATGAAACAAATATTGTAACACTGATGACTCTACACAGCGCAAAAGGGTTAGAATTTCCTTTCGTTTTTATGGTTGGCATGGAGGAAGGTTATTTGCCGCATCAACGTTCCGAGTGCACAGAATCGGGTTTAGAGGAGGAACGTAGGGTCTGTTATGTCGGAATTACGCGTGCAATGGAGCAGCTTTTTCTGGTGCATGCACAATCGCGTAGAACGTGGAGCGGTGCGGAATACAGGGTCCCTTCTCGTTTCATTGAGGAAATTTCGCCGCATCTTATTCAGCGAGTTGACCGTTATAACTCCCCGTTTTCCCAACCAGAAATCAGTTACATTGAAGAGGAACAAGTTGATTTATACGCAATTGGTCAGATTGTCCACCATCCGAAATTTGGGCGAGGAAAAGTAACGGAACTCACCGAATCAGGCTCAAGTACTTATGTGACAGTTCGGTTCGACCGTGCTGGATCAAAACAATTTGATGCTGCGTTGGCGCAGCTGCAAGCAGTTTAACATTTTTGCTGGAGGGTTTAAAAGTAGTAGGCACACGCCGTGTGCCGTCCACAATTTGATGCTGCGTTAGCGCAGCTGCAAGCAGTTTAACATTTTTATTGGAACGGACTGCGAATGCAAGTGTAAATTAAAAGAAAGGGCCTTAAACTATATGGCAACAATCACCACAGAAGGCGTTAGCCACGTTGCAAACTTAGCACGTCTTGAGTTTAACGAAGAAGAGACACAGGATTTCACCGAGCAACTTTCAAGAATCTTGGATTATATCGGCAAGTTGAATGAATTGAGGACAGATGACGTTCCACCGACGTCACATATCCATCCGCTGCACAATATCACCAAGGCGGATGCTGTCAAAACCTCGTTACCGCGCGATGCTGTGCTTGCAAACGCGCCGGAGCCTGAAGAAGGGTATTTTGGCGTGCCCAGAGTCATTGACATAGAATAAGGAGCAGAAACTGAATGTCGCTTTATCAATTGACTGCCCACGAACTACACGATAAACTCAAGGCGCGTGAAATCTCTGCTGTAGAATTAGCCGAATCTGTTTATGGACGTATTGAGGAGGTGGAACCCCACGTCAAAGGGTATTTGACTTTAACGAAAGAGATCGCATTAGAACAAGCGGGTGCTGCAGATGCAGGATTCCAAAATGGAAATGAGATGCCACCTCTTGCCGGGATTCCAATTGCGATTAAAGATGTGATATGCACTAAAAATGTTCGGACTACGTGTGCCTCTAAAATCCTGAGCAACTTTGTGCCGCCTTACGATGCGACTGTCATGACAAAACTCCACCAGCAAGGCGTGGTGGTGATAGGCAAAACGAACATGGACGAGTTTGCGATGGGATCGTCTACGGAAAATTCTGCGTATCAGATTACACACAATCCGTGGGATTTGGAAACGATTCCCGGTGGCTCAAGTGGTGGTTCAGCGGCGGTTGTGTCTGCAGACACGGCTATCTGCTCATTGGGTTCAGATACTGGCGGTTCTATTCGCCAACCGGCAGCACTCTGTGGTGTGGTCGGTATGAAACCGACTTATGGTCGGGTTTCCCGCTATGGACTGGTTGCTTTTGCCTCATCGCTTGATCAAATCGGTCCGTTTACAAAAGATGTGACGGATTGTGCATTAGTTCTCAACGCCATCTGTGGAAACGATGAGATGGACTCTACCTCCGTTGATGTACCCGTACCAGATTTCACACAGAGTCTCATCAACGATGTGAGAGGTTTGAAAATAGGTGTGCCAAAAGAATATTTCACTGAAGGTTTAGACACAGAAGTAGCGGATTGTGTGCAAACAGCTATCGCTGAGTTGGAAAAACTTGGTGCGTCTGTTGAAGAAATTTCACTACCACATACCGATTATGCCATCGCGACATATTATATTATCGCACCAGCCGAAGCGAGCGCAAACCTTGCGAGATATGACGGTGTCCGCTACGGCTATCGGACTGAAGAACCTGCAGACCTTATCAATATGTATAAAAAAACCCGAAGTGAAGGCTTTGGGCAAGAGGTAAAACGCCGTATTATGCTTGGCACTTTTGCTCTCAGCGCAGGATACCAAGATGCATATTACAAAAAAGCGCAAAAGGTGCGGACATTGATAAAATCCGATTTTGACAATGCTTTTAAGAAGGTTGATGTGATAGCAACACCGACTTCACCAACACCTGCCTTTAAAATTGGTGAACGAACAGCAGACCCGTTACAAATGTACCTGTGTGATGTGATGACAACACCTGCGAGTCATGCGGGATTACCAGGGATTTCTATTCCGTGCGGTTTTGTGGAAAATGGTCTGCCGGTTGGGTTACAATTACTTGCGGCACCTTTTGAAGAGGAAAAAATCTTGCGAGTTGCTTATACCTTTGAACAGAACACTGAGCATCATTTACAAAAGCCTGAAATATCTAACGTTAAAGGAAAATAATGAAGATTATAATTGCTCCTTTAGGCGGTCTCATCGGCGCGATATTAGGCGGTATCCTCTGGGCGAAATATATTCAGTGGACAGGGAATACTGCGGGTTTCATTGCTATTGGCATCGGTGCCCTGACCGGGATAGGGATGCTTCTAACATGTTCGGGTGCTATTGAAACTAACGCCAAAAATCATTGGTTAATGGTTGCATTTGGTGCTGCTGTTTTTGCTATAGCGGGTATCTTTATTGGGAAATATCTTGATGTTCAGTGGAATGCGGTTCCGCAGATTGCAGAACAATTAATGGCAAATGAGCCACATCTTTTGGAAGAAGCAGCCATATCTATTGCTGAAACTCAGTATTCAGGCCAGACAAAATGGGAACACATGAAAGACCGTATGGATTGGTTCGACCTACTCTTTGGTGTCGTAGCTGTCTTTGTCGCTTTTTACATCACATTTAACTCGCGAGTCCGAAATATAATTTACAAATTTGGCGGGAGTAATTAAAATTACCCTTTTACAAATAGAAATGGAGTAAAAAATGAAAAAAAATTGTTTATACATCATAATTTTAACTTTTCTCATCTCTGTTTTACTACCTTTAAGTTGGAGTTTTGCTGAAACTGAAAACGCAAAAACAGAGAATGAAAAACTATTAGAGAATCTTGCACTCTTTTCTGAAATTTTGGCTTATATAAAACAGGAACACTTTGACGATCCGCACGATGAAAAACAGGAAGAAGACGTAATAGACGATAAAAAACTGATGGAAGGCGCAATAAAAGGGATGCTCCGGACCTTGGACCCATACAGCCAATATATCCCTGACTATATTACATTTAGCACACAGAATCGGGGAAATTATGGTGGACTCGGTATGACCGTTGGCATGCGTAATGATATGATTACTGTCATTACACCTTTCAAAGGCAACCCCGCCGCACTTGCGGGGATACAAAACGGAGATATTATCAGTCAGATTGATGGTGAATCAACAGCAGTCATGTCATTAAATGATGCGGTTGACTTGTTGAGAGGTGAACCTGGCACTTCCGTTTCAATTACCATTATTCGTCCAAAAGAAAGCCGTCCAATAGAAGTTACAATCACGCGGGAAGTTATTCGGATGCCGAGCGTGGAAACAGAAATTATTGGGGATAATATCGGATACATCAAAATCAATCAGTTCCTTCAAACTACAGCAAACGACGTGGATAACGCTTTTGCGGAATTTGATCAAAACAATATCAACGGTATCATTCTCGATCTACGCTTAAACCCAGGCGGACTTCTTGGCTCCGCTGTTGATATCGCAAGTGATTTTCTTGAACCTGGACAACTCGTCGTTTATAGCCAAGGAATTGAGGATCGCCAGGACTTTTCCGCGCAAGGAGAAGCAAGAGAAAAATTCCCATTGATCGTTTTGGTCGACGGTGGCAGCGCAAGTGCCTCCGAAATTGTTGCTGGCGCAATAAGAGACCATAGAAGAGGGCTTGTCATAGGTAATAAAACCTTTGGAAAAGCGTCAGTGCAAAAGGTTTTTCCACTCAGTGATTCCAAAGCAGCGGTTAAATTAACGGTTGCGCACTACTATACGCCAAAAGGCGTGAATATCAATAAAATTGGCATCATTCCCGATGTTGAAACGTCAGGATTTAGTCGTTCTGAACGGCAGATGCAGTTCAAACTGCGCAATCACGAGACATTAAATTCTTTTCTTGAAGAACACGGTGATGATATATTAGAAAAATTAGCAGCAGCTGAACATGCCCCAAGCGATGACCGTGAAGCCGCAAAGCTTCTGCAAGCCTATAGACGTTTTACGGATGCGCTTACTGAGGAACAGATTGTCCTTAGCGATATCGGAATAAAGTATACTCTTGCCCTGGTTACTGAGAACATTAAGGATGAACTTGAACATGACCCACAGATCGTCGCTGCGGTAGAGCAAATGAAAGTAATCAGGCTGTTAGGTAAGCAGAATTGATTATAGTAAAGTCTATAATTACTTGAGCACTGCTGTAGCATAAACTTCGAGTTTGTGCGTTGATATACACAAACTGGAAGTTTATGCTACAATACCTTGGTCTGTGCGTTTTCCTAACCTCACCACATTACCGATTTATTTCTCAGGCTTCATCAATGTCTTATGGAAACAACACATACCGGTATCGTTTACATCGTAGGTGCAGGGCCTGGTAATAAAAAACTTATTACCGTCAAGGGAGTAGAATGCCTTCAACAAGCCGATATTGTTATTTACGATCTGCTCCTGAACGATGCCCTATTGGAACATTGCCCTGCACATACCGAGAAGATTCGAGCACCCGACCCGAGAATCCGAGCTAATCGTCAAGCTGAACTCAATCAATTGCTTGTCCAGCATGCGAAAGCTGGTAAAGTTGTTGTTAGACTTAAAGGTGGGGACCCTTATGTCTTCGGGCGCGGCGGCGAGGAAGCGATGACACTCACCCAAGCAGGGATACCTTTTGAAATTGTGCCGGGTGTTACCTCTGGAATTGCTGCCGCTGCTTACGCAGGAATTCCGGTTACGCATCGCGACTATGCTTCATCAGTTGCTTTTGTTACAGGTCATTCCGCGGCGTTACACCCTGATTCAAACATCAATTGGGAACAGCTCGCCACTGCAGTAGATACACTCGTAGTCTATATGGGAGTAGCGCATCTCCGTGAGATCATGGAACGTTTGATAACACATGGCAGAGATCCGCAAACTTCAGTCAGTTTGGTCCGTGTCGGAACAACTCCACAACAATTTGTAATCCAAGGCACTCTCTCGGATATTGTTGAGAAGGTTGAGGCGGTTCAACTGAAAAGTCCAGCAATTATCGTTATAGGAGAGGTGAACCGGCTGCGTGAAGAACTCCGATGGTTTGACAATAACCCTCTCTTTGGAAAACGTATTCTTGTCACACGTGCCCGCGCGCAGGCAAGCGAATTTGCCGGCCTTCTGGAAGCAAACGGTGCTGAAGTCATTCAATTTCCCACAATAGAAATTCGTCCGCTTGAAATTGAGAGTACAGAGATTCCTTCCCCCGATCAGTATGATTGGATCATCTTTACGAGTGTTAATGCTGTTGAGATATATTATGAGCAGTTACGAAAAAAGAGGCAGGACACGCGAGTCTTTGGTGGATGCAGTGTATGTGCCGTTGGACCGAAAACGGTTGAAGCACTAAACAGCATTGGTATTTATCCCGATTTTGTGCCGTCACATGCCAGTGGAAAAGTTGTCGCAACGGAAATAGAAAATATACAAGAAAAGAAAATCCTGTTACCACGCGCGAAAATTGCAATTGCTGATCTACCCACTATCTTACGCGAAAGAGGCGCACATGTTGATGATATTCCGATCTACGATACTGTCAAAGTGGAAAGTAAATGTAGCAATACTATCCAAAAAGACCTTTTAGATGGTAGAATTGACTTTGTTACGTTTACAAGTTCTTCAACTGTCACCAATTTTCTTGAGATGTTTCCATCGTATGCTGCTAAAGATTTATTGGCAAAAGTTCGAGTGGCAGTTATCGGTCCAACAACAGAAGCAACTGCAACAGAACATAGTGTAAGGGTTGATATCGTAGCGAAGCAAGCTACAATAGAAAGTCTTGTAGAAGCGATTATTGTAGAATGCTCAAATCTATCGGAATAGGAAGCAAGTTTATATAATGAAGCTTAAGTTTTTAATTCGGTAATTTTCTGTCCCCTGCTGGCAAGGCGGGGAATCATGGCGAATACCATACGGGGAATCATGCAGCATGCCACACGCGCATTCATACCGTTGATTTGGCGTATTCGCCATGATTCATACCCGGGGAATGACTAAACGTCATTCATACCGTTGATTTTTTGATTTCTTCCTAACCTCGTCAATGTGCAAGTAATTGTGGACTTTACTATAAAAATTAGCGTTGCAAGCGTCCCTTCTCCCCTCACTGCTGCCTACACTTGACTTCGCTGATAACGTCATATTATACCATAAAAATCACGACCAGGAGGTCGCTCAGACAGAATAGGAAAAGGGAGCAATTGGCGTATTACTCCCTTAAGAAAGGTTGCAATGCATCGAAACTGCCTACACTGCAAATTAATTATGGCCACCTTGGCCGTGTTCACCGCCACCTTCGCTACCGCCTTCGGCACCTTCACCGCCACTTTCAGCACCGCCTTCGGCACCTTCATTTGCACCTTCACTACCGCTTCCACTGTTGGGACCGACTTCGGGATGTGCTGTCCATGTATCAAAGGCTGGGCCTTCTGCCATGAGCTCAATCGGTATTTGTTCACCGGGAGCAAGGTCAACCGGTGTTGTTGGACCAAGTTCAATCCCATTTGATAAGTGAATTTCGACGCGAACTTGCGTTAAAGTTGCACTGGTAGTATTTTCAACTGTGCCTGTAAAAGAATTGGTAGCTGCATCGTAGAGCATAATCAGATGCGCCCCATTCCGGATTTTATCATACGTCTCGTCAAGAGCGAGTTGGACTGTAGATTCTTCGTCATCTGTTGGCATCGTAGGTATTATCTGCTGCGGTGAGCGTTCACAGCCGACGGTCGCTGCTATCAATATAACAGCAAGTAGGGCGAGGGTTCCAAAATTGCGTTTCATGGGTATGCTCCTTTCTGAAAGCATGAATTGTATAAGTTAATGAAAGATAAAGTGTAATTCACTATTGTTGCCTCTACAGAAAAGCGGCGCTTCGTATATTGCTCGCTTAAAGAGGCATTCCGACTACGTGGTCCATCAATTATGCCCGCCGCCTTGACCATGTTCACCGCCACCTTCGCCACCACTCCCACTGCTGGGACCGACTTCGGGATGTGCTGTCCACATGCCAAAATTAGTGCTTGTTGCGGTGAGCGAAACATCTGTTTTTTCGCCAGGGGCAAGGTCAACCGGTGTTGTCGGACCGAGTTCCACTCCATTTGATAAGTGGACTTCAACACGAACTTGCGTTAAAGTTGCACTGGTAGTATTTTCAACTGTGCCTATAAAAGAATTGGTAGCTGCATCATAGGACATAATCAAATGCGCCCCATTCCGGATTTTATTGTACTCATCATCAAGGGTGAGTTGAACTGTTGATTCTTCGTCCGTTCCAGAGGTTATTGGATTTGCTGTGTCGGTACTTGAACATCCGGTTATACTGACTATCAACGCGAAAGCGATTGTTGTGAGAATTCCCAAATAATGATTCATTACTATGCTCCTTAATAATATATTCGGTATAAGTTTACTTTGCTTAGGATTTTTCCATGTGCTTCATACCTATTACAACGTATTTCTAAATAGTTGAATAGGTTTCATTCGTTCAACGATTATATATCGGATTTAGTTTACATTGCTGCTGATGGATAGCAAATTTCTGCAATGTTCCAGGTTTTTACCCATTCTTCTCATGTTCCAGACGATACCGAGCCGTTTTTGGAACCAGAAAATACGTCATATCTTTAATGAGTATACCAAAGGCAATTTCATTTTCAAGAGAAAATGTTGGCATGGAGTGTGTATTCAGAAGAGAGATAGGTTTGGGAGGGCGGGGTCTGTTATTGTCAGAATCGCAGATTATCACCGGACGACACAGGTGCCGTGGATATGAATACTCCCTGGTAGGTTCGGTTAGGAAACCGAACCCGCTAAATCATGCAGAATACCACACGGGGAATCATGGCGAAATACCATACGCGTATTCGCCCAATGGTATTCATACCGTTGATTTGGCGTATTCTGCCAAGCGCATTTGGTGTTGATTTGTAGTGTAGATAATTATGGATTTTACTATAAACACTTTTACGGTTTTACTGACTTCACACAGCGAAACCCCTCATTAGGATTTGTATCCGTAGGCACTCGCCAGTTACGGTTTGCAGTCCGAGAACTTTGAGCACTACTAAGCCATGAACCGCCTCGCAACACACGATTACTTTTTAGATTGATGAAATTTTTAATGACTTCATCAATACTGTTAGCACCTGCAATAGGATTTTCGCGCGGAGAATTAATATAATACCCCGCATCATACACATCAAGACACCATTCTCGCACATTGCCTGCCATGTCAGACAAGCCAAACCCGTTTACCGGATAAGTTCCAATAGGTGTCCGTTCTTTGTCAGTTCCGTCGTAGTAATTTGCTTTGGTTGCATCAATAGAATCTCCCCATGGGTATATCTTATCTATCAACCCGCCGCGAGCTGCTTTTTCCCATTCAGCCTCAGTGGGTAACCGTTTACCTGCCCACTGCGCGTAAGCCATCGCTGCATACCAACTCACATAGACGACAGGGTAGTTTTCCTTTCCAGGTGGAAAATCGTTATCATTCCAATGCGCTAAATAGTAACCATCGTGATATATGCGCGGAATCTGGTCTTTTCGCCACTCAGGATTGGCATCAACAAACTTCTTATATTGCGCATTCGTTACTTCAAATTTGTCCACATAAAACGCATCAAGATAAACGGGATGCGCCGGTTTTTCGTCTGTAAATCCACTACTGCTGCCCATCTGAAACTCGCCTGCTGGGATAAAAACCATATCAGATTCAGGATCCTCCAACTCAAAATCAAAGACTATCTTAATCTTAATACTCACCGGTTTTCCTGCTTTTGTAGCTGGGTGAAAAGTCGCTTTTTTAAATGCTTCAATTGTTGCTTCCTCTAAACCGAAACCGAGATTTGTGAGTGCAACAACGTCTTGTGGTATGCCTTTCACATCAATAGTTGCAGTAAGAATAACTTTTCCCTCTTTGCCTGCTTTTATTGCTTCCTTTGGATATTCAGGTTTCACTGATTTCTTGGAACGAGGTGGTTCAGTGGCAATGGGATCGGGAATAGTATCGGCAATTAAGTAGCTTGAGGTGAAAATTAGAAAACCGATTATTGTGCAGAAAACTTTAATACCTTTCATATCGCCTCCGTTTTGAAGTAAAATCCGATGGTAGGTTCGGTTTCCTAACCGAACTATGCCTATGGTTTCCACTGACGAACAGAGTGGTTAGGAAACCGAACCTACCGCAGTGCATACACAATTATGGATTTTACGAAATAGGCGCGCCCTATACAGAGAGCACGCCTACTGTGGTGGTAAAATGTGGTCTACAGAAAAAGAACTTAGCCCGGATTAAGCCTCTTCCTCTTCCGTTTTGGATGCAGCAATTACCTTCTGCGCAACATCATCAGGAACAATCTCGTAATGCGCGAATTCCATTGTGAATTTACCACGCGCACTTGTCATAGATCTCAGATCAATGGAATAACGGAGCATCTCCGCAAGCGGCACTATAGCGTTGATTGCTTGGCGTTTACCTGTCTGTTCAACACCCATCACCTGCCCACGGCGTCCGTTGAGGTCCCCGATGATACTTCCCATAAACTGGTCCGGCACTGAGATTGAGACGTTCATAATCGGTTCAAGCAAACATGGATCCGCTTGTCCTACGGCAGTGGCAAAAGCCATGGAGCCAGCGATTTGGAATGCCATATCCGAAGAATCTACATCGTGGTATTTGCCATCGTGGAGGTCAATTTGGATATCAACCAATGGATACCCTGCTATCGCTCCGCGTTCCATCCTTTGACGGATACCTTTTTCTACAGCCGGAATGTAGTTGCTCGGAATCACGCCACCCTTGATATTGTTAACGAACTCAAACCCTTCACCACGTTCTAACGGTGCCAAATTAATCGTGACATCTCCGAATTGCCCTTTACCGCCCGATTGCTTTTTGTGCCTTTCTTGGACATTTTGCACGCGCCTGCGAACCGTTTCACGGTAAGGCACTTTGGGAGGGACAACTTGTGTTTCGACGCCAAATTTCTCAACAATTCGGGCACGATTCACGGTAATGTGAAGTTCACCCAAACCAGAAACCAGCAGCTGCTTTGTGACATCATTCCGTTCAATCTTGAAAGCGGGGTCTTCCTCACCTATTCGTGTCAGCGCGGTAATTAATTTTTCGTCATCACCCTCCCGTGCTGGACTAATAGCATAAGAGATAACTGCATTTGGAAACTCAACCCCCGGAAGTTTAATAGGGGCATCTCTGGCACATAACGTATCACCCGTCCGCGTAACGTTGAGTTTTGTCAGCGCGCCAATATCACCAGCCGGTACATTAGGCGTATTGATAGCTTTTTTGCCATTCATGAAAGTCGGTTTTCCGAGACGTTCCATCTCCCCTCGCGTTGAATTGCTTACCTGTTCATCGCCAGTTAATGTACCAGAGTAAACTCGGAACAAGCTCAGTTGTCCAGAAAACGGATCGGCAATAGTTTTAAAAACAAGCGCTGATAGTGAGGTATCCGCTGAAGGTTCACGCGTCTTCGCTTCGTCCTCAACATCCTGCACCGGACCCGCCTGTACTGGAGATGGACAACAACTAATAATCATATCCATTAGTTGCTGTACCCCGATGTTCTTTAATGCTGATCCGCATAACACAGGGACAAATTGATTTTCAAAAATCCCGGTTTGTAACCCGCTTTGTATTTCCTCATCAGAAAGTTCACCTTCAAAATACTTTTCTATAAGTTCATCATCGCTCTCTGCTGCAACTTCAACAAGTGCTTCTCTGGATTCTTCGGCAGCACCTGCTAAGTCATCAGGAACATCAGATTTCGCGACAGGCGAGCTTCCATTGGGTTCGAGGTACGCAGCATCCTGAATCACATCAACGACACCCGCAAACTGCTCCTCTTTCCCAATAGGGAGTTGGGTTGGGACCGCGCGTGTCTCTAATATATCCGAAATACTTGCAAGCGCGTTTTCAAAACTCGCGTTTTCCTTATCCATCTTGTTGATAAAGAGGATTCGTGGAAGTTCATATTTATCTGCTATTTCCCAAACTTTTTCTGTTCCGCCCTCTACGCCTGTAGTCGCATCCACGACTACGATAACTGCGTCAACGACTCGCAGCACACTGTGAAGGTCGCCGTAAAAATCCTCTGCGCCCGGCGTATCAATAAGATTGAGTTTATGATCTCCCCATTCCGCAATGCACACTGAACAATTGAGTGATGTTTTGCGTTCAATCTCATCAGAGGCATAGTCAGCTACCGTGTTTCCGTCATCTACGGACCCCATCCGCTCAATGGCACCGCCGTTATAGAGCATCGCTTCAATTACGGATGTCTTGCCAGCCCCTGAATGAGCAATAATTCCGATATTCCGAATCTTTTCTGTTCTGTATTGTCTCATCTTTTTAGAAAGTTCTCCTTTTGTAACCACACGGAATAGGTCAAACTATGCCGTCTTTAAGATATAGTATTTTAGCACATATAACAAAATAATTTCAACAAAAACCGTAACAGTGAATTCGTGTTAGCGCAAGAGTAGTATTTTAAGAATTTTTGCCCAAATTCTATAGGTATCGTGTATAATGAACTATTATAACCTAAGTTGTCACCTTGTAGCACAATCTGTATGAAGATTAAGAAAATATTTCGGTAATTCTAATTTTTCCCAAACCCGGTAGGTGCGGTTTCCTAACCGCACTGGATCGTTCTCCAAAATTACCGAATTAATAACTTAATCTTCATTTAGATTGTGCCTGCAAGTGCGTAAACTAACCAGTTTGCGCTACAAATATTGACTAATTATCAGCATATTTTCATTTAAGACGGTGTCCCCGTATCTAAAAACTTATACGTAGCAACTTGGGTTAATTTAGAAAGGTCAATGCCCAATGCAACCTTCTAAATAAAATTGATTTGCAGAAAATATACATTTATAGTATCATATAAACGTGCATATTTTATCATTAAAGGTACTGCATTCGTCTTTTGGGCAAATAGGAGTAGTGCCTTGCATTTTATTTTTAGACTGATAAGGAGCAAATAATATGAGCAATGAAGCATTAGGAATGGTTGAAACACGTGGGTTGGTCGGTGCGATTGAAGCTGCCGATACAATGGTCAAAGCCGCAAACGTCAAATTAATAGGAAAAGAACAGGTAGGCGGCGGTTTTGTAACCGTCATGGTCCGTGGAGATGTCGGCGCAGTACAGGCTGCTACAGATGCAGGGGCAGAAGCTGCCAAAACGGTCGGTGAACTGGTATCAGTACACGTCATTCCGCGTCCACATTCGGATGTTGAAACGATTCTTGCTGGAAAAGCTGCAGCCGCCGATTCGGATGAATAAATTCGGTGTTTGTGTTGGACACGGCGCGATATAAAGATCGCGCCTACGAGAATGGGTAAGTAACCTATACTTATACCATTATATAATGTCTCTCTTTTGTAGTATAAACTTCCAGTTTGTGCCGCATTCCGCTTTATTTCTAAACAACCGGTAATGAGACAAAAATTAATAGAAATGGTATTACGGTGTCCAATCAACACATAAACTGTGGTGATGCATGGATTTCTGAACACGAATCGGTGTTTACGCTACTCTACTGATTTACTTTAGTTTATAGTAGAATCCACAATATACCTGGGCATTGGCGAGGTTCGGAAACCTCGCCAGCGAGAGCGTGTGTGAGGATCGTTGTTCATTGAGGTGTCCACATATTTTCGGACTTTACTATAAGTGCGTGCCTACTTGAGGTATTGGAGGGTTGAATGGCACAAATTGATGAGAAACAGATTGAACAAATTGTTTCGCAAGTTTTAACAACACTGCAGAAAGATGGGGCGGTAACTGTGCCTTCTCCTGTAACATCTGGGGTGAGTTCTTCGCGGTCAGGTGTTTTCGGAACTGTTGAGGAGGCTATCGGCGCAGCAAAAACAGCACAAGAAGCACTTGTCAAGCTTGGGTTTGCCAAAAGACGCGAAATTATTGAGGCGATAAAACAGGTCTCGCTTGAAAACGCAAAACGACTCGCGGAACTGGCTGTTCAAGATACAAAAATGGGCACCGTGGAACACAAGGTGATGAAAAATGAAGGTGCTGTGAACTTGTCACCCGGTATGGAAGACCTTGTGTCGGAGTCGATGTCCGGAGATGATGGCACCCTTTTGATTGAGTATGTTCCGTTTGGAATTATTAATTCAATTACGCCCACCACCAATCCGACTTCTACAGTGATTAACCATGCGATTATCATGATTGCCGCGGGGAATGCCGTTGTGTTTAGTCCGCATCCGAACGCAAGTGAATGCACGGAAGAGACGATGCATGTCATTAACGAAGGGATTGTAAAAGCGGGCGGCCCTGCGAATTTACTCGCCTCCGTTGCGAATGCTACACTGCGGACAGCAAAGCAAATTATGGATCATTCCGACATCGCAATGGTCGTTGCGACTGGCGGGGCAAGTGTTGTGCGGGCAGCATTAACAAGTGGCAAAAAAGCAATTGCCGCAGGACCAGGCAATCCTCCTGCGATTATTGACGAAACAGCGGATATTCCAAAAGCAGCGAGGGATGTGATTGCGGGAACAAGTTTTGACAATAATCTCCTCTGTATCGGTGAAAAAGCGCTTTTTGTTGTTGAATCTGTTGCAAATGAAACGATCCAAGAATTGACAAAGAACGGTGGACACCTTCTCGGCGCAAGTCAACGCGAGGCACTTGAGGCGGTTGTCACGGAGAACGGAGAATCAAACAAGGAATACATCGGCAAAGACGCAAAAATCATATTAGACGCGGCGGGTATTTCAGCACCTGCACAAACAGTTGCAATTGTCGTGGAAGTGCCAGCTGACCACGATTTTGTTATCAATGAATACCTGATGCCGATTTTGCCTGTCGTTCGGGTGCGCGATTTTGGCGAGGCACTCAAAGGTGCGCTCGCAGCAGATGGCGGCAGAGGACACACCGCCATGCTACACACTAACAACACAGCGCGCATCACACAATACCACAAGGCAATGAATTGTTCCGTTGTTGTTGTCAATGCCCCCTCTTATGCATGTTGTGGATTGGAAGGCGAAGGCTTTTTAGCGATGACTATTGCTGGCCCGACTGGTGAAGGATACACCCGTCCTCGTACATTTACACGTCAAAGACGCTTAACCCTTGCCAAAGACCTATCTGCACATACATTGTGAGGGAAATAGTCTTATTACGACCAGTTTGAGTCGTTTATAATTAAGACAAACATTACCACTTTTGGCAATGCTCGGGACAGGGCCAATCCCTCTGTTCCTTGTCTTCCTTTTAACACTGTTTAGTAGATGAAACAGGACACTATTACAGCGTTGACATTGACAGTATAGATGACATTTATGACTACGCGGAATAACTGAAGGTAACCGTGCATCGCTATGAAGCAACCGTTAATCAAATCTGATTTTTGGAGGCAAAGCGTCGTTAAATCACACATGCAGAATTATAAGTAAAGCTAAATATTAACGGAAAATACCAGACTATCTTCTATCGCATTTTTGATATATTTTGGTAAACTGTGTATAATACAAGTACCAACTTTATCTAGAAGAGGAGCAGGTCATGGCAGAATCTCAAAAGGATATACTTGAGTACCTAAAAGGCTACAAGGATAGCAAAGAAGAGTCTGACATTGAGTTAGTCAAGGTCGAATCGCGCCTTGAAGAACGGATTAAAGAAGTTAAAACAGATCTTAAGAGTGACATTACACAGCTCAAAACAGACCTTGAAAAGACATCAGAGAAGCTAAAACAGATCTGAAAGATGACATAAAAGAGATAAGAAACACCATGCGGACGATGACTAATCTCGTCATAGCTTGCGGCATTGGCATCCTTGGTGTAATTGTTACTTTAATTCTGAATATAGTTTCAAAATAATAAATACAGGAGATTAAAGATGTCAGAAAGAGCACCTGGTTTTGAAAACTACACCCCATCTCGTTTAGAATGGCTGGCACTCATGTTAAATTCACACATGTCGTATGTAGATGCCACCCTTGTAAAAAATGCCGATATAAATAGAATATATATTCCAAAGCATGATGGAAAGACACTTAAATTAATTGTCAGTCACCCTAAAGACATAAGTTCTGAACTATTAGAAAAGATCATAAACGAGATGGTAAAATACACTGAAGGTATTGCTAAAGTCTATAAATGGGCGTCATGGCTTGAGATTGAAGTGGAACGTCATTCAGAGTAAATAATCACTCACACTCCACTGAAATTCTTGCTTCTGTTAAAACGTAAATACTATATTGACGACCGACCCGAAATATCAGATGCAGACTTTGACGCACGCATGCGACAACTTGAGAAACTTGAAGATGGAGGGAGAATTATGAGTCGATGGAAATACCTATTCTTGATAGTAATCTGTTTATCATTCACAAGCTGCACCGCCCTATTAACAAAACAAGAGTATGTGCTGATTGATCAAAAAATATCGGAAAAGCCCGTATTCTATGGTGTTGTTTATTCTATTCCAGAAAGAGCAAAAATTTATAAGATTGTACTGCTCGGTACTGGTAGGGTTCAAAATTACGAGATTTCTGTCCGTGATAAAAAGAATAAGTGGAAACCGGTGAAACAGATAAAAAGAGCGATTGAGTTTCCGTTTGAAATTACACTTGCGGTTGAGACAGATGCTATCAAAATATCTCACTATTCTGTAGTTGGAAGAGGGCGTCTTGACACGATTCAGCTTTACACATTGGTTGAGAAATATCCTACAAAATAAGATCTTCCAAATCAAAACGCATGTAGATTTTACAAAACTTAATTCGCTGGTGCTGTCAAGTTTAATTCAGATTTCATTAGCCCTTTTTCCTAACATTACAATGGCGGAGGTTGCTCCGCCTTTTTTTATGTAATCTGTCCGTAAAATGAGACGTTTATTAAACAGATATATTCCCAAAACAGGATATTCCCAAAGAAAAATGAATACCGACATAAACAAACTCAGAGAACTGGTCCGCTACCATGAGCGTAAATACTATATTGACGACCAACCCGAAATATCAGATACAGACTTTGACACGCTGATGCGTCAACTTGAGGAACTTGAAAAGGCATCACCAGAGGACATCCCACCAGATTCTCCTACACAACGTGTCGGTGGGGGTGTCGCATTAGGTTCACGGATACCGCACCGCAGCCCGATGTTAAGTCTTGATAACACCTTTGGTAGAGATGAATTGCTGGATTTCGGTGTGCGGGTCCGGAAATTATTGGAAGACGCACCTGTTGAATACGTTGCAGAGTTAAAGATAGATGGATTAGGCGTTTCCTTGCTTTATGAAAACGGTGTCTTCGTGCGCGGTCTAACGCGCGGTGATGGTGAATTCGGTGAGAATGTATCTGGCAATTTGCGGACTATCCGAGCCATTCCGTTGCGCCTCACTTCCACAGCGGATAATCCTGTCCCACCTGTATTAGAGGTGCGTGGTGAGGTTTTTATTCCAAAACATCGGCTTGACGACATCAACGCACAACGCGAAGCAGAGGGAGAATCTCCCTTTGCCAATCCGCGAAATGCAGCTGCGGGTTCTGTGCGAACGTTGGATTCCAGCATTACTGCGAAACGCCCGTTAGATATTTTTATCTATTCACTCAATTATGTGGAAGGACTTGAATTTGCAACGCATACGGAGGCACTTGAGAAATTAAAAAGTTTCGGATTCAAATGCAATCCACACACAGAACTCCAAAACTCGCTTGAAGATGTCATCATATATTACAATCAATGGGTAGAAAAACGTGAGGAAATACCTTATGAGGTTGACGGAATCGTCGTAAAAGTCAACGATATTGCACAACAAAAGGAACTCGGTGCGACTGCGAAAAGTCCGCGTTGGGCGACTTCCTACAAGTTTCCTGCGCATCAAGCAATGACAACTATTAAAGATATTGAGGTGCAGGTAGGACGTACAGGCGTGTTGACACCTGTTGCAATTTTAGAACCCGTAAAAGTTGCAGGTGCTACGATTACACATGCTACGTTGCACAACGAGCAGGAAATTATTAACAAAGATATTCGCATTGGAGATACTATTATCCTCCAGCGATCCGGAGATGTTATTCCTAAAATCGTAGATGTCCTGAAAGAAAAACGGAAGGGTGATGAGGATGCTTTCCGATTTCCTGATTTGTGTCCAACGTGTGAGACGCCTGTGCAACGTTCTGAAACTGAAGTAGCCGTGCGGTGTGTGAATGCGGGGTGTTCGGCACAACTGAAACGCAGAATTGCACACTTTGCTTCGCGTAATGCTCTTGAAATAGAAGGACTCGGACCCGCAACAGTGAATCAATTAGTAAATAATGGACTTGTTCAGGATGTCGCTGATCTCTACACTTTGAAAGCAGAAGAAGTAGGTAAATTGGACAGGATGGGACCGGGATTGACTCACAATTTGCTCCATCAAATTGAGCATAGTAAAGATGCCCCCGCAGCAAAGGTCCTGGTCGGATTGAGTATCTTTCATGTCGGAGAAACCGTCGCAGAACTTTTAATTGATTACTTTTTATCTATAGAGGGCTTGAGCCAAGCCGATGCAGATGCTATTGAAGCCATCCCAGGAATCGGGCCACAGATAGCAGAGAGCGTTTTCACCTTCTTTGCACAAAACCGTCCTCTGATTGAAAAATTAAAAACAGCGGGATTGCAATGCTTTACGGAAGAAGTTGTCAAAGCACCAAAGATTTTAGAAGAGACTTTTTTCAGTGGCAAAATATTTGTTGTTACGGGCAGCTTGACAGATATGACGCGCACAGAGGCGTCAACACAGATTAAGGCACGCGGCGGAAAAGTTACATCAAGCGTAACAGGAAAGACTGATTATCTCATTGCTGGCGAAGGCGCAGGTTCCAAATATGATAAGGCGGTTGAATTAGACGTGCAAATTCTGACAGCAGAAGCGTTTTTTGAACACCTAAGGGAAAACGGATGATGTTAACCAGCGAGAAAATCACAGAGATTCTGTCGGAAAAATCAGAATATCTTGCCTCAGAATACGGCGTTAAGAAGATAGGTTTGTTCGGGTCTTATGCAAAAGGGACATCTACCGAATCAACAAGTGACGTTGACATCATTGTTGAATTTGACCGCCCTATAGGTTTTAAGTTCATGGAACTTGCGGACTATCTTGAAGAAATTCTTGGGAAACCGGTGGACCTTCTCACTGAAAATGCACTCCAAAGTATTAGACACCCACATATTGCTCAGTCAATTAGAGAAAGTATCATCTATGTCTATAGTAAATAGGACACTTCTGTAGCGCAATCTGTTAGATTGCGTTCTCACAGGCACAATCTAAATGAAGTTTAAATAAATATTTCGGTCCTTTGGCAAGGTTAGGAAACCTCGCCAGCAGCAGGTGTACATCTCTGCTGGTGAGGTTTCCTAACCTCACCAAATTACCCATTTTTTTATCTTCATACAGATTGTGCTACTATATGGCAACTTAGGTTAATCAGCAAGGAAGATAGAGAAAAGTTATCACCTGCTTCGTGCTCGGAATTCGCCGTGAATGTTCAAAAATCTTGCCGTTTGCACTTTCCGACTTACCAGCATTCATTCGCGATTCTTTTGGTTTGCACCAGTAATTTAGCGGCACTTCACCCATTAACTCACCAGCGCTTACCCTATTATTAAACTGAGACGCGAATGCCTTCGGATGAAGCGGTTGTCCGCTCACCAAATAGCAGTCCTTGTTTTCGCGAAACCCATCAGAATAGGCGAAGTAACGAATGACTCCTTCCTCCGAAAACACTATCGCGCACACAAATTTGGACAACCTTGTGTAATGAATACCTGTGCTTGTTAAAGACGTACCGTACTGTGAAGCAAGCGCAGCAATCGCTGGTAACCCCACTTGTGCATGTGAAGATGAATCCGCCGAAAAGATGGGGGTAGGCATTAGCAATTCAGCAGCAAATTGATTCGCTCGCTGTTCACTTTGTAGATACGCCTGTTTATTTGGCTTTCCCTGTTCGGTGTCCTCATCCTGCTCTGCCATCACAGCATTTAAGCGTTCATCCAGTGAACAAGAACCGACGGAATCGCGCTCTAACAAGTAGTGACCGATTTCATGCGCGATGGTAAAATTGCGCCGAGACTCTGATCGGATCCGCGCGTTGACAAGAATACCCCACGCATCTCCGACTCGCATCAGACAACCGTCACAAGTATCGGGAAGTTCACGTTCCCAAATTACGATACCGAGTTGTGTCGCGATGTGCCTTGGGTCTATCGGAAAATCTTGGACTTTAAGATCGCGAAGGATGCCCCACGCCGCTGCAGCGGGGCTGCCCTTCGCATATTGCAAACGGTTATTCAGCATCAACGAAACTTTCACTTGATGTTGCTTGCTCTTGTGCCTTGAGAAATTTATACATCTCAACGAGCGTTTCTTTATTTTTTTCTGTAAGTGTCATCATTCCCCTCAGCATGACACTTACCGCTGGATCCGCCAATAAGTCTTCAAAACCCAGATCCTTTTTACCAAGCAGGTAATCTGTTGACACCTTCAGGGCATCAGACAGATTGGAAAGCGTTTTAAAAGAGGGTTTTCGGCTACCCGACTCAAATTGAGAAATAGCCGCAGGCGTTAGATTCGCTTCTTTTGCTAATTCAGTTTGTGTCATTTTTAGTTCACGTCGACGTTTTTTTATTCGTGAGGTAACTTTTTCACTCATAAGTAATTCCTTTCATTTGTAAATAAAAAGCATAAATTTCTAAATAATAAACGAAATTCAATAAAAGCGTGAAATATAGTTTAACATAAAATTTAATTAAATGCAAACTTTTTTTACACTATTTTTATAAAATCTATCAGTATTCCGTTCCTAACTCAGAATTTATTAGTGAGAAATATCACATAATGAATACAATTTTGCTCTTATTGCAATCCTAAATTGACACCTTTTTGGTACAAATATTTACATTTACACACCATAACTGTGGATATGTAAAGTTTTTGACACCATAGGTGTCAATTTAGGGATATATCCTATTGTTGGAGGGGTTTGTAACCCCGATTTTATAGGGTGAGGCGGACAAAATCGGGCTTGCAAAGCCCTCCAACAAGAAAATCTGGCACTAAATTGACGCCTATGGTGTGTAAAGTTTTGGACACCTATGGGTAGAACGCAGTGAAACCCGACACGCCCAGTCCTTGTCGGATTTCGCAAACTCTACCCATGGGCGTCAATTTAAGAAACACAACTTCTTGTGAGAGGTGTTTCAACTCCGATAAATCGGTATGCAAAGTAGTAGGCACACGCCGTGTGCCGTCCACCCAAAATGTAAAGCGGACGGCACGCGGAGCGTGCCTGCCACTTTTAAATCAACGCTAAATTAACGGCTATGGGTTTCGCAAACTCTATCCGACCTACTATATAATACCATTTCTGATATATAATGTCTCTTTTTTGTAGCATAAACTTCCAGTTTGTGCATAAAACCAATCTGAAACGACTCGTCATCACCAAAAACACCTTCCGCGTCCTCCGTGTGCTCCGCGCTAATCCGCGATTCAGACAACACACATGTCAAAAACTTTACACACCCATTGTCCAATTTTATTATTGACAATAATTTTGAAATTTGTTACACTAAAAAACAAGCGAAACAGAACGAATCGGGGAATTATATGAGAATTCGAAATTATAGTATAGTCTATTTATTAGTTTTTTGGGGTTGCGTTTCATTCGGTTATGCAGCAGAAGGCGGTAAAAAATTAGGGTTGTCGGAGGCGGCAATCCAAATTCGGGATGAGATATCTATCCGCAACATTCGGAAAGATATCGCCCGTTTATCAAGTCTGGAAAGCCGCGTGACTGGCTATCCGCAAGCGGCAAACGGCAGTAAATATATTTTTGACCGTTTTGTTGATATGGGGTTGAAGAATGTTGAAAGTCGTGAATTTACTGTCACAGTTCCCGTTGATCACGGTAATAGTGCTATTGACATCCTATCCGATGATGGCAGCGTGCTACACACATTCCTACTCAAACCGTTGTGGCCAAACCTTGTCCGAACATCCCTGCTTGCTGATGGTGTAAAACATACCGTTGAAGCTGGCGAAACCCTTGAAGAAATTGCAGAAAACTATGCGGTTTCCCTAACAGCCATTGCTGAAAATCCACACAATCAATATTTACCCACACCTCTTGTGGAGGGGAACACGGTTTTCGTCCCGACTGGCGGTCTTACCGGTCCCCTATTTTACGGAGACGATGCCCAACTTTCAGATTTCAACGGAAGTAAAGTCGGCGGCTTTTGGTACAGACTCCAAGAAGGTGATACACTCGCTTCACTGGCAAGACGTTATCGCGTTACAAAAGCGAGTATAACCGATGATGTACTCAACGGACATCTGCAGAAAGCCTCCGATGGCATTGATAACAATGAGGATGGCGTTATTGATGAATACGGTGAAATTCCGCTTTTATCGGAAATTCTCGGATGGGCAACAGATGGCATTGACAATAATGCTGATGGTTGGACTGATGAAATTCCCGGCGATGCCACAGACGGCATTGATAACAATAAAGACGGTCAGATTGACGAAACCGGTGAATTCATCGCGGCAAGCGAATCTGATATTTTTATCCCGAAAGGCGCAATCGTTCTTACAGAATTTAACTCTGGCACCCGATGGATTAACGCGGCGATGCTTGGGGCATCCGCAGTTATTTTTATAGAACCGGAAACAACAATTCGCGGTGAAGCAGAAAACAAATTCCTCACTGTGCCAGCAAACATTCCCCGATTTTGGATTTCTAATACAGATGCTGCCCAATTAAAAGGATTCCTTGATACGGGTGAAGAGGTCAATGTTCGCTTGCGCGGTAAAATGACTTGGGAACGGCGCGTCGGTCAAAACATTCGCGGCTTCTTAGAGGGTGGTGATCCTGTCCTACGCGATGAATTGGTCGTCCTTACCGCGTACTACGATTCTATGTCTGTTGTTCCAGCAATCGCTCCTGGTGCTGACCCAACCTGTGGGATTGCCGTCCTCATGGAACTTGCACGTTTGTTCGGACAAGCAGAATATCGTCCCGGTCGTTCAGTCCTATTTGTTGCTGTTGACGCACATTTCCAAGGCTTAGCTGGCATGCGTGCGTTTATGGAAGGTATTGGACAAGATATTGTTGGTTCAGCAACCGATTCACCAGGAACACCCACTTTGCACGGATTGAGGCGCGGATTATCTAATGATATTATCGAATTTGAGGAATTAGGACGCAAACTGTTGCTTTCCATTGATCGAAGTATTTTGGTGGACTTAGATGCAGATTTCTACCACGGCGTTCACGGTGTAAAGGAAGACCTGAAATCACTTGCAACAACGTTGACGGGGCTCTCTACAACACGGTCTCAAATTGATTGGTTACACAGAGCGCAACGCGATTTCTCAGAACGCCAGAAAAGACAGGTAGATCGCAACCGCAAACGCGAAAAACAGGGATTCACAGAGGAAGAAAAATCGAGACTAAATGCCAACCTTGTCCGCTTTGAAAAAGAAGCATTGCAAACTACGCATTTTCTCCGCCAGATTGTTGAACGGCTTGCGCAGATTCAGAAATCCGCTCTGAAAACGAGTAAGGATTCCCAGCGAGAACTCATTGAAACCATTGCTTTGCCCATTGCACGGTTGGACACATGGGCAGTGGATAGACTTATGCGAGAGCTTGACTCAGGTGAGATAGCTGATCAATACGGCACACATCCGAATGCATCATATCTGTTCCCTGTCAAGAACGGCTCCGATTATGAAGTGCCAACACCTGACGATCTGCCGCCAGAATTGTCCGCTGAAATTGAACAGTTGAATAAGACCCTTGCCAATTGGGAGATGAGCGACTCACGGAAGTTTGCTTTAATGTGGACACCTGATAAGGTCCTTGATCGTCATTTAGATTTGCCGACTCTCAGAAAAGCGCGCGCTGCGCGAAAAACCCTCGCAAATACCACTGAATCCAAGGAAGATGCGATATTACGAGAGCGAGACCTTTTGGAAAAAATAAAGGAAAATCTCAAGGACACCGCTTCCATTGAAAGTCAAATTAAAGATGCCATTACAAAATTGAGCAGTGATCGTGAGCATGATCTTCCAGATGAAGTATTAAAGCAATATCTAACTGAAGAATCACAAGAACGGATAAACAGAATTGATGATCAACTCCGGCAACGTTTGACCGAAGCAGTCTCAGCGTCTGTTGCAGGCGAAGGCGGAGACGGTTCGTCCACATCCATCCTAATTGAAGATTTGACACGCGATAAACAAGGTATTTTTGAAATTGCGCTGCGGAATGCCCGTTTAGAACAGGCGCGCATCCAGTATCTTCTTGATTTCCATGAAACCCTCACCCGTGAGTTTCTTGATGAGGAGTTATTAATTCTGAACAGTTATCTATCGGATGATGAAGTTGAACAAGTAAAAGAGGCACGCAAACATGTTGCAGCGTATCTGGTTGAGGCTGAAATCTTGCAGGCAGTCAAACAGAACGCGGCTTCGGATGTGATCGCCCTTGAAAATCTAATCAAGCAACTCCCTTCACTAACAAGGGATATAGACGCACAGACAAAGGTGCTTCTCCGTGATAATATGCTCACCTTGAGGAATGCGAGATTCCGAAACATTCAGAGCAGGGTTGAGAAGATGTCACGCATAAGCGAGATAGAATATAATCGCAAGCTCACACAGATTGAAGCCGCAGTTGCGCTACAAGACCTTTTCAATCGGTATTATACATCGCTTTTCTGTAGTATTGATCTTTCCTCTCAATCGAATCAATTCGGCGTATTTAACAAAGGTTGGTTTTATGACCAACAACCGGAATTTGTGTTGCGACGTGAGTTCGCGAGTATCGGCAATAAACTTGCTGCCTATGCTGCGGATGCTGATTTCGGAGTACGTGTTAGAAAATTATGGCGGGCAACGGACGATCAAATTCGCCAAGCAGTGATGGCACGTCAGTGGTCAGTAGCAAGCCAAATCTCCGATAAAGCTGACCTTGAAGGGAAAACGCTTGAAACTCTTCTCAGCGCACATTATGGGAAGCTCACAGGTTTAGGTGGGGTAAGTCGTCTCATGAGGATGCAGTTTGAACAGTGGCGAAACCGGGGCGAACCGTCTGAAGATATGCTCAAAGATATGGACTATATCCGCAAGGAAGTTGAGCGGTTTATTCGCAACGATGTGCGTAGCGCAAAGAAAAACCGAAAAAACAGTATCCGCATGCGCGAACAGTTAGACGCCATGCTCAGACTCCGACACGAAGACCCCGATACATTCACAGAAGATGAGATAGAGGATATCAAAACATTAATCTCAATTGTCGGATTGGGTGGCGGTTCCAACTTTGTCAACGCAATTTCCGCAAGTGGTGGCAAAACTTGGAAAACCTATATTCCGGGGAAAATCGCCTTTGACAGTGAAGTTGCAACGCTTGTAGGCAAAACAGGTATCGCCTTTGCAACGATTGAAGATGCGCGCGTCCTTACCGACACACCACTTGATACGATTGAACGTGTTGACCTACGTGAAGATGGTAATCTACATCAACAAGCGAAAACATTAGCATCTCTACTGATACAGGCACTACGGGACCCACAGATGCCCACTGCAGCACGCGTTGGGAACTTCTACTGTAACCTTTTCGGTGATGTGGTTGAATTTGATGCACGTGAATCTGCGTTACCAAATAAACCCGTGCCATACCCGATTGTAACACTTCGTCGTAGACATAAAACGATGATGGGGGTACGCGGTGATCTATTTGCCATGGGAGATAATAAAGGCAATTTTGAAGTTGCAGGCTTGGCAATGGAAGGCAGGGCAACTCGCAGGCTTGGTGGTGCACAGGAAGTTGAGGCATACATCCTTGACCCCGATTCTGGGGATATTGTCTATGCACCCGATTTGGGAAATTACGGTGCGAAATTGCTACCAAATAAAGTGCCGATTAACACACGGCGACGCGGATGTCGAGTTGTTACCTTCCCGTGTGTATCCACAACTATCTATGACTTGGTTGACCAACGCTATCTCCGAACCTTACGCGAATTAGAGGTATATGATGCGCTGTCCGATAGCCCACCTGAAAAATTCGGCGTGTCTAAACCGTGGCAACAGGAAGGTGTTTCTGCCGCTGAACCTATCGCACTTGTCTATAGCGAACCGCAAAGCCGTATAAAAATCGGAATGGCGTACGGGCAAATCGGTAAACGTCTACTCCTGATTAAAGCGACCAAAAGCGGTATGAAAAACCCAACGCTTTACACTGGCGAAGGGTTTGTTGTGCGAGAAAACGGCAGTATCCGTCTTACCCCTTATGTGGTTGTACGTGATATGTGGTGGCTTGATGAAAACCGATCTCGTCTTTACAAACGGTTCGGTATTTCAAGTGACCGTCTTGATAAATTGCATCAATTTGCCAATGAATATCTCTCACGAGCAGAAACTGCGCTTTTCCAAAACGACTATCAACAAGCTCTCAAGTTGGCGCGCGCTGCATGGGGATACGAATCACGCGCGTATCCAGATGTTAAAAGAACAGGCAACGATGTCGTTAACGGTATTATGTTCTATCTTGCACTTCTGATGCCGTTTGCATACTTTATGGAACGTCTTATATTCGGTTTCCCGAACATCCACAAACAGATTTTAGCCACTTTCGGTATTTTCCTCCTCGTCTTTTACTTCTTAAGTCAGGTTCATCCTGCATTCCAAATAACAACAACACCTATAATTATCTTAATCGCATTCGTTGTGCTTGCGTTGACAGTGCTTGTCATCAGTATTATTGTTAGGAAATTTGAGGAACAACTTGAAAAGATTCGTCAACAAGGCAATAAGGTGTATAAGGCAGATGTCGGTAGGTTAAGCGCAAGTGCTGCGGCATTTAGTCTCGGTATCTCCAATATGCGGAAACGGAAAGGGCGGACCATTCTGACCTGCGCAACACTTGTTATCCTTACGTTCACTGTTATTTCGTTCACATCAGTACGGACATTTATGCGTCCGAACCGAACCAGTTTACCACAGGTTACACCGCGTTATACAGGTTTGCTCATCCGAGACCAGTATTGGCGCCCGCTTGAAGAACCTGTCCTTAACTCAATTCTAAATGACATGCAGAAGACGCAAGTTACTGTAGACGATTTAGAACGACTTCTGGCACAGAAAAATCTACTCCTGGCTAAGCGAGGGCAAACACCGCTGGATATACCAGCAGCAATAGCAGGATTACAGGAAAATGGGTTTATCACAAACATTGACGAGGAACCAGTTCTTGCCGTTCGAAATGTTGTGGCACCACGCGCATGGTATCAGTCTTCAGGAACAGGTGACCAATCCTTTGTACAACTGACACGGAGTCCAAATGCACAGGATCCGGTACCGCCGACACATCCACTCACAGGTGAAGCGTTGCGTTTCGCCGCAAACATGCTTGTCGGCATGAGTGAGACAGAGCCCGCAGTCACGGGTATTGATCGCTACCTCCAATACGGAAAATGGTTTAACCGCGCCGATGCTGCCAATTGGCCAACTGAATGGCCTTATGCTATTGTGCTTCCCAAGGGAATGGCGGATCTCCTCAAACTAACCGAAAGTGATATGGGGAAAGCCACAATCTCTGTATACGGTGCTGACTTCACCGTCGTCGGTGTTTTGGGAATAGGATTCAAGGATTTGACTGATAACGATGGCGAAGAAATGACACCTGTCGACTATCAATTAATGCAACAGCAACAAAGTCGTGGTGGCACAGGCGATGAAACGCTTGAGGGAGAATTACAAAAATATCTCCATCTCACGCCAGATAGTATTGCTGTTTTACCTTATGAAGTTGTCATGAACCAAGGTGGAACACTTAGAAGCGTTGCAGTTAACATGGAACCTCAAGAAGATGATCCAGAACTGCTTGGGGCAATTGATAAACTTGATCTTATCATGGCACCACTGATGAACCGCATTGCGCTTGACTTTTTTGTCGGTCGCGACAAAGATACCTACCTTTATAGCAGTATCGGTATGACAAGTTTTAGCGGGATGGGTAACCTATTCGTGCCAATCCTGATTGCTGCGTTGATTGTTTTGAATACGATGCTCGGTGCGGTTTATGAACGTGTGCGTGAAATCAGTATCTACAGTTCTGTGGGACTTGCTCCTATTCACATCGCTTTCCTCTTCCTCGCCGAAGCCTGCGTATATGCGATTGTTGGGGCTGTTTTAGGGTACCTGACGGGACAAGTGATCGCAACAACGTTGGTGCATTTCGGTTGGCTTGCTGGTTTAACGCTCAACTATTCTTCAATGTCTACCGTTGTAGCAACGGTTATTGTGATGATTGTGGTGCTGCTCAGCACGCTGTACCCTGCTATTAAAGCCTCGCGCATGGCAGTGCCAGATATTGAACGGAAATGGAAGTTGCCTGAACCTGAAGGTGATGTGTGGCATTTTAATCTGCCTTTTACCGTCTTGGCGGAAGAAGCACTCGGTTTGAACGTCTTTATGCGCGATTATTTTGATGCACATGCTGATGAATCTGCCAGCGATTTCTATACGGACAATGTTACTTTCAGCACAAAACCCGAAGAGGATTCTTACGAGATAGGAATGATGGTCTGGTTAGCACCTTACGATTTGGGCGTAAGTCAATCTATCCAGTTTATTACCTCGCCCGTTGGCGGAGAAGAGGAAGACCTATACAAAATCACGTTAGATGTGAACCGCGAAAGCGGGGAGATTGCGTCCTGGAAACGGGTTAATCGTCGTTTTCTTAATCTGTTGCGAAAGCAGCTGCTGATATGGCGAACCTTCAGCGTTGATGTTCGTTCTGAATTCCATGAACGTGGCAGAACCGAAAGCACGGATACGGAGGAAGGCACTGCACGATTGGATCCCGTCGTAGCACCAGCTGATTAAGGAGATGGAATCTAACTAAACAAGGAATTGTATATGGAAAAATTAGCAAGTGTTATCATCATCATTGGGACTGCCTTCTGGTTCGTCAGCGTTCTGTTCTTAGGGGGACGTTGGCAGTGGCAGATGTTGGCAGCACTTATATTAACTATCGGAATTTTCATCGCGCATTTTTGGGAAGAGCTCAGCGAAGGAAAGAACAAAAATACACCGAAAGATGATAATTGAATAGTATTCGGTTCTTAGTATCTGTGGCATGCACATTATAGTGAAATCTAAAATTACTTGGACAGTTCTTTAGAGGTTTGATGCGTTTGTAGTCGCGCAATTCATTGCGCCTCTTACATTGAACGGTAGGCGAGGTTTCCTAACCTCGCTGGCGTAGAGTGTAAAAGTAATTTCAAAATCTACTATAATTCGCGACAGCAAAGTTACTTACTGATTGCTGACAGCTGAAAACCGAATGCTAACATAAAGGAGAACATTAATTGGCGAGAGAGAGAATCTCACAAGCAGATGAATGGCAAACGTGGGCACAACGCTACGACATAGAAGGCGGCATCCGAACCTTTGAATCCGGATTAACCGGCAAAGTGTTCTTCGGCGCACTCTTTGTTGGGTTGCTCATGATGCCCGGTTCCATCTATCTGAGCTATGTATCTGGTCAATCCGGTGCAGCGGCTGCCCCTTGGGTTGCAGTTATCCTGTTTACCGAATTAGCCCGACGTTCCTTCACCACGGCACGCCGTCAAGAACTCTATATGCTGCTGAGCCTCACAGGCGCAGCAGTCGGCAGCGGTATGCAATATCGGAGTTTTATTTGGTATGCATATTTTGTAAACACACCGCAAGCCATCTCTTATGAAATTGCTGATAAAATCCCCGCATGGGTCGTGCCAGCAGGTGATTCGGCAGGAGTGTTGACGCGGAGTCTGCTGCATCCCGATTGGTTGTTGCCCATAGGTATCTACCTTGCAGGAAAGTTACTTGGCACGCTACGTGTTGTCAGCGGTCAGTATATTCTCTTTAGACTTACTGCCGACCTTGAACGACTTCCCTATCCGATGGCACCGATTACTGCACAAGGGGCAACTGCTTTAGCAGAGACGACCGGTAAACAGGAAACATGGCGATGGCAAGTATTTTCTATCGGGTCTATGGCGGGCTTAATATGGGGATTCATCTATATCGGTATTCCTGCGCTTACTGGCGTGATGATGAGTCAACCGATACAAATACTAAAGATACCGTGGATAGACTTTACGCAAAGCATTGAGGGATTCGCGCCGACAGGGGTCTTTGCACTCCGAACAGACTTCGGACAGATGCTCTTCGGATTTGTCTTGCCGTTCCCTGTGGTGATGTCGGAGTTTGTCACCGCGATGCTATCGCAATTTGTTCTCAATCCGCAAATCCTTTACAGAAACGAGATATTGCATCAATGGGAACCTGGGCTTGATGTACGTGCAACTGGACTTTTCAACGATCTCGATTTCTGGCGGAGTTACGGCATAGGTAAAACGTTTAGCCTCGGTCTTGTTGGCATGGCAGCCTCTGTGCCAATGCTTTTCAAACTTCGCAGCTCTAAGAAAAAGGCGGGGGAACGTGGTTCACTTGCCACGCCACCGAATCGTGGTGATTTTCCGCTATGGCTTATGGGGATACTATGGCTTATCGGTATGGGCGGATTTGTTTGGCTCATCCATTGGATGGTACCAAATTTCCCACTGAGTTTCTTACTTGGGTTCGCGTTCTTATATACGCCGATTAATTCATATATCACCGCAAGGACGTTCGGTGTGCTCGGGCGAGACTTATTTGAAATACCTTACTTGCATGAGATCACCTTTATTCTCAGTCGGTACGAGGAGATTGATATCTGGTTTGCCCCGCTACCTGACGAAGATTACGGAGCAGGCACACAAGGATGGCGCGTGCTTGAATTGACAGGAACAACTTTTACATCAAACCTTGCTGCGACACTACTGATTATGCCTATCTTGATTATCAGTGGAATTGTGGTGCAGCACTTTATCTGGCAAATTGCCCCGATACCGAGCGCGCAATATCCGTTTGTTCAGATGATGTGGCCGATTAACGCAACAAATGAATGTCTTATGAAAACATCACTGCGCGATGGGAACAGTGAGATTATACAAGCCATTCGGGGTGATTATGTTGCTGCAGGATTTACCTCCAGCCTTGCTATCTATGGGCTGCTTTGGGTGTTTAAATACCCATCCATGTGGTTTTACGGTATCATCGGTGGAATTGGGGCTGACCCGGGCAGCATGGTTGCACGGTTGCTTGGTGCTATCATCGGTAGATTCTATATGATTAAGCGGTTCGGTTTGAAACGTTGGTTTATGTTCAATCCGGTGTTGGCGGCTGGCTTTGCTTGTGGCGTAGGTTTGATCGGAATGGGGACCGTTGCAGTTGCCCTTGTCTCTAAAGCGGTTATTGTTAAACCGTTTTAGGCAAAGTTCTTGTCTGGTGGAAAAGAGATATGGACTGGAATCTTTTTGGTTGGGCAGGGATTCAGTTAGAGATTCCGACAACTTGGGAAATCAGCGGCATCAGTGGTGATGAGAAGAATGGCTACCTCCGTTTAGATGACGCAGAGATGCCTCGCTTAGAACTCAAATGGGCAAAAACACGGAAGAAGAAACCCGACCTACACAAAACACTTGACGAATACTTTAAGTTAGTCCGTAAAAACTATAAACGTGGTGGCAATGTATCGTTTCGTAGGAACGTTGACCTTATCAAAGATGAGGATTTCTTAAAGGGGCACACAGTGCTTGGGTTCAGCTGGAAAGGAGGCATCCGCGCAAACGGGTTGATTGTGCATAGTCCTGATACTAAACGGATTACCATTGTCCAAGTCATGGGGAGGCTTAAAGAGAATTGGCGTCCTACGGTGCTTCGCATCTTTCAATCTATTTCGGACCAAGAAGACCTAAAGCACACCGTTTGGAGTGCGTATGGCCTTAGACTTGCTGTTCCGAAAAACTACAAGTTAGAAAGGCAAAAACTTCTTAGCGGATATCTGTTGTTTACATTTGCCAGAGGGAAAAGTCGTAAACTTAGCGTTGAACGTTACGGGCCTGCGGAGGTGCTATTAAACGAATTTACGGCAGAACCGAATCCGTTAGAGACCTGGTTTCGGGCACGCTACGCAAAAGCGATTCGGGGTTATGGGTTTGAAGTAACACCGCACGAAGAGCACGGAGACGAACACATAAATTTTGTCGGACAGCAGACACGGCTTTACGACAGTATGCCGTTTTCACCTTTGTTGGCACTTGATAAACTCCGAAAACGGGTAAGACTTACGTTTTTTATTTGGCACTGCCATCGGACCAACCGTATCTATGTAGTGCAATCAATCGGACGTCACGAGACATCTGAGAAACTTGCACAAGAGGTTGCAAAGAGTATACATTGCCACTAAATTTAGGATTGATGAACACGAAGATTTGATAACACTCCTTCACTAATCTACACATCAAGGGAGATTAAAACCATAGCTGAGTCAATTATTGAACAGGGCAAAAGACAAGCACTAACACAAGCGAAACAGGATGCAGTTATTATACTGCTGGAGTTTCGATTCCAGGATATTTCAGAAGAAATTTCTAAAAAAATCTCTTCTATCAATAGTATCTCAAATCTTGATGCCCTTTATGAGAAAGCAACTACCGTACAGACACTTGACGAAATTGATTGGCAAAATTATAATGAATGATACCAAATTAATCTAAAGTATGTCCAGACACTACTAAAATATGCTCAACAAAATTCTATACACACTTAAACTAAAAAAACGACCCGATGTAGATAGAAGTAAAGTCCTCAAAGCATTCCCGTTACGCAATCAGCTGATAACGTGGGAAATGGACGACAAAGGTGAGGCATCGCTCGTTATTCCGCAAAAAGACAAATTCTGGGTGAAACTGACAAGTAAACTCTTTATGCTCCCCGATAAACGCGTCGTTGTGCTGGACAGCATGGGTGCGTACGTATGGCAAATGTGTGATGGGAAACACACTATTTCACAGATTATCAAGGCTCTTCAAAAAAAACATCAATTGACTCGAAAAGAGGCGGAAACTTCGCTTTTTACTTTTGTCCAGCAACTTGGAAAACGAAATTTTATCCAATTTGCTATTCCGACTGAAGCTAAACCGAATGAAGCAGCAACACAGAAACCGGCACAACAGAAACGTTTCGGATTTTTATCTAAAGGATAAGTGATGCTTTTATAGTGAAATCTATAATTACTTGCACACAATTGTAGCGCAAACTTTTTGAAGTTTAAATAAATATTTCGGTAATTTCTTTAGTCCCATAGGGACGATATGTTTATAGAAAAACGAAATAAATCCTTCTCTTGAGTTCCGTAGGAACGATATGTGGATACCAATGACAAGTCCATAAACATTGCGTCCCTACGGGACTAAAGAGGTGAGTTGAACATAATTCTATAAACATTGCGTCCCTACGGGACTGAAGAAGGTTTCCATGTTTAGAAAATCCTAAAATTGAGACCTATGGTTCGGTTTCCTAACCGCACACTTAGCAAGACGGATCACGTTAATTGAGTATAACAAGTTCAGGGTTTTTTGGTTAAGAAATCGCGACCAGGAGGTCGCTCCTACAGCGGAAACCGATAGCCGATGGCTGACTGCCGAAAGCCAATGAAAAGGAGAAAACAGATATGCAAGCAGAAATAGGCGGCGTACAACCGAATCTCGCTGAAACGCCAGAACGATTCCAGCGCCTTATTCCGAAAGAGAACACCGTCCGAGTCAGAAACCTCATTAAACGGTATGAAATGGGGACAACGACTGTGGATGCACTACGCGGTGTCAATTTCCAAATTCAACGCGGCGAATATATCTCTATTATGGGTCCCTCTGGCTCTGGAAAATCTACGCTTTTTAATATGATTGGCGGGTTAGACAAACCCACCGAGGGCAGAGTCTATATTGACGAAGTAGACATTGCGCAACTTGACGCTTATGAGTTAGCGTGGTTGCGTTGTCGGAAAATCGGTTATATCTTTCAATCGTTCAATCTTATCCCCGTTATGACAGCGCTTGAAAACGTCTCGCTCCCGATGATTTTTGCTGGCATGAGTGCCGATGAGAGTAGGGAAAAAGGGGTTGATTTACTCTCCCTTGTGGGATTAGGTGACCGCGTCCAACATAAACCGCTTGAACTCTCTGGTGGACAACAGCAGCGTGTTGCAATTGCTCGTTCTCTCGCTAACGACCCCGCCATTGTCTTGGCAGATGAACCGACAGGTAACTTGGATACCAAAACAGGCCTTGAAATCATTGATTTACTCCGCCGCCTCAATGATGAAAACGGTGTGACCATTATCACCGCGACACACGACCACAAAATGCTTGATGTATCAGACAGGATTTTCCACATGGTAGACGGCAAAGTTGACAAAATTGAGTCACGCGATGAAATTGATCTGCATGTCGGAAAATTGGACGGCCAGGAAGTCGGATAAACTTCTCAATGTCAATTTACAAACGTTTAGGCATTCGAACAGTTATCAACGGCAACGCAACGCTAACACGTCTCGGTGGTTCCATCATGCCACCCGAAGTGGTTGATGCAATGGTTGAGGCATCAAAGCATTTTGTTGACATCATTGAACTGCAAAAACGAGTTGGCGAAGAATTAGCAAAACTTACCCATAACGAAGCAGCGTACGTCTCTAACGGTGCTGCAGCTGCCCTGACGCTTAGTACTGCCGCCTGTATCACTGGACTTGATGCAAGCAAACGTGCAAAATTACCCCATCTTGACAACGCAATGAAAAGCGAAGTTATCGTGCATCGCCACGGCAGAGTCGGATACGATTTTGCTGTGCGGCAAGTCGGTGTAACATTCGTAGAGATAGGTGACGAAAACGGCACAACACCTGACGAACTTGAAAACGCTATCACCGACAAGACCGCTGCAATCTTTTACTTCGCCAATCCCAGCAGAGAACATCTTTGGGTTTCTTACGAAAAAGGTATTGAAATTGCTAAAAAACACGGTGTCCCATTGATAGTTGATGCTGCTGCACAGTTGCCACCGCCAGAAAACTTATGGAGCTTTACAGAGATGGGGGCAGATTTGGCAATGTTTAGCGGAGGAAAAGGGTTATGTGGTCCGCAAAGTAGTGGACTAATCGTTGGTAAAAAATCGCTGATTGAGGCTATAGCGCTTAATGGACCGCCCCATCCCTTCATCGGCAGAGGTATGAAAGTTGGCAAAGAAGAGATGGTTGGGTTGCTGGCAGCGGTTGAGTGGTATCTGAATCAAGACCACGCACAATTAATGCAATCCTACGAAGATCAAGTTGCTTTTTATACAGAGGTTTTTAAAGATATCCAAGGTGTTAGTGTACATCGTAGTTTCCCATCTGAAGCGGGGCAACCGATGCCACGCACCGAAATCCGATTTGATGCAGATCAACTCGGTATTACACGTGATGAAATTCTCCATCAACTACAAATAGGTGAACCTTCGATAGATATTGCTGGCGCAGGTGCGAACGGCGTACTTATCAATGGACAAACCTTGATGCCGGGAGAAATAGAAATTATTGCTAAAAGATTAAAGGAGATTCTACTTGGAATGTAACGCAAGGCCTCTAATCCAGACAAGCTCTCGCTGGCGAGGTTTCCTAACCTCGCCAATGTCCAGGTAATTGTGGATTTTACTATAAGGATACATTTAGATCAGTTATTATACACCATAAATAATTAGGAAACATAAATGAAACTTAACAACGGTATAAGCCTAACGTGGCTCGGACATGCCACCTTTAAAATTGAAGTAGACGGAAAAACCCTCTTAATTGACCCTTGGGTTGATAGCAACCCTGTTTGCCCCGATAAACTCAAAACCTTTGATAGCCTTGACGTTATGCTGATAACGCATGGACATTGGGATCACATGGCAGATGCTGCCTCAATTGCAAAAAAACACGCTCCCACAGTGGTCGCTATGATTGAAATAGCAAAATGGTTGGAGAATCAAGGTGTTGACAACACAATTGGCATGAATAAAGGGGGTACGGTTACAGTCGGTGGCGTAAAAGCAACGATGGTCACGGCAAATCATAGCAGTAGTTTCACAGAAGAAGATGGAACGATAGTCTATTTAGGCGAACCTGCGGGTTTTGTGCTTGAATTTGCAAACGGCTATAAAATATATCATGCTGGGGATACAAATGTGTTTGGGGATATGAAAATCATCGGAGAGATATATCAACCTGACTTAGCACTGCTTCCTATCGGTGACCATTTCACAATGGGACCGCGTGAGGCAGCTTATGCCGTCCAATTGCTCAATGTGCCAACAATTTTGCCCATGCACTACGGTACATTTCCGCTGTTGACAGGAACGCCGGAAGAATTCCGAAAATTAACAGCATCTCAAAATGTAGAAATTGTTGAATTAGAGGTTGGAGACACCTTAGATTAAGGTGTTTTGCTAACTAACTTTTTATCCAACATTGTTTCACATAAGCAGAACAATTGAAAATATTACTCATGGTTGATACGTTTTTCAGTCCCGTAGGGACGATATGTTTATAGAAAACGTCATACACACATTGTTTAGTCCCGTAGGGACGATATGTTTATAGCACAAAACCTAAAATCCGTGAAAACAATAAAAACAATTAGTCAACTGGCACAAGTCTTAGATTAAGGTATCTTGATAGGGTCCGTGAAGCCCAAAGGCATAAGCAGTTTTTAGTAATTCTTGCGGGTTGCCAGTATCGTAACGTTTGCCTGCGACGCGGTAACCGTACATACCTTCCTGTCGGATCATTTCAGCCATGGCATCGCGCAATTGAATCTCACCATGCGTCAGAATCTTGTTGCGATAATTGTGATCCAATATATCAAACAGGAGAGGGGTGAGCAGATCAATCCCGAAATGGCAGAGATATTTATGCGTTTCCTGTGCATCCCATATCCCTTCAACGCGCATGTGTTCTCGAGCATAGTCTACTGTGGGTTTTTCTGCAATGCATGCTAATTTGAAGAGGTCTGGATTGTCAGGAGTGGGACTCCCTTGTACAATGCCATTCACAGAAAGTTCACTTTCATCACATACATCAAGACTGGTGACAGATTTGCCGACTTGCGTATAGACATCTGCTAACTGTTTTGCACAAGAAACATCTGTCTCTGAAATATAGAGGTGGTCACCGAGCAGGATCATAACAGGTTTGCCTGCAGCAAAATCTTTCGCACAATAGATGGCATGTCCGAACCCTTGCGGTTCTGCCTGAATTGCAAATTGTAAACGTTCACCGATTTCTGCCAACCTATCAGCTTGCACCGCCAGTTCCGACTTTTCACGAATAGCGTCTGGCACATCTCCTGAAAAATAGGCGGTAATCGGTTCGACTTGGTGCGATTGTGCAACGAGACACACCTCTTCCACGCCAGCCGTTAGTGCTTCCTCAATAATCAACTGAATGATCGGTTTTGCCAGACCATCCTGCGCTATAATTGGGAAAAGTGCTTTCGGTACAGCTTTCGTTGCGGGGAAGAGGCGTGTTCCGTATCCAGCGATCGGAATAATCGCCTTTTGAATTGTTTGCATTAGACCATTTAACTTCTCTTCCGCTTGAGTGTACCCCAAGTGGTAGTTGTCTTTCCTATAGCATCAACTGCAAAAACACCTTCAATGCCATTGCCGAGTGATTTAACTTCTTCTTCGGAAAGTGGCACATTAAAGATGACAATTTCATCAATGATACCGCCCCAATGACATCTTCCGTTAGGTTCATTACAACCGGCATCAGCACCGATGTAAACCGCTTCAAAAGAATCCCAAGGCTGTCCTACTGCATCTGCACTGCCTTGTAGTTCACCGTTAACATAGATATGGATTTTCGCTCCATCCCATACACCGACAAGATGGACCCACACATTTTGGAGAAGTTCTTCTCCGAGTGCTTCAAATTTCTCGGGTGCGCTTCTCGTTCGAAAATGAAACGAAGCTCGGTTAATTCTTCCGCCGACATTTTCATGGGCACCGGTTCCAAGTAGATATTGTGACCAACTTGAACATCCTTTCCCTTTCCATATCACACATTTTCCGTTAGGTGGGACAGTTGACAAAACCCATGCATGGATCGAGAAACCTTTAGAGTCCTTGAAATTCAAGGCTGCCAAAGTAGCAGGTTCATCTTCCTGCCCGATACGAACATAGTTTTGTGCCTCAACGCCGCTGAACTCTATACCACCACCGAATTTGGCATCTACCCATTTGATATCCCCAACAAATACACCGTCACTACCATTTCCTGAAAGATCCTTGACAATTTCACCTTTACCCTCTTCAAAGGTCCACATTCCTTGGATTGTATTTGCAGCAAACCTTGCTTCACCTGTCTCCATCATTGCGAAACTGAGTGAGATAATGGCAAATGTAATGAGCATGTAATTCATATATACTTTTGTCAAAACATGTTCCTCCTAAGAACAGAAAATTAATTGCGATATTTCGACGGTTGATAAACTAAACACGCCTCTTCCACGCCAACCGTTAACGCTTCCTCAATAATCAACTGAATGATCGGTTTTGCCAGACCATCCTGCGCTATAATTGAAAAAAGAACTTCGTTGCGGGAAAGAGGCGTGTTCCGTACCCAGTGATCGGAATAATCGCCTTTCGAATTTAGCTGTATTAACCCAAGTTGCCACCTATTGCGAATGCTCTTGTCCGAGGGGTTTCTAACCCCGATGTATAACAGAAAACATAAGAATCAGCGGAAATGCCCTGTTTTTTTCGTAGAAAGCAGTGGCCGCCACCTCGAAATCTTGTCCGTAGCAACTTAGGTTGTATTAGACCATTTAGTTTCTCTGGCGCTTGAGTGCTCCCCAAGTGGTAGTTGTTTTTCCTGCGGCATCAACATCTAATGCACCTTCAATTCCACTGCCGAGGGATTTAACTTCATTTTCAGAAAGTGCTACGTTGAAAACAACGACCTCATCCATGATACCATTCCATTGGCACCGTTTATTACAACCTGGATCGGCACCTATATAGACTGCTTCGGGGGATGCCCATGGTGGTCCTGCCACGTCTGCACTGTTTTGTAGTTTACCGTTCACGTAGATATGGGCTTGCTTTCCATCCCAAACACCTACAAGGTGAACCCACTCTTGTGCCGGAAGTGCATCTCCGAGTACCTCTTGTCTTGCACCACCGTTTCCGGCACGGATATGAAACGATGCTTTATTGACGTTCCCATCCCCGTTTTCATGTGCACCTGTTCCAAGTAGGTATTGTGACCATGTTGAGCATCCAAGTCCTTTCCATATAACACATTTGCCAACTGGTTCTACTTCAGAATAAACCCAAGCGTGGATTGAGAACCCTTCGGATTCCTTAAAATCCAAAGCTGCTAAGGAATCAGCATCACCTTTCGTTCCGATCTGAACCCAGGTGTCCGCTCCGTCAAACTCTAATCCACCACCGAATTTGCCTTTTGCCCATTTGAGGGCACCGACAAATACACCATCGCTCTCATTACCAGAAAGGTCTTTGACCTCTTCGCCTTTACCTTCTTCAAATGTCCACATTCCCGCAATTGTTGCTTCGTCAAGTTTGGCATCAGCTGTGTTTACATACAATATAGCTGTAAGTAATAAGCTGAGGATACAGATTACTTTATAGATTTGAAAATCATTTAAATTCTCCTTTAGTTCCGGCATCCGAAGAGCATATCTGTTTGCTTGTCGAATGCTACCTTATTAATAAATTGTATACATAGTTTAATAGATATGATTAAATTCGTCAAGAGCATTATAAAAAATTTAGTTAGAAAGTGTGACATTTGCTTTTGTCCCGATTCGGTGCATCTCCCTCTAAAAGCAGGATTTTACGGATACCAAACGAAAAGACAAAGCACATATTTTATGGACGATGGTTCGTGTTAATAGGTGATTCGTCGTTTTCCAAAAAACGTTCTATAGTGTTATGCGTAGCAGGACTTGTCCGAAAATCGGCAATCCACGGTTCGCGGAAGTATGCCTGCTTTTCTCTTGAAAGTCCATTTAACACCTCTGGTGGAATACGCAGGCGATGCCAGTGTGTGGCAAGATGTGCATAAGCGTTTAGAATCGCGATGCGTGGGGTGTCACGTTGCCACACGGGCCCCGCATGACACAAGTTTTCTGTAAAAAATATCGCACTACCGGCAGGACATTCGTAGGTCGTTAAAAACGGACTCCGTTTACCTTCTTCCAACGACATGTGATCTGGATGCATCGGGAAGTTTGACTTATGACTTCCCACGATAAAATGCGTTCCCCCATCATTTTTGGAAACATCGGTAAGTTCAAAGACAACGCGGACCATGCCAGCGTGTATCCTACCATTATTCACACGATATCCAAAGATCGGATCTGCTTGCCGGGGACCACCGCCGTGGAGTCCCCCATGTTCTTGTCCCTTTTCACGCCACACAAAAAAGGTGCTTTCCATTCGGATATCGGGGCCAATGATTTGGTGCAAAACTTCAATTACTTTGGGATGGTCAATAAGAATACTTGAAGCTCCGCCTGGCACCGCACGGTGTTCTGGGGGTAACGATTCAGGGTTATGTCTAATCCGATCCAGTTGATCAACAATAGAATCCACTTCGTCCTTGCTCAGAATCGCTGGACGCACGAGGAAACCAGATAAATCAAAACGAAATTTTTCTTCATCAGTCATAGTTGCAATCTCCTTGCTTAAAACACTTTGCTTAAAACACTTAGAGAAATACTACACCTTTAGCACAAATATCTCAACATAAAAACGCAAGTGATATTTGGCTGCATATTACGGTTCTATACCTTTTCCACAAACTCACATCCTTCCCGAAACCACTTTCTGAGTATCGTATTTTCATTGTAAGTACGTTTCGCCTGTGAACCTGTGGCATGTGAGAGGTCAATTGTAGCAGAAACGATTTCATCTCCGAAAAATCCTGCTTCTTTGAGAACATTACCGTTCGGATGCACGATTTTGGAGTTTCCATGGGACGACCCGGCCGCTCTTATATCATCTGGATTGGCGGGTGTGTTTGCCATCACAAGATAAATTCCATTTTCCGTTGCACGCGAAATTGGCATCGCACGGTAAGCAGAGAGTTTATATTCTGATAGTAACCCTGATTCACAGGAGCAGAAAAAACAGATTTGTGCCCCCATCGCAGCAGGCAATTTGACCAATTCCGGATAGCGCACATCGTGGCAAATGATAAAACAGCACGCAACATCCGCTAACTGCACAATCGGCAGTTTACCATGATTATTCGTACACCACTTCTCACCAGCGAGGAAAGTTTTCCCATAACGGTATTGAAGGCTGTCTTGCCGATCAAATATCGCTAAGTCGTTATGCCAATTTTCGCCATCGTGATGCGCAGAACCGACAATGACTGCCATTTTGTGTCGCCGTGCAGCTTCTGCTATCTTTGCTTCTACTTCTTTATAGTGAAACCCATAATTATTTTTACATTCTGTTCTTATGTGGATTTCAAACACACCATAAATGTCCGAGGCGCAATGAATTGCGCGACTACAAACGCTGCTAATCTTAAGAAAATGTAAAAGTATTTTTTGACTTTACTATAAATACTTGCGGCGATATCTGTTCCCAATAATCTGTATCACAACAGTAACCAAACAGACACCCTCAGGAAATGCAGCTATCTGTATCTCCATTTCTGCACAAACTTCTATCTGCTGAAGCACTTTTGTGGTGCTTGCGACAACATCTTTGCTTGTAAGTAACTGACATGCCGCTATTTTAATATTATTAACGTGAGTTTGATAAATAGTTTTAGAAGTTACATATCATTGGCAACCGACAGTCTTTTTGCTGTAGTTCTTTATGTTTGAGTGAAGGTTTTTTCTGTAGACAGGTATAAGCGATCAAGGCAGCAACTGTGTTCACTTGGAAGTTAACAGGACTTCTATGCCGTGTGTGTTGTCCCTCTGTCTGGCTTTTGAGTTCTTTATTTACCGACTCAATGAGCATCCGTTTTCGTAAAAGTGCTGCATCAGCATCGGACAGAGGTTCAGGTTGCATATTCTTACGCACCCTGTAAATGAGTGTCACACCATTTTCTTGGAGTCTCTCCCGCAGACTTTTGATGATATATCCTTTATCGGCAAATAGTTTGCCAAAGAGCCCTTGACATAACTGTGGCACAGGTTGCCTGTCATCTACGTTGCCCGCTGCCACCATAGCTGACAGAAGTTCGCCGTGGTCGTTGATAACAAGATGTAGTTTGAACCCGCTGAATGCCATACGCGCATTCAGCGTTGATTTGATAGAACCATCCCATAGAGGTTTTAGAACGCTCCGCATAACCCGTGAAGACACGATGTGCTGAAATCCGACGATTGTGGCAGACCGGCAGCGGTGTTGACTCTATGAAGGAAGTCCCACTACACTCGCCGAAACGGGTGTTCAAAAAAATAGACAACACAACCAATACCTCTTGTGAGAGCTGCACAAAACGACTATAACTCACAAGGTTTGGAAACGCCCAACGCAGGTGGCAGCAGACATAATCCTGATAATAGGTTTTAAAGTTTTTATACCGCTTATGATGAAAAAGCACAAGTATCGTCATGACTTCACTCGGATGAAGGCACCTAGGTCTGCCACGCCTATTGCGGGTTCCGGATATTTCTGGCAACTGGTGTTGTGCTTGATATTGTTCATACAAAAGAAAAAAGTCGTCAATTTCACAGAAAAGTGTTATGATATCCATCAGAGAACTCCTTTGTAAATATAGGGTATACTTCATAATAACAAAGGGGTTCTCTATTTACCAGTTTAATTATCAAACTCACGTTACTATAAATAATACCATTTCTGATATATAATGTCTCTTTTTTGTAGCATAAACTTTCCAGTTTGTGCCACATGCCGCTTCATTTCTAACAACCGCTAATGGACAAAAATTGATAGAAATGGTATAACCTTGAGCTCACGTTAAGTCATGTTGACCTAAGCTGCATTATATTATATAATACTACGTATGGAAATTGAAGTTTTCTTTAGTGATGATGCAAGCTGGGTGTTAAACGAAGCTAACTTGTTTCTAAGTTCAGAACCAGTCCACCATAATCTCACGCTATCACTTTTGCATACCCGAATTGATGACCGTGAACCTGGGCGGTATTGGGTAGCAACGAACAGCAGAGGGGTAGTTGGCGTTGTTGTCCAATCACCTTTGAACTCTCGTGCAATTATTACACCTATGAAGTCGGAGATTGTTGGTAAAGTCGTTGATGCCATATTAGACGCGAATGTGGTGTTGCCAGGGGTAGCTGGAGATGCTGCAACTACGGCACGCTTCGCCGGAGAATGGGCAGAACGAAACAAGTCTCCTGTGTTTCCCTTTTTAGGATTGCGTCTTTATGAAGTCCCTGAAGTACAGGAATTTTCAACCGTTAGAGGACATTTCCGTCCAGCAGATTTGGCTGATCGAGAACTACTCATTGACTGGGTCACCTGTTTTTCCGTAGATATTGGGGAACAGGAAAACACTTCTGACGAGGAAGAATTGCAAAAACGTAGGGTTACTTCTTCACACATCGTTGACAGGCTCGTATCTGATGGTCATCTTTGGCTATGGGAAGATACAGAACCTGTGTCAATGGTAGCGCGAACAACCGCAGTTGCGGGTGTTGTCCAAGTGCGACTCGTCTATACACCACAAAAGTACCGAAACCGTGGTTACGCTACCACCTGCGTTGGTAAACTCTCAAAACAGATTCGCAACGAAGGATACCGTTGTATCCTCTACACCGATTTATGCAACCCAAATTCTAATGCGATCTACCGTAGAATCGGCTACTGTGCTGTAGCCGAGGCAATTCAATATCGATTTGCGTAAGCATTGATCAGCTGTTTTATTTTTTAACTATAAGGACAAACTATGAAACTTTTTGTGCCAGGACGTATCTGCTTATTTGGTGAACACAGCGATTGGGCAGGAGGACATCGGCGAACCAACGCCGAGCTTGAGAAAGGTTATACTTTAATCACGAGTACGAACCAAGGAGTCTACGCTGAAGTACAACCACACCCTACAAACCTCATCCTGAAGACAACACTCAGTGATGGTACACGTCACGGTCCTTATACGTTGCCTATGGAGCCGGCAGCGTTGCTTGCTGAAGCAGAGAAAGGCAGTTTTTTTAGTTATGCTGCGGGGGTGGCTTATCAGATACTCACCAATTACCGCGTTCAAGGCTTAGAAATTGATAACTATCTAACGGATTTACCTGTAAAAAAAGGGCTTTCTTCCAGTGCAGCTATCTGTGTTTTGGTTGCCCGTGCTTTCAACCGGATATACGACTTGAAAATGACGACGCGCGGAGAAATGGAATGCGCCTATCAAGGTGAGATTAAGACCCCATCTCGTTGCGGGAGAATGGATCAAGGTTGTGCATATCAACACCCTATCCTTATGAGTTTTGATGGTGAAAATATTGAGGTTCGCGAATTTAGTGTGCCAACGAATCTGTACATGGTAATTGTAGACTTAGGAGCAGGAAAAGATACACGACTAATATTAAAGCAGTTACATCACTGTTACCCATTTGCCGAAAATGAACTTCAAGAAAATGTGCAGCGCTATCTCGGCCCCTTGAGTAAAAAAATCACCGATTTAGCTTATGATGCACTTCGCCAGGGCGATGCGGAAGCCGTTGGAAAGTTGATGACACGCGCACAACAGGAGTTTGATGAACATCTGATACCCGCCTGCCCATCGCAATTGACCGCCCCTGTCCTTCACAAAGTCTTAAATTATGAACCGATTCAACCATATATTTGGGGTGGTAAGGGAGTCGGGTCGCAAGGTGATGGATCAGCACAATTCATTGTCAAAGACGAAGAGAGTCAAAGCCGCGTCATTGAAATCATTGAAAGAGACCTACAGATGTCTTGTCTTAAATTAGTGATTGAAGCAAGCAGGCATGTGCGTAAGGCTGTTATCCCTGCAGCAGGTTTTGGTACTAGACTTTTTCCCGCTTCAAAATCAATAAAAAAGGAACTCTTTCCTATTATTGACCATGCCGGACGTGCAAAACCAGCAATTATGGTAATCGTTGAAGAGGCTGTCAACGCGGGGATTGAGGAAGTATGTCTGATTGTGCAGCGCGGAGATATTGAGTTATTTGAATCCTTCTTTAAAACACGTCCTCGTATTGAACACTACAACAAACTAAGTAAAGAAAACAAGGCATATTGCGATTATTTAGTAGAATTAGGCAGCCGAATTTCACTGGTCACACAAGATGTTCAGGAAGGGTTTGGACATGCGGTCTACTGCGCTCGAGACTGGGTCGATAATGAACCTTTTCTGTTAATGTTAGGGGACCATCTCTACGGTTCAGATGAACCAGACTCGTGTGCAAAACAGGTTTTGACTGCTTATGAAAAAGTCGGTCACAGTGTAGTCGGATTAAAAGAAACACCAATTACGGAACTGTCTAACTTCGGATGTGTTACGGGGGTATGGCAAGAAAACCAGTCAATGTTGTCTGTAACAGAGTTTTACGAAAAACCTGATCCTGAATATGCAAGAGAACATCTACATGTTGATGGAATGGATGCTGATAGTTTTCTTACTGTTTTTGGTATCTACGTGATAGAACCACAGATTTTTGGGTTTCTTGAGCAGAATATTGAGCACAACTTCCGTGAACGAGGTGAATTTCAACTCACCTCTTGTTTGGATGAATTACGAAAGACAGATGGGTTTTCTGGTTATGTTGTGAAAGGACGGCGATTTGATATCGGTGTTCCAGAAGAGTATCGGCAAACGGTGATTGATTTTAGAAATGCATAGATAGTTAAACCATTCACCTACTATGCAGATGCAGATAACCGTTTAACAACAACAAGCGTTAAATCATCGTACTGTTCTGCCTCCTCCACAAAACTTTTAACATCTTCAACGATATGTTGAATTACCTCTTCAGCACTGCATTCTTCAGGAATTTGTGCAGTCAATTCTTTGAAACGATCCGTTCCGTACATGTCGTGGTTAGCGTTGAGAGCCTCAATTAGACCATCTGTATGGAAAATAAGAACATCTCCCTCATCTAAATCAAATGTTATAGATTCGTATTGCACGCGCTTCATACTTCCCAAGGGAAGGTCACTATTTTCAATTTCAATAATTTCAGAACCTCTTTTGAGAATAGGGTAAGGTTGTCCACCGTTTGCATAGTCAACACGTTTCTCGGATTCGTCCAGGACTGCTAAGTTGAGAGCAATAAAACTTGGGCCATACATACGAGGTGCCAACCCAGCATTGAGATCGCTCAAAATAACATCAGCATCTGATTTGAATCGGGCAACTTCATGTAACATTCCATTCGTAAGCACAGCATTCATCGCGCCCCGTATACCTTTTCCTGCCGCGTCTGCCACAGCAATGGCAGTTTGACCGTTCGCCACAGTCAAGTAGTCGAAAAAATCACCCCCAACTTGTGTAGCAGGAATTGACATCCCCGCGATATCAAATTCTTGTGTATGCGGTGCTTCAGGAGGCAGGAGTGCCGTTTGGATATTTTGTGCTTCGTTCAACTCAGCACGGATTCGTTGCATCTCCGCTTCTTCTTTTTCTCGCATTTCAATACGCAGTTGTGCAGTTTGTCTTCGGTTTACTATCAATCTAAAAAGCAAAGAACCTGCAGCTGCGAGTAGAATTAGGGAGGGTAGGTAATTCCGCCATCGGGTCCAAATAGGTTGGTCAATAGTAAAATTCAAAACCGCAGGTTGTTGTGTGTAAGGCCATCCTTCACGAAAAGCCTTTATTAAAAAGGTATAACTCCCGGATTTTAGACCTTCATAACGTATTTGCGGCAAACTCTTGGTTTCCCCTACTTCTTGCGATTGAAAGAATTGTACAACATCACCCTTAAATGTTTTCTGATTATTTTCGTTGGTGTTAGACGAAACACTTGTCCAAGCGTTGTTATCAAGTCCGATTAACCTAAATTTGTACTCGACATCATCTCTCAGTGGACTAACACCTTGAAAATGGATAGTAAGGTTTTTGAGTCCCGCTGGCAGTAGTTCGATTATCTCCGTAAAGGTACGTTTACCGGATTTTTCCATAAAAAGTTCTGTGAAAGATTTTCCCGCATCAACAGAGACAATACGACAAAATGGAAGTGCCCCAAGACTCGCGCGATACTGTGTAGCACCGCCTTCTGTGCCAAACCACAGTTCTCCCTCATTAAAGGCATGAATGCTTGATACATTGTTATGAATAAGACCGTCCTTGGTGGTAATAGATTGAAAGGAGTCGCCATCGTATCTGACAACGCCGCCACCCCATGTAGCAAACCATAAGTTGCCCCAATGATCTTCGTGCACATCGCGCAAATCATCAACAAGGAACCCATCGTCCGCTGTTGTGTAAGTTGTAACCTCATCGCCATTATAACGAATTGCACCTTGTGAAGTTGCTAACCAAAGAGCACCATTCGTTGCAGTCAGACCCTTTCTGATTTTGTCAAGTTCAATAGGGACAGCATGTTTCAATTCTGTTCCCTGATAGGTCTTAATACCGTCTTGAAAAATAAACGTAATTAATTCTGGTGATTTTTGAGCGGGCGTAGAAGTCTGAACACTCCAAAGCGGAGGGCCACTCGCTGCGCCGGGGAGTTCAGTTAACGTGCTGCCAATGTCAGGATTTTCCCAATACATTAACTGCCCACTCACAGTATTATAAAACCATTTTACAACTTGTGCTTCAGTAATACCTAAGACTGGAATGACTGATTTTAATGGAAGCACTTCAACTTTTGGCTGGCTTCCCCTACGCCGAAGATTCGTAAACCGTTTCACTTCTCCAGATTCAAAATAACACCATAGTCGATCCTGGCTATCAGTATGAAAAGCTGTTATAGCATCGGTTGCAGGTGGTAAAGATTCTGTTGTTTTAAAAGGTGATATTTTTGATTCACCATTTGGTGAGAACCGATATAATCCATCGCTTCTTGGTAGAAAGAACCAGCCACCTAAAACGACCCAAGGATCATTATCTGAAGATACAAGCACTGAATCATTATAGCTTGTTTCACCGCCTGGACCAATTTCAGCACCGATAAAGAGAGAAAGTTTTTCAAATACACCATTCCTATAGCGGAAAATTCTGAAAAAGGTAAAACCACCTTGATGTTGAATAGGTTTATCCAGAAACCAGATGTCGCCATTTACCTCAAAAATTTTGATTATTTCAGGGCGTCGATTTAATTGCTGATCATTAAAAGTGATCTCAATCTTTAGGCTTCCAGTTTGCACAGTAAAGTTTGTTAATGGAATTTGATGAAGTATATCGTCTTTTGCATCGTATCTGGCAACACCACCGAGAATGCTCAACCACAATCCGCCTGTGCTGTCCGAATACATCATCCGAACACTGTTACTTCCTAAATTCGTCCGTGTTGTATGATTAACGATTGCGGGTTGCGGTTCATAAGATGTCACACCGTTGTCATGACCGAACCAGATTTTACCATCCATCGCTTCAAAAATAGTCTGAATGTTATCACTTCCGAGGCCATCGTCAACACCATAAACTTTGTGGACTAATTCCGGTGAATCAATAAGTGAAGATTCCAATTGAAAATTATCTGTAGCCTCTTTTTCAAAATATTTGTTTTCGTATAAATGTGCCCCCGTTTCACTGGCAAACCAGAGTCTGTCCCAAGCATCTTCAACTTCAAAAGCACCGTACAAGAAGTCTTGGTTTGCTCGCTTGGTAATATTTCTCAATCGTTGAAGGTCTTTACCATCCCACCAACGCAATTGTTTGCTATCGTTAAACCATATCCTTCCGCGTCTATCAGTCTTCACAGAAACTTTTCTATTTTCTGATTTACCAAGTGTTTGTTCAGATTTTAATATATCTTCAAATTGTGTGCCATCATAACGAAGAAGGATCGATTGTCCACCGAACCAGATATTGTCATCTGTGTCTTGGGCAATCACCTGAATTGCACGGTCTTTTGGAAGGTTCGGTAGGTTATCTAAACGTTGTAAGTTTGCTGCAGTTGCCCAACCGTTAACACCCCCTTGGAAACGCATAATAAGTGCTCCTTGAGCATCGTTTCCACCTATCCATATTGTGCCATCTCGACTTTGGAAAATGACATTTATTTTCGCAACAGAAGCACCGCTGACATTGAATGGAACAAGTTGCGGAACATCTTGGCTACTTATTACTGTAAATCGCGTTACAGTATTATTTCCACCTACCCAAATATTTCCTTCATTATCAACTGCGAGACAAGTGCCATCAGCAATATGTTTAAATTCTGGTTCTTTTTGATCTTCGGAAGTATTTCTTGTATATCTACTAACAACACCTGTGCCTTCCGCTGGGTGTTTGCTTAGAAACCAGATATGTCCCCACTTATCTTCAACGATGTTTTCTGTTTTGCCACGGAAAGCCTTAGAATCGCCAGAGTAAGAAACAAAAGTGTTACCGTCAAAATGGCTTACACCTCCCCGATCAGAACCGAACCAAAGTACACCCCGGCTATCCTGAAATATTACAGGGACTATCGGACCTACAAGACCGTCTGCAACTGTATAGGTTTGCATCTGCTCATAAGCTGCAGCGTGTTCAGCAAATCCGAAGCAGAAACTTAAGATTAAAAGGGAGACAATTTTTTTCAAACGATACACAATAAACCACCTTATAATTATTGAGTGGAAAAATCTCTAATTCGCGTAATAGCTTCTTCAATTACCGCATTTGGATACGTAAGCGAAATTCGGAAATAGCCTTCGCTCCATTGTCCATATCCAAGTCCTGGTGTAATAACAACACCCGCTTCCTCAAGAAGTGCAGTCGCAAATGCACGACTTGAACCGTTAAAACGTTCCGGCACAGGTGCCCAAACATACATTGTGGCTTTCGGTTTTTCAAGTGCCCAGCCGCTTTGTGTCAGCTCATCAACCACCATATCTCTACGTTTTTGGTAAATTTCATTCAATTTAGGTGTAATTTCATCAGCGATTGAAAGCGCTTTTGCTCCAGAGAATTGTAAAGCACGTAACGAACCGTTGTCAATATTATCTTTCACTTTTTTTACTGCTTCAACTGCAGTTGGATTACCGACAACAAATCCCAAACGCCATCCTGTCATATTAAATGCTTTGCTTAAGGAAAAGAATTCAACTGCGACTTCGTCAGCACCATCCACTTGTAGAATACTTGGAGATCGATAACCGTCGTAGGTATTTTCACTATAAGCGTTGTCGTGTGCAATGAGAATACTATTTTGACGTCCAAATTCAACAGCACGTTTAAAAAAGTCCAAATCGGCGGTCGCTGTGGTAGGGTTGTTTGGATAGTTAATCCAAAGCACTTTTGCAAGACGTTTCACTTCGTCTGGAATTGCATCAAAGTTAACATAAAAATCGTTTTCTCGTAAAAGCGGGGCATAGTATGTGGTTGCACTGGCAAACACGTGTCCGATGTTGTAAGTCGGATAGCCAGGACTCGCTGCGATTCCAACATCACCAGGATTCAATATGCCTAACGCCAATTTGACGATTGCATCTTTGCTACCAAGCGTTGTTACGATCTGATCTTCGGATAAGGAAACGCCATAGCGATGTTGGTAAAATTCTCGGACTGCTTCAGGAAATTCGGCAACGGGACTGTCGCAACCGTAACGATGTCTATCAGGGTCTGACTGGTTTCGAATTGCGTTACACAAAGTCTCCACCACCGGATCAGGGGTTGGAAAATCTGGATCGCCGATGCCAAGACTTATAACATCAACGCCGCGTTCTTTGGCGGCAGCCATTTTTTGGCGTAAATCTACAAAAAGATATGGTGGAAGTTTCTGTAACCGTTCTGCAAGTGTAATCAAAATTTTATATTCTCCTATATATTTCTACCCTCCAAGTGGGCAAATTTTATTTGAGTTGAAGAATCGCTTGTTGTACTTCGTTGAGTTGATTCATGATGTTAGGACTAAAATGCAATCCTTGACCACCCCAATCCGGCATATAACCGATGCTGTAGCAGTAGTAAAGTGTCCTACGTGGTTTTCCTGATACATTAATGACAGAACCGTGCGTGAGTGCCTCTGTGAAGATGATAGCATCACCCGCCTTAGCAGGTATCGGCGCAAGCACAGGATTTTCATCGGGATGACTTCCCCACGGTTTGGGAAAATTGCTCTTATGTGCGCCTGGGATTACCGCGAAACAGCCATCTTCAACATCACAATCAAGCATCGGGAAAACAGCTTTTGTCAATGTAGAAACCATCTCTCCATTTTTGCAGTGATACTGACACTTCGGAATAATCGGTGTTCCGTGCATGTGCATACCGGTATAACCGCCTCCCCACCGATAAATCGTGTAGGTATGATTAAGACGATACGGACCACCAGTCACGCCTTCAACGACATCTAACACTTCTGGAATATCAACGAGCGCGTTAAATGTGCTATCTGCCTCCAATATATTGGAGATATAGAGTTCCCTTTCTGTTCGTTCTGTGCCGAGACATAACGGCTCTGGATAATCGCCAGGATCCATATTCTCGTATTCATCAAGCACAGCATTACAAGATTCAATCACTGCCTGCGGGACAACATCTTTTAAAACGATGAAGCCTTGTAAATCAAAAAGATATTTTTGTTCGCCTGTCATATTTTCACATCCTTATTTTGACTCTATCACCTCATATTTGAGTATTGTTCCACCTTGTCCTGTTACTAAACCACTGTGGGGGCTGCTCATGTGGATTGATGTCAAATCTGTCCGCGTATCTGTTCGCTGCGGTCTCCAGTTTTCACCACCATCGTTAGTATGTAGGATTAGTCCTTCTTTTCCAACAATCCATCCCTCGTTTTTAGAGATAAAAAACACATCGTAAAGGAAGTTTTGGGTGTGACTTTCTTGACGAGACCAGCTTTTTCCGCCATCATCGGTATGGAGTACCGTTCCATTTTCACCAACAACCCACCCTATTTGGGGAGAAACAAAATAGACAGCAAGTAGCCAGATATTCTCGTTTATATCCAATTTTGTATCCAATTTCGTCAGTTGACGAGTTAGGGTTGACAGTTGCCACTGATTACCGCCATCAATTGTATATAGCAGTGTTCCAAAAAGCCCAACAACCCATCCTTCTCGTTTTGATGTAAAGTGAATATCAAATAGGTTATACGGAACCTCGCTCTGTTGCCGAGACCATGTTTTGCCACCATCGGAAGTATGTACAATTTCGCCTGCACTCCCCACACACCAGCCTGTTTGTTCGTCTATAAAGAAAACAGCGAGCAGGTCTTGTGTCGTATTTGAGGTTTGTTGTTCCCAAACTGCACCACCGTTTGTCGTGTGTAAAATAACACCTGATTCCGCAACTGCCCACCCTTTCTGTGGAGACACAAAATGTGTAGCACCGAAGCATTCTGCAGTACGGCTATCCTGTGCTTGCCATTTGGTTCCGCCATCGTTGGTTTGTAGAATCGCACCTCGGTCGCCGACAACATATCCCTTATCCTTCGCAACGATACAAACATCAAACAGTAGGTGCGTTGGACTTGATTGTGCCTCCCATGTAATGCCTCCATTACGCGTGTGTAAAATCGTGCCGTTTTCACCAACAACCCAACCAAGTCTTTTAGATACAAAGTCAACGCCTAATAAGAGACCGTCAGCACTGTTATGAAAACGTGGTCCGCCGCGCTGATGTTTCCATACGCTGCTACCATCTTTCTTGATTCCAGTCGTAGTCCGAAGGATAACCCCCAAGTCTCCTACAATCCAACCGTGCTGATTGTCTACGAAGTCAACATCGTAGAGTGTAAATGTATGTAAGGGTTCTTTGCCGAGATAATCCGGTTGACCATATTCTTCTTTGTGACGTTGGTTACTTCCGTCAGTGACAAACTCCCAGTTTTTGCCTCCATCTATTGTAACATAAAGACTCCGTTTATCTCCTACCACCCATCCTGTCATCTTGTCAACGAAGTGTAAACCGAATAGGGCGGGTTTTGTTGAGAATTGTTCTTTCCATGTCTTTCCGCCATCCGTGGTGTGATAGATATATCCTGCGTTTTCACTGTCATTCGGCGTGCTGTAGGTAATGATCCAACCGTGAGAATTGTCAACAAAATAGATGTCTTTTAATGATTTTTCTCCAAAGATACTTCCATCAATTTTTTGAAATGTTTTGCCGCCATCAGTTGTTTTAAGCAGGGTGCCCCAATCACCAACTATCCACCCAATAACTTTTCCTAAATAGAGGCTATGCAGATTATTTTGTGTCCCTGTTTCAATCTTCTGCCATGTCTTTCCGCCGTCTGTTGTGTGTATAACAACACCGGCTTCCCCGACACTCCATCCTTCGGATGCGTTGCGAAAATACACTTTCCACAAAGGTTTTCCAAAAATTCCGCTATTTTGTCTATGCCAATTTTCACCGCCATCTGCTGTCCGAAGGATAATGCTCTCAGCACCTTCGGTATAAGATCGGTCTGTTCCATCAACAGTATGCCCAGAAAATATGCCTACCGAATTCCCTACTGCCCATCCGTGCGTTTCAGAGATAAAGTGGACATCATGTAGATGTGCACTCCAATCTCCTTTCATGACGGTTTTCCACACACCTCTTGTCTGTTTGGGTGTGTTTGAACAACCGAGGAAACATAAAATTGTAATTATATTTAAGAGAAACAGACATGAAAGTGTTCGTTTTCCGCATCTATTTATTATTCTCAAAAAGGACTTCGCTGACATCGTGTAATCCTCGGGAGGCATTTACCACCCATCTCGCCGCTCGGATAGCACCTTTTGCAAATGCTTCAGGGCTATGTGCCCGGTGTACTACACTTAACGTTTCACCTTCAGTCGCAAACATGACAGTGTGGTCGCCAGCAATATCCCCACCGCGAATCGCGTGAACGCCTATCTGTTTTTTAGGGCGAGGTCCAATGATACCATGACGACCATAGACACCGACTTCATCCAAATCACGTTCAACAGCATTGGCAACCGTCTCTGCCAATCGGAGTGCAGTACCACTGGGTGAATCTGCTTTATGGTTATGATGTGCTTCTATTATTTCAATATCATAGTCATCGCCAAGTGCTTTCGCAATTAGTTCCAATGCTTGAATCATGACGTTAACGCCAAGGCTCATGTTCGGCGCCATCACACACCGAATCTTAGAGGCAAGTTCGTGAACTTCAGCTAATTCTTCAGTGCTAAATCCAGTCGTTGCGATTATCATTGCTTTATCCGCATCCACAACTTGCCGTAGATGCTGTAATGTGGCATCTGGTTTTGAGAATTCAATGACAACATCCGCGCTTTCGATTATATCGTTGAGTTCACTGCTGATTAGAACACCAATTTCACCTATACCCGCAACTACACCTACATCGCTACCTATTTCTGGATGTGCGGGAAACTCGATTGCCCCGACAAGTTCCATATCATCTTGTTGTGTAACGCCTTGGGTGATCAGTCTTCCCATACGCCCGCATGCACCATTTACGACTACATGAATCATTGTTTTATTTTCCTTGCTGTTGTTTTGTTATCTCTCAAAACATTAAAATCTTATTTTTATTCAGTATATCATATTCATTGAAAAAATCGGAGAAAAAACTATTCTACAGAGCCATTCAACGTTGTAAAAGGTTTTATAAGCCTGAACTACAGTAAACCGGATAATTGTGCTTGTTCACCTGCGTGATAGGAACTTCGGACTAATGGCCCCGACTCTACATGCCGAAAGCCCATCTCAATGCCTGCCGCTTTGAGTTCATCAAATTCCTCTGGTGTATAGTAACGTTGGATTGGCAAGTGGCGAGAGGAGGGAGAAAGATATTGCCCAATCGTAAGAATATCACAACCTGTCTCCTGAATGTCTTGCATCGTTTCCAAGAGTTCAATTACCGTTTCACCTAATCCTACCATAAGACCGGACTTCGTAAGCATTTCAGGATTCAGTTTTTTGCCGATTTTGAGAAGTGAAAGTGTTTGTTGGTAATTTGCATAAGGACGCGCGCGACGGTAAAGGCGTTGGACTGTTTCCGTATTGTGGTTCAACACCTCTGGGCCTGCTTGCACAATAACTTTAAGCGCATCCCAATTGCCTTCAAGGTCAGGAATCAGAACTTCTATGGTACAATTGGGACGGTGTTTCCGTGCAGCAGCAATACAATCTGCAAATACACCCGCGCCGCCATCGGGTAAATCGTCACGGTTGACAGAGGTAATAACAACATGATTAAGCTGCAAGTGGGCGACTGCTTCTCCGAGTCTTCGTGGCTCATCTGTATCTACAATACCAGGTTTGCCTTTCTTCACTGCACAGAACATGCACCGCCGTGTACAGACATCCCCCAAAATCATAAATGTAGCAGTGCGACTGTTCCAGCATTCACCAATGTTGGGGCAGCGCGCTTCTTCGCAAACCGTGTGAAGATCAAGATCACGCATTAATTTTTTAAGTTCAACGTAGTTGCCACCGCCAGGAATACGTGCTTTAATCCATGATGGATGTCTTCGTTGAGGTATATCAGGGTTAAGAATCGGAAGGGGTTTGACCATTTTGTATTCCATTAGTGAGGACATAAATCCCATATAAAATGGCGGGAGAGGGTGGGAATCGAACCCACCTATCCACTTGCATGGACAAGCCGGTTTTGAAGACCGGTAGGGCCACCAGACCCTATCCTCCCCCATAAAAATAACTTATGATTTGTTACCTCAACGACAATCTACGGACGTTTCCATCTCGGACTGTAACATTTTGACTGTCACAGTATTCCAGGAGAGGCACAGCATATTTTCGCGAAGTTTGAGCCAGTTCACGGAATTCCCCAACCGTTATTGTCTCATTTTCACGGAGATAATTGGTTAATAATTCTTTTATCTCTTCAAATACCTCTTTGTGAATAAAGAAATTATCAGCCGCTTTGATAAATTGTCCAAGGTTTAGTAATGCGAAAAAAGTGGACTCAATTATTTGTGCCGTATATTCAGGAAGTAGTGTCTTGAGTTCATTTAGCCCGGGTGTGTTAATTCCCGCATCCAAAAATAGTTTTTCAAGTGTTTCTTTAGCAGTGGACTCCTCTTCAGAAAATTGAATTTCATGTGAGGCTAATCGGAGCAGATTCCCATCCTTAACTAATTGCTTCGTTTTTATCAGTTGATTCGTAAGTTTTTCAAATCCTACTTCGTCAAGTCCAAGTTCACGGCTTAATTGCGATGCATTCTGCCCGGCGAGGAGAGGCTCTTTTTCGTGAAATTCTGACAACACTGTTAGGAGTTTCTCTGTACCTTCTGCAGTACGCGCAGCATCAGATACAAGTGGTGTTCTACCCGATCTATCCCATCGCACAATTTTTTCTTCGGATGCTAACGTCTCCAAAATATTTCTGACTTTCGCTTGTGAATACGGCATATAGTAATAGAGAAACGATTCGGTAACACACAGTGTCCGACTATTTTTTAAGACGGCATTTACAACCTGTGTGTCGTCCGCTTCTTCCCACTGTGCCAAGGTTGTAATAGTTTCCTGCGTAAACCGTTTATGTTTCGGAGCAAACGGGTTAATTACTTCACCACCACCGACAGTGTGTTGTGCAGAAAAATCACGCAAAATGATACGGTCGCCTCTAAATGTTAAAATCGGCTGTTCTAAGCGGAGTTGGACTTGCACGCTGTCCCCTGGGAGAATTGCTTCGTCAACCAATAAAATCAACCTGCAAAATAGTTCACGTGTGCCGAGATAAGCACGGAAACGCCCCCAATGTTCAAGCATCCTTGGAAATGAGGATAAAACCTGCAACGATACATCAATGTTATCAGTAACCCGTGAGAATTCAATGGGGCATAGCACATCGCCCCGTTGAATATTATGAGCGGTGGTGCCAGACAGATTAAGCGCAGTTCTTTGCCCCGCCTGAGCAACATCTGCATGTTCGTTATGCACTTGTATGCCTCGCACGCGTACCACATCTCCTTGCGGTAGCATGACCATCCGCTGATCTCGATGTACCGAACCACCGATAAGCGTTCCCGTAACAACAACTCCAAACCCTTGAACAGTAAAAACACGATCCACATATAGCCGTGGAATTCCGTCATGTTCTTGCGCCTTCGTTGCCAGATTAACCTGTTCAACGATCATCTGCTTTAAGGTGTCAATTCCTTCACCCGTGATAGATGAAACACTTACCGAAGGAATTCCCTCAAGCGATGTGCCGACAAGCATTTCCTGTGTCATTTCTGTTGCTTCAGCCAATTCGTCAGGAGTTGCCAAATCCGATTTCGTCATCACAAGTATACCGTTTGAGATACCGAGCAGATCTAAGATTGCCAAGTGTTCAAGTGTCTGTTCTTGCACACCTTCTTTTGCATCAACAACAAAAAGGACAATATCCATTCCGTAAGCACCAGATAGCATGTTACGGATAAATTTTTCGTGCCCAGGCACATCAACAATCCCAGCGCGTGAACCGTCAGGAAGGTCAAAATAAGCAAACCCTAACTCAATGGATAAGCCCCGTTCCCGTTCCTCTTTGAGTCGGTCTGTTTCAATGCCTGTGAGCGTACCAACCAGAGCAGTTTTTCCGTGGTCGACATGCCCTGCCGTGCCGATGATAAGGTGTCGTCTATCTTGATGCATCAGTTGAGTCCGTGTTGTGAGTGGATTAGTTTCCCGATTCGATTGAACCGAATATTCCCAATTATTTTCCACACCTCCCATATCTTTACATTCTCATGTTTACACGCTACTTCCGGATCCTTATCGGGACAGAAGGACCAGTATACCATAAAGGCTTGCCCCTTGATCCTATCAATAGGAACAGGTCCCCATGTGCGACTGTCCTGGCTCCTATCACGGTTATCACCTACTGCAAAAACATGTCCCTTTGGCACAGTAAACGGTTTGCCTTCAGGGAATCTGCGCTTAAATTCGCTGTCTGTTTTGGTGTAATCATCGTACAATCCATTTCCCTTCATATATTCTTGCGTTTGCCGGAAGGGTGGAAAATCACGCCTCAAAAAACGCCCCCCCACGTGCTTGGTGTACCCTCTATCATCAACCGCTTTACCGTTCACATACAACGTTTTGCCCTCTGTATGAACAGTATCGCCTTCTACAGCAACAATACGCTTAATGAAATTCCTTTTGGACTCATGCGGTGGAATAAATACAAATACATCCCCCCGTGCAGGTTTATGAAAATCAAAAACTCTAATATCTGTACCAGGAATCTTAAACCCGTAGATAAACTTACATACCAGAATCCGATCTCCTACAAGGAGCGTATCCTCCATTGAACCGGATGGAATTTTAAAGGCTTCTACGACGAACGGACGTATAAACCCAAAAACAAGAATGAGTGCGACTACAATAACCTGGGTATATTCCCAGATGACTGTTTTTCTAAATTTCTGCCATTTTGATAATTGAACATCAGTACTCATGATTTTGAAACCGCTATAATTACACGGTATCCCCTTTCATACTTAGATAATTTATTTTTTGAATTATAGTAGACTTTAGAATTAATCGGACACGTCGCGCACCAGCGAGGTTAGGAAACCTCGCCTACCGTGGGAGGAAAGTGTCTAATTATTTTTAGGTTTCACTATAGATTTTGAAATTCTTAACGGATGCGTTTGCCGATACGATTAGAACAAATTTAAGTTGTCCGAGGGAACTCCGATACCCTCCGATGAATAAGTTCATTTTTAAAGGTTGAAGTAGAAGTTATTTGCGTTTTAAATCTGCCCATCTTATCACCCGTTTTCCGTGTTGTGATACAGAGAGGGGGTCTTCCTCTTTATTTTCTTGCTGATTATTCTGTTCTTGCTCAATTGGTTCCGTTTCGAGTGGTTCCTGATCTTCTGGGTCACGGACACCCATTCCTTCGGCCGGACTATTTGGCTGAAGTGTAAAATCACCTGCCTTTGCATTTACAAACAGAGGGTCTTCATCAATGTTATCCTCATATCTAAATAATCTCCCATCAGGCTCACGTTCAATTCCATCAAGTCCATCTTTAATATTACACGACTTAATGGTTATAATCCCCCATGCCAATACTTCAGCATGTGTTCCATCAGATGTATTGTCCCATACGATCGAATTGATTAGGTCTAAACTGCCTCTGTCGTTTACATAAACACCCCCACCTCTATTTCCTGCAGAGTTTTGTGTAATTGTACAATGCTTAACAAATGCCTCTCCAAATCTTGTAAGATCCCAAATCCCTCCACCATCCTTCAAAGCGGTATTGTTTGCAATTACACAATCCGTGGCATATAATGACGAAGTTGCACTGCAGAATATACCACCACCTTCTTCCGCTGTATTCTTAGCTATGATCGAATTTTTAATTTTTATTCTGGAATATTCATAACATTTTAAGCCACCGCCAGAATTCTGGGTAATTCGGCTATCTGATATTTCCGCTGAAGTAAAAGAAATGACACTTATACCTCGTCCACCGTTTTTCGAAACAGTGCAATTAACTATAGTTGCACCATCGTCCAGGCAGGAAATCCCGATACCAGTATTGTTAGAAACTGTACAACTCTTTATAGTCGGTCTCTTAATAAAGGTTTCTTCCATATTAATACCGTCCTGAATAAATCCATCCCGAATATCACTATTAAGGACGTCAATTCCACTAATGGCTACACCTATACCAATATTATGTGAGATTATACTGTCTAATATGATTAGATCGGAATTGATACAATTAATCCCAGATGTCAGATTATCCTTAATCACACAATTTTTAATCGTAGGTGAAGCAGAAATAAGAGCGATTGCTCCACCAGAGTCATGTAATCCGTTGGTAATAGTAAATCCATCTAATACCGATTCGTTTGTCTCCCCATTGTAAAAATAAAAACCTCTGGTTTCATGTAGTTTTTCACAGTCTATAACTGTTGCATCTGCGCCATTTTTCGATTTAAGGGTAATCCGTTTTCCCTTAAAATCAATGTTCACGTTTCCTTCGCCTCTGTAGATACCATTATCTACCAAAACTGTGTCACCATTTTGTGCAATATCAATGCCATCTTGAATTGTGGGTTGTTCTGCAGGAACGTTAATCGTAGCTGCATAAGTAAGTGGACTTATAAGAAAAATACATACAATGAGCGTTAAATTGAGGGGCATCCTAATTTGTATCATGTTTGTCCTCCATAAGGGCTGATGAACTCTGCTGTTTTGCTACTAAAACTACGAGATAAACTATGTCCAAGTGTATAAAACACGCTCACAATCACACAAGTTTCGACTTAAAAGTTTTAGGTATGCTACCACTGTTTTTGATATAAAAGTTTGTAATGGGAAGTTATCTGCGTTTTAAATCTGCCCATTTTACCAATTGTTTCCCATGTTGTGATACTGCGAATGGACCCGTCTGAAAAGCTTGTTCACGGACACCCATTGCTGCAGCCGGACTATTAGCCCTAAGGCGAAAATTACCAGAGTCAGCATCTACAAACAGAGGATCAGCATCTATGTTGTCCTCATAAATAAACTTGTCCCCATCCGCAACCTGTCCCCCAAACGCAGCTTCAATTCCAGCAAGTCCTTGACCAATATCACATGATTTGATGACTATACCTGAACCTCGAACGTAAACTTCAGCATGCCGCCCGTTAGCAGAATTTCCCCAAACTATTGAATCGGTTAAGTTAAAACGATTTCTTGGCATAAAAGGATCTCTGTGGACAATAGCATAAATCCCACCACCTGCAGTGCCTGCCGTGTTTTCCGTAATTGTACAATGCTTGATGTTTACCCCTCCTAATATCGCTGTAGCCAGAATCCCTCCACCAAAATATTTTGCACGATTATGTGCAATTAAACAGTCAGAAACCCAAATCTCTGAGTCATAACTACAAGAAATTCCGCCACCACTTCTAGCTGTATTTCGTACTATGATTGAATTCTCAATTTTCAAAACAGAATTCATCCAAGCTTCTAAGCCGCTACCAGCATTATGTTCGATACGACAATTGGTGATAGGATTGTTTGCGAGTGGGGCATAAGCGTAATAAATACCGCGAGCACTGTTGTGAGAAACAACACAATTATCAATAATAGGATTTACATCCGTCATACAGTATATTCCATTACCTGTGTTCTCAGCAATCGTGCAATTTTTAAGGGTAGGTTGTGTTAGGGGTTCTTTCAAAATAACCCCTTTATGTTCGGAATTTCCTATTATGAAAATACCGCCACCAAAATTGCGTGTAATTCTGCAGTCGGTTATGATTGGATCGGAATGATTACAATCAATTCCACCGCCACCACCGGGTATAGATTGGTTGCTGTCAATTACACAATTTTTAATTATTGGTGAGGAAGTATTAAGGTAGATTCCACCACCAAATTTTTGGTTCCCATTTGTGATTGTAAACCCATCTAACACTGATGCGTCAGTTTCTTCATTTTGGAAGATAAATCCTCTGGTTTCAAACTTTTTCTCACAGTCAATAATCGTTGCCTCAGCACCATTACGAGATTTTACTGTTATCCTTTTCCCCTTAAAATCAAGGTTTACGTTTCCTTCGCCTCTGTAGATACCATCATCAACCAAAACAGTATCACCATTTTGTGCTATATCAATACCTGATTGAATTGTCGGTTGTTCTGCAGGAACATGAATCGTAGCTGCAGAAGTAAGTGGACTAAAAAGAGAGAAACATACAATGAGTGTAAAATTGAAGGACCTTCTTAATTGTTTCATGTTTTTCCTCCTGCAGATAAGTATACTCTACCGTAATCTCTTATTATTCATCCGTTGCCAGCATTGCTGTAAACGCTTCTTGCGGGACATCAACGCTGCCAATCTGTTTGAGTCGTTTTTTACCTTGCTTTTGTCTTTCCAACAATTTACGTTTTCGAGTTATATCACCGCCATAACATTTGGCTGTAACATTTTTCCGAAGTGCTCTGACTGTATCACGTGCTACGATCTTGTTACCTATCGCTGCCTGAACAGGAATCTCAAACATCTGACGGGGAATCAACTCTGTTAATTTACGAACTAAGATTTTCCCCCGTTCCTCAGCCACCTCGCGTGGTAAAATAGTTGAAAGCGCGTCTACAGGTTTACCGTTGAGTAGCACGTCTAACTTTGCAAGATTCTCTGTTTTATATTCTCCTATATCATATTCCAGCGAACCGTACCCGCGAGTGATCGATTTAAGCTTCGGATAAAAGTCCACCAACATTTCACTAAGCGGTAACTCATAAAGCAGCTGCGCACGAACAGCATCAAGTTGATTCATCCGTTTATATATACCCCGCCGCTTCTGACAAAGTTCCATCGCATTTCCGATATACTCTCGTGGCACAATTATATCTATATTGACGTAAGGTTCCTCTATTCGTTCTATATGCTGAATTTCAGGGAGATGGGCGGGATTGTCTACTAACACATGCTCACCTGATTTTAGAAAAACACGATACATCACGCTGGGCGCAGTGCGAACAAGCGAAAGTTCAAATTCACGCTCAAGACGTTCATGGATAATTTCCATGTGAAGTAAACCTAAAAATCCGCACCGAAATCCAAAACCGAGGGCAACGGAAGTTTCCGGTTCATAAGTGAAAGAAGCATCATTGAGGCGGAGTTTTTCTAACGCCTCTCGTAGTGCATGAAATTGATTGGAATCTTCTGGATAGAGTCCACTAAATACGAGCGGTTTTATCTCTTGGTATCCGGGGAGCGGTTCCGCTGTAGGGTGCAGATGATGTGTGATTGTATCACCAATCTTCGCGTGGTCTATTTCGCGAATCCCAGCGATGATATATCCGACTGCACCCGTTAGGAGTTCGGTTGTCGGTTGCATCTGAGGCGTAAAAATGCCGACCTCTTCGATTTCATAAGAGCGTTTCGTCTGCATCAGTTGTATTTTATCTCCCGGTGCAACACTCCCATCGAAAATACGGGTGTACATAATCACACCGCGATAGTTATTGTAAACTGAATCAAGCACAAGTGCTTTTAGAGGTGCATCAGATTCGCCGACAGGGGCAGGGATTCGGTTGACAATCGCCTCTAATATAGCGGGAATTCCGATACCAGCTTTTGCACTTACAAGGAGCGCATCAGCAGCAGGGATGCCGACTACCTCTTCAATTTGCCGTTTGACTTCATCAGGTTGCGCAGCTGGCAAATCAATCTTATTAATAACGGGGATAATCTCAAGTTCATTTTCAATTGCGAGATACGCGTTTGCCAAGGTTTGCGCTTCAACGCCTTGCGCGGCATCAACAATTAAAATCGCACCTTCACATGCAGCGAGGCTTCGTGATACCTCATAAGTAAAATCAACATGTCCAGGGGTATCAATCAAGTTGAGTTCGTATAGGTTCTCATCTTCCGCACGATATTTCAGTTTAACTGCGGTGGCTTTGATCGTGATACCCCGTTCCCGTTCGAGGTCCATCAAATCAAGCACCTGTTCCCGCATCTCTCTTTCGGCAAGCGTGTTCGTCCGCTCTAAGAGTCGGTCACTGAGTGTGCTTTTTCCGTGGTCTATATGTCCTAAAATACAGAAGTTGCGTATGTTTTGAAGTTCGGTTGACATGATGTAAATAGTATATCACAATTCTGGTCAATTTACCATAAAAAGATTGTTAGGGACATATCAAAAACTGAAATCAATTGAATTCTATCTAAATGTGTGCTAAACTCAAAAATGTTCTTTGCGGCTTGTTTTTGTAAGTGAACTTTCACCCTATTCCATTTTTTATGTCCCATGAGGAAACATCTGATGAAGAAGAGAACCTTAATCATAATAAGTCTGTTGTTAGTTTCTTTTTTAATTTTTCAGAACTGTTTAGCACAAGACTACAGTCAATGGGGTCTGCCAGAAGGTACCATAGCACGCCTCGGTAAAGGGTGGGTGACGGATATGGCGTTTTCACCTGATGGGAATCAGCTGGCTGTGGCATGTTCTATCGGTGTATGGCTCTATAATGTCCGCACTGGCACAGAGGAAGCATTCCTAAAAGGAGGTATGGAATTGGTCAATTCGGTTGCCTATTCTCCAGATGGGAAAATCCTCGCAAGTGGAAGTAATGATTGGACGATTCGAATTTGGGATGTAGAAAACCGAAAGCATATTAAGACACTTGGAAGGCATACGGGTAAGGTTAATTCTGTAGCGTTTTCGCAAGATGGAGAGACCATTGTAAGTGGAGGTGATGATGGAATTAGAGTTTGGAACGTTGAAAACTGGAGCGATAAAATACTCTATAAAAGTGAGAATGTTGGCATAATTAACGTGATGTATTCACCTGATGGAAAAACACTTACGAGTTTAAGTAAAAACGGCGAAATAGAATCATGGGATTTAACAAATGGTGAGAAGCAATGGAGTATCTTAGGGTATAGAAAATCAAGAAATTTCAAATTACTGCTACCGAATGCTAATAAATTAAGTTCATACTCACTTGATGGTAAGACATTTGCCAATTGGTCTGGTGTAGATATGCGTTTGTATAACGTAGTCAAAGGCAATTTGGAACTTTTCTCTGAAAGACCTGAAATATATGTTTATTCGTTTGCATTTTCACCAGATGGCAGTAAGTTTGTCACTGGTGGTGAGGACGGTTCAATTAGTTTATGGAATAGGGAAACTGCCAATCTCTTAAGCACTCTTTCTGGTCATTCAGATGCGGTCGTTTCTTTGGTATATTCTCGGGATGGAAAAATCTTTGCAAGTGCAAGTTTAGATGGGACAATTCGTCTGTGGGGTGCGGTGGGCAAATTTCCTAAACGAACTTTTACGGGACATACCTATAACTTTGATTTCCTCGCATATTCGCCAAACGGTAAGACACTTGCAAGCCGAACTAAGAACGGCAACATTTTTGTATGGGATGCTGGGACATTTAAACATAAGTTTACATTTGCTGTGCATACAAATAACAAAGATATTCTACAAGCTGTTGAAAGACGTAATATGAGGAACAGTACCGAAAGAATCAATGTGCCGTTGGTTTATTCTCCCGATGGAACTACACTTGCCACTGCAGATATGAAGAATACCGTCCGTTTATGGGACACAGAAAGTGGCAAGCCCAAATTAACTTTTGATGCAAAAATTAATGAAGAACAACTTTTTGATCACGGTCGACGCTCAAATACTATCACTTCGTTAGCGTATTCTCCCGATGGGAAGACACTTGTAGGTGAAAGTAGGGATGGTAAGATCCACTTCTGGGACCTTGAACGTGAAGGGTACCGACAAACGTTTGCAAAGCAGGAATATCCATCCATTTACTTAGGGTATTCCTCGAATGATAGTCTGATTACAAGTGAGGTGTATTCAAAAATAAATATATGGGATGTTCCAAAACAACAACTTATCCGAACAATTAACATACAACAAATAAAAAACGGGAGGGATGGCATAAATTCCATTTCATTTTCTCCAGATGGCAAGACGGTCGCAGGGACAAGTAGCGATGTAATCTATCTTTGGAATACTGAAACTGGAACGCTACGACAAAAATTTTCAACACATTCAGGTAAGGTTACTTCAGTTGCTTATTCACCGGATGGTAGTATGCTTGCAAGCGCCGGTGATGATAATGTCATTCGTGTGTGGAATGCGGAGGCAGGACAACGTCTGCAAACGCTTTATGGACATTCGAACAGTGTGACTTTAGTAGCGTACTCTCCTGATGGCAACAAACTCGCAAGCACAAGTGATGACGGTACAATTTTATTATGGGATATTTCTAATGTTAAGCAGCTTAGAGAACTAAAATTCGGAGATAAAAAATCTCAAAATATATCTCAGTGGGATTTACCTAAGGGAGCTTCAGCACGTCTTGGTAAAGGTTTAGTAAAAGATATGGCGTACTCACCAGATGGCAAACATTTAGCAGTCGCAAGCACTATAGGCATTTGGATATATGATGTACACACAGGGGACGAACGCGCCTTGTTTACAGGACCTGTGTCCTCAAGCGAGCAAATTTTATATTCCCCAGATGGTAGAATCCTTGCGGGGAGAAATTCTCGTGAGATTTATTCACTTGATGCAGTAACCGGTAAATATTTACATACGATTTCTTTGAATTCTTACCATTCAGGTTCTGGGCGTAGGGTGTTTGTGTATTCACAGGACGGGGACACACTTGCAAGTTGGGGACATGGTGGTAGTGTACAATTGTGGGATGCTGTGACAGGTGAGAATAAACACACAATTGAAGGCACAAGGGATAGTTATTCTTTCGCATATTCTCCAGATGATACTACAATTGCTTATTCTGCAGGTAGATTAGGTGAGAAAAATGATATTCATTTATGGGATGTGACATCCTCAAAACACAAGAAAACTTTAACCGGACACAAGCATCAGGTTGAATCAATCATATATGCTCCAGATGGAAAAACCATAGCAAGTATGAGTAAGCCAGATGGTTGGTCGCCCGGTTCAAGTAAAATCGATATCCTATTGTGGGATGCAGAAACTGGTAATCTTAAGCACACACTCACTTATGACAAATATGTTCATTTAATTACGTATTCTCCGGATGGTAAGACACTGGCTGTTGAATCAGATGAACTGATTGACTTATGGGATGTGTTAAGTGGAAAACTTAAACATAAACTTTTGGGGTATCCACCATTTGTATTTTCACCAGATGGCAAAACAATTGCGTGTGATGGTTATATCAACACTATTAGTTTGTGGAATGCAGTATCGGGTAGACCGTTGCGGTCACTCAATGGACCATTGGGGGGAGTCACTTCACTACGATACTCCCCTGACGGTAAGACGCTAACAGGATTAGATGAACACAACATGGTTTGCGTTTGGGATGTAGTAAGTGGAAAACTTAAACATACTTTTGAGCATTCTGGTGATATCAGAACTTTGGCATATTCCCCTGATGGCAAGACACTGGCTTCTGGTGGGAGTGACAGCATGATCCGTCTTTGGGATGTTGATTCAGGCACACAAAGATTAAAATTGAATGGACTGGGTTCTATTGTTGAAATAATAGCCTATTCACCAGATGGGAAATCAATAGCCGCTGATAGTGAATATAACACAGTTCTATTATGGGATATTTCTAATGGAAAGCAAAAACAGAAATTTAAACTTGATATGCCGCATCATATTGTCCGCTCAATTGCGTATTCCTCTGATGGAAAGACATTAGCTACCTCAGGACCAGAAAATACGATTGTATTGTGGGATGTAATGACAGGAACACGAAAAAAAATTCTTACTGGACATACTAAATATGTGTGGTCGGTAGCCTATTCACCTGATGGTAAAACATTAGCCAGTGGAAGCGATACCAATATTTTTTTGTGGGATGCGTCTACAGGCGAGCATAAACGCACGCTCTCTGATAATACGCGTTCCGCATATAGAGTGGTGTTTTCACCAGATGGAACGACGTTAGCCAGTGCGGGCGATCACGATGATATTAATTTGTGGGATTTGGAGAGGGGGAAAATCAAATCTGCACTCACGCACAATCAAATTGGATATCAGGCACATACAGTCGCTTATTCACCAGATGGTATGATGTTGGCAAGTGGTAGTGGTAACGGATTTATTCATTTATGGAATGCACATACTGGTAAATTGAAAAAGGTGTTATACGGACATTATAATTATCACGGTGTCAATTCGTTAGTTTTTTCACCAGATGGCACAACCCTTGCAAGTGGAAGTTGGGACGGAACAATTTTACTGTGGGATTTAACAGAATTCAAGCCCCCAACGGAAACCGTATCACAAGGAGATTAGGAGACCCAACCCTTAAAAAGCCGAGTTAACAATAGGCACAGAAATGAGTCTCCTAAATATAGTAAAACCATAATTACCTGGACATTGGCGAGGTTAAGAAACCTCGCCAGCGAAAGCGTGTGGGATTATTGTTCATAAAAATGTGAACATATTTTCGAATTTTACTATAAAGCACTCCTTGAGGGTTTTTACAAAGACTTGACCTTAATATTCCGGAACCAGAGTTTTCCGCCATGGTCTTGAAGACCGATATGTCCTTTGCGCGGAAAATCCTTGAGCGCAATACCGAATTTGTTCCTGCTGCCATCAGGGTTCTTGTGAGGTGTATCCCACAGATCCAAATCGGCACGGACAATCTCTTCACCGTTCATCTCAACTACAATGAGACTACCATCACAAGTGATTATCATCTCATTCCATTCGCCCGCAGGTTTACAAACGTTGCGAGTTGGCTCCAAGGCATCGTAAAGTGCACCGCAACAGTGTTTTGTAGCAGGTTCTTTGCCGTGTGTATCTAAAATCTGGATCTCAAGTCCTGTCTGGACGGGACGTTGCAAATCTTCCCAACGAATAAAAACACCGCTATTTACTTTTGGTTCACTCATATACTCTAACGACAAAACAAAATTGTCAAATTGTTCTTCTGAATAGAGCATCTGACCACCTTTAACGGTACATAGAATAGAACCGTCATCAACAACCCAACCTTCGGCTTTACCGGTGGCTCCCCAACCGGTTAACGTTTCACCATCAAAGAGGGATTTCCAACCATTAGTTTGTTCTTTTGCCATCAATATTTCCTTTCTTAAATTATAGGTTGGGCAGAGCATAAGCGAAACCCTTATGCGTCAATTTAGTGCCCGATTTTCTTCTTGTAGGAGCGAGCTTCACCCGATGTCGCGAGCGAAGCTCGCTCCTACAGCATGTCCGAAGTGCCAAATTCCAAACGCGCGTTTGGCAATGAATTCGCGACTACGAACGCTTGTCTTCTTAAATTGACGACTATGGGTAGAGCGTAAGCGAAACCCAACAAATTCTAATTTACAAGATATACTCTAATTCAATTTATTGTAAACTTTTTAAAAATAGTTTGCCTATATCAAGATTATATTCAAAATCTGTTGCCGACCATGGACTGTTATATCCAATAATTGGCACATAACTTTCGTGACGCGAACCGTGTGAACGCACAGAAACAGACGCAGACGCCACATCTAATTCACCAAAGACGGTGTCTTTATCAGCCAATACAAAAATATCTCCAATCCTATCAGGATGAAGGCGAAATGTACGTGCAGCATCTTCAGCAGAATAGACCTCTTCAATACCCGTTGTATTTAGAAGTGTTTGTACTGCTTGTTCAATCTTAATCCTATTTTCAAGGAAAACGTACGCTGCACCGCCTAAGTTGCCGTGATGCACTACATACCGATCTTTTATTATAGGAATGGAGGTTGCAGGAATACCGTGCTGCGTTAAAACACGCCCAGGGTCAAGCGCAACTGATTTGTCCATCATCCCGTGATCAGCAGTAATGTATATCTCTCGGTTAGGATCGTCATCTACGATTTCACCGATGATGCGGTCCAATTCTGCCATGTGTTGTTGAGACAACTCATCCTGTGGTGCATATTTGTGCTGCACCCAATCCGTTGTGGAACAATAAACGAACTGCGGATCATGTGTCCGTAAAGTCCAACGCACAGCACGTAGTAGCCACCAGTTTATCTCACACGAATAAATCGGTTCAGCAGGACCCACAGCATCAATATATTCATAAGGCGGTGCTTCTGCCGCGACTGCTATATCGGCGCCGCTTTCTAAAATTCGTAATAGCTTCTGCTTTGTCACGAACAGTGCGGTTTTATCCGCAAATTTCGTATCTTTAGCGACCTCAAACAGTGTTGGTGCGAGGAGAAAGCGGTTATCCTCAATAAATTCACCTTTACCGGTTTTTCTGTCAACATAATAATTAGAGGTAATGCCGTGTGTTTCAGGAAACGCCCCCGTTGCAATACTCACATTGTTGACATTTGTCACAGATGGAATGATGGCGTTTGCATGCTGATAAAATCCTGTATCCGCCAATTTACGAATATTAGGAATATCGCTCGCTGCCAAGTAATCATGACTTCCCGCATCAATACAGAGTATAAAAATTTTTCGTATTTTCACACTGTGTTACACTTCCCTACCCGTTTTATGTTGATAGCATTGCACCAATGCTAAAAGATTATAGCACATGTCTGTTTAGTTTATCAAAGATATTCCTAACAGGGGTGTGTAAATATTTTGTCACTTGTTTGTTCACGATTACGCTAATTCTGTTCGAGCGACTTGGAGGTCGCTCCTACAGAAGAAATCGAAGCGGGACTTACACATTCGTTGCATTTGTAAGTGGGAATACGAAGGAAAATTACGCTACATTAAATTTCGTATACCGAACTCACGTTATAGTTACGCATAGACTTATAAATGTTTAATTTAACACAAAAATAAATTTGACATAATATAACTGTATGTGTTATTATAACTCAAGTTGCCACTATGTAGCACAATCTGTATGAAGTTTAAATAAATATTTCGGTAAGGGGACGAGGTTAGGAAACCTCGTCAGCAGCAGGCGTACATCTCTGCTGGCGAGGTTTCCTAACCTCGCCAAATTACCCAATTTATTTTTTAAACTTCATACAGATTGTGCCTGCAAGTGCGCAAACTGACAGTTTGCGCTACAAATATTGGCTAATTATCAGCATGTTTTCATTAAAGACGGTGTTTCCATGTCTAAAACTTATAGGTAGCAACTTAGGTTATTATAATTCCAGTGCCGTTCATCAGAACGTACTGTCAAATAACGGTGTAAATAAACAATACAAAGTTATAATGCCTAATCCAAAACTATTTATTGCGAGAAAAACATTTATACTGAAAGGATAACCTCTTTTCTACTTTTGTCTCTAAAAATCTTAAAACTGTCCAAATTATAGTATGGAGTTAAATTTATGAAAAAACAACGGATTTATTTTATTTTTCTATTTTTCGTTTGCTTATTGATGCCATCAGTCGCAATGGCAGAATTCGATATTGACCTATCGGATAACTATCCCTGGACCATCGTCCCCGGTAGAAGCAAAATATTCACTGTTGAAGTTCAAAAGGATGGGCGTCCAGTGTCAGGTCAGACAGTGACACCGAACGGTGAGCTTACGGCCGATGAGTTTGCGTCGGTAAGTCCCACAAGCGCAACAACCGATAGCAACGGGCAGGCACAAACGACTCTAACGCTTACGGGTGATACATCAGCCTACCAGTATGTAGTCTGGGCGGAGCTTGACAACGGCCAAAGTGATACTAATTCGGTGTCAGTTGGGGTTGTGTCAGATGGTGCCGAGCTAAGCCTGGCCATAAATAATCTGCGCACCTACAGGCCTGGTGAATCGGCTGGATTTACTTTCAACCTTTCTAAAGTTGAAGATGGGACGGGCGTATCAGGTAAAACAGTGACATTTAGCGTAAGTCCGGACGATGGGACAGCATCGGTAAGTCCCACAAGCGCGACTACTGATAGCAATGGAGAGGCTCGGACGAAATTGATATTGGGAAGTGGTGCCTCCGGTAAATACAGGGTCACTGCAACATTGGACGATGGTACATCTAAGAGCAAAGGAATTCCGTCAGTTTATAACCCAACACCGCTCGATTTTTTCCTCAGCATGAGTATTCCTTCTGGTGCGATTCCCCTCAGGCCAGGCGAGAGCAGAACCTTTATTGCTATTGCGGAGAAAGATCTGAACTATGTATCAGGTAAAACGTTGACGTTTAGCGTGAGTCCGGACGATGGGACTGTATCGCTGAGTACGACAAGCGCAACAACCGATAGCAACGGACGGGCAAGTACCACGTTGACTACAGGAAGCGGTTCCTCCGGATCGTACACGGTCACAGCCAGAGGCACATCGTCGGGTGGCCGCCGGCCCTCTATAAGTGGAACTGTGACAGTTGACGCATCGCTACCACCAGTTGAAGTATCACCGCCAGAGGTGATAGTAATACCGACAGCTGAAAGAGCTGAAAGTAAGTCAAATCAGAATACTCCGCCAGTGTTTTCGGACGGTGCCTCTACAACACGGAGCATTGCAGAAAACACTGCTTCAGGCACCGGTATTGGCAGTCCTATATCTGCTACAGATGCAGATATAGGTGATACCCTTACCTACAGTCTCAGTGGAACCGATGCAGCAGCATTCAGTATTGATAGTAGCACAGGACAGTTGCGCACGGCTGCAGCTTTAGACTATGAAACGAAAAAAGTTTACAGCCTGACAATTACTGCGACTGATTCAAGTGGAGCAAAAACCAATATTGATGTCACTATCAATGTTACAGATGTCAACGAAACGGTAACACCGCCATCTGTTCAGCAGCCACAGTCTAATCCACAGCCTCAGCCTAATCCACAACCACAGTCTGTTCGGCAGAATACTCCGCCAGTGTTTTCGGACGGTGCCTCTACAACACGGAGCATTGCGGAAAACACCGCATCAGGCATAGATATTGGGAGTCCTATATCTGCTACTGATGCTGATACCGGTGATATTCTTACCTATAGTCTCAGTGGAACCGATGCAGCATCATTCAGTATTGATAGTAGCACAGGACAGTTGAAAACCGCTGTAGCTTTAGACTTTGAAACGAAACGGACTTACACTGTTACAGTCAATGTTTTTGATGGGAAGGGTGGTTCTGATAAGACTACTGTCACTATTAATGTTACAGATATCAATGAAACGGTAACGCCTGTGCAACCGAAATCACAACCCGATCCACAAGGGCAGCAGTCGCAACCTGACCCGCAAGCTGAACCACAACCTGATCCACAGAATACTCCGCCAGTGTTTTCTGATGGTGCATCAACGACACGGAGCATCGCCGAAAATACAGGTTCAAATGTCAACATAGGTAGTCCAATAGCCGCTACAGACCCTGATGGTGATGCCCTGACTTGGACGCTTAGTGGGAGTGATGCTGCAGCATTCAGTATTGTTGCCACCTCTGGACAGTTACGGACTGTTGCATCTTTAGATTTTGAAACAAAACGGACTTACACTGTTACAGTCAATGTTTTTGATGGGAAGGGTGGCTCGAATAGCATTAGTGTGACTATTAATGTTACAGATGTCAACGAGACGGTAACACCGCCGCTTGTTCAGCAGCCACAACCTAATCCGCAGCCTGATCCGCAACCACAACAGTCTCAACCCGACCCGCAAGTTGTGTCACAAGCTGAACCGCAAGCGCAACAGCCTCAACCTCAGTCTAAACCACAACCTGAGCCGAATTGGACCCTAATTCCTTTTGATTATGAGAAGGAGGGTGTTGGACGAATTGTGTTTAGTGAGATAATGTTATCTCAAATGAATAAAGCTGTTCAAAGAGATGATTTACCTCAGTGGATAGAACTTTACAATACGACAAATCAAGATATTGATATCAAAGGATGGAAAATTGTTGGTAGATATTTAGATGATTCAAACACAATGAACATATTAGAATCTCAAGTGATTTCAAAATCTTTGACAATAAAAGGGAAAGAAACATTTCTCATAGTAAGTTATGCAACGACAAACTCCAGAGACAGAATTTCAATAGGTTTAGCAGATAAAGCGGACGCTTTAGGATCCAACAGCAAAAACTTCTGGAATTATGAAGGGCTTGTCCTGGAATTACAAGATGCTGAAGGAAATCCTGTTGACCGTATTGGCAATCTAAACGATCAGAATGAAATTGTTTGGGAGATACCTTCGATTGTTAGGGATGAAAGAGTTTCTTTGATTAGAAGACTTAAATCTACTCGATCACAAGAATATAATTGGACTTTCGGTATAAAAGAATTCGGATGGTTTCCTGCAAATGAGGTTGAACGTTTGGCTAATGGTAGAAGTCAATATTATTACGGCAGGCATACTGATATAGGTTCTCCTGGATATAGAACAGAAGGTGGAGAAATACTACCTGTTACGCTCTCTTCATTTAATCCTCGAATAAATCAAGATGGTTCGGTTGTGATAAATTGGAGGACTGAATCAGAAGTGGATAATGCAGGGTTTAATATTCTGCGAAGCAACACTAAGAAAGGGCCGTTTGTTAAGGTTAATCCGAAACTTATTCAAGGTGCTGGCACAACTGGTGAACGCAATGCGTATAGATGGATAGATACAGCTGCGAAACCAAACATTGAATACTACTATCAGATTGAAGATGTTTCTTTTTCTGGTATCAAACAAACGCTTGCGACACAACGTCTGAAAGGTATTCACACCGCAAAGAATCGTGCTTTAACAAGTTGGGGTATTATAAAACAGGATCCAAACAAGTAATTTTTATATGAAAGAGTATGTAAAGTTTTGGCACTGCCACCAAAAACTTTACATACTCTCCTAATATCAATCATTAATTCGCCCGTGGGGCTATGGCAATGCGGATAACATCTTGACGAAACGCATGTGCAAAAGCATTGCCAATTTCAGATAACGGATAAACTTTTCCGATGAGTTCTGCAAATGGATAACGTGTCCTATTGTTTTCTATAAAGTTCAAAGCAGTTTTTAGCACGGTAGGATGGTAATTGTGAACACCTTGCAGATTAATACACTTCGTAACCAGTTGGTGAACATTAAAAGGAATGTTTTCAAGTGGGTAAACATATCCGAGCGTCAAACATCTGCCACCGATTGCTAACCACTTAATCATATCAGGCAGTGCAGACGGTGCCCCACTGACTTCAACTGCAAGGTCAATCCCACGTCCATCCGTTATCTCTTTCAATATAGTTGTAATATCTTCAGCAGATGTAATGTCTGCGTTAAGGATATGTGTTGCACCGAACTGTTCAGCCATCTGCAAACGATGGGTATTTTTATCAACGATAGCTACAATGTCATAACCCTGCTCACGCAGATAGCATGCAGCATAGATACCTAACGTGCCCGCACCGTGGATAATGGCAGTCTCGCCTGGATATGTCCCAATCGTTTCCAAACCGTTTATGACTGTTGTAAGGGCACAATTAATAGGTGCCGCTTCAGCATCTTTTATCACATCGGGAATATGGTAGATCGCTGTGCCTGCCTTCAACTCAATATGCGATGCAAAACCGCCGGATAACGCATCCTCGCCTACGCACTGTGCATGTCCGTATTTGAACATCGTTTCGCATTTCTGCGGCAGATTTTTAGTTACACAATAATGACATGCACCACAAGAAGTCGTCAGGCTCCAGACAATTCTATCGCCCTCGCGAAGTGGTTTCCCTTCAGCAGAACGTAATTCTGTCGGAGCAGCGACAGTGCCGACTGCTTCATGCCCAAGCACACATGGCACATCAGCGCCGCGTCTGCCCGATACAGTGTGGAGATCAGAACCGCAGATGGTCGATAAATTGACGCGCACCAGAACGGTGTTTGTTGAATCCCGCACAGGTACTTCACAAACTTCAAACGGGGTGTCTACGCCATGAAACAGCGCAATCTGTGTGACTTTCTGTCCGTTTTTTGACATTTTTACTTCCTACCCTAAATTTTGATAGATTTTACAATTGCATACACTCTGCACCAGCGAGGTTAGGAAACCTCCAAATCAAGAAATCAAAGGTATGAATACCTTTATGAAGTTTAAATAAATATTTCGGTAATGTGGCAAGGTTAGGAAACCTTGCCACATTACCCAATTTATTTTTTAATCTTCATTTTGGTATTCACCGGGTATGAATGCGCTTGGCTGAATGCGCTTCTGGCATTCAGCATGATTCACCGCCTACCAGGGGTGAAAGTGTCTATTTTTATAATCCACCATATAAACAAAATATCTTGAATTGTGCAACATTTTACTTGTCACGTCAAGCATTATTTTGTATAATTTATGGACAACAAACATTAGCCAAAGGAACACAAAATTACATGAATCAAACTGCAAAAGTTTTAATTGAAGCTTTGCCTTTTATTCAACGCTTTTACAATCGGAGAATTGTGATAAAATATGGTGGGGCTGCGATGGAAGAGGAATCTCTCATCCATTCCGTTATGGAAGACATCGTTTTGATGAAATATGTTGGCATGCGTCCGATTGTTGTACACGGCGGGGGACCAAAAATTAGTGCATGGATGAACAAGGTAGGAAAAGAATCGGAGTTTGTGCAAGGACTACGCGTCACTGATGCCGAAACCGTAGAAATCGCTGAAATGGTGCTGGCAGGAACTATTAACAAAGGCATTGTATTACGTATCAACCAACATGGTGGGCAAGCGATCGGGCTTTGTGGCAAAGATGCAAATCTAATTGTTGCAGAAAAACATACCCCACAAATAAGGGATGAAGATGGAAATGAAACCACAGTCGACCTCGGATATGTCGGCAAAATCATCGGCGTTAACACACAACCTATAATCACACTTGATGAGGCAGGATACATCCCTGTAATTGCCCCCAACGGAACTGGGGTTGATGGACAAACCTATAACATTAATGCAGATACAATGGCAGGTGAAATTGCTTCTGCACTCCAAGCCGAAAAACTGATCCTATTGACAGATACACGCGGAATCTGTCAAGATACTGAGGACATCTCTACACTTATTTCAACGATCCGTATGAACGAAATTAACGCTCTTATTGACGAAGGGACGATTAAAGGTGGAATGATACCTAAAATTGAAGCATGTGCTACGGCACTTCTTGGAGGCGTTTCTAAAGCACATATTATTGACGGAAGAATTGAGCATTCTCTTCTACTTGAGGTGCTAACAGAAGGTGGTATTGGCACAGAAATTATCAGGTAAACAAGGACAACACTTATGAAAGACCGTAAAAAAATCGCCGCAATTATCACAACCTATTTTCAACACTCTCATGCAGATGTGATCGCCACAAAATACATGAAAGGCTTTCCAACTGATGAAGGACATCAGATGCCGCGTGTCGAATTGGTATCCATCTATCTGGATCAGATAGATTCGCGAGACATCGGAGTAGGTTTAGCTGAAGAACATCAGGTACCGATATATCCCAGTATTCGGCAAGCGTTGACGCTCGGAGGTGGTGAACTTGCAGTTGACGGCGTGCTTCTTATTGGTGAACATGGGGACTATCCACATAACGAACTTGAACAACACATGTATCCGCGCCGTTATATGTTTGAACAGATTTGTGGTGTGTTCGCATCAAGCGGAAAATCAATGCCTGTGTTTTGTGACAAACACCTTTCATATAATTGGGATGATGCGAATTGGATGCACGAGCGAGCCAAAACACTTGATGTGCCGTTCATGGCAGGTTCTTCGCTGCCTATCTGTTGGCGCCAACCTTTTTTGGAACATGCACTTGACACACCTTTGGAATCGGCTGTGGGGATAGGTTACGGCGGCGTGGAGTCTTACGGATTTCACGCGCTGGAAACCTTGCAATGTATGACGGAACGGCGAAAAGGAGGAGAGTCTGGGGTGGTTGCTGTGCAATGCCTTGAAGGTGAGGCAGTATGGGAAGCAGCTGAATCGGATCAATGGTACCTGGAGTTAGCGGCCGCAGCATGCGCGCAGATAAAAAATCGTCCAGATAAAACTATTCAGGAAGGATGTCCAAATCCGACTATGTTCCTGATAGAGCATAGTGATGACTTTCGCTCCGCAGTCTTGATGTTAAACGGATATGTTACAGATTTCGCTTACGCTGGAAAAGATGGCGATAATGTCTATGCCACAGAATTTTACCTACAAAACGGACCGCCGCATGCACATTTTAGTTATTTGAGTCTTAATATTGAGGAGATGTTCGTGACAGGTGTACCGCAATATCCTGTGGAACGCACCTTACTAACAACCGGTATTCTTGATACTATTATGCACTCGCGCGCGCAAGGACACGTCCGACTTGAAACGCCACATTTAGCTGAACTTGCATATCGTTCTTACGAACAAAAACTTATTAGACCAACGGCACCACGCCCAGAAGGTGCAACATTACAAACCTAAACGACGCGCAGTTTAGGTTTCCTGACTATTAACTGAAATCTCTTGAAAAATTTTGTGAAGTTTCTCTTGTGTAGCATTTGGATCTTCAATAATGATTCTCGCGCCACCGATAACGTCCATAAACCCTAATTCGCGTGGGTAGCGTGGCACAACGTGCAAGTGCAAATGTGGAATACTTGCGCCTGAGGCTTCACCCATATTATACCCTACATTGAAACCTCGTGGTTGATAAGCGCGCGTTAATACCTCAAAACTAAGACATTGTAGATCATGAAGGTGCAGAACCTCCTCAGTACTCAACTCCCGCGTATCAATTATATGCCGATTCGGGAAGATTAAGAGATGCCCAGGACTATACGGATAGAGATTAAGTGAAATCGTAAAGAGTTCTGTTCGATGCACTTCAAGTCGTTCAACTTTTTCATCTCCTTTGACAATAGCACACAGAATACACGCTACGTCTGGTCTATTTTTTCCTTTAGCATAGGGCATTTTGTTCGGCACAAAAAGGTTCTCGCGCATAAATAGGTTCCTTACTCAAATTTGGTCTGCTGTAAAATATGTATCATAATATCCTATTTTAAAGATAGTTGCAAGGGTTACGTGCTAAAAGATTATTAGTTGCGGTGGACATGATGGGACGATCTACCTCTGGGATCTCACACCTTATTTGTAGAACATCCAAGAAGGCAATATGAGATAAAACGCGTTTGAGTAGAGTCAATAGAAAAGGTGACTTTTTTCTCGTTTCGGTGTATACTATTATCCTAATTCATAAGACCGAACGCAAAGCGGTTAAAAACATTTTACCGCGCCCGATGAGGATAAATGAAATGCCCATCCAGCATCCACTTTTGGACGTTATGGAAATTGACACAGATATTGAGACATATCTGAAGCAAATTGGCGAAATGACATATCGGTTTCCGGAACACGACTCAAGGTGTCAGTCATTCCAGACGGTGGTGGACAACCAACGTTGGTTCGTCAAATATGCCGATACGCCGCAACCTATCACGTAGCTCAAGCAAGCCATGCGCTTTCATGCTGTTGTCCAGCATGAGGCTCTTCCCCTATTGCTCAACACCTTCACGACTCACGGTGGATTTGCTCTCGTTTACGATTGGGTAGATGGTGAGGAGCTGCGTCCGGAGAGGGAACTTGATGTTGATAAACTCCATCCGCGCGACAGGTTTTGTGCGTTGCCAGCATCTGAGATTATTGCGGCACTCAACGTCATCTATGATGTCCACATTCTCATTGAAAAAAGAGGTTTCATCGCAGAAGACTTTTACGATGGCTGTATTATTTATGACTTTGAGAAAAAGCAGATCCATCTGTACGATTTCGACCACTACCATCCGAAGCCTTTTATAAATGACCGTGGACGGTTGTACGGTTCAAGTCGCTTTATGGCACCGGAGGAATTTCAGAAAGGCGCGCAAATCGACGAAAGAACAAATGTCTTTATGTTAGGGCGTACAGCATTTGTGCTTCTCGCTAACAACAGCGATTTACGAGATGACTGGAAAGGGAACGCTGCCATGTGGCACGCAGCAAAAAAAGCAACAAACGCAGACAAGCAGTTGCGATACCAATCTGTCCAAGAGTTCGTTTCAGCGTGGCACGATGCAATTGCTACAGGCAAAACCCGATTATCTGACTCAATTCAGGCAAAATAGGAAAAAGATTATGCAAAAAATTACTGACAACGAAATTCAATTCTTCAAAGATAACGGATATCTCATCCTGAAAGGGGTTATCCAACCAGATGAACTTGCTGTCATACAAGGCGAAAGCCAACGGTTGATAGATGAGATTTTAGATGGCGGACCAGCAGATGAATGGTGCATGCGTGGTCCCGAAGGGATACCTTACTATCTCACATATCTCCATTCCCACCCAAACGAATTCTCTCTAAGGTTGCTTGGACATCCATTTATTGGAGACTTACTGCAGCGTATTATCGGTCCCGATTTTATTCCGTGCTGGGAGTCACTCGTTTTTAAATTACCGAAAAACGGTTCCTCTGTCAGATGGCACCGGGATGGCAATACCATCCGGGAAAACCACCCAATTTTCAATGTTGACATATACATCGATCATTCCACTGTTGACAACGGGTGTGTTTGGGTGATACCCGAAAGTCATCTCTGGGGAATTGGTGAGGCACAGGAACAGATTGAAAAAGGTGATGCGAATTTTGATCGTCCAGATGCTGTGCCAGCAGAGGTGGAACCCGGCGATATTCTACTGCACCATACGAAAGTTTTGCATGGCAGTAAGATAAACACAAGCGACACACTCCGCAGAGTCATCTATTTTGATCAGCGGACACCGAGATGGAACACACGTTATAAGTGGTGGCAAACCGAATTCTTGACGCAACGTTGTAAAATGTACCAACGTGCGCTCCATGAACGCCGCACCAATCCATATCTGTCAGATACAGAGCAATTTGCTTATGAAGTGCCATCGGATATGCCGCCATGGGATCCAAACGACAACTTTGACTTACGAATTCAGCACCGCGCTTATGCCTATAAGGAATAACTGAAAATAGGAGAATTGAGAAATGAACGTTCTACTTGTGGGTGGTTCGGGACACGTCGGCACAATGACACTTCCTTACATGAAGGAGCATCACAATTTTCGTGTGCTTGATCTTAGTCCACCAAAAGACGAATCTATAGAATATATTCAAGGGTCTGTTACCGATGCAGACATCGTACAGGAAGCGTTGAAAGGGATGGACACGTTTGTCTACATGGTAATGTTACGTCCCACAAGTGACCGTTCATCAGTCGCAGATTTCCCAGACATTGAAGCAAATTACGATGTGAACGCCAAGGGACTTCATATCGTGCTGCATGCCGCGAAAGAAGCAGGAATACGTCACGGTGTCTACACCAGCACTTTCACCGTGCATGAACGCACCCGAAATAGTTATCCCTATGAAGACATCGTTCCGAGAGATAATCCGGGCGTTTACGGTTTGACAAAAAGTTTTGGTGAACAAGTTTGCGAATACTTCGCCCGCGAACACGACATGTCTCTCATCGCCCTTCGAATTACAGGTCCGTCTACACGAGAACAGTGGTTAGAACGTCGCAACCAACCAAAAGATTCATCCGTGCATATCTGGTGGACAGATGAGGAGGACTTGGCGCGGGCATACCTCGCTGCTATCTCCGTTGAGCATGAAGGTTTTAATGCTGTCTTCATTGCTGGAGACTATGAACAGAAAGAAATCAATCTTTCAAAAGCGAAACGATTGTTAGACTGGGAACCGTTGACACATACGTTAGCGTTGTAAAAAGCATTTAAGTTTCAAGGTTACTTAGTTTTCTGTTAATTTGACATAGATTTTACTTCATGCTACAATATACTAAAATAAAGCCGAGAGTTTACGCTGCACACCAACAGAATTAATGGAGAAGATTCAAGTGAAAGAGAAGACTGATACATTCACAGACCCTATCTCGGAAGCATTTTATCGGAACAAAGAAGCATATCCTACGAAATTAATCTCTCTACAGGAACTTTGCGATTATTTGAAATCGTTCCAAACAGAGTTAAGACACCCTATTGAAAATCTGTGTATCCATCACCTCGATCTAAACGCACGTAAAAGATACTGAAGTTTTGTCTCCACTAAACTTTGTTATGATTTGCACAAAATTTACAATTATGGTATCCTGTTAGAAATTGAAGGGAAAATTGTCTATGGCACATCCAGAACTAACATTAGTTGAAAACCGCCCTTTTCAAACCCAGCGTAAAGACACCTGGTGGGTACAACCTTTAGCCGTATTTATCGGGTTGGGAGTATTCGTCCTTTACGGACTCTTTCGCGTTTTTGAAGGGAATCATTTCATTCATGGACCCTACCTGTCACCTCTCTACTCACCGGTGCTTTTCGGAACCGAAGGGGTCAAGCATAGCGTTGAGCACAGTTGGTTTGGTATGATGCCATCTTGGATGCCAGGTTTCATTACCCCGGCAGTCCTGATTATGTGGATGCCACTCGGATTTCGCTTTACATGCTACTACTATCGCGGTGCATATTACAAGGCGTTTTGGGCGGATCCACCGTCTTGTACAGTGTCAGAACCCCGTAACAACTACAGGGGTGAACACTCGTTTCCATTGACTATACAGAATATCCATAGATATTTCCTTTATATCGCAATCACTTTTCTCGGTATTCTTGCTTACGATGTATGGAAAGCACTCTGGTTTGACGATGGTAACGGCGGGACAACCTTCGGTATCGGCATAGGCACTATTATCTTGGCCGGCAATGTTGTCCTTTTAGGCGGTTATACACTTGGGTGTCATTCTTTACGCCACTTGGTGGGAGGGGTTGTCGATCTGCTCTCCAAAGCACCGATCCGTCGACGGGCATATAACTGTGTCAGCTGTTTAAACCGTCGGCACATGCTCTGGGCGTGGATGAGTCTCTGTTGGGTCGGGTTTTCCGATGTATACGTCCGTTTTATAGTACCGGCAATAGGTCAAGACTGGATTACATTTTAACAATGTCTATAGAGAGGAAATTTTAGGTTGGCATCTTACGAAACTTTTGACTACGACGTCTTAATTATTGGAGCTGGAGGCGCGGGCCTGCGCGCTGCAATTGAAGCAGCTACAGGTGATCTAAAAATCGGATTAGTTTGCAAGTCTCTGCTTGGAAAAGCACACACTGTGATGGCGGAAGGTGGTGTCGCCGCTGCATTGGCGAATGTTGATGAAAGAGATAGTTGGCGTGTGCATTTTGCCGACACAATGCGCGGTGGGCAATATCTCTCTGACGCACGGATGGCAGAACTTCACGCCAAAGAATCACCTGACCGCGTCCGTGAACTTGAAGCATGGGGCGCACTCTTTGATCGCACACAGGACGGAAGTATTCTACAACGAAACTTTGGAGGACATCAATATCCACGACTCGCTCATGTTGGTGACCGAACCGGTTTAGAAATGATTCGCGCCTTGCAAGATCACGGTATTCACCAAGGCATTGAAGTCCACATGGAAAATACCGTCGTTTCACTTCTCAAAACAGGGGATAGGGTATCGGGCGCTTTCGGTTATGAGCGCGAAAAAGGACGGTTCAAAATCTTTTCGGCAAAAGCTGTCGTCTTAGCAACAGGCGGAGTCGGAAAAGCATATAAAATTACAAGTAATAGTTGGGAATATACTGGTGATGGACATTCTCTGGCATACCATGCTGGTGCTGAGCTGATTGATATGGAATTTGTCCAATTTCACCCAACAGGTATGGTTTGGCCCCCAAGTGTGCGCGGGATATTAGTCACAGAAGGCGTTAGAGGTGAAGGAGGTATTCTTACAAATAGTGAGGGAAACCGCTTCATGTTTGACGATATTCCCGAACTCTATGTAAACCAAACGGCAGATAATCCCGAAGAAGGATGGCTTTATACACAAGGTGACCGCGAAGCGCGGAGACCACCAGAATTATTGACTCGTGACCATGTTGCACGCTGCATCGTCCGAGAAGTACAAGAGGGCAGAGGTAGCCCACATGGCGGTGTGTTCTTAGATATTGCTTGGATTAAAGAGAAAATCCCAAACGCACCAGAACATATCCGCAGAAAACTACCAAGCATGTATCATCAATTTAAGGAACTAGCTGACATTGACATTACCGAAGAACCGATGGAAGTAGGACCTACGACTCATTATATAATGGGTGGCATTCGTGTGGATGCAGACACGCAGATGACATGTGTTCCCGGTCTGTTTGCAGCAGGTGAATGTGCAGCGGGTTTACACGGTGCAAATCGGCTCGGTGGGAATTCATTGTCTGATTTACTTGTCTTTGGTAAGCGTGCAGGTGAATACGCCGCACAGTTCGCTCTGGAAAATGGAACGGTGCCACTTGAAGAAAGTGAAATAGATACAATAGCTCAGCATGTCCTAAAACCTTTTGATAATCCAGAGGATGGTGATAACCCTTACGAAATTCAAGCCCAACTACAGGAGAAGATGCAGGAATTGGTGGGTATCGCGCGTAGTCAAGAAAGTCTTACACAAGCTTTGCAGGAAATTCAGAGTTTGCGCGAAAAAGCGGATAACGTCCATGCTATTGGCAACCGAGAATATAATGCGGGGTGGCATACTGCACTTGACCTCGACTGTCTGCTCACCGTTTCAGAAGCGACTGCACTTGCAGCACTTGAACGCAAGGCAAGTATAGGTGCGCACTCTCGAGATGATTTTCCAGAAAAGGAAGAACCAGGTGCAGGAAAATATAACACTATTGTTCGAAAAGATAATGATGGCGTAATGGCAATTCGGCGTGAACTTGTTCCTGACTTGACTGAAGAGTATCAACAAATTATAGAGGAAATGGGATAAACAAGACAGGAAGGAAACATAATGGAAAAAGCAACTTTTAGAATCTGGCGCGGTGACGCCAGCGAGGCACAATTCGTTGATTACGAAACAGAAGTTTCCGAAGGAATGGTCGTTTTAGATGCTGTTCACCGTATTCAAGCGGAACAAGCAAATGACCTCGCTGTTCGGTGGAACTGCAAGGCTGGCAAATGCGGATCCTGTTCTGCAGAAGTTAACGGAAACCCTAAATTAATGTGCATGACGCGACTCAACGATTTACCCCTTGACCAACCTGTCACCGTTGAACCGATGCGCGCTTTTCCAATTATCAAAGACCTCGTTACAGACGTGTCGTGGAACTTTAAAGTCAAAGAGAAAATGAAACCTTTCACGCCACGACCACCTGATGCAGAAGATGGCACATGGCGCATGGAACAGGAAGATATTGACCATGTTCAGGAATTCCGAAAATGCATTGAATGCTTTCTCTGTCAAGATGTCTGCCACGTCTTGCGTGAGCATGATCTTCATGATGAGTTTATAGGACCCAGGTTCTTCGTCTACGCTGCGTCTTTAGAGATGCATCCGATAGATACTGAAAATCGGTTAGAAGAATTGAAAAATGAGGACGGTATTGGGTATTGTAACATCACGAAGTGTTGTACGAAAGTATGTCCCGAACACATAACAATTACAGATAATGCAATTATTCCGCTGAAAGAACGGGTTGTGGATCAGTTTTATGATCCAATCAAAAAACTCTTCCGCGTTTTTGGTGGTTAGATATTTTGTTTTGATTTCCTAATGGATTACTCATAAATAAATTGACGTACGTCAAAATTTGTGATAGACTTTACTTACCTTGATAAAGAAAAAGTGCGGTTAGGAAACCGCACCTACCAATGATAAGCCGCCGTGATAGTTATGACCCGCATTGATGAAGTCCTAATGGATCAAAAGGTTACGTACACGCTTGAAATGGATGGAAAGTTGTTTATAATTGAAAATGTACCTGCCCGCGTCAACGTTGAAACTGGAGAGCAATTTTTCTCACCAAAAACTGTTGACCGTTTACAACAAATTGTGTGGAATCAGCAGCAACCTACCCGAACTGTCACGTTGCCTGTATATGAGTATACAAATTAACATAACTATATTTCTTTTGACTTATCCCGGAGACATAAATAATGGCAAGCAAAAACGATTTTTTAAGAGTTGGTGTGATTGGACCTGGTGGTGCAGGACGAGGCAACACAATGGGATTTGCAACCCGTCCCGATTGTCAAGTTGTCGCTGCTGCAGATGCCCATGAGGGAAGTTTAGATGCTTTAGAAAATGCGCTTAAAGAACGGGTTGAAGATTATAAACCCAATAGTCTCAAACGTTATCTCGGTGAACACGAATATATTGAGATGCTCAATCATGAAGACCTTGACATTGTTGGAGTTTTCTCACCCCATTCCTTGCATGATATTCATGTGAAATATGCTCTCCGTGCTGGTTGTCATGTCATCGTTGAAAAACCGATGGCAAATATCGTTGGTGATGCAATCACAATCACAAAAATCGCTATCGGCAGCGGGTTACACCTCGTTGGTGGTTATCAGCGTCACTACGAGGATACCTACATTACTGGTAGACGTGCAATTGCCGAAGGGCTTATCGGAAACCTGAAAAAGTTTGAGGTATATATGGCACAACGTTGGGGGGCAGGCGGATGGCGCGGTGACCCTCGCTTCTCTGGCGGCGGACAACCAAACGACTCAGGAAGTCATCTACAGGATATTTTCCTCTGGATGACTAACGGGTTACCCGCTGAGGTTTACGGCACAACCGACATGAAATTTGAAGATAATGATGGAAATCTTGTGCCAAAATTTGTTGAGATTAATTCTTACTCTGATGTAACACTCGGCAATGGCGCCGAAGGGACAATCACTATTCTTGGAAACACACGGGTCGGATTTGAAGAATGGGTCATTCTTGAAGGGGATGAAGGCACGATCGAAATCAAAAATGGTATCCGTTTTACACCTAAAGGCGGCGAAGCTGAACCACTTTCTTACCCCCGACCTGAAGGATACCCACGCAACAAGGTCGACCAACTTGTAGGTCTTGTAAAAGGGGACTACGAAGTAAACTATACCTCTGGTGTCAACGGTGTTCGAACCAGTTGGTTAACAAATTCCGTTCTTGAAGCTGGTAGAGGCCCCGATGAAAAGAATAGAGTTGATTGCGACAATCTTATTGAAAAAGAGGGGTATAGTCGTCAAGATGTTTTAGCCCTAATTGACCAATGCACAGGGAAACAGATGTATTAATCCAGCAATAATTTATTTTATTGCAAAGCATATTTATTTCGTTTTTGTAAGTTAGATATTAAATGTCCTATTCATATTAGCAAGGAGAAAAACCATGAAATTTATCAACTACTGCCTGCTTACCACTTTTATGCTTGTAACAGTAGTGCAAATCGGTTGTTTATCCGGTGGTGCAATGAAGACCGCAGATAAATTAGTTGAAGCAAAAGATTACCGTGGCGCAATAGAAGTCTACCAAAATGTTGTCAATACTAAACCTGGTACCGTTGATGCGCGTGAAGCACAGTTGGCTATTGGTAAACTCTACATTGAGCGCATGAATCGTCCTGCACAAGGTGTTAAGGCTTATGAAGCAATCATCGCTGAAGCCCCTGAAAGTGAAGAAGCGGCAGAGGCACATTATCGTCTTGGCATGCACCACTATCGGCAAAAAGATTTCGAAACAGCACAAACCCAATTTGATACGATTATTAACCAATTTCCGCATCTGGAGTTGAGCCACGGCGCACACCTGATGTTAGCAAAAAGTTATGAAGAAGGGCAAAAATATGAAAAAGCTGTAGAAGCATTTGATAGCTTTGCCAACCGTAACCCGCAAAGTGAACGAGCTGCGCAAGCCCTCATTAATAAAGCTCGTATACAGCGTGACTTAATTAAAGATGATGATGAGGCAAAACGGACCCTTCAATTTACAGTTAAGAAGTATGGCAGTCTTGATGCTGCAAAATCGCACATTGACAAGGCAAAAGAAGAACTAACTGAACTCAATGCTTCCATTCCTGAACCGGAAGACCCTGAAGATACACAGATCGGGCGGGCGCTGAAAAGGCAACAAGAACGTCGTGAAATGGATCGTCCCCGGGGAGGTGTTGAAAAAAGCCGTGCTATGGGAGCCAAAGTTGCCGCAGAGGATTCCGGTTTTGGAATTTCCGCGGAGGAAGTTATGAAAAACTTTGGCGGAGAAACCGCTATCGCGGGAGATGAACAGGGCAGTTATCACGACGCGGAACTGATGATCGCAGGGTTCTTTTACGGTGATGAAAACTATCGTGATGCAGGGGCGTTATACTTTGATGCTATCGCACGAGCAGAAGCAGAGAAGGTAAAAATTGATCCCCATAATTATCTACGTCTCTCAATTTGCTATCGAAAACTTGGAATGCATCAAAGGGCAGCAAAGGTACTGAAAAAAGCCTCAAGCAAAGATAGCAAAGTAATTGATGCGGTAATCAGTACTGGACAGAATCAGCATACGAATGAGGAATATGAAAAAGCACTTGAAACATTCAATTCTGTTGTCGGTTTAAATCGCAATAAAGATGCAGAGATATATTGGTTTATCGGTAAGACGTACGAAAAACTTGGAGATTCCGAAAAAGAGAGAGAGGCTTTTGAACAAGCTGTAGCAAAAAATCCTGAAGATACAGATGCATTGCAAAGCCTCGCAGAAGTTTTACATTATCGTTTGAAAGATAGAAAAACTGCCGGTATTTTCCAAGATATTATCGAACAAAAAGGGAATTCTTTTATTACAATGAAAACCCTCGGAGATGTGTGTTATAAATACAAGGAATATAGTAAAGCACAAATCAAGTACAAAGCTGCTGCCAGAATCGCAAAACGTCTGTTAGGAAAATCCGAAAATCCAGCGGAAAAACAGATATTGACACATCAATACGGTTATGGAACTATTCTGGCTGTACTTTCAATCTTCAAACAGGGGAGTGAAGCAGATGCGCAAACCCTGCTTGACACTTTAGCTGGTGAATATCCTGAGCATCCATTACTCCCTTATGCAAAAGGCGAGATTGCCTTGCTCAAAGGTGACGAGAAAGTCGCTATTGATGCTTTCAAAGAAGCCATGGAGAAAGACCCCAGATCAGACATTCCTGTGATAGCACTTGGGGATTACTATGTTTCTAAGGGGTACAATGATGACGCCATCACACTTTGGGAAAACTACTTGGAAAAGGATAAGTACAATGCTAAAGTGCTACGTAGGCTAAAACCTTTAAAAGCAAATGGCGAATAGAGAAATCGATTCGGTTTTCGTTACAGATTACAAACGATAATCTGTAACGAAAACAGTTTTACCTCTGTTAAGTTACGTCTAAGGTTTATATAACATTAGATTTGCATAATATGCTACACATAGTACTGCCGAAAATGCTCCACTTAATATAATTTTTTCCAGAAAAACTTGACGTTTAACAGTAAATTATGTATAATATACAATGATATGATTCACAATCAATGGATCAAGTATTCGGTCCCAACGTAAAGAGGATATTAAATTCCTGCCAACACTTTCATACGGACCCCAAAAATAATCTAAGTTCTACATTTTGTCAGACAGGACCCTCCAGAACATATCGGTTGTGACTGCTGGCTTTATTGCCCGCGGGGCACGATGAAATTTACCCTACGATGTACAATACGTTCTAAAATACATTTATTATTCTATTTTATATTCACTCCGGCATCACAGGCCGGTATATATTTAGCACAGCAGAGACAGGGCTGCGGGACCCCGCGGATTCTGTCAGATTCACAAGTATTTACCTGATCCCGTTTTAACGATTTCACGCTGACTTAGCAAGGCCCGCGTTTCTAATAAGTTAATTGAGAGAGGTATTACTGAGGAGTATGAAAATTATGGAGAGCTTGGAAATAAGCAAGCTCCAGGATATGGAGATTTCAGCTTTAAATACCATGGCAGAATCGTATGGTATTGCAGACAGCAATGGATTTCGGAAGGATGAACTCATAACTCGGATTCTACAAGAGGCCTCTGAGCAAAATATCCCTCTTCACGGAAAAGGGGTGTTACAAATCTTAGATGACCAAAATCAGAATTACGGATTCCTCCGATCCCCGCGTTCTAATTATTTGCAGAGCGATGAAGATATTTATGTTTCTTCTTCACAAATCCGTTTGTTCGGGTTGCAGACCGGGCATGTTGTTGAAGGATTAATTCGTCCGCCTAAAAAATCAGAAAACAAAACAGAACGCTATTTTGCTTTGTTACAGATCGAGAAAGTCAACGGTGAACCGCCTGAATTGGTTAAGACGAGAACCCCCTTTGACAACCCCATGCCGGTTTTTCCCTATGAACAGTTGAAAATAGAACACAACCCCTCCGAATTCGGAACACGTATCATTGACCTTATGGCACCTATCGGTAAAGGGCAGCGAGGCTTAATTGTTGCCCCTCCTTTTAGCGGAAAAACAACACTTCTCAAAAACATCGCTTGTGGTATTGAAGCGAATCACCCAGAAGTTTCACTAATCTTTTTGCTAATTGATGAACGGCCCGAAGAGGTCACCGATGTCATCCGAACGGTTAAAGGTGAAGTCATTAGTTCTACCTTTGATGAACATCCAGAACGACACATCCAAGTCGCAGAAATGGCGATCGAAAAAGCAAAACGGATGGTTGAATGTGGACAAGATGTTGTAATTCTACTTGACAGCATGACGCGTCTCGCAAGGGCACATAATATGACAGCACCCCACAGTGGGAGAACCCTTTCGGGCGGATTAGATGCTATGGCGATTGTGCAGCCTCGAAAATTTTGTGGTGCTGCACGCAAATTTGAGGAGGGCGGCAGTTTAACAATTATCGCTTCTGTTCTCGTTGATACTGAAAGCCGTTCCGACACGCACATCTATGAAGAATTCAAAGGCACTGCTAATATGGAAATCCACATGGATCGTACACTGTTAGAACTGCGGATTTTCCCGACAATCAACATTGAAAAATCAAAAACACGCCGTGAAGAGCTATTGTTAGGGCCTGATGTTCTTAACAAAGTTTGGATTTTACGGAAATTGACTGGCCAAATGAGCATCGCTGATTCAATGCAATTTTTGATTAAGCATCTTAGTCAGACGAAATCGAATGAAGAATTTCTTGAAAAGATGGTTGAAGATGCTGCCCAAACAGGAAAACAGCGCTCTCAATCCACCAGAACCGGAAATAAGAATTAAATCTAATGTACCATAAGTTAGTGTATCACCACTACTAACTACCTAAATGCACTAATAAAAAGGAGTGATTTTATGAAACCTGAAATCCACCCAGAAACAACTGAATGCACTATCAATTGCGTATGCGGTGCTACATATCAAACGGTTACAATCCAATCAGAAATGCGCGTGGACGTTTGTGCAAAATGTCACCCATTTTATACTGGACAACAGGCACGCTTTATTGATACTGCTGGACGTGTTGAAAGTTTCCGCCGTCGTTATGGATTAACTGAGAAATCATAATATTATGATGCCTATTGACGCATATTTATAGGGCATCCAATACTGCGTTCTCGCGCGGATATGGAGATTGTTTCTCTAAAGAGAATTGAAATGCTCGATAAACTCAAAGACATTCAGAAAAAGTTCATTGATGTCGAAAAATCATTAAGTGATCCTGCGCAAATTTCTAATCCCCAACGCTTGCAGGAACTCTCGAAAATGCATGCAGAGTTTTCGCCAATTGTGTCTGCGTATAAAGATTATCAGCAGCTGGAAACTGCTATTGAAGAAACCCAGACACTGCTGGCAGAAGAGAGTGATGCAGACATGTTAGAGTTAGCACAAGAGGAAGTGGATGATCTTGAGAAGCAAAAAGACGAGTTGACAGAAACACTTAAGATGCTTCTTATTCCAAAAGACCCTAATGATGAAAAAAATGTCATCATTGAAATTCGCGCAGGGACAGGTGGAGAGGAAGCGAGCCTATTTGCCGCAGAGATTTTCCGCATGTATACCCGATACGCAGAAAGAAAGAATTGGAAAGTGGAAATGCTTAGCGCAAATGCAACCGGGCTAAAAGGATTCAAAGAGGTTATCTTTTCAATTGAAGGGAAATCCGCATATAGTCTCCTCAAATATGAAGGCGGAATTCATCGCGTCCAACGAATTCCTACGACTGAAACGAGTGGACGAATTCATACCTCTGCTGTGACGGTCGCTGTGCTTCCTGAAGCAGAAGAAATTGATTTGCAAATAGATGAAGCAACTGAATTACGGATTGATACTTACCGATCTTCTGGACCGGGTGGTCAGAGTGTCAATACAACAGATTCTGCTATCCGTATTACACACCTGCCAACAGGGATAATTGTAACCCAACAAGACGAAAAATCACAGCATAAAAATCGCTCAAAGGCAATGAAGATACTTCGAGCCCGTCTTCAAGAAAGAAAACAAGCGGAACTGAACAAGGAACGCGCGGAAACCCGCCGGTCCATGGTAGGTAGTGGAGACAGGAGCGAAAAAATTCGCACCTACAACTTCCCTCAATCACGCGTTACTGATCATCGAATCCAATTTAGTGTTCACCAATTAGAGACTATTTTAGATGGTGAATTAGCCCCGTTTATCGAAAAGTTAACAACTGCTGACCAAGATGAAATGTTAAAGAACGAAGGAAACTAAGTGCATTTATAGTAAAATCCAAAAATATGTTCACATTTTCGATGAATAACAATCCCGACAAGCTCTCGCTGGTGAGGTGGGGAATCATGGTGAATACCTTATGCGTATTCGTCCTTCCAAGTTTCCACCTCCCTATTTCCTATCTCACACTATGGAGTTCTCTGAAATCAGATAGAATTTATGGCTACCAAAATCTGGCACGTGCTTGAACTCCTTGAGTGGACAACAGGTTATTTTGAAAAGCATAACATTCCAACCCCCCGATTAGATGCTGAAGTGTTACTCGGGTACTTGCTCAAAAAAAGCCGTTTGCAACTCTATCTCCACTTTGATATGCCAGTCTTTCAAGACGATCTTTCGGTGTTCCGAGAGCTTATTAAAAAGCGAATTGCGCGCACCCCGATCAGCTATCTCACCAACCACAAGGAGTTTATGTCGCTGGATTTCTACGTTGATGAAAGGGTGCTAATCCCACGTCCAGAGACAGAATTTATTGTTGAAACAATTCTCAAGACGAAAGAAGACACACCGCAACGTTTATTGGAAATTGGCACGGGAAGCGGTGTGATTGCAACTGCCCTCGCGGTCAATATGTCAGAATGGGAAATCATCGCAACCGACATTTCTAAAGACGCATTGGCAGTTGCAGAAAAAAATAGGGATGTGCATGATTGTGCTGAACATATCACACTTCTGCACGGAGATCTTTTTGAACCGATTAAAATTTTGGAGGCCTCACGATTTAATTGGATAGTTTCCAACCCTCCCTACGTTATGACCAGTGAGCGTGATGCCTTAAGTCCGGATATCAGAGACTATGAACCGCACATTGCCCTTTTCGCCGGCGAAGATGGTTTATCTGTCATCCGCCGCTTAGTTGCCGAAGCACCAAACTACCTTCAGCCTAAAGGCAAACTCATCTTTGAAATTGGGGACAAACAAGCGGAACAAGTAAAAGTATTGCTTAAGGAACAATCTACGTATCAGAATTATCGGTTTATTAAGGATTACGCCGGCATAGAACGGGTTGTCCTTGCGATTGCGGAATGAGATAGGCACATATTTGGGTATATTGCTGTGGTTATATACTCTTTTGGTCACTAAGACGCGTTCAACACCAATTCGGTGCGTGCATAAATATCCTGCAAGCACAATTCGTAATCAATTGAACGCAGCAGCACCACATCACTGAGTCCTTGATATTCGGTCCTTACCCATTCAGTCTTTTGACGAATATAGTGTTCAACGCTAACCTGGCCCTGTGAAACAAGGAGGTATTCTTGTAACGAATCAAGCTGCTTTTGACATACTCCCCCGCTAAAGTGAGGGGATTCTTAGCTCTTATAGTGGCAGCAATTGTTGCTGCCAAACGGCTTTTCTTGCTTCCGTCTCTCGTGCCTCCGACTGAGGTCTTACTTGGACTCCACAAGCGCTTTGTGTCTCGGTATGCCCTACCGCGACATTTCTTAGGTTTATTGCAGCGTTTATATCTCTGTCTATTGATATACCACATTGACTGCAATGATACGTTCTTTCTGAAAGTGTCAAGTCGTCTTTTTTATGCCCGCAGCTACTACAAGTCTTGCTACTTGCATAGAATTGCGATACTTCTGTGACAGGGATTCCAAGCGTTTCTGCTTTGGTCTTGAGTTTAGAGAGAAACCCACCGAACGCACTATCTGATAACGCTTTCGCCAATTTCTTATTCTTTAGCATATTAGTAACTTTTAGTGTCTCAATACCGATAGCAGATACCTTATTGACAATATCTGTAGTTGCTTTATGGTGTGCATCGTTTCGAATACAAGCGATGCGATAGTGGATACGTGCTATTTTCCATTTCTGCTTAACCCAGTTTTTCGATCCTTGAGTGCGTTTACTGAGTCTGCGATGAGCACGTTTCAGTTTATTCTCAAAATGTTTCAGAGGACATGGATTATCATACTTTGTGCCATCAGAACAGGTTGCTAATGTGTTTATACCCACATCAATACCAACAACAGGATACGTTGAATTATCAACGGAAACTTCGGTGTTCTCTGTGTCTATGGTGATAGATACAAACCAACGATGTGCTGTTCTACTAACAGTAACTTTCATGATCTTTCCTGACCATCGTAACTCTTGAAACATCTTGACCCATCCGATTTTTGGAAGCTTAATACGCTTCCCATCTACTTGCACAGATTGATTATTGGTTGTGAAAGAATCTTTTTTCCCACGCTTTTTAAACTTCGGAAACTTTGTACGCTTACCAACCCAATTCGCAATCGCAGCTGACAAATTCACAAAGATGCTTTTGTTTGCTACAACTTGATCTTGTCCTTCTGTCCATCCATGTTCCTTCTTAGCCACGTTAAATCTCTCATTTAATGCGGATGCAGATAGAAACTCGTTATTATCTAAATGTGCCTTGAAATCTGCTAAGGCATGATTATATGCAAAACGGGCATAACCGCACTGCTGAGCAAACCATCCCCGTTCTTTGTTATTTGGATTCAATGCAATCTTATGGGTTCTTAAGGGCATATAACTGTTTCCTTGAAAGGTTTCTGTTTCCCATTGTAGTGGTGTGGTAGCTGCTACAACAACTACCACAGAAACAGCCCTATGAGTATACTATATTTCAACTCAAAAGTCAAATCTTTTTGCTAAATTAACGACTTGTGCCAGTTAACTAATTGTATTTGTTATTTTCACAGATATTAGTGTTATCATATAAACATATCGTCCCTACGGGACTGAAGAGCATATCAACCAATAGGAAACACGGACAAAACGTTTCGCTTATGTGAAATAATATTTTGCATAAGGTATAAGGTTATTTAGCACAACTCGTTAAATTAACATCTGTGTCGTTCTGTATCCCCGAGCTAAAGCAACGGGGTTTTAGAACGGAACGTCTGATAAAATTCAAATTTCTCACCTCTGTCATAGACTTCCGTTGAAGGTGAAAGAACTTCTATCACAACCCTTGGATTTAGTAGTGTATCAAAGACGTTATCCTCAAACCGAGGTTCTTCACAAGCAACGACAACATCTGGATAAAAGTATGAGTTTGTTGAATGAATGCTTACGCGCATATCACTGGAATGGACTTCACACTTATGTCCCTTCAATTGGTCACGGAGTTCTCCAAAAATATCACCCGTGATAAAACTATGTGCACGACTTGCACCGGACATTGCAATTATTTGTCCTTTTAGGTATTCGTGTTTTGTGGTCGCTTTGCGTTCAAAAGAGATATATTCTTGAGGCGTAAGATAAGTCCGCGCTGCAGCAGATGACATAAGTCCCTCCCAATCATTTCCTTTAAATTTGACAACAAAGTGGAATTACTATTCAGGATACGAAATCTTAAGTCTTAACTTTAATTATATCATAATTCCATTTTTCATTATAGCCAAAATAATTGTTTGAAAATATGTTGAAAATATGTTATAATCCAACGCAAAACGACAAACGATAGGAGTTAATGCATGGCAGATCAGTATCAGCCCAAACCTGAACACAAGTTTACTTTTGGGTTGTGGACCGTGGGAAACCCAGGACGTGATCCATTCGGAGACGTTGTTAGACCTCCTTTAAAACCGACCTATAGCGTCCAGAAGTTAAGCGAATTAGGCGCGTACGGAGTCAACTTACACGATAACGACCTGGTTCCATTTGACGCTTCAGCCGCGGAGCGCGATAAAATTGTTAGCGATTTTAAGAAGGCACTTGCCGACCACGGCATGAAAGTACCGATGGCAACGACCAACCTTTTTTATCATCCAATTTTCAAAGATGGTGCGTTTACCTCTAATGATCCAAAGGTCAGAGCGTTTGCAATTCAGAAAACGTTGAACGCTATTGATCTCGGTGTAGAACTTGGCGCAACAATATACGTATTTTGGGGTGGACGTGAAGGTGCAGAAGTGGACGCCGCTAAAAACGGTCCAGACACCGTAAAGTGGAACCGTGAGGCGATGAACTATTTCACGCACTATGTTAAAGACCAAGGCTATGACCTCAAATTTGCTTTAGAAGCGAAACCGAATGAACCTCGTGGCGACATCTATCTCCCTACAACAGGACACATGCTGCATTTTATTGAGACGCTTGATCATCCTGAAATGGTTGGTGTGAATCCCGAATTCGCTCATGAAACGATGGCAGGTTTGAGCTTTATCCACGGAGTCGCACAGGCTTATGAGGCTGGTAAACTTTTCCACATTGACCTCAACGACCAAAAAATGAGTCGATTTGATCAGGATTTACGTTTCGGGTCAGAAAACATAAAAAGCGCGTTCTTCCTTGTGAAATTCCTTGAAGATGTTAACTGGGGTGGCAACAGGCATTTTGATGCGCACGCATACCGAACTGAAGATGAACAGGGTGTTTGGGACTTCGCTGCAGGGTGTATGCGCAGCTACCTGATACTAAAAGAGAAAGCCCGTCGATTCAATGAAGACGCTGAGATTCAAGGCATTCTTGCCGAATTGCAGGCACGTGATCCTGAACTTGAAGCACTTATGGCAAATTACAGTGCTGAGAACACAGAAAAACTGCGAGAGATTGATTTCCAACCTGATAAGATTGCTCAGAAAGGACTCGGATACGAAAAATTAGATCAACTTACTTTTGAAATTTTAACCGGAATTAGATAAATCTAACTTCTCGCTACGACTACATTGAAAAGTCGGAGTTTCGCTTATGAGTACACTAATTATTGCTGTTTTAAGTTTTGTCGGCTTTATTGTTGCATACAATACGTATGGCAAGTGGTTAGCGAGAAAAATTTTCGGCTTAGACCCTGAAGCGACGGTCCCGAGTCAAGAGCTCAAAGATGATGTCGACTATGTGCCAACAAAAAAAGAGGTCATCTTCGGGCATCACTTTACAAGCATCGCAGGCACTGGTCCAATCGTCGGGCCAGCCATTGCTGTCTTTTGGGGTTGGCTGCCAGCGTTGCTCTGGGTCGTTATCGGATCGGTATTTATCGGTGCTGTTCATGATTTTGGCGCGTTAGTCGTCTCACTCCGCAATCGAGGACAAAGTGTCGGTGAAGTCGCTGGTAGAATGATCGGCCCGCGTGCTAAATTTTTGTTCCTATTCGTCCTCTTTATGGGCTTGACCATTGTCCTTGCTATCTTCGGTTTGGTCATTGCCCTGATTTTTTCTTACTATCCTGAGTCAGTCTTATCGGTCTGGGTGGAAATCCCGCTCGCTATAGCTATCGGTGTCTGGATTTATCGCCGTGGTGGCAATATCCTTGTTCCATCTATCATTGCACTCGGTATCATGTATATTGCAATGGCTGTCGGTGCGTATGTTTTGCCGATAGACTTAGAAAAATGGTTCGGCATCGATTTGCTTGGACAAACTTACTTAAACGTTGTCGTAATTTGGACTTTAGTGCTTTTTGTCTACTGCTTCATTGCCTCTGTGTTGCCTGTATGGACACTCTTGCAACCCCGCGATTTCATCAACAGTCATGAGTTGGTGTTAGCGTTGGTGCTTTTAGTGCTTGGGCTTGCAGTTGCAGGATTTACAGGTAAGGCAGACCTTTTTGCCGCCGCGCCTGCAGTCGCAAAAGACATTCCTCCCGATGCTCCCCCGATTTGGCCCTTCCTTTTCATTACAATCGCGTGCGGTGCAGTCAGTGGGTTCCACTGCATGGTGAGTTCCGGCACTTCAAGCAAACAGGTTGCCTCCGAGGGGGATGCGCAATATGTTGGATACGGTGCGATGCTACTTGAAGGTGGTCTTGCTGTTGTCGTGATTATTGCGTGCTGTGCTGGCATCGGTATGGGCATTTTCGATCGTCCCGATGATTCCACAAGTCCGGGCGGTTACACGTTCCAACCTATTCTGAAGGAAGGAACCGCACAACCCGTTGTTAATCGAGATGCATGGAGAACTCGATATGCAACTGGTGAAAAAATAACAAATGCAGATGGCACAACAACAATTGTTGGTGGTGGTTGGGCAAGCCACAAACTCAGAGAAAAAGTCAGTGCGTTTGTTGACGGTGGTGGCAATTTCCTTGCAGCTCTCGGCATTCCGCTCAAAATGGGCATTGCGATAATGGCTGTACTTGTTGCCAGTTTTGCTGCCACAACCCTGGATACTGCAACACGATTACAACGTTATGTCATTCATGAACTCGCGCAGACTGTTAACTTCAAGCCATTGACAAATCGATATATTGCAACTGCATTCGCGTTGGTGCTTGCGGCGGCTGTTGCGTTGTTGCAGGGATCAGGTGGACCCGGTAGTGGTGGTATGACGCTATGGCCCCTCTTCGGTGCAACAAATCAACTCTTAGCGGGATTAGCCTTTATGGTCATCGTTTTCTATCTTGTGCGCCGTAACAAACCGATCTGGTTCGCTTTCCTTCCGATGATAGTGATGCTCCTCATGCCCGCTTGGGCGATGCTACACCAAATGTTTGTTCCAGAAACAGGATGGTTGGCTAAAGGCAACTACCTGCTCTTCGGATTCGGTGTTGTCGTAGAAGCATTACAAGTTTGGATGATTGCTGAAGGTGTCATTGCATGGCAAAATGCACGTGGCAACTACCCTGAACTTCCACCATTAGAAACTATTGCTGCTGATTAAATGGGTAGGCTCATGTCAAGACTAAGGGCAAACTGCACGTAGGAGCGGGGTCTCCTATCCGATTACTCCTCTTATCATATCCTTCCATCCGCTGTTGACATATAGAATAGGTTCTTCATACCATTTCTATATGATATAGTAAAATCCGAAAATATGTGAACATTTCAATCAACAACAATCCGGACACACGCTCTCGTTGACGAGGTTAGGAAACCTCGTCAACGTAAAGGTAATTAATGATTGACAAAGGCAACCATAATATGTAAAATTATATTCAAAAGTGATCATAATTAAAAACGTTTGTTGTCAAGAGTTTATGCCTCTGATTATAGGCGTGTTATACCCATGTTTTCAATTAGTAAGGAGTGTATATGTCAACAAAGACAAGAATTGTTTTCGTAGCGGGAAGTGCCAGCCATGGCAGTGGATCACATGAGCATCCGGGTGGATGTGCTTTCTTAGCAGACCAGTTGAACGAAGTTGTGGAAGGTATGGAGGCAGTCGTTCATCAGGGATGGCCTGCAGATGCAACAGCTTTCGCTGATACAGATGCGATTATAGTTTATTCAGATGGTGGAGGAGGGCATCTTAGCATTCCTCACCTTGACCAGATTTCTGAATTAACCGCACAGGGAATGGGACTTGCAATGCTACACTATGCAGTTGAAGTGCCGAAAGGTGAACCAGGAAATTGTTTCTTAGATTGGATAGGCGGCTACTTTGAAACGCATCTCTCTGTCAATCCGCATTGGACAGCAACATTTACTTCGTTCCCGGATCATCCGATAACACGCGGACTGACCCCGTTCTCATTAGATGACGAGTGGTATTATCACATGCGGTTTCGTGATAATATGCAAGGTGTTACACCCGTGTTGAGCGCAATCGCGCCAGAGTCAACACTGCAAAGACCCGATGGACCTCACAGTGGTAATCCACATGTTCGTGCATCTGTTGCAAAGGGAGAACCGCAACATCTTGGGTGGTGCGTTGAGCGCCCTGACAGCGGACGCGGATTCGGATTTACCGGTGGACATTATCATAAGAACTGGGGAGACGATAATCTCCGCAAGTTTATCCTCAACGCTATTGCTTGGACAGCAAAGGTAGAGATTCCCGAAGATGGAATATCTACACCAACACCGACAGAAACAGAGTTGAATTCGTATTTGTAATAATGAATTAGTGAATTCATAGATGATGTGAACAGAAAAACGCGGACAGCCTCAGGAGAGAGAACATGGATCAGGAACAACTTGATTATCTTTTCGATCTACAGGGATATTTAATTTTGGAGAATGCAATCTCTGAAGAGGATCTTGCTAAGATAAACGAATGGATTGATACGCATTGGGAATATGTCAAGGATCCGTGGGAACCCAATTCCGGAGATAGACGGATTCCACGCTGGATCGGTAATATTGAGACGCATACCTACAATATAGAAAACGGTGTCAATTTTCAAAATATCATTGAAGGTGGAGAGATATTTGAAAAGTTAATTGACCATCCTGCATGGATAAATCTTGTTCGGAAATACGTTCATGAAGTAAATGGACTATCTATCCATGAGAATTTTCTCAACGTTCGCGGTCCAGGTGGTTTTATCCATATTCACTGCGGCGGACATGTGCCGCTGAGTTACCTGACGTTCCGTCAGATCAATACAGGCGAATGGTTAGTGGGACAGATCAACGTTTTGATGGCACTCAACGATATTGGCCCGGGAGATGGCGCACCAGTACTAATTCCCGGCAGCCATAAATGTTCTGAGATTCACCCGCGTTTGAAACATGATGGAAAAGGGATAGTTTACGATGGCTACAGCGGTAAACCCGCAGGGACAGCCTTTGCAACGCAGGAGGTGCATCTGAAGGCGGGAGATGTAGTGATGTTCACTGATGCAATTACGCACGGTTCAGCAGAGCGGACGAATCCCGGTTATCGCCGGTCAATTGTCTACCGTTATTCTCCCAAATATGTCCGTGAACGTTTTGACTATCCGCATTCAAATGAATTGTTAGCACGATTGACTCCTGATCAACGCAAGATTATCCAACCGAATGCACCGCGGCGACCTCCGAATATTGTATGATCTACGGATTGGGAAGAGCTGCTGGTTGCCTTGACTTTTGTAGAAATAGTTTAGAATAAAGAGTGTTAAAGGAATTTTTTGAGTGAAGAAACAGAGGTTTCCGTTTTTATCAACGCGACAAGATTGGATAAGTGTTGAGATTTTCACGTTGTTTGTCGCGAGGAATCGTCATAATGTCAACAATTCAAGAAATTACGGCAGCATTGCCGAACCTGAGCACCGAGGAACTACTACGTATTGAACAAGCTATTCATAATTTATATCGGACTCGTGATATTCACATTATCTATGATGATGACTACGGTATCTGGACAGAACAGGATCAGATTTCAGTGGCAGCGGAGGTTTTTGAACTGTTTAATAGATCAGATAATTAAAGGAATATGAAAACCCCGCAAAAAACGCTTTGGGGCGGACGTTTTAGCACCAGCCTTACCTCAGAAACAGTAGCATTCACGCACTCCATTGAAGCAGATACCCGCCTCATCGGATACGATATCTGGGGGAGTCAAGCACATGCGATTATGCTTGCACGGCAAGGAATTATTTCCGATACTGATTTACGAGAAATTTTGCGCTGGCTCCGTAAAGCAGAAAAGGATTATCAAAACGGAGACTTCACACTTGATCCGAACAAAGAAGATGTGCACATGAACGTTGAGTCATATCTGATTGAGAACGCTGGACGTGAATTCGGAGGCAAACTCCATACAGCACGATCTCGCAACGATCAGGTACTTGTAGATGCGCACCTTTATATTCGAGAAGAGATTCTCAATATCCAGCGCGGTATCTCAACATTGTGTGATACGTTCTTAAGTATTGCAAAAGAGCATGTTGACACTGTCATGCCCGGTTATACACATACACAGCATGCCCAACCAATCAGTCTCGGATTTTGGGCAACTGCATACATTAGCATGTTTTTACGAGACCAGAAACGGCTGCAAGCTGCTTACGAACTTGCCAATATGAACCCACTTGGTGCGTGCGCCTTAGCTGGCACAACCTTCCCAATTGACCGACATCTAACAACGAAACTGCTCGGTTTTGACACCCCACATGAACATGCACTTGATGTGATTAGCAGTAGAGATTTTATAGCAGAAACCCTTTTTGCGCTGTCGCTTGTGATGGCAAATCTATCGCGGATTAGCGAAGAATTGGTTTATTGGACAACTTACGAATTTGGGATAGCAGTACTTGATGATGTTTATAGTTCAGGAAGTTCCATCATGCCGCAGAAGAAGAACCCGGACATTGCGGAACTTACACGGGGCCGCACAGGCCGCGTCTACGGCGCACTGTTGGACCTATTGACAAATCTCAAAGGATTACCGATGGGATATAACCGCGATTTTCAGGAGGACAAACCTCCCTTATGGGAAGCGTTTGATATTGTAAAAGCATGCCTCGGTGTCTTACCGCAGCTCCTCAGCACGGCAGAATTCAAAACTGAACGAATGGCGGAATTGACAAATGCTAACTTCGCGACAGCAACAGAGTTAGCAAATTATCTGGTTAAGGAATATCAAGTTAGTTTTCGTGAATCTCACGAGATTGTCGGTTGGCTTGTGGGACAACTGGTTCAGCAGGAAAAAACGTTCACTGATTGGGAATTAACGCAAGCACTTTTGAAACAAAAAGATATTGACATACCAATTTCACAACTGAAACAGATTCTGGATGCAGAATTGGCGCTTCAGAATAATCAAAGTCTCGGTGGCACATCACCTGCTGAGGTGAGTAGAATGATAGAGCGTTTTGAAGAACAGCTGAGCGAAATTGCGATGTATATTTATACTTGTCAGACGCAAATTGAAGATGCACATAAAGAGACACTACGTATCATTGATGAAGTTTTGGGCAATTCAACTGTTCCTACAGAAGGAGAGTGAAATTGAAAGACAAATTAATTGTCGCATTGGATACGGATGATGGTGAAGAAATTAACTGGCTATCTGGAACGCTTATGGATATAGTCGGTTGGTTTAAGATGGGCTTTCAGGCGTTCAGTGAGCTTGGAATAGAAGCTTTTCCATGGTTCGATCAGAACGGATATAAAGTCTTTGTTGACCTGAAATTTCACGACATCCCGAACACAGTAGCGCGCGATGTCGGCACAATGACAAAACAGGGCGCACACATGATCAACATGCATGCATCGGGTGGATTTGAGATGATGCAAGCTGCAAGATTCAGTGCTGATGAAGCTTCGGACGATTCAGGAATTCCGAAGCCAATCCTTCTCGGTGTGACTATTCTGACGAGCATTGATGAAACCGGATTTCAGCAAAATTTCGGTTCAGAACGGCAACTTACAGACCAAGTAGTCTATCTCGCACAATTAGCACAGGCAGCCGGATTGGACGGTGTTGTCGCATCGCCATTGGAAATTGAACCGATACGGAAAGCATGTGGTAATAACTTTTTGGTTGTCACACCAGGTATCCGACCAAAATGGGCAGACCCAGGAGATCAGAGGCGTATTACAACACCAGCAGAGGCAATTAATCGTGGGGCAGATTTTATCGTTGTCGGCAGACCTATTATTGAAGCGGAGGATCCGTTAGAGGCTGCAAGAAAAATTTTGGACGAAATGAGAGGAATGTAACATTATGAATATTGTTTGTATCTGTTTAGACACTTTTCGAGCGGACATCATTGGCGAAGGCAAAAAATTTAGTCACGTGCAAACACCAAATCTTGACGCGTTTGCATCAGAAAGTGTCCGTTTCACACGCGCATTTGGTGAAGGACAACCGACGCTGCAAATACGCCGTGGCAACTTTACGGGAATGCGGAGTTTTCCGTGGAAATATAACTTTGATCGACGTGGACATTGGCATCACGCCCCCGGTTGGCACAAGATTCCACCGGAACAGGACACAATTGCTGAGGTGCTGTTAGAACGGGGTTATCTGACTGCTCTCATAGCAGATACGTACCACATGTTCAAACCGACAATGAATTTCTCACGCGGGTTTGCACATTTTGATTTCATTCGTGGACAAGAATCGGATAACTGGCACAGTGGCGATCCAAGACTGATTGAGGACCTACTCCGCAACCATGTTCGTGAACCAATCAATTGGAAACGACATGCAGGCCTTGTGAATTACCTATTGTCGCAACGACATCGCCAATCGGAAGATGATTACAGTTGTGCGCGTGTGTTCCGTGCTGCAGCCGATTGGCTTCAAGATAATCACACCGTGGGGCCGTTCTTTTTATGGGTGGATAGTTTCGATCCGCATGAACCTTGGGACCCGCCGAAATCTTACGCAGATATTTATTTTCCAGACTATTCTGGCAAGGATTTTATCACACCCGGCAGTGCGGGTGAAGGCGGTGGACCTACCGAAGAGGAGCGCGATCGAATTGAAGCACTCTACCTTGGTGAAGTGACATTCGTTGATAAGTGGGTCGGTGTATTATTGGATAAAATTGAGCAGTTAAATATCCGTGATGAGACGCTTATTGTGGTGATGTCTGACCACGGCACGCAGCTTCGCGATCACGGGAGTTTTGGAAAGGGTGCAAACAAGTTACATCCATTCAATACACAACTAAATCTGATGATTCGACATCCAGAGGGACCGCACGACAAGGACATTTCTGCGTTTGTGCAAAACCATGATTTGATGCCGACGCTGTTAAATCTTGTTGGTATTCCTTGCGGTTGGACTGACGGTGAAAATATGTGGCAACTTGTTACACAGGAAAAAGCGTCCCTCCGCGAACGGATTATCAATGGGTGGGCAGGTTTTACAACGGGCAATGCTGTGGGACGCGTGAGCGTGCGTGACAACCGCTGGAATTTCTGTACTTCGGTAGGCTATAAAGACGAAAAAGGCGATCAACTCTTTGATGTTAGGAATGATCCTGAAGAAAAAACGAATGTTGCGAGCGATCATCCGGAAGTTGTCGCTGATCGACGGCGCGATGTTGAGGCATTGATCGGACAACCGTTGCCAGGACATTTCATTGAAGTGTGTGATCCTGGGCATGCACCGATGCGGGTATGGCTGCAGAAGAAGTTGGCGGAGATGTAAAATAGAAGGCGAAGACATCTATCCTTGCACTAAGGTTTGTTCTAATCGTTTATTATCCGTTTTTTAACCTTCTCCCAATCCCAGATTAAGATTTCACCAGATTCACTTCCGCTTATAAGCATGTTGTTTTCCGTAGACAACTTGAGTAAACTTGTGTAGTCCTCGTTGATTGTTATAAGTCGATCCGTATGCAGGTCATACAATTTTAAACCGTCACTAGCAGCGATAATAAGTATGTTGTTGTCAGGTGTAAAAGTCAATGCCTGTATAATTGCATTTTGATGTTGTTTAATGTGTTTAAGTTGCGTACCAGACTGGACATGCCATAGAAAAAGTTCATAACTTCCACTTGCTAATACTTGATTATTCGGAGAAAACGCAAAACAGTTCACTCGCCAACTATGTCCTGTAAGTGTATGCATCGTTTTACCATCTGCCACATTCCAAATACGAAACATTTGGTCTCTACCCCCAGTGGCAAGCCTTGTGCTATCAGGTGAAAATGCCAATGCCCAGACATTTTCCGTATGTTCTTTAGCAGTGAACTGATGCTGAAGTGATCTTGAATTATCACTTAAACTCCAGACGTGAACTGCATGATCCTCACCACCAGCAGCCAACATAGCTCCATCTAAGGAAAACGCGAATCTAACGTTCAAACCTGCTCTCGGATATCCTTCTAAGGTAAACGAAGAAACCCTCTGTGGAGGATCAGTTTCAATATTCCATAAAGAACAGTTACCAGAAACATTGTGTGTAGCAAGCGTTTTACCATCTGGTGAGATTACCATGTGCCCTCCATGTAACCCTCTTGAAAAGACGGTAGACAGCAGTTTACCTGTGTTGACATCCCATTGGCGCTGCTGAAATACTCCAGGAGGATTGTATGGCTGATTCAAAGTTGTAAGTGTACCCCCAGTTTCAGAGAGCTCAATAGCTCTGACACCTTCAAGGTGACCACTAATTGTATACACTTCGTTTCCGGTAGCGGTATCCCACGCAGTAATAGTTCCATCTTTGCTACCTGAAAGCATCATTGTTTCGTCAGGGGAAAAGGCAAATCGGTAAATATAATCTTTATGTTTTTTTAAATCTATAATGTTTTGATACTTACCGATGGAATAGTTCCGCTGTTGCCCTTCACCAGTCGTATAATGCCACAAGCGAATACCATCACGATGTCCACTTGCAAGAAATTTTCCCTTCGGTGAAAATACCATCGAATAGGTTGAAGTGCCACGCCTCCACTTCAATGTTGACTTTAGCAAACCTGTTTCAGGATCCCACATACGAATTGATTCATATTCATCACCGCTCACTATTGTCTTACTATCCGAAGTAAAAGCGAGGGATTTGATCCATCGTGTATGTCCAGTTAGCGTATGTAGTTGTTTCCCATTGGCTGCATCGTATATTTCTATTTGAAAATTTCTATTTTGCCAATCCTCGGATGAGACTGCCAGAAAACGTCTATCTGGAGACAATTCTACCAACCTGGTTGTATCCCAACTTCTTTCATTTAATTTTGTATCTGTAACAAGCATGTGTGTATTGTTAGCTCCCAATTCCCACACATGAACACGTCCAAAATATCCAGCACAAGCAAGTATTGTCCCATCTTTTGAAAAGAACAGTGAAGATATTCCAACAGGTGAGGGTAAAGTTGTAATAACTTTTCCTTCTGTGATGTCCCATAGTTGCACCTTGCCCTGTCCTGACATGCCGGTGGCACATGCAAGTGTGTTCCCATCTGGTGAAATTGCAACTTTACCAAAACCCTGTCCAGGTTGTTTAAGAAAGGCAACTTCTATACCTGATTCTGCATCATAAATCCAGATGCCGATATTGGTAGTGACAACAAATTGGGTGCCGTCTGGTGTAAAAGTGATGTCATTTGCCCTTCCTTTGCCGATACGCATTTTCGCGCCTTCAGGTAAATGCAATTGTGTGTTATCTTGGGCTAATCCGTTTGATGCAAACTGGCTTGCAATTAGGAAAAAGAAAATGGAAAATAGTAACGCCTTTTTCATTTACAGCCTCCTTTTATAGTATTGATTTAACGAAATACTCTTTGAGAAGATTGATAGGACTTTTTGTTACCGAACAGATGAGATTTTTTCCCAATCCCACAGTAAAACTGTACCATCCCTGCTTCCACTGGCAAGAATTTTGCCGTTAGACGAGAATTCCAATGCCGACACTCCCCATGTATGGCCCTTAAAAAATGGAATAGGGTTTTCTCCCTTCGTGATGGAATTCTTCAATCCGCTAAGCATTGACGATAACGAATTTACAAGTGGCAAATTGTGATTAATGTCTATGTTCCATAGATGAATCGTCCCATCCCATTTGCCAATTAGTAACGTTTTGCCATCCGGAGCAAATTGTAAAGTTTCTACTCCATTTTGGTTTCTGAGAATAGTAACCTGAGTAGCCTCAGCTGTGTTCCATAGACGAATTGTAGAGTCATTACTTGCAGATACGAGAATTTTTCCGTCAGGTGAAAATGCTAACGCCCTAACTCTATTTCTATGTTTTGTTATGGTGTGTAATGGTGTCCCGTCAATCATGTTCCACACACGAATTGTAGTCTTCCGGCTTGTAGCGTTCCAACTGGCGGAAGCCAGAGTTTTTCCATCAAGTGAAAACGCTAATCTGCTAATTGGTGCAGTATGCCCTTTAAGTGTGAATTGAGGCATGTTCATATCGGAATTGGTGGTATCCCAAACTCGAACAAGGGCATCCTTACCACCACTTGCAACGATCTTACCATCTGATGAAATTGTCAATTGGTTATATGGATCCCTTGTCGGTTGTCCTTTTAAAATAGTGATCGGCTGTTTGGTTTTAACATCCCATACATCTAAAGAACCATCCCAATTATTGTTAACGACAGTTTTACCGTCAAGTGAAATTGTACCACTGCTCCTGATATCTAAGTATTCAGTAAACAGTTGTTCCGCCAGATTAATATCCCATTGTTGTATTCGGATGTTTCCCGAACCTGAATAGCTGGTGAGTACATTGGTAAGCGCACCATCTACCTTGGAAAACTTAAGCCTCTTTATGGAACTCGGATGTTTTGTCAAACTGAACCCTTGGTCCCAGGTAATAGTGTTCCACACCCTGATTGTACCATTACTACTGACAGCAAGCAGCGCGGTTTCGTCTGGTGAAAACGCCAACTTATGAATATCACTTTTACCTTTATTGAGTATTAGCTGGCGATTATCTTTGTCAAAGGCCAAAGTCCATGGTGGCTTTCGTTCAATTGCTTTATTCCACAACCGCACACCATCCTGATGTGCGGTCGCGAAGAACTTACCTTTTGGTGAAAAAGCTGATGTAATAAATCCACTATTAGTATATCGAATAGAAGTTTCCGGACGTTCACTAAATTCCAAATTTGCAAATCGAATAGCTCCGATGTCACCGCTGCTTGCAAGGATTTTACTATCAGGTGAAAACACAAGTCCTGTCCTATGTCTATCGTTACTGGTTACAGATATTAGGTACTTCCCAGTTTTAATGTTCCACACTCGAAATTTATATGCTCCCTGGGCAAAAAATACTGCAGCCAATAACTGTCCATCTGGAGAGACCGCAACCGACTTGAACTCTGAATCTTTTAGATACTCCGAACCAAACTTCATATCCTCAAATTCCATTTGTGTTTTTTCGACATCAAAATTCCATACGCGAATCTGTCCCTTGTTTCCAACACAAGTGAGTTTTGTTCCATCCGTCGAGAAAAATAAGATTTCGATTCTGGCGGGGGCGGCTAAAGTCATAAAAGGTTTTTCTGCATCTATATCCCACAGTTGCACCTCATCCCATGATGCGCCGGCGATCGTGTTACCATCAGGTGAGAATGTAAGCATGTTGATTGGCTTGCTTGGTGTTCTTAGTAACTTGATATCTTTACCTGAGAGTGCATCATATATCCAAATTCCTATAGGTGTAGCGACAGCAAACTGAGATCCATCTGGAAAATATTTGATGTCGTAAACTAATCCTCTGCCGAGACGCGCGATCGCTCCTTCGGGTAAATGCCACCGGGTTGTGTAATCTTGTGCAAGGCTTGCATCTAATGTAAACAAGTTTACAATCAACAAAAGTACGGTATAGAAAAGTAACATCTTTTTCATTTACAGACTCCTTTTCACAAGATTCATCTCTGAGATGTCTTACTCATTTTTGTGATTAGTTTAGCACGTGAACCCTCTAAAAACAAGCGGTATTTGATCTGATTTACCCAGTTTTTCAGGGTCCATATCTGTTTTTCTTACCATAACAGCAACTGCCGGTAAATCAGGGATCAATTTATCTTGACATCTATCCCTCTACTTATTATACTATCACAAAAAACATCGTCCACAGAAGGAGAGATTATGGCAACACAACTTGCAGCACAACTTTATACTTTACGCGAATTCACCAAAACCGAAGCCGATATTGCAGAAACCATGAAAAAGGTCAAACAACTCGGCTACGACGCTGTCCAATGTTCAGCACTCGGTCCGATTGAACCTGAAGCACTGAAAAAGATAATTGACAACGAAGGTATCACGATCTGCGCTACACATACCAGTTATGCTCGGATGCGTGATGAGCCGCAAGCGGTTATTGATGAGCATAATTTGTGGGGATGCAAACATGCAGCAATAGGCGGTCTCCCCGGTGAATATCGTAGCACAGAAGGTTATGCAAAATTTGCACAAGAAGCTTCCGAAGTTGCAGCACGGCTTGCTGAAGGTGGCTTAACCTTTTCTTATCACAACCACAGTTTTGAGTTGGAACGTTATAATGGACGCACCGGTCTGCAAATCTTATATGAAGAGAGCGATCCAAAATATTTTAATAGCGAAATTGATACCTATTGGATTCAGCACGGTGGGGGTGATCCTGCCGAATGGATTCGCAAACTGAAAGGACGGGCGCATATTGTCCATCTTAAAGATATGGCAGTCGTAGGAAACTCACAACGGTATGCTGAAGTCGGTGAAGGCAACCTCAATTGGCCAGCTATCTTGAATGCGTGTGAATACGCTGAAGTTGAATGGTATATTGTTGAGCAAGATTCTTGCTATGAACGCGACCCATTTGAAAGTTTAGGAATCAGCCTTAAGAACTTGCAAGCGATGGGACTTTCTTAACGCTAAAACCATACAAACTTGGCAGAGCATTGAACGATTTTGATGTTCTGCCAAGTTTTTTGCAATCACTTTCAAATGACTTGATAGCGAGATATATTCACCTTGACAACTTCCCTGTTTCATGGCAAAATCCAATCTAAAAAACACAACGGAGAACATAATGTCACAACCCGACATCCTTCAAACCATCCTCAAAGACAGCAATTACCACCTTGACCTATTCAAAGAGACCGAAATACAGGATTTACGCCAAAAGGTGGAAGGCAGCGAGAAACCTGGTATTTACTGAAGAACTGTACGCAGAGATTGCGGAACACCAACCGAAACAGGGAGAAATCCTTCTCAGTAAGGATGCAACCCCTGGCATAGCCCACTATTTGCGCGAAGCACCCGACAAGATGATTCCTGCTGGCGGCATACTCCGATTGAAAAGCAAATCCGATAGAATCAATAACGAATACTTAACGCTGGTGCTTAATTCTATTTTGACACAAGAACAGGTAAATCGTGATGTGGGAGACTCTGTAATTCTGCATTGGCGACCAGATCAAGTTGCAAGTACAGTTATTCCCATTCTACCTCAAGAGAAACAGACAGAAATTCATGAAAAAGTGCTTGAATCTTTTAACTTACGTAAGCGCGCAAAAGACCTTTTGGAACATGCCAAACGCGCCGTTGAAATTGCTATTGAGCAGGACGAACAGGCTGCTATTGAGTGGTTGGAGTCTGTTTCGGAAAAGGGTGATATTTAGCGTTTATGAATGCGATTGACATATACAACACATCAATGTATAATTATTAGGAAGAAAATAGGAGGTGAATAACGATGTCTGGAAGAAAAGCATTTTTAGAAAAAATACACATAAAAAACTATCTGAGTTTACGGGATGTTACACTTCCTTTCAAACCGTTGACCGTGCTTGTCGGACCGAATGCAAGCGGAAAAACAAATGCGTTGGCCGCATTGTTACACCTTAGGATGACAATAGTTCATGAAGAATTCGCCTCAGGTGAATTCAAACGGGCTTCCCTATGGGCAGGTGAAGCACAAAAAACCTCTTTTCATTTACAGACAAAAATAGAAGAAAACCGAACCCGATACCACTTAGAGATAAAACCGAAACCCGATTTTTCTTATTTTTCAGAACAATTATTGGTTAATGATGTAAAAGTTATTTCAATTCAAGATGGGTATGGAGTAATCCGAGATGAACATGGCGAGAATGAGACACCATATAACTCCAATAAACCCGCCTTAGGATCAGCTGGAAATTACGGGAACAAACCGATTACACGCTCATTAGCTGAGTTTATGAGAGGATGGAAATTTTACGATTTTTCAACAGACATTATACGCAATAGCCTTATGGCATTCTCACATGAAGAAAAAGAAATTCGAGAATCTTCTAAACTTGAGATTCTTGGTAAGGAGTTACCAGAAGTTCTTTGGAACTTGCATAAGAATTCGCCTGAGAATTTTCGAAATGTCAGTGATTCCCTCGCCACAAGCACAAATCGCAAAATAGGCTACTGTCCAATTGATGGACAAAACCAACTTTGTCTATTGGAAGGATACAAAAATCCTATTCCGTTGCATAGTGCATCTGATGGCATTTTGCGTTTGATTACATATAACACCCTGCTCAACGAACCTGAATTGCCGCCATTTATTGCTATTGAAGAACCGGAGCGAAACCTACATCCTGGTGCCCTATCTGACATCGCACATGTGCTTGAGCAAATTGCTAAATATTCTCAGGTCATTATTACAACCCACAGTTCACAACTGCTTGGTGCATTTAATTCAGCAAGTTTGTCGGATTCACTTGGTGTTTTACTGTTACGCAACCGTCCGGGTTTCGGTACAGAGGCACTCAATCTTGAGGATTACCGCGCCAAAAAGAAGGCACTTGATGGTTGGATTGCAGATTTCGGGATTGGTAGTGCTGTCTTTGATAGCGGACTCCTGCCTGACGAAATGGAGGGGACATCCGAATGCCAAGCATAAGAATCTGGACTTTGGAGTCAGACAACGATGCGAAGGCAGTCAAGTGTTTGGCACATAAGTTGGTCGCATTTTTGCAACTTGGACCGATGTCAATTGACACCACTGGCAGACTTAAACCCCCAACACGACTCAGGGATGCTATTCGAATTTTGCTTGAAGATGAGGACTGTGTTATTTTAATCATTGACCGAGACGGACCGATAGCACACCATGAAAGATTACAACAACCGAATTCTCTAATAAATCAAATTAAACAGATAGTCAATGACCGTGATTTTGTTGATAGAGTTTTTCTCGTAGAAGCAGTACAAGAACTTGAGGCGTGGTTGCTCATCGATTGTCTCGGTATCTTTTGTTATTACGCAACCAAACGCGCCCAGTTCAGGGAAAACTGTCGCAGTAAAGTCTCAGCAAACCAACCTCTCAAACGATTAGCTGACCGTTATCAGAAAGGGAATACAGAGAACATCGTTGAAGCAGAACAAGGCGGGCGCGGAGCGAAAGAATACCTAACCGAGTTTTCTGAAAGAGTCCTCCGAGTACTGAATCCTAACCTCACACAAAGGAACATTGACCGTGAAAAATACCAGGAAACGCGATCTCCTGAAGTAGCCGAACATATTGAGATCAACAAAGAAACTTTGCAGCGCAATAATTCTCTCAAAAAACTCGGTGATGTGATAGCGCAATTCCAGTGAAGCGTAACATAATGCTGAGTAAATGGTCACCAACGCCGAATACGTTATAATGTATGAACTTTAATAGCGTGGTATGGATATTCCATTATACTTTTCCTGTAACCTATATTAACCCAAGTTGCTACCTATAAGTTTTTAGACATGGAAACACCGTCTTTAATGAACAATATGCGGATAATTAGCCAATATTTGTAGAGCAAACTGTCAGTTTGCGGACTCATAAGCACAATCTAACAGATTGTGCTACAAAGGTGGCAACTTAGGTTATATTATCATATCAAAAACCTTCTGGAATGCGCCAAACGCGCTGTGGGAATTAACTGGGATAAAAGCATACCTTTCCGCGCTCTCCGAAATTCTGACAAAATGAAATCGGGGTTGGAACCCGCTGAATACCACACGGGGAATCATGGCGAATACCGGACGCGTATTCGCCCAATGGCATTCATACCGTTGATTTGGCGTATTCAGCGTTGATTCCCTCCAACAAAGATGGAAAAGTTAATGCCAAAAACTTTACACACTCCTAAAAGCATATTTTCTTGACTTTTCCACCAATTTGTGATATTATTAAACGGATAATTAAATTGAAAACGGGGCGTGGCGCAGTCCGGAAGCGCGCTTGAATGGGGTTCAAGAGGTCGCTGGTTCGAATCCAGTCGCCCCGATTTGATGGGCGTTGCAGCGAGTCGATAGACTGTTCGCTGCCCAGTTTCAGTTAATGAACTCATGAGAAGAGAGGCAGTTGTAGTCGTGGATAAATCGTGTATTAATATAGGCATTTTAGGATGGGGAACAGTCGGCACCGGTGTTTCCAAGATTCTAATAAATCAGAATACGCTCATATCTAAAAACAGTGGCATCCAATTATGCCTAAAAAAAGTTGTGAAACGGACACTTCCGGCTTCACGCGAAGGCATAGAACTCCCCACTGACTGTCTAACGACTGATCCCGTTGAAGTTGTTGACAACCCCGAAATTGATATTGTCGTGGAACTCATCGGTGGTGTTTCCGAGGCACATTCACTCATCACCCGTGCAATCCAAAATGGTAAGCACGTTGTGACAGCAAACAAAGCTCTCTTGGCAGAACACGGAGGTGAATTGTTCCAATTAGCGCAGAAACATCAGGTAAGCCTTAACTTTGAGGCAAGCACCGCAGGGGGCATCCCAATTATTAAAACCCTCCAAGAAAGTTTCACCGCTAACCAAATTCAATCCATTTACGGCATTGTTAACGGCACTTGCAACTACATGCTGACTGAAATGAATGAACGTGGTGTTGATTTTGCCGATGTGCTTGCAGATGCTCAAGAGAAAGGTTACGCTGAGGCAGACCCAACACTTGATATTGAAGGAATTGATGCTGCCCAGAAACTAACACTTCTTATCGCGCTCGCCTACGGCGTGAATCTCTCAGTTGACCAATTCCATGTTGAAGGTATCACAGACATTTCTCAGAAAGAGATTCAGTATGCACATGAACTCGGTTATGTAATCAAACTGCTCGCCATTGCGAAGTTAACCGATGACAACCGTGTGGAAGCGCGCGTACATCCGACACTCCTGCCAGAGCGAAGTTTATTAGCGAACGTCGGTGGCGCATTTAATGCTGTGTGCGTTATCGGATCGGCTGTTGGTCCAACACTCTTTTATGGACAGGGGGCTGGCGAAATGCCTACTGCAAGTGCTGTCGTAGCAGATATTATTGATGCCGCAAAATCTATCCAGGGGGGCGTGAGTTCACCAATCTCTCAAGCATGGCTTGCAGATTCGCAGCCTGAAATTACTCTCTGTTCTATTGACGATATTGAGACACGCTACTACCTCCGTTTTGTTGTGATTGATCGCCCGGGAGTTTTAGCAAGCATTGGAAGCATATTAGGAAACCATAACATCAGTATTGCCTCAGTTATTCAAAAAGAACCCCACGGCACCGATACCGTTTCACTCATGATGTTAACACATCAGGCGCGAGAGAAAAATATGAAAGCCGCGCTTAAACAGATTTACACGCTTGAAGTTGTCAAAGGGAACGCGAAACTTATCAGAATTGAAGAAGAAGTAGCTTTTTAAGTCCAACAGACAAAACAATGAAAGACACGTTGGTTTTTGACGCAAGAAACATTCAAGACGGGGTCTTCAATAATCATGAAGTAGAAATCCCGACTTCGCAGCTTGAATTGGATCTTGAGGATGTCCGATTTATCAGTCCAGTGCGGGGCACCGTTCAACTACTCCGGCACAACGAGGATGATGTTTATGTCAAAGCTGATATATTCACGGATGTTGAAATGCAATGCGGTAGGTGTCTTGAACCTTTTGAAGAGGACATCACAGCAACTTTTGAATTGCAATTCATGCCAACTAACAATCCCGAAGAGATTGAATCGGGAGGGATTGCAGATGGAGAACGTTACTATGATGGTGAAACTTTTGACATCTCTGAAGATGCCCGACAAGCATTAATAATTCAGATACCAGTTTGGCCTCTCTGCTCACAGGCCTGTGAAGGTTTATGCTATGGATGCGGTATAAATCTAAATGAGGAACATTGTATTTGTCAAAATACAGATGATATTGAATCTGAAGAAACGCTCGATGTAAACTCACCTTTTGCAGTGCTACCACAGTTGTTAGAGACAGCAAAGTCGGAAAGTAAATCGAAAAACCGTAAGGAGATAATTTCTAAAAATGGCACATCCAAAACGTAAAACATCAAAATCTAAAAAAAGAATGCGGAGAAGTCATCATGCACTCCGGAACCAAGTTATCACAGATTGCTTATATTGTGGAGAAATGATGGTTTCACACCGCGTCTGCACACATTGTGGGCACTATAAAGGGAGATCAGTTCTAAAGTCTACAGAAGAACAACTGTAGATAAGAAGCCAGCGTCTCAATTCTCGCCGATGACCTCACACGTTTGTGTTGATTCTTCTAAATCGGCTAAAAGGATTCTTCAGCATGGACCGATATGCATCAATTATAGGGACAGGTTCTTATCTACCTGAAACCGTTTTAACCAATTTTGATCTCGAAAAAATGGTGGATACCAGCGACGAATGGATTCGCCAACGCACAGGGATTGTTGAGAGACGAATCGCAGAAGACGACATCGCTACTTCGGACCTCAGTGTGCAAGCGGCACGATTAGCTATAAAAAAAGCACAAATTGACCCACTTGAAATAGAGATGATTCTCGTCGCTACTGTTACACCCGACACATTTTTTCCATCAACCGCTTGTTATGTGCAGAAAGGTATTGGCGCAAAAAACGCTTCTGCGATGGATATATCCGCAGCATGTGCTGGATTTTTATATGGGCTTGATTTAGCAAATGGCTTGATTATATCTGGGCAATATGATACTATACTTGTTGTCGGTGGTGAGGTTTTTAACAATATCGTTGATTGGAACGATAGAAACACGTGTGTTCTTTTTGGAGATGGTGCAGGTGCTGCTGTTGTCCAAGCAACCGAAGAACCGAAAGGAATTCTCGCTTCTTATATCGGGTCTGATGGTGACTATGCAGCAGACATTAGCCTACTCGGCATACCTGCTGGCGGATCAAGAATGCCAGTAACATCAGAAGCAATTGACCAGAATCTGAATAAAATTCAGATGAATGGTCGAGAAGTTTTCAAACTTGGGGTTCGGCTCATGCCTGAAGCAGCAGAACGCGCACTGCAAAAGGCAAATGTCAGCGTTGATGACGTTGATCTATTAATACCACACCAAGCGAATTTACGCATTATTGAAGCAGTAGGGCAGCGGCTCGGTGTGCCACGAGAAAAAGTATATGTAAACGTTGACAAATATGGTAACACTTCCGCAGCAACGGTAATCATCGCATTAGACGAAGCGATTCAAGATGGACGCGCAAAACCGGGTGACCTGATATTGCTCGTAACTTTCGGTGCTGGCTTGACGTGGGGAAGCACGCTCTTACGGTTGTAAATGACGCAAATCGCCTTTATTTTTCCAGGACAGGGTTCACAGAAAGTTGGCATGGGAGCTGAATTGGCAGAGACCTATCCAGTTGCCAAAAATGTTTTTGATGAAGCAAATAATTTCTTACAGAGACCATTAAGCCAACTCTGTTTTGAGGGACCGGAAGCAGAATTAAAGCAGACAGAAAACACACAACTTGCTATTTTGACGTGTAGTATCGCGACACTGAGAGTACTTACACAATTAGGGATTGTGCCACAGGTTGTGGCAGGACACAGTTTAGGGGAATATTCCGCGCTTGTAGCATCTGGTGTTCTTGAGTTCGCAGATGCATTACGATTGGTGGGTGCCCGCGCACAGTTTATGGCAGAAGCAGGTGAAGAACAGAACGGCACAATGGCTGCTATCCTCGGAATGGAAGTAAAGCAGCTTGAACACTTTTGTGGGGAAGCTGATGGTGTAGTGAAGATCGCCAATTACAACTGCCCTGGACAATTGGTTATTTCGGGAGAAGTTGATGCTGTCAACAAGGTCGTTGCTCTCGCTTCGGACGAAATTGGTGCAAGACGGTGTCGTCTTTTACCAGTAAGTGGTGCTTTTCATTCACCACTGATGGAATCAGCGCAACAGAAGTTTCAATCTGTTCTCGACTCGGTAAAGCTAAATCCACCGCAAATTGATATAGCGATGAACGTAACAGGCGAGTTTGCAACGGATTTGGATAACATTAAATATCTACTTTTTCAACAGATAACCGAACCCGTTCAATGGGAAAAAACGTTACGCGCTATTGATAAAACAGGAATCACAAATTTTGTTGAGGTAGGACCGGGAAAGGTTTTATCTGGTTTAGTGAAACGGACACTGCCCGAAAGTGCCACCTTGAACGTTGAAGATGTTGAGACACTTTTACTCGTAACAGATGAATATGGGAATGGTGGATAAAATGGATGCGACAACAAATCAGTCTGTCTTCAAAGAAGATATGCTAAGCGGAAAAACTGCGATTGTAACAGGTGCATCGCGCGGTATCGGTGCAGCAATTGCTCACAGATTATGTGAAGTCGGCGCAAATGTCGTAATCTGCTCGCGTTCCGCCGAAAGTGTCTCCCAAACCGCTGCTGTCTTGAAAGACAAAGGCTATTCTACACACGCAATAGCTGCTGACATTTCTAAAAAGGAAGATGTTGAAACACTTGTTGAAACAACACTCGAACAGTTTTCGCAAATTGATATCCTTGTCAATAACGCTGGAATCACACGTGATATGTTGCTGATGCGTCTAAAAGACGAAGACTGGGAGGCAGTTTTACAGACAAACTTGACTGGAACAATGTATTGCACCCGCGCAGTTCTGCGTCCTATGATACGCCAGAAAAGTGGACGCATTATCAACATCTCATCAGTTATCGGTTTAATGGGGAATGCAGGACAGGCAAGTTATGCCGCAGCGAAAGCTGGCATGATAGGTTTAACAAAAACAACAGCAAAAGAGGTTGGAACACGCGGCATCACCGTAAACGCTATTGCGCCCGGATTTATTACAACCGACATGACAGCAGCAATACCTGAAGAATTTCAAAAAAAAGCACTTGAACTTATTCCATTACAGAACTTTGGTGCCCCGGAAGATGTCGCAGACCTTGTCTGCTTTTTGGCATCCGAAGCAGCACGTTATATCACCGGTCAAACCTTACAGGTTGATGGCGGCATGGTGATGTAACTTCAACATAAAACCTGTAGAACCAGTTATGCTCGTATTCTCATATAAAAACAAAGAGATAGCGACATAAGTTACGGAAACTACACTGTCACAGAGCCAATTGGCAACTGTGCCTAAAATACACTAATAATGAAAAGAGGGGACTCTCAGAAAACGTTTCCATGAAACAGATATTTTACACACCGCAATATAGTATTACAATTTGTGCCTTATACATAAGTCTTTTAGCAATCGGATTCATGCTTGTTGGATGTGAAAAGATTGACATTATGAGTCATGAAGTAGATGGCTTCAAGGTCGGCATGCTCTTACCTGCTTCTATTGACGACAAAGGTTGGAACGCTTTGGCTTATGACGCACTTTTAGCGATTGAAGAAGAACTTGATGCGATAATCAGCCCAGTCGAAAGCCATACACCCGCCAAACAAAAGGCAGATGCCTATAGTTTAGCGGCAGAAGGACATAATCTCATCTTCGGACACGGGTATGAATATGGAGCACCTGTGAAAATAATCGCACCTGATTTTCCTGAAACGGTATTTGTTATATCTTCTGGTGACATTGTCGCAGAGAATATAGCCTCAATTAACTTCCAGATAGAACCAGCTACCTATCTTTTAGGTATCATCGCGGGTATGATGACGAAAACAAAGAAAATAGGTGTTATCGGTGGGCAAGATTTTCCGGCAGTTGTTAGCGCATTTGACGCGTTTGAAGCTGGAGTCGAAAGTGTTAATCCTGAGGCAGAAGTGCGCCATGATTATGTCGGGAATTGGGAAGACGTTGCTAAAGGAAAAGAGCTCGCTATCGCACAGATCAATGAGGGGATCGACTTTATCTTTCCGAATGCCGATTTAGCCGGTCGAGGTGCTTTTATGGCTGCAGAAGAAGCACACGCCGCTGGAAATATCGTTTACACGTTCGGCGCAAACCGAGACCAGAGTGAAGTCTCCCCAACAACAGTGATCGCCAACGCCGTGATTACACCACGGCCGTTTGTAGAAATTGCTAAACATGTTAAAGACGGAACGTTCACGCCCCAAATATACACTTTTACCATGTCAACCGATAGGGCAATCGACCTGGTTTATAACCCAGCATTGATGGATAAAGTGCCTGAAGCAGTAAAAACAAAGGTCGCGGAAGCACAAACCAAAATCTTGTCAGGAGAACTGGTCGTAACGCAAACTGAATAAAATTTTGATTCAATTATTGGGACTATAAGGGTAATTCATTTTTCGCGATGTTTGTGATATACTGTAAAACGCAATCTATAAGATTGCGTTCCGCAAAGATCACAATTTTATGGATTATATTCAAGAGGATTCTTTTAACCATACATTTTGAACTCGCGTCAACTTATATCTATAATTCTGCCAATAGGCAGTAGAATTTGTTTCTTAATATCAGCTGACTGTAGGGACAAGTAAACATATCGAGCCTGCCCTACAAATTAACCTTGAAATATTTTAACATCGGAGCGGACATGGCACTCAACCTAATTGTCGTTATTTATCCGCCCGTTTTGATAGGAGATTAAATTAAAGATATGGCTACAAACGAAGAACGACTTATTGAAATTATCGCACACCAACTCGGTATTGACGCAAATAACGTAACCCCTGACGCTTCATTTATGGAAGACTTAGGAGCGGACTCGCTTGATACCGTTGAATTGGTTATGGCACTTGAAGAGGAATTTGACCTTGAAATTCCTGACAGTGATGCTGAAAAGATACAAACTGTCCAAGATGCCCTTGATTATCTTGATGAACACGTATAGATATACATATTTGACAAATCTGTTGAGGGTGTGTAGCGGAAAACTACAACCCTCCTCACTTACTTAAGCAGAGGATCGGTCTCGTGGAGCGTGTAGTTATTACAGGAATCGGCGTTGTCAATGCAATCGGCAACACGAAAGAAGAATATTGGGATGCGCTTGCTGTCGGTAAAAACGGAATCGGACCTTTAACCTATTTTGATGCAACCGATTATCGCACGCAGATTGCCGCTGAGGTCAAAAACTTTGAAGCGGAAAAGTATCTGGATAAGAAAGCGGCATCCCGTTTTCCGCTTTTCATTCAGTACGCACTTGCTGCCTCTATGATGGCACATGAAGATGCGGGTTTGGACTTGTCTAATGTTGATCCCTATCGCGCAGGGGTCCAAATCGGTTCCGGTGTCGGTGGTATCGGTGTGCTTGAGGAAAACGCGGCAGTACTTATTGATAAAGGTCCTAAACGCGTCAGCCCATTTCTCGTGCCGTTTATGATCATTAACATGGCATCGGGGCAAGTGTCCATCCATTTCGACCTCAGAGGTCCCAATTCTGCATCTGTTACCGCTTGTGCAACTGCCAACCATTCCATCGGTGAATCACTACGGTTGATTCAACACGGATATGCGGATGTGATGTTTACAGGTGGGACTGAATCCGCAATTAGTCCTTTAGCCGTTGCGGGGTTCTGTTCAATGCGTGCAATGTCTGAACGCAACCATGAACCTGAACGCGCTTCTCGCCCGTTCGATAAAGAACGCGATGGGTTTGTTATGGGAGAAGGCGCAGGCGTTCTAATCCTTGAGTCGCTTTCACATGCCAAAAAACGTGGGGTTTATATCTACGCTGAAGTAGTTGGTTTCGGAATGACTTCAGATGCCCACGATATGGTGAGTCCACCCAAAAGCGGCGAAGGCGCAGCGAAAGCGATGGAGTTTGCGCTAAACGATGCGAAACTTCCAATAGATGCAGTTGATTATATCAACGTACACGGCACCTCTACACCGATCGGCGATGTCGCTGAAACTAACGCTATTAAATCTCTCTTTGGTGAGCGTGCCTACAAAATTCCGATTAGTTCTACGAAGTCTATGGTTGGACATCTGCTTGGTGCGGCAGGGGCTGTAGAACTCATCGCTTGTTTAGGTGGAATGGAAAAGGGTTTTGTCCCTCCGACCATTAACTACGAAGTACCGGATGAAGAGTGTGATTTAGATTATGTTCCAAACGAAAGTCGTGACGCAAAGATTGAAATCGCGCTTTCCAATGCATTCGGTTTCGGTGGACACAACACCTGTTTAGCAATCCGAAAATTTTCAGGTTAGTAGTTGGAATTTCAGTTCTAATTCTGACCATTCAAAGATTCTGTGCATTCAGCATATATCGGCTTCGGAAGCAACATTGACGACAGACTTTCGTATATTCAAAATGCTATCCACGCCTTATCGGAAGCGGAGGGAATCACTTTACAAAAGACTTCCTCCCTTTACGAAACAGAACCTGTCGGATATGAAGAACAGGCAAAGTTTCTAAACGGTGCCGTTGCAATCGAAACATACCTTTCCCCTCACACCTTACTGCAAACTTTAAAACAGATCGAAGCCGACGTTGGCAGACAAAACCGGACCCGCTGGGGACCGAGAGAGATTGACATGGATATTTTAATCTATGGAAATATCTGCCTGCGATCCCCTAACCTTATTATCCCACATCCAGAAATGCATCTCCGCCGTTTTGTGCTTGTCCCGTTAGGGGAAATCGCATTTGACCTTTTGCATCCCGTTTTCAATCAAACCATTCAAACCTTGCTTGAACGTCTTGAAGATGATAAATCTGTTGTGAAGGCAGAAGATTACGATTTTCCATCCTACCTACCATCTTAATCAGACTTTTGTAGCACAAACTGTCAGTTTGTGCTATCCCGGCAACACTTCTTTTCTTATAGACTTCCACACTGCAATTTGATATAATTTCTTCAACGACTTAAGGAGATAGAGAAATGCGATGGTTTGAAACACGCGGACCCGTATACCCTGAAGATAACTACGTTGTTGCCCGCGCAGAAGAACTTGCAGATTTTGTAGATCGGTTGAAAAAAGGGAGATACATAGTCCTTTTTGCACCACGCCAGACAGGCAAAACCACGTTTTTCCGAAACGCGCTTGATGCACTTGAACGCAAAGAGAATGGATATTTTCCTATACAACTGAATTTTGAGATGTACGTAGACATTGACGCTACTGTCTTCTATAGTTCTTTTTGTAACGAAATTTGTAAAAAAATTAAGGACGTATACCAAAAACGGGGACAAAATCTCCCTGAAGAACTCAACCGATTTTTGGTGAGTGCACAGATAGTCGATTCTGTTTCAATGTTAGAGTTCTTTGAAACCCTTGGAGGTCTATTGGAAAAGCAGCGGTTTGTCATGATTATTGACGAATTTGATGCTATTCCGCCACCTGCTTTACGAGGATTTCTACATACACTCCGTCAGATTTATCTTTCCGAAAAAACCCGATGTCCGTACAGCGTCGGCATAGTCGGTGTCAAGAATATCATACAACTGAATTATGATCGTTCAATATCTCCATTCAATATCCAAGACGAATTCAAATTACCTAATTTTACGCTTGGGCAGGTGCAAGAACTACTTTCACAGTACACGGACGAAGTTGGACAACCATTTGCCCCTGAGGTGATAGTATCTATTCACAAGCAGACCGCCGGACAACCGGTGCTTGTCAATCGATTCGCACAGATGCTTACCGAAGAATTAGATATTCCGAAAAGCGAACCGATTACAACAGAACATTTTACAAAGGCACATGTAAAATTCCTGCGCGAACGGAACACGAACATTGACCATTTGCTCACAAATATCCGCAGAGATCGGCGATTTGAAGCACTTCTTATGAAAATTGCTTCTTACGATGAAGGTGTAGAATTCAACTTGGATAGCGACATTATCAGCGAACTCGCCACTTACGGTGTAATCGCTGAAGGTGCTGATGGTATGTGTGAAATTGTCAATCCAATTTATCAGTATCGCATTATGCGGGCATTTAAACCGTTAGTGAATGGACTGGAGCATGAATATTTACCAGAAGACAATCGCACCGGATTTGAAGATTATCTCACACCGGATGGGCATATTCAAATGGAAGCGCTTATTGACAATTTCAACGATTTTATTGCACGTGTAGGCTTTAAGATTCTACAAGTACCAGAGACACCACAAGAATATGTTGGACAACATCTGCTTTTCGCTTATTTGAGCCAATTTGTCCGAATTGTAAGTGGAACTATGTATCTTGAGGTTCAGACAGGACGCGGCAGAATGGATATCCTAATTCTCCATAACCATCGAAAATACATCGTTGAAACAAAAATATGGAGTGGGGATACTCGGTATCAGGCAGGCAAAGCACAACTCGCTGCTTATGTTAGATCAGAAAAAGCGGTAGAGGGATATTATGTCGTGTTTGATCACCGTAAAACACCAGAACCTCGGGTAGACACTGAAACATTTGAAGGTTTGACTATTCGCAGCTACGTGATTCCTGTCCTACAAGAACTCCCTTCATCGGTTCAACCACAATCATAACTTGTAATTACCAATCAAGCATGGTATAATTTTCTAAACATTTTAACCTGAAAATTGACTAACAATCTACCTCGGACAGACATAACATAAAAGATGAATATACACGAATACCAAGCCAAAGAGATTTTAGAATCCTTTGGTGTGAATACACTCCCCGGTAAAGTCGCCGAAACACCGGAAGAAGCGGAAGCGATCGCGAAAACGATTGATTGTTCCAGATATGTTGTCAAAGCGCAGATTCATGCAGGCGGTAGAGCGAAAGGTGGTGGTGTCAAACTTGCGAACTCTATCGCTGAAGTTAAACAACACGCTGAAAATATGCTTGGAATGCAACTGGTTACACCGCAAACGGGGCCTGAAGGCAAACTTGTCAGAAAAGTTCTTATTGTTCAAGCTGCCCAAATACAGAAAGAATTCTATCTCGCTATTTTACTTGATCGAGAAACATCACAACTCACCCTAATTGGAAGCGAAGAGGGCGGTGTCAACATAGAAGAAGTTGCAGTACAAACCCCTGATAAAATTATTAAAGCACAGATTCATCCTGCCTTTGGGTTAAACGAATTTCAAGCGCGAGAGTTTGCCTACAAACTAATCACTGACACAACCTATCGGAAGCTTATTCCAAACACCGCTGAGTTGATTATGTGTCTTTACAATGCGTTTGTTGAATGTGATTGTTCACTGATAGAAATAAATCCGTTGACAATTGTAGGAGAAGATGATGATTTAGAGATCGTCGCGCTTGACTCTAAGGTTAACTTTGATGATAACTCCCTCTGGAGAAATCCCGATATTGCTACAATGCGCGATCCGCACGAAGAAGACCCAAGCGAATTAGAAGCAAGCGAGTCCGGATTGAGTTACATCCGTCTCGATGGCAATATCGGTTGTATGGTGAACGGTGCAGGGTTGGCTATGGCAACGATGGATATTATCAAGCAGAAAGGTGGCGAACCTGCGAACTTTCTTGATGTTGGTGGTGGGGCATCCGCAGAGGCTGTCGCACACGCTTTCCGTCTTATCCTTGCAGACGAAAACGTAAAAGCTGTTCTTGTGAATATCTTCGGGGGCATCATGAAATGCGACACCATTGCTACCGGTATTGTTGCGGCAGCAAAACAGGTTAAACTCAACGTTCCACTTGTGGTTCGATTAGAGGGAACAAATGTTGAAATTGGAAAGCAAATTATTGCCGAATCTGACTTGAACCTTCAACTTGCAGAGGAGCTTTCTGAAGCTGCGGAACTTGCAGTGACTGCAGCAAATACTGCATAGAGGATATTATGAAAGAGTCATCCGCTTACCAAAAATGATTAGTAAACACGACCTTAAACGAGAAATACTATGACAGAACACACAGACCAAATAGGCACCGATTATTCCCACTACTCACCTGTCACGCGTGATGCAATACTTGATCGTCTCTTGACTGCCCTACAAAGTGATAAGCGCATTATAGGACTTTTGGTCGTCGGATCCGGTGCAGAAGGTTTTGAAGATATTCACTCTGATATAGATCTGTGTGCGGTTACATCCTTAGCTGACGATGTAAAACCTACTTTTCAAGACTGGGGTGTACAGATTAGCGAAATGTTACCCCTTTTTCATTCTCTTGAGTCTGTCAGAGCACCTAACGTCTATCTTTGGGTATTTCTCCTTGAGAATTTTCTGGAGATTGATCTGTGCTTTCTCTGTTTGGACGATCTCCGCGCTACAAGAAATCGCTGGAAAACTGTATTGGATCGTTCCGGAAAAATTGAAAGCATTCAGCAATCCAGTTGGGAGAACAGACCAAAGCCTAATCTGGAAGAAACCTATCGTTATAGACTTAGCTCACTCTGGCACTATGTCAAACACGCCGCCGTTGCCGTTCAACGAAAACAACCTTGGCGAGCTATATATGAAATTGAACAGATTCGGAACCAAACGATCGAGCTGCGAGGATTACGCGACGAATTGGAAACGAAACGTTTTCGGCACGTGGATCAAATGTCGGAAGATTTTTTAACATGTCTTGAGCATACACTGATATCAAGCTTGAGAAAGGTTGATATTATGAATGCGCTGAAAGTTGTGGTATCGTGTTTTTTTAGCGAAGCTCGACACTTTGATAAGACGCTGAATCTTAAACTTGCAAAGCGTTTTGAGAGAAAAATAAATACGTATCTTGAGTTGTTCGAGACGGGACAGTTCCGTGAAAATAGAGGTGAAACTTCAAGCAATTGTCTCACTTCCAATTTCGAAACATATCAGAAGTAAAGTAAAATGACAAAACTTGAATTAGCAGATATAGACGTTGCAGGAAAACGGGTTTTGGTACGTGTGGATTTTAATGTTCCCATCAAAGAAGGGAAAATCACGGATGAAACCCGTATCATCGCAGCTCTGCCCACTCTTTTAGACCTTATTCATCGGAACGCGAAAATTATCCTTGTTACACACTTAGGCAGACCTACTGTGGGATTATCTTCAGATCGCGAGGAACTTTCTACTGCGCCGATTGCTGTTGCACTTAGCCAAAAACTTGGAAAACGTGTCGCGCATGTTAACGATTGCATCGGGAAGGATGTTCAAAATGCTGTTGAGTCGTTAGAAGGTGGTGAAATTCTACTCCTTGAAAACGTTCGGTTTTATGCTGAAGAAACAGATAATAACCCTGAATTTGCCAAACAACTCGCCTCACTCGCGGATATCTATGTTAACGATGCCTTCGGTACTGCTCACCGCGCGCATGCCTCAACAGAAGGCGTAACACATTATCTGACAACGTGCGTAGCAGGTTTACTCATGGCACGTGAAATTCATTATCTCAGCATGAGTCTTGAGAATCCTGAACGCCCATACATAGCAATTCTCGGTGGTGCAAAAATATCTGACAAAATCACACTGATTGAGAATCTGTTAGGAAAAGTTGATAATCTGTTAATCGGCGGTGGTATGGCTTACACGTTTCTTGCTGCGATGGACGTTTCTATCGGTAATTCGCTCGTTGAAACGGAGAAACTTGACGTAGCAGCGTCTATTATTAAGATGGAAGGTTTTTCGGATACCGTTCTCCTACCCGCTGATCACGTTGTAGGGCAAGCGTTTGCCCCTGAAACCGAATCTCAGATTGTAGATAAAGTGGCTATCCCTGACGGTTGGCAAGGATTGGACATCGGTCCTAAAACTGTTGCTGAGTTTGGTCAACGAATTTCCTCCGCAAAAACAGTGGTGTGGAACGGTCCTTTAGGTGTCTATGAGTTTGAAAAGTTTGCTGAAGGTACAATCGCGGTTGCGCAGCAGATCGCTGCTTCCGAAGCGGTAAGTATCATCGGCGGTGGTGATTGTGTTGCGGCGATACAACAGGCAGGCGTATCTGATAGAATTACACATGTTTCTACTGGTGGTGGCGCGTCATTAGAGTTTTTAGAGGGAAAATCACTGCCGGGAATTTCGGCATTAACTGACAAATAACAAAGCGAAACTAAAATATGTTTGATAAAATTACACCTCGTAGTGAAGACTACTCAAAATGGTATACACAGGTCATCCGCCAAGCAGAGATGGCAGATTACGCCCCCGTGCGCGGGTGCATGGTAGTGCGTCCTTACGGTTACGCGCTCTGGGAAAACGTCAAGGAACAACTGGATATCCGCTTCAAAGCGACAGGACACCAAAACGCTGCCTTTCCGCTTTTCATTCCAATGAGTTTCATTGAGAAAGAAGCGGAACACGTAGAAGGTTTTAAACCTGAACTCGCTATTGTTACCCACGGCGGCGGTAAAAAGTTGGAAGAGCCGCTTGTTGTGCGTCCTACATCTGAAACCATCATCGGTTATATGTATAGCCAGTGGATACAATCCTATCGAGACCTCCCCGTGCTTATCAATCAGTGGGCAAACGTGGTGCGATGGGAATTACGTCCCCGCCTTTTCCTCCGAACGATGGAGTTTTTCTGGCAAGAGGGACATACTGCACATGCAACGCATGAAGAAGCAATGGAGGAAACACTCCGCATCCTTGACATCTATACCGATTTTGCAGTCAACGAAGCGGCAATACCGGTTATTCCTGGTCGTAAGAGCGATAGCGAAAAGTTTCCCGGTGCCTTAACCTCCTATACAATTGAGGCGATGATGGGTGATAAACGCGCACTCCAAGCAGGCACATCACACGACCTTGGACAAAACTTTGCTAAGGTCTTTGATATCCAATATCTTGACGCAAACCAGAAACAACAGCACTGTTGGACAACCAGTTGGGGTGTTAGCACTCGCATGATCGGTGCAATTATCATGACACACGGGGATGACCAAGGCTTGGTCCTACCGCCACGACTTGCCCCTACGCAACTTGTTATCATACCGATTATCCCTAAAAACAACGATGAAGCGAAACAGGTCGTCACACAAAACGTTGACGCTATGTGTGAAACGTTAGGCAATATTCGCTACCATGTTGATGACCGATATGAGTATTCACCCGGCTGGCGATTCAACGAATGGGAACTCAAAGGTGTGCCTTTGCGAATAGAAATTGGTCCACGCGATATTGAAAATGAACAGGTCGTTTTTGCCAGACGCGATATTCCCGGTAAAGATGGCAAAACCTTTGTCCCGATTGCCAATGTGGCAGACACCGCAACGCAGATGCTTGACACAATCCAGGCGGATATGCTCAAACGAGCAACAGAATTCCGAGATGCAAACACCTTTGAACCGAAAGACTATGATGAATTCAAGGGGATTGTTGAAACGGGTTTTGCACGCGCAGGGTGGTGCGGTAACGCGGAATGTGAAGATAAGGTGAAAGAAGAAACACAGGCGACTATCCGATGTATTCCAACGGCGCAACCAGATTCCGATGGTGTGTGTATTGTTTGCGGCACGCAAGCAAAAGAGATTACAATTTTTGCACGAGCGTACTAACATAACCGAAGCTGCTATTTTTGTAGCACAATCTGTCCAAAGATTAAGAAAATAAATCGGAAATGTGGCGAGGTTAGGAATATTGCTAGCAGCAGGACACGCGTGTTTCGTGCAGACCAAAAATTACCGATAGAATTATAGTGAAATTCATAATTACTTTTACATTGACGAGGTTAGGAAACCTCGTCAGCGGGGCCCCTCTGCTGGTGAGGTTTCCTAACCTCACCAGCGTGATGGTGTGGGGATTGTTGTTCATTGAAATGTAAACATATTTTTGGATTTTACTATAAAGGGACATTTTGTAGCATAAACTTCCAGTTTGTGCCCTGATATGCACAAACTGGAAGTTTATGCTACAACACCCCTGGTAGGTTCGGTTTCCTAACCGAACCGATCCTAATGTCCAATTAATTCTAAAGTTCACTATAGTTTGTGCAGTAGTGTACGCAAACTAAAAGTTTGCGCTACAATTGTGTGCAAGTAACTATAGATTTCACTATAATTGAGAAGCGTTCATCTGTCCTTTGTTCCACCATCTGTTACAGTGTATCTCAACTGAGGATGTACTCATACAGGTTGGCAAAACAATTGAATGTTGCCTTGAAGGCTTGCTGCTTGACCACGAACCAATTCCCAACTCCGTTCACTCGTGCTGGAAACAAAAAAAGCTTGACTGTATCTAAAAAATATGTTATACTCTATATATCCTGCAGTGGCGGTACTGCTAATACCGTCACACCTTTAGCAGAGGCAATGCAGGTGTGAATCAGCAGGGTAGGACACTAAAAACATCGTTGATAATATATCAACTCCCATCCTGCCACAAACTCGCCTGGGACACTGGAGAGCCTAAACACCTGTGGAGTCCGGTGTTAGCCCTCAAGACAGAGGCAGTGGGCGTAGAAGCAGGTACAAGTCATTTGGAAATATTAATGACCAATATAAGAGCTAAGAATCCCACTGCTTCAGCTGTGGGAGATGTCAAAAGGAGCACACCCATGAATCACATACATAATATTCTCACAGTAATTGTTGTTTTGTTGATAGTTGTTATCGGTTGCTCAAAGAGTGATGAACAGTCCACCGATGACGAAAAAGAAGAATCAGGCACTGAACTTGCGCTTGATGAAACCTACGATAAAACCCGAAACGGCGCACGCCTCATCTTGAATTACGATTCGCAATCAAATTCCTTTAAAGGAACCGTCGAAAATACCACCAACGAAACCTTGAAACAGGTTCGCGTTGAAGTCCATTTGTCTAATGGAAAAGAACTCGGCCCAACAACCCCAGCTGATTTAGCTCCCAGTGAAAAAAAGGATGTCCAACTCCCCGCAGATAGCACAGATTTTGATGGATGGACTGCACATCCCGAAGTCGGAGAGAGTGAACACGGTCATGGAGAGGAACAGGGTGAGCATGACGCAGAAAATGGAGGTGAGCATGACAGGGAAGGTAAGAAAGAACATGAGCGAAAGAGTGAAGGTGGAAACGATTAAAGACGTTTCGATTTATAGTTATCTCCTTGTATTGGTTTGGCTGCTCGGATTGGCAGTGCCTGCATACACCGAGAAACTACCCGAAAATATCCTGGAAAACGGTGATTTCGACCTCCATCTTGATGGGTGGCACCACTGGACGCACGAAAGTGCCACCGCAATTTTCCTAACAGAAGGTAATAAAGTAGAACCGATTGTTGGCAAGAATGCTGCCTATATCAGAATTAGTAAAGGCGGTAATGCATTAGGACACATACAACTTTATCAGCAACCCTTTACGCTTGAGAAGGGTACTACTTATACCTACAGTTTGTGGGCAAAAAGCGAAAAACCGAGAAACGTCACTATGCGCATTATGCATCAAGGTGCTCCATGGACTGTATACGCTCCAAAATCAATTAATCTATCCGAAGAATGGAAGGAGTTTTTCATCACCTTTGATATGCCTGTGGATGACGTGAGTTCGCGCGCGGGTATCATCATGGGTATAGAGAAAGTGGATGTCTGGCTTGACCACATCCGTCTCTATGAGGGGGAGTATGTAAGCGATATCGAAGGTGCTGAACCACATGCCGTTCAACCGGCCGACAAATTAACTACAACATGGGCATCACTAAAAAATCGAGACTAAAGTCGCTTGTCCTATTTTCAAAACAACAATTCAATGTCAAAATTATACAAAAAAATCTCACCCAAATTACAGCAATTTATAGAAAACCAAAAAATCTTTTTTGTTGCAACAGCAACCGCTGACAGTAGAATTAATCTCTCTCCCAAAGGCATGGATTCTCTGCGCGTCGTTGGGGCAAACCGTGTTGTTTGGTTAAACGTGACAGGCAGCGGAAATGAAACCGCAGCGCACGTTCAGGAAAACCCGCGGATGACGCTTATGTTTACCGCATTTGAGGATAATCCCATGATCCTCCGACTCTACGGTACCACCAAGGCTATCCATAGTGAAGATACGGAATGGCAACTTCTCTTTCCACTGTTTCCACCACTTCCTGGTGCAAGACAAATCTTTGACCTTAATGTTGAACTCGTCCAAACCTCGTGTGGAATGGCTGTACCACTTTACGACTATGTCGGTGAAAGGAAGGCATTAAACACGTGGGCAAAAAAGAAAGGTAAAGAAGGTTTAAAGACATATTGGGCAGAAAAGAATAGCGTCAGCCTTGATGGAAAACCCACCCATTTTGCTTAGAATGGCTGTCTTAAATCTCTCTTCTATTTGTCCTTGATTTTCCTACTGCCAGCGTGTATAATAAATTGTGAATTCTGCAAGCCAGGTAAACAACTAATAACAAATACACATTATACTAACGCAAAATGAAATCACTCTATATTCCCATTTTCTTATTCCTTGTGTCATTTCTATCTGCTGGACATGCCCTCCCTCCAGACACAGAACTCCAAAGCGCTATCCAAACCGCTCGCAAATTTACCCATCTCAAACCGAGATATACACCGAATGAAATAACGGAATGCGCAACTGACAGTTTTGTGACGATTGCAAAAAATTGGCAAAACTTACCTTCGAAATTTCGGCAGGAACTTAAGCCAATTTTTCTACGCCCCGGACTCCCCGGTAGTTTTTTCGGCGATATCGAATTGTCAGAACATTTCAATACGCCGCACTTCAAACTTCACTACACGCGCATCGGACCGCATGCGCCGCCGCTTGAGGATTTTCACCCACGCAATGGCGTCCCCGATTATATTGACCTCTGTGCTGATGCGATGGAACGTGCATATCATGTTCAAATTGACCTGATGGGATTCAAAAAACCTTACATTGATATTTGGGCAGCACAAAATGGTGGTGATCGTAGATTTGATGTTTATCTTTTTACATTCCCTGCGCTTGGTATCACAACCGCAGACTGGTTCGAAGGGCGTGTGCTGTCCACTGCGTTGACGGTCGCGCCCTATTTCATGATCAACTCCCGTATTTACGATTATGTTGGAAAAGCAGAGGGTATACGTTATCTTGAAACAACATGCGCGCATGAATTTCTGCACGGCATTCAGTTCGGCTATAACGCCTATATGCCGACATGGTTCATGGAAGCATCCGCAACTTGGATAGAGGTCATGACTTACGATGGAGGAGTTATTGATGATGGCGATACGCTCCCCGACCCTGACGAACCCAACGAAACCAATTCTTACAACTACTATATCCACCAACTCCGCCGTTGGTTTCTTATTCCAGATATTTCGCTCGAAAGCCGCATCGGGGATCACGAGTACGGTTCGGTAATATGGTCACTGTATATGGCACAAAGATTCGGTTATGACATTATCCGGCAATTTTTTGCAAACGCCACTGATGGTAGTTACCGCGAAATGGGTAACTTCTACGACGTCTTTATCGACAACGGCACGACGCTTGCAGAAGCGTTCAAAACCTTCACAGTGTGGAACTATTTCACACATACCCGCGCCGATACAAATCCCGAACTTCCGGGTTATAGAAACGCGCATCGGTTCCCACCTGTTGCAATTCATCCTAACGATGTCCACACCCATTATCCAATTCGTGCTGATTTTAACTCAGAATCAATGCCAGAACATTTTTCGTGTCGGTATATTGTGTTTCGTCCGGCGGGTATTATGCCAGAATTTGCTATCAAAATAGATGGGGCTGACCTTGCACCGATAGATATGAGCCGCCTCACACCCGCCGATCAAGTGAGAATTCAGCGTGAACTGAATCGACACAGTGGAACAGGTTTGCGCGGGTGGGCTGCCAAATTTGTCGTCAAAAAACGGGACGGGAGCACTGAAATCAGAGAAGCATTCACTTACCAACGTTCCCAAGAAGCGCAGATAACGTTTAAGGATTTCGGGGGAAATATTCAGGAAATTGTACTCATTCTTATCAATATGCACCCCGATGTTGAACAGGTGATAATTCCTGGCGGTACTTTTGGTGGTTCTGTAAGTTACATAGCTGGCGCACCACCGAAGGGGCAACTCTCAAACGCTCAAGTCTCGCCAGGCATCAGAGGTCCTGTTATCAAATGGACGGTTGACAACCCGACCAATATTCGGGAAGTCGTAATCGTGAGAAAACGCTATGAACTGGAAAGTGAAACGGATATGCATCAACCTTTTCAAAATGCTGATGAAGTCCTTGCTGCCAGTGACAACGATGGTAACGGTATCTCTGAAGACGATATAAGCATCGTGGGACGGGTTGATGTAACACAAACGCAATTTGAAGATACTACCGTCTTTTACGGGATTGATTTCACCGACGAGGACTTTGATCCAAACAACCTCCACTATTACTATGCGTATGCGGTTGTCCCTGTTGACGCGATGGGTATTATGGGAACGCCAAGCATTGTTCCGGATGGCATTTCGCCGAGTGTGGGGACAGCAAACGAGGCACCTGCTTTCTTTATCAATACACAACCACACGGCATGGGTGTGTGGCATGTAAAAGTTCAAAGCACACATCTACTGCAAAGTGCACCACAGTTGTTGGTAGAAAGTCCTGACAGGGATAACTATACGATATTTTTAACAAAAGAATCAGCAACAAGATGGCGCGGAACTTTTCATACAAACGGATTTCCACCAACAGGTATCTATCTTTACAAGATTACTGGAAAAACGCCTTCCGGTATAACAGGAAATCAAATTTGGCAAGGACGAATCTTCAACTATGTTGCGAAAAACACAAACCGAAACGTATCGGTTTCACCTAATCCACTTCGGGCAGGACAAGGAAGCCAACATCTGACCTTTTATCCGAGAGGGCTAAAGGTTGAAATTTACGATATATTGGGGAATCGAATTAAGGTCATTAACAACGCATCCAATTGGGATTGTACAAACCAACGCGGCGAAAAAGTGTGCGCCGGTCTATACTTTTTCCGTGCGACCGATGAAAACGGATTCCAAAGTACCGGCAAATTCTCTGTGGTAAAATGATGAAGAGTTATCAGCAATCAGTTATCAGTTGTCAGTTAAAGAGGAGTCTGATGTATATCAGGTGTCTTTTACTGAAAACCAAAAACCGAACACCGAAAATCATTATATTCCTTTTACTGTTTCTCGTGAGTTGTGGTGAAGAAGGATTGATTGATCCACACGGTGAAACCAACCTACCATCCCCCTACACAACAGGAACGTTCAACGCTATTGATTTTCCAACGGATACAGGATCCGCATGGACATACATCAACGTTGACACCAAGATGGAATTCACGCTTCGTGTTAGAGGCACACGCGATATTAGCGGCACGACACATCGCCAAATGGCTCTCAGCGAGATTACGTTTGTAGAAGAATCCGAGGAATTCGCTATTGACCACTTGGCAGCGAACGCATACTACTTTCGATTTTTTGAGACCGATTTTTTAGAAGTTAACGTGCCGATTTTGGCTACCTACTTTACCAAAACCCCGCACGCGTTGATAGAATCCGCGTATGATGCTTTTGTCTCCCCGCTTCCCAATCCTATATTTCACCAAAAACATTTTCCACCGCGTCGGCTATGGGATTTTCCGCTGGAAGTTGGAAAGGAGTGGGTTGTTTTTGAAAAAACAGCAGGAATACCGGTGACTGCCACCCGTTTTGTCGCAGAAAAGGATGTACAAATTACCGTCCCCGCCGGCACTTATAGCGCATATCTCGTTTACGAGGAGGTCGTTTATGGTGTGAGTGATGACCCGTCAATTCGCATAATAAGTCCGCCTGCAGTATATTGGGTTGCTCCTTCAGTTGGCGTTGTTCAGTATAGATTTAGTCGTTACCGCGCTACCGATACGTTGCAAACACAAACCTTTGCGCTAAAAAGTGTTCATCTACCTGAATAGTTGTCAGTTTTCAGTCACAAGAGATTTCAGATTTATAGTAGATTTTAGAATTAATTGGACATTATATTCGGTTCGGTTAGGAAACCGAACCTACCGGGGGTATTGAGCATCAAACTGTTAGTTTGTGCAGATGCGGACACAAACTAACAGTTTGATGCTCATAAGTGTCCCATTAATTATGGGTTTTACCATAATCACGCGTCTCTTATTGATAACAGATGATTGGTAGTTGGTGACTATGAAGAGATATTTCACAACAATATATCCAAACTTGGCGTACTCAGAAAGTGGTAAATTGTTACAGCGTCCCTCTTAACCGATAACTGATAACCAATGACTGATAACTATTTAGCACACCGAAACATCCCGATTACCATTATCGGAGGGGGAATCCACGGCACCTCTATAGCCCTTCGACTCCTCCGAAACATGCCGACAGCAGCACAACATATCGCAATCGTAGATCGGCATCCGAAACCGCTCACTGAATGGCGATACAAAACGGAACGCCAGGGCATGACGTTTCTCCGATCCCCAGCAGTGCATCACATCGTCCCCGATCCTTTAGGTATCGTTGAATACGCTGAACACCACAACCGAGCAAATGAGTTAGCACCGCCATATTCGCAACCTTCTACCGCTCTTTTTTGGGATTTCTGCAATGATACGCTTGCTGCATCGAGATTACAAATCCCTCCTACGGGTCATGGCGTTTATTATCAGTTTGAGGTGGCTAAATTACGGTGGGACAAGGGAGCAGGAAAATACCCTTTCCGTCTAATTTCGACGAACAATGAAGGATTCCGCAGTAGTTGTGTTATCCTTGCTATCGGATCTGACGATTGCACTCACGTGCCACCAGAGTTAACCAAATGGCAACGCCAATATCCAGATAGGATTATGCACGCATCTCAATTTTCAGTGAATTGTAAACAGGAAATAGAAGATGACGATAAAATTATGATAGTTGGAGGTGGATTGACAGCAGGAACGCTCGCAAGAAGCCTTGGTGAACAAGGACATCACGTAGTGCTAATTGCGCGTAAACAGTTGAAGACAGAACAGTTCGATTTTCCTCCGATCTGGTTAGGTCCCAAAGCACTTGCTGAATTTGCAGATGAACCTGACTTTCAACGGCGATACCAAATAATTCAAGAAAATAGAGGTGAAGGCAGCATCACACCCGATATTATGGAGATACTGGAGAATAGTCCAAACATCAATATCTATCCTGGGACACATATCTGCAATATCGTCTCAGCACAAGGCTTACAAGTTGAAACAACACGTGGTCCGATTACAAATGTCTCACGTATTATCCTTGCGACAGGATATAAATTTAACATGAGTCGGTACGACTTTTTAAGGGAGTTAATTGGGCAGTACCCGATTCCACTTGTTTGCGGCCTTCCAAAACTTGATGTCAACCTGCAATTCTATCCGATTGAGAATCTGTTTGGTTCAGGTACTGTTGCGCAGCTTCAAATTGGACCTGCTGCGGGTAACATTGCGGGGGCAAACCTTGCGTATGAACGTTTCCGCGAAAAACTTTTTGCACAACTTCCACAGACCTTTGTAGGAGCGACCTCCCGGTCGCGACTGTCCTGCTAAATAAATCGGTAGTTTGGTGAGGTTGGGAAACCTCGCCAGCAGGGGACACCCGCATTGGACAGAAAATCACCCAAATTACCGCGTAAGGGCATACGCCACGACATTCATACCCTGCTCAAATGCCCAAATTCGTTGTTCTTCACCACCGGGGCTACAAGGCCTACCTTCCCACGCACAATTGAGATCGCTGGGACAGAAGTAGACCATCACTCTGTCATCATCCATGATAGCCTGATCATATTCATAACCCCGAATAAGTTTATCACCGCCAAGGTAGTCGTCATGCGGGTAGAGTGTGTGATAAATTGGATGGCTCATATCCAACCGTTCGAACTCCTTGTTTGGATAAATCCGCTTCATCATATTTTTGATTTGCGGCCAAAACCGATTGTAACGGATGTCGCAATCCTCAACGTGAAGGAATCCCCCGCGTTCAAAGTATTCTCTCAACTTCCGTATATGTGCATCCGTTAGTCGCATTCCGCTGTAAGCTCTGCCGTGTCCTGTCATGTAGAGAAATGGATAGGCAAACAGCCAAGAATCGTCAATGTCAACATATTGTGGATGCTTACGCAGGTCTACATCAATTGCGGTATACCTTTCAAGCACTTGCGTAAACTTTAGGTCTGATTGCCAGAGATAAGTGTTAACGAGATTAGTCCACCAATCGCCCCCGGGATATTTAAGGCGAACAAATGTGAACTTCTCACCTGTAGGTTCCGTTCCCGGATGATGGTGTTCAATGATTTCTCGCGTTCCATAGCGTAAACTGTAGTGATAATCGCGTGTAGCATCGTAGGGGATATATTCTCCAAATTGGGACTGTGCATTCGCGGACTGAAGCAAGCCCCCACCGGCGACCGTGGTAGCCGCAAGTCCTACAGAACTTTTGATAAAGTCACGACGTGAAAAACGATGGTTTGTTTTATTTGTTCGTTTTCTATCAATTGACATGTTTTGTCCTCCTGGGCACCGTTCAGATTCTCGACTTTACAATATTCTCCATAACTACCTAAACCAGACGAATGCTTTGCAACCATGTAAACTGAAATCTTTGTACAATTACTGCTATTTTATTTTACCATATCTATAAAAAAATGACAACTAAATGTATTGATTCGGGTGTGTAAAGTTTTCGTACAAAGCAGATTGTCGGTTGTGTTTCGCTTTGTCCTCCCCAATCTATAAATTCAATTAGGACGTTTGCACGTCACATTTAGGACGTTTGCACGTCACATTTAGGACGTTACACGTCACATTTAGGACGTTTTTCACGTCACAGTGACGTGCAGAAGTCAATCAGGACAAGGATTGTGACGTGATTTTCAGCTTTTTTGTTTTTTCTTCTCTTTGTTCTTTAGAAATTTTGCGTATATTGAGAAGACTATTTAATTGAGGGGTGTGCATAAATATTTCTCGCATCAGCACAGACAGGAACGGACTTTAGTGCGGCATTATTCACAAAGTGCTGTTTGTAGTCGCGCAATTCATTGCGCCTCTTTGAACTTGTGGACGGCACACGGCGTGTGCCTACTACCTTTAAGCGCATATTTAAATCGGAATTATTTATGCACACCCTTCATTTAATTATGTGATAATAATATTAACATAAATACATTAGTTTGTCAAGTTAATTTTCTAAAAAATCAGTAACAAAACTTTACACACCTCATTGATTCTGTAATTATTGGTAAGCGTTAAGCAATGACCTATTTTGACATTGCCGAACCGCGTGGAAATATTAAGATAGCGTCTGAAATTGAACGACCTTGGAACATTGGCATCGGTCGAACCCTACGATTGCCGCGTGCAGTCTTCGTGTTTCTCTCAGGTGTTGCCTTTTGCGGTTCCTGTTTATTTGGAGAAATTGATTCAGACTTGTTCTCAGGTTGTTTTTTCGACAAAGACGATTTTACGTCCTTTTCAGATTGTTTGTCTGATGGAGGCGGTTTCACGTTTTTTTCCGGTTGTTTCTTTGGCGCAGCGGGTTTAGACTTATCACCAGATTGAGACCGAGTGCGTTGTGGTAGTTTGATACTCACTACTTGATTCCGAATGATCATCATTGATGAAAAACCACCGTCCAAATTGGTAGCATCTGTCGCCCCCCATTCCAGAAAAAGTTTTGCCAGTTGCTGCAACTTTACGCCGCGGCGTACAAATGGCTTTGCCGCTGTGATTGTCACAAAGAGGAGCGTGCCATCCGCTTTTTTACCAACTGCCGTGCGTGGATGCCAAAAACTGTGAAACGAAGCATCAAATCCTTCCCGTTTGTATGCTGCTGTCGTAGATATAACACCGTTCCGCAGTAACAAGGGACCGCCACCGATAACATGTGTAAAACCTGCCCATAAATTGCTGTCACCAACGCGTTCAGGAATAACTGTCTCTCGGATTTCCACCGAATCGCCAAGTGCGATATGTTTCAATAGCAACGCTCTTTTCCTTCCGTTTGCTGAAAGAATATAACCATCAGCAGGAATCCGCGAACTTCCTTGTCCATCACGAATGTCAACGACCTTGCCGTTTTGGACAACAACTTCAACGCCATCAGGCATTGTCAACGTTACATTGTGAAAATGGGGACGGTAAAGCACCAACTCGTTTCTCAAACGCCCACGATTGATACCATCAATTTCCAATGTAGTACCTTTTGGCAAAACAATCTCATGCTGAAGTGCAATCCGATCGATATAAGTTTCAATTTTTCCATCAACGGTTCTGAACCCGACAACCCCGCGTCCTTGCTCAGGTTCACTTATCCATTCACCATCAATTTTTAGTGCGCCGACCGATTCTCCGCGAAATGTGCCGCCCATCTCGAAAAATCCACCATTAATTGCGATAGGGGCTTTGTGTCGGCGTGCAATTGAGGGCAAAGATTCAGTGCCGATTCCCGCGCTTAGCGCACTATACGGACGGATGGCTACGGCATCGGGTGCCACTGAAAGGATGTTCGTTAGAACGCCATTGTCCAGTATTTGCCGATGGACGATTCCGGGCAGTACCTGCTTCGTCTCATCACTTCGCTCTGGATCGGTGTGGGATTTGAAATAATCGGGTATTTTTTCAAAAGGCACCTCTCTACCTATCCAGATACCGATGCCGAAAATGAATAAAAAGCCAACTAATGTGAACGTACGCGGATAGCGTTTGATAAAACGGACACCTCGCCGTCCTAAGTAGATAATATCAAACATTTCTGTTAACAAGAACTTTACTTTGTTCCTGTTTAAGCTTTCAATACCCGCGATGTCTTTTGTTTATGTGGGATTGTCAACACTCGCCATTAGCTTCTCTACCCGACTTTCCCATTCATCACATGTCGCGTGGGTTCGCCGCACCGAAGCACCGATATAATTCGTTGGGGAACGAAGTGCTTCGCGTTGCGGTTCTGTCAACTTATCAAGGAACGGTCGAAAGGTCTCATCCTCCCATAATAGAGTTGTCAGGCTTTTTCCTGTCTGATGTACTTGTGCTATCAACTTACGGGTATGGTCATAAGCATCTGGAAACCCGTAATATGCCATCAATAGATAGATCGGTTCTGCAATTGTATCCTCTGCGCTCATATCAAGGTTGCGTTGCATGTTCTCTACCTTCACATCCATCTCACCTAACGCACGCCGAAGCCGATAGATTGAATAATCAAACGCCGTCAACAGTTCTGTCAAAAATCTACTGGACGCAGAATTGGTTAGGTCGCGTTGGTGTTCTAAAATGCTGTCCATAAAAACGGTCTGCATACGTGGAACAAACGCTTTCCACAAACTTTTGATGTTCTCATAAGCCTCCGGATTGACCTTGTGGGGCATCGTAGACGAGCCAACCAATTTTGGGTTATACTTCCTGCCGACTTCAGCGATTTCGGTGCGGTAGAGGTGCCGCATATCGTCAGCGAAATTCGCAAGCACTGTATACGCCGCTGTCACATGATACGCCACATCGGAGATAAACTCCGGTTCCACACACTGTGTTGACGTATGTGTATCGGAAGGTTTCAAACCGAGCAGTGCCAGAAAATCTGCCTCAATCTGTTCAGGATGTTCATGGATCAGAGATAACCCGTTAAACGCTCCCACTGCACCAGAAAATTGTCCCCGCAGATTTTGTCCTGCCTCATGAATCTTCTCAATTCGGGTACCCAATCGGCTAATGTAGAGTGCTAACGCATAACCAAACGTTATCGGTTCTGCATGTTGACCGTGCGTCCGACCGATTTGCGGCGTTTCCGCATGCTCACGCGCTAAACCAATCAGCTGCTTTTCCAGTTCAACCATGTCCGGAACAATAACGTTTTCAATCAGTGCTTTAAACCGCAATGCTGTAGCAGTATCTAATATATCTGCTGAGGTTGCAAACAGATGGATGTACGGACGCGCCTCTGGGCTAATTTTGCTCCGAATCACATTGACAAGTGATCGGATGTTATGTCGGATACGCCGCTGTTCCTCGTATACTTCCTCTGCTGTTACCTGATCCACTGCTTGTTCAACTTCATCGGCAATTGCTGACGAACAGACACCATAGTTTGCGAGCGTGCGTGTCAACGCTGCCTCCACCTTCGCCTGATAGGTGACATATCCTGCCTCAGAGACATAAGGCAGTAGGCGTTTCATAAAAGTATCATCGTCGCCATAATACCTGAAATCTAACGGACTGACGGCTTCGTAAAGCTGCATAGAACACTTTTCTCCAATTTTTTGGGATAATTGTATATTAAATGAATGAGAATGTAAAGTGTTTTGTTGATTGAAGCAGGGTTATTTAGTTTTAAGAGTTTTCCGTTATTTCGGTTTACTCAAAGTTAATAACCAAGGGCGATAGGTGCGGTTTCCTAACCGCACCGCATCTTACAGAGCAAGTCACTATGAGGATTTTTGATCCAAAATCGGCAGAATACGCGTTTGGTATTCTGCATTGGTTAGGAAACTGCACATAACTGTCAATTTTAGAATTTTCTAAACATCGTAACCTTCTTCAGTCCCGTAGGGACGATATGTGTCCCCAACAACATATTTTCTACATATCGTCCCTACGGGACTAAAGAACTGGGGCAACTCGGTTTCTATAAACATATCGTCCCTACGGGACTAAAGAAATTACCGAAATATTTATAGTAAAATCCGAAATATTTTCACATTTCAATAAACAACAAACCCGACACGCTCTCGCTGGCGATGCGGGGAATCATGGCGAATACCATACGCGTATTCGCCAAATGGCATTTATACCGTTGATTTGGCCTATTCGCCAAATGACAAGGGCCCAATAGCAATAGCGTGTGGGAAGACTACCGTTGATTTCTTCCGAACCTCGCCAATTTCCATGTAATTGTGGATTTTACTCTATAATTGTAAAATCTACTATCCAATTACTGTAGATGTGTATCTAATAACATGATTTGGTCTTTAATTCTGAACAAAAAACTGAAAAAATTGTCTAATTGTTTAGAATGTAGGAACATTTAGAAGCTTAAGGTGTGTAAATTAAAGTCATTTCCACTTTAGTATTAGTCCAAATTAGTCCAAAATGTTCACACCCATCATGGAGAATTAGAATGCCAGACACAAAAAGACACATGGATTTGCCATTGACCGATGACTTAGAATTAATTGATGAACAGGAATTAGTTATTCGATTCCAAAACGGTGATATAAGCGCTTTTAACACACTCGTCCTGAAATATCAGACCCGCATTGCGAAACTTATTTACAGACACATTAATGACGCTGAAACAACAAAAGACCTTTGCCAAGAAGTGTTCCTGAAAGCCTTTAAAGCGTTGCCAAAGTTTAAACGTGAATCCGCTTTTTATAGTTGGCTTTACCGCATAGCGATGAATTGCTGTATTGATTTCTTACGTCAACAGAGTAGAAGGAAAATTGTTGCGCTTGAAGAATTAACAGGAGGCCCGGAGGAGTTGATGCTGATTAGCAAATCCCCGTCTCCATCTCACCTCATTGAGATGGAGGAACTTGGGGATATTATTAGCAAAGCGGTGAGTCAACTTGCTCCGAAACAGCAACGTGTTTTCAGATTGCGTTATGATCAGAAACTTCAGATTAAAGAGATTGCGGTGCTCATCAATCGATCAGAAGGAACGGTCAAAACGCATTTGCATCATGCGCATCGGCGTCTTCGGGAGTTGCTGCGTCCGTATATGGAAAATCGTCCGTTGGAATGGAACGGAGAAATCTAAATGAAGGATGTATAAAAAAGCGAAGTTAAATATGACATAAAAGAGTGGTAGGCGCGTTTAGGTAAATGCCGTGGACGCGCCTACAATGTGTTCAATATTACAAGAGCCCTAAATTTATTTGCATATAGAGCCAAAATGTGGTATTATTAAAACAAGCACGAGAAATGATATGTAATAAAACTTGACTACGAAGACCTAAAAATGAAATATATTCGTTCACACTCCAGTTTGCATAGCATATCTAACCATTGGCATTGGTGGCGTTCCGATTCCATTAAAGAGGGGTGTGCGCGCTAAGCTAAATTGGTCTATTCTATTTTGAAGTTATCTGTCCGCCTTATGCACACAAACCTCAGTGGCATAAGGCTTTTTGTTTTTAATATACCCAAGTTGCTACCTATAAGTTTTAGACATGAAAACACCGTCTTTAATGGAAAAATGCTGATAATTAGCGAATATTTGTAGCGTGAAGTTCCAGTTTGCGCCTTTATGACACAATCTGGAAGATTGTGCTACATAAGTAGCAACTTAGGTTTTTAATATGACGAAGGAGAAATCATGAAAATTTTATCGGAACTGAAATATGATAGTGATGGTTTGGTCGCCGCAGTAATTCAGGATCAGGCAAATAACGAAGTGCTAATGGTGGGTTATATGAATGCGGAAGCGATCGAACAAACACTGTCAACTGGTCGTGTCTGCTTCTGGAGTCGTTCCCGTCAAAAGTTGTGGATAAAGGGGGAGACTTCGGGGCATACGCAGACTGTTGAGTCTGTTGCTGTTGATTGTGACGGTGATGCCCTGCTCATAAAGGTTGAGCAGAAGGTAGCAGCGTGTCATGTAGGGTATCGCTCATGCTTCTTTCGGGAAGTCTCCCCCGATGGTGAGTCAACGCGTGTGGTAGGTGAAAAGATTTTTGATGCTGATGCGGTCTATTAGGTTTTGATATTCCTAACTTTCGTATCTTGCATCTGATTGAAAATTACATAATTAGGTTACCTACCATTGATACATAGGTGTCAATTTAAGGATGTATCTTCTTGTTGGAGTAAATCAACGCTATGAATGCCTGTTGGCATTCAGCGGGCTTTCAAAGCCCTCCTACAAGAAAAGACATTAATAAGATTGATCTCTTACAATTAATCTGATTGGGTATGAAGTGCTTTAAAAATGATTATGATGTTAAAGGGACGAAAAGGAATTATTCAATGTATTATCCAACGTTGGAGGAATTTAAGGAAAAAGCGAAAACAGGCAACACGGTCCCGGTATATCGTCCGATTTTGGCAGATATGGAGACACCGGTGTCCGCCTTCTATAAATTGATGCCTGATAATTATGCGTTCTTATTGGAGAGCGTTGAGGGCGGCGAAACCGTTGCACGCTATTCATTTTTGGGAAGTCAACCGTCCGTGCTTTTCCAGAGTAAAGGACATCAGGTTACCATTGAGTATTTGGCAAAAGGTAAAAAAGTTTCTAAAGAATATGAAGACCCGTTGAAAGCGCTTGAAGAAGTGATGCAGCACTATCAGCCCGTCAGTGTTGAGGGTTTACCACAATTCCACGGGGGTGCTGTCGGCTATATGAGTTATGATATGGTGCGTTTCGTGGAAGAATTGCCTGATGATAACGAAGATGAACTACAACTGCCAGATTGCTTTTTCATGATTGCTGAAACAATTCTAATTTTCGATCATGTAAATCATCAGATTAAAGTTGTGGCAAACGCTTATATTGACGGAGATGTAGATGCAGCTTACGCCGATGCTGTTGCGAAAATTGATGCATTAGTTGAAAAATTGATGACTGTTTCAGATAAGACTTCAATTGATTATAGAAAACAGGATACAGAAAACCCGCCCGAACCTATATCCGACCCACAATCAAATTTTACACAATCTGCTTACGAAGATGTGGTGCGGCGTGCCAAAAAATATATAGCAGCAGGTGACATCATACAGGTTGTGCCTTCACAACGGTTTAGCCGTCCGGTATCCGTTGACTCATTTGATATTTATCGGGCATTGCGGGTCGTCAATCCATCGCCTTATATGTATTACCTAAAACTTGATAGTTTTGATATAGTTGGGGCATCGCCAGAAATGATGGTACGTGTAGAAGATGGGCTCGTCCAGACCGTTCCAATTGCTGGAACACGCCCGCGTGGCAAAACTGCTGAGGAAGATAGGGCATTAGAACAGGAACTTCTCACCGATCCCAAGGAACGTGCAGAACATGTTATGCTTGTTGATCTGGGACGTAATGACCTGGGGCGTGTGTGTGAATACCATACCGTTGAGGTGACCGATCTAATGATAATTGAACGGTTCTCACACGTGATGCACATCGTCTCACATGTTATTGGAAGACTGCGTAACAATCTTTCCGCTTTTGATGTGATGCGTGCATGCCTACCCGCAGGTACACTCTCGGGCGCGCCGAAGATACGTGCAATGGAGATCATTGACGAGTTGGAACCGACACGTCGCGGTACGTATGGTGGAGCAGTTGGCTATTTCAGTTTCTCGGGTAGTGCGGACACAGCGATTACTATCCGAACTGCGGTTATCAAAGATGGTATCGCCTATGTGCAAGCGGGCGGCGGTGTCGTTGCTGATTCAGTGCCTGAAAATGAATATTATGAAACCGTCAGTAAAGCCTGGGCATTGCTCACTGCTATTGAAATGGCACAACAAGGGCTGCTATTATAGGAGGCAAAAAAGATGGTTTTGATGATTGACAACTACGACTCATTTACTTACAATCTTGTGCAGTACTTTGGTGAACTCGGTGCGAAATTGGAAGTTCATCGGAGTCGAAAGATAGGCATAGAAGAATTGGACGCGCTGACACCGGAACGGATTGTCATTTCACCCGGTCCTTGCACGCCCCGTGAGGCAGGGATTTCCAACGATGTGATAAAGCATTTTGCTGGAAAAGTGCCGATTTTAGGCGTATGTCTTGGACATCAATGTATAGGGGATGTGTTTGGTGGTGAGGTTGTTCGCGCGGATCGGTTGATGCACGGTAAAACCTCAATGATACTCCACAATGACGCTGAACTTTTCGAGGGGTTGGATAACCCATTCGAAGCGACGCGCTATCATTCGCTGATTGTGAAGAAGGAAACATTGCCGGATTGCCTTGAAATTACGGCATGGACAGACCAGGATGAAATCATGGGACTTCGCCATAAAACCTTGCCTATATGGGGTGTTCAGTTTCATCCGGAGTCTATTTTGACTGCTGCTGGAAAGGATTTGTTAGGAAACTTCTTGACACTGTAAAAATACCTATACCTATGAGTAGGTGCGCTTTGTAAACGCATCTTGAGAAGTACTGCGTTTGTAGTCGCGCAATTCATTGTGCCTCGGACATTCTGTAGGAGCGACCTCCTGGTCGCGACCGGGAGGTCGCTCCTACAAGAAGAAAATCGGGCGGACAAAGCCCTCCCACAAGAGATAATCTGGTAATTATGTGATTAAAATTGACACCCGCTGAATCATGCAGAATACCATACGCGTATTCTGCCAAGCGCATTCATAGCGTTGATTTATGGGTTTCGCTTCGCTCTACCCAACCTACAATATCAATAAGTGCGAATTCGAGAAAAAACCTCAATTATGACAAATGAAACGAAAAACAGATTGCCCACGCCAGTTCTGGTTTCCTGGTCTTCAGGTAAAGATTCAGCATGGGCACTCCATACCTTACGCCAACAACCAGAACGATACGATGTACGCGGAATCTTTACCACCGTCACAAAGACATTTGACCGTGTCTCTATTCACTCCACACCTGCATGGATTTTGAAACAGCAAGCGGAGAGACTTAGTGTACCGCTATATGAGATACCGATTCCATATCCTTGCTCAAACGAAATTTACGAAGCGGCGATGCGAAAGTTTCTTGCAGAAGTAGAAGCGTTGCCTAATAATATAACCGCTTCGCATTTTGCTTTTGGAGATCTGTTCCTTGAAGATATTCGTGCTTATCGAGAAGAAAAACTGAGCGGTACTGGTTTCACACCAATTTTTCCGGTATGGGGTAAAAATACGACACAACTTGCACAAAAAATGATTGCGTCTGGCATGCGTGCGATTGTCACTGCCCTCAATCCGACCAAAGTTCCCGCGGATTTTGCAGGACGCTGGTTTGATGCACAACTCCTTGCAGATTTGCCCGATGGTGTGGACCCGCTCGGTGAAAACGGTGAGTTCCATACATGCGTTGTTGATGGACCGATGTTTAGCTCGCCAATTGCTGCAAAGCCCGGAAAAATCGTGCAGAGAGATATTGTTTCTGCCTCAAAAGATAGCGATGACAAAATCCATGCCAGCAATACTACTCCTCCGACTTATGTGTATGCTGACGTAGTACCTGTTGAGACGTAGGTTGGGTTTCGTTCCTCAATTCAACCTACAGAACTCTCTTATCTGAATATATTCCTATTTGTGCAGAATTATGCACCCGTTTCACCGTGTCGTGGCGTCACTATAGGGTGAAATCGGAGGTGATCCATGAAAAACAATGACACGCAATTAATCCACCGGACTCTTGATGGCGATGATGCCGCTTTCGCGGAACTTGTCCAAAAATATCAAAAACAGGTTCACGCGCTTGTGTGGCGGAAAATCGGAGATTTTCATATCGCTGAAGAGATTACACAGGATACATTCCTGAAAGCATACCAGAAATTAGGCGAGCTTAAGAAACCGCAGCGTTTTGCAAGCTGGCTTTATGTGATTGCTACAAACCGCTGCAGCACGTGGTTACGTAAAAAGTATTTGCGTAAACAGTTGTTAGCGGACAAGGACGTTGCACAACCTGAAAAAGCGAGTTATTCTGGGTATGTGCTTGAGGAAAACGAACGGATCACCGCAGAAACACAACGCGATGTCGTCAAAAAACTGCTTGCGAAGCTTGGAGAAAGTGAACGCACTGTCATGACTTTGCATTACTTCGGAGAGATGTCGTGCACAGAGATCGGTGCGTTTTTAGGTGTATCCGCAAATACGGTTAAGAGTCGGCTCCGCCGCGCACAGCAGCGTTTACAGAAGGAGGAAACGATGATAAGAGAGGCTTTAGACAACTTCAAAATTTCACCAAATTTGACGGAAACTATCATGCAAGAAATTTCGCGGACCAAACCTGCTGCACCGTCCGGTAGTAAACCGTTAGTGCCGTGGGCAGTTGCTGCTTCTATGTTAACAGTAGTGTTGCTCATGCTCGGTTTTGGAAATAGCAAATACTTGCAAATGTTTCAGAAACCCTATAGTTTAGATGCAACCGCAGAGATGACGGTTGAGATCATTGACGCTCCAATAGTCGCGAACTTAGAATCTAAGCCAAATGTGCGGACAGAAATAGAAAAAGCCAACGTGCAGAGTAAAATCAATAACCCTGAACAGCAACCGAATGATACCTCTGCAGCAATTGCAGAAGCACAAGCAGATGAAACAACAGAAGATTGGACAAAATGGGAGTTACCGAAAGCGGCGAAAGCGCGTTTGGGGAAAGGTGGAATTAATGCGATGCAGTTTTCACCCGAAGGCACGTTACTCGCGGTCGGCAGTAATATCGGTGTGTGGCTTTACGATGTGAAAACAGGGAAAGAATTGTCCATGTTCCCCGGTAAGTGTCAATCTCTTACATTTTCGCCAGATGGGCGTTTTCTTGCCAATGGTGGCGGCAGGTATGGTAGCGGTGGTAAATTTCGTGGAAAGGAACTTCAGTTGTGGGAAGTAGCTACTGGCCGGAAAGTTGCACTTACAGGCGACCATCTACCTGCATCTGAATTGCTGTTTTCTGAAGATGGCAAAACCCTTATCAGTTTAGGGAATTGGGGAGACTCAATTAGTCAGTTAGATATTGAGACCAAAAAGGGAAATGTGGAGAAGATCGAAGAACGATCTTGGGAAGTGATAAAGAGGCGAAGTCTCCCTGAACCTTATGCGCTGACACATGATAAATTTGCCGTCGGTCTAAAAGGAGGAAAGATTGAGTTATGGGACACGACGACTGGCAAAAAATTATCCACTCTCAGAGGACAGATAAAAAAGTTATCCATCTTTAGAAGACTCTTAAGAAGACTTTTAGGAGAAAATCAAGATCCGTTGCCTTTGGAGAAAAAGAAACATATATTAACCCTGGCATTTTCGCCCGATGGCACACACCTCGCCAGTGGAAGTGATGATACAATCGCTCTGTTATGGGATACCACCAGCAACGATGAACCAATTACCCTCCGGAAGCACACAGGTTGGATTAGCGTGTTAGCATTCTCACCAAATGGAAGAATACTTGCCAGCGGGAGTACGGATAAGACTGTGCAGCTGTGGGATACTCCCACAGGTGAGCTTCTCACAACTTTCACAGGTCACATCAAAAGTATTAGTGCGTTAACGTTTTCACCAGATGGTACAATACTTGCCAGCGGGAGTGTGGACGGCACGGTCAGATTCTGGAATATAGAAACTGGTGCTGCATTACCGACCCGTATCACCGGACACACAGAGTGGGTGAAAGGAGTAGCTTTTTTTAAAAATAACACCACACTTGCCAGTGCGGCGATTAATGGCATTATTTCCTTTTGGGATCTAAAAACATTGCAAAAAACTGAAGTCCAGATGAAAAGACATCAAGATTTTTTTTCTGGATTAGCTTTTTCGTCCGATGGAACTCAGCTCGTCAGCGAGGGGGCTGAAGGCGATGTAATTCTTAATGAAGGTGAGGCAAGTTTTTTCGGTCAAACAGCGGATGGGTTGATGCGTCTGACTGATGTCCAGACAGGACGTGAGTTGGCAAATACGATAACAGGGGATGGTCCTCCTGGAGCAATTGCAATTGCTTTTTCACCTGACGGTAAAACGGTGGCTTTCAGCAGTTTCGGTAATGTTCGCGTTTGGAATACGGAAACAGGATCCGCTTTAAATATCCCTCTATCAGATAAAGTGGAGTTAGATCAAAACGGTGCTGACGCCCTAATACATATAACCCCAATAATCAGTGCTTTGGTCTTCTCACCGGACGGGAAGAAGCTTGTCAGTGGAAGTGGCGGAGGACAGGTTGAGATGTGGAATGTGGAAACTGGTGCTGCGTTAACCTCGCTAACAGAACAGAATCGACGGGAACCTATTGCATCGTTGTCATTCTCTTCAAATGGTGTACTGCTTGCCATAGGAAGTAATAAACGAATTCGTGTAATGGGAGGTAGTAATCCGACGCTTCTGAGGGAACTTAGCGGCGGTGTTGAAACGTTAGCATTTGTGCCAGATAGTACCTTACTTGTTACCGGACTAAGAAACGGTGGCATTGAATTATGGGATGTTGAATCTGGTGACAAACTCATCACACTTGATGGGCACTCAGAACCAGTTGGAACATTAGTATTTTCGCCTGATCGCAAAACACTCGTCAGCACAGGGCAAGATGGCACAATCCTTGTGTGGGATTGGGAGGAAGTCCTTGAAGATATAAAGGTAGGAGAATAAAGGTGTTTTAGGTAGTTAGAAGTCCACCTTATAAAGCAGTTGAAATTGTTACCTCACATAAAAACTGGCAGTGTAAGAGATAGGCTTGCACTGCCAATTCACCTTCTGTGCTATGCATTTCAAAAGGATAACGGGTAACCAAACTTTACGTAGGTCCCGATCTAAGAACCTCCCATAAAGCCTATTTTTTAGAAAATCCCTCCTATAAACCAGATTCATGGTATAATTCCACTAACAAAGGAATTATATTCAGCTAACGGACGATACTTTGATATAGTCCGCTATGATTCCCCTTAGGTTTCATATTTACCAATAAATCTCTAACTCTTTTATCCAAACACACTTCTATATTTGCAGAATTATGCACCCATTGCACATATAAGTAGCGTCACAATTTATAAATCCAGAGTGATTTAACCATTTTTTCGAGGTGCCTAAATGAAAAATGACGATGTTAAGCTTATTCAATGTGTCCTTACAGGCGATGATGACGCTTTTTCTGTGCTTGTGAGAAAATACCAAAAACAGGTTCACGCTCTTGCGTGGCGAAAAATCGGTGATTTTCATATAGCCGAAGAGATTACACAGGATACGTTCCTGCAAGCATACAAGCGATTGGCAACGCTGAAAGAACCGCAACGTTTCATAGGTTGGCTCTATGTGATTGCATCAAACCTTTGCAGCTCATGGCTGCGTAAAAAGCGTTTACAGACACAGTCGTTGGAGCAGACAGACAAGGAGCAATTAGAAGAAGAAGCGTACTCTGAATTTGTTGTGGAAGAAAACGAGCGTATATCTGGAGAAGCACAACGCGATGTCGTCAAAAAACTGCTTGCGAAGCTTCAGGAGAGTGAACGCACTGTCATGACGTTACATTACTTCGGAGAGATGTCATGCACAGAGATAGGCGCGTTTCTCGGTGTATCCGCAAATACGGTGAAGAGTCGTCTCCGTCGCGCACAGCAGCGTTTACAGAAGGAGGAAACGATGATAAGAGAGGCTTTAGACCATTTCAAAATCTCACCAAATTTGACGGAAACCATCATGCAAGAGATTTCGCGGACCAAACCTGCTGCACCGTCCGGCAGTAAACCTTTAGTGCCGTGGGCAGTAGCTGCTTCCACGTTAGCTGTGGTGTTGCTGATGCTCGGTTTTGGAAATAGCAAATACTTACAAATGTTTCAGAAACCTTATAGCTTATATGCTACCACAGAGATGACAGTTGACATCATTGAAGCACCTATAGTCATGAACTTGGAATCCAAACCTGATGTGCGGACACAAAAAGAAAGTGCTAACGCTCAGAGTAAAATCAATAATCCTGAACAGCAACCTAATGATGCTCCCGCAGCAATTACAGAGGTACAAACAGAGGAAACTATGAAAGATTACACACAATGGGAATTGCCGAAAGCGGCGAAAGCGCGTTTGGGTAAGGGAAGAGTCAACGATATTAAATTTACTCCAGATGGCACACGATTTGCCGTTGGAACTTCCATCGGTGTTTGGCTTTACGACGCAAATACTGGTGGGGAAATTGCACTACTTTCCGAGAATAAGGGGGTTGACCGCACACAAGGTAAATCATACATAAACGTGCTGGCATTTTCTACCGATGGCAACACGCTTGCTTGTGGGGATTATGACGGGAACATAGAAATATGGGATTTAGAAACAAAAAGTCTGAAATCCACTTTTTCAGGCAATAGAAACCCCGTTAAAGCATTGATGTTCACTGCAGAGGACACGAAACTCGCTTGTACAATTGGTTGGGGTGGTGTGCGTTGGGGAAACGAGGGAACAGCAAGGTTATGGAATCTCACAGACAATACAAATCAACCTATTGTTGCCTCGCTGGAGTGGACAAAGGCTGAATTGCATCTGGCGTTTTCACCAGATGGACGCTATCTTGCTGCTGCATGTGCCAGTGTCTATATCGGAAATAGGGACGGAATTCCTGCAATCCAATTATGGGATGTTGACGCAGATCAACTCCTATTTAATGCTGAAAAACAGACACAAAATATAGAAACTATAGCATTTGCACCGAATGGGAGGATACTTGCAAGTGCTGAAGGGGCCGATGGAATTCGGTTGTGGCATGTTGAAAGTGGAACACTTCTGAGCACACTTAAAGCCGCTACTTCATCTAAGGTATTAGTATTTTCACCAGATAACCGTCTTCTTGCTACTGGAAGTTCTGATGGTATAGTCCAACTCTGGGATATTACTGCTATTGGTCGCCGACCTATCCGTACGTTTGAAGGGAATGCAAATGATACGGAACTCAAGGCGATAGCATTTTCTCCGAATGGTAAAAGCGTTGTAAGTGCATATTCAGATGGGACTGTCCGTTTATGGGAAGTCGATTCGGGAAATCAGCAATTCACACTTGCACAGAATTCTGGCAGCAGTTCTACATTAGCATTCAACGATCTTAACCCATCTAAACTGCATGATCTATCTGGAAAACCTAATCACGCTAAGAGTCCTAACAAAACTCTTACCGGTATTAGTTTGAGCAATTCACAAGTTTTCGTTTCTGTATGGGATATTGATACAGGAGGCGAGCTCTCTACTGATATGGTAGATAATGGCAGCGAGAAAACATCAGCAGTTGCGGTGTCTCCCGATGCGAGTCTGTTTGTAACCAGGGATATAATTGGATTTGGTGACAATGTAGTCCGATTGTGGGATACACACACAAGACGTTTGCTGTGTGTTCTGGGAGACAAGGAAAAGAGTGGTGGATTTGGACCTAAAGTAGTATTCTCTTCTGATGGTCAATTCCTTGCTATCAGTTCCCGTAAAGACAATACTATACAAATATGGGATGTGCCAAACCGTCGAACACAGTGTAGACTTGAAGGACATACAACTGCTGTTTACAGTTTGGCATTTTCTCCAGACAATAAAATTGTCGTAAGTTCAGGTTGGACAACAAAGGACATGACAATAAGGTTGTGGGATACCATGACCGGTGCTGAAGTTGCGAGGCTTCAGGAACAAGGGGCCGTAGCATTCGCACAGGATAGTAACACCTTCGCTGCTGGCAAACATATTTATTCACGAAATCTGACAACTGGTAGCTACGAAAGTATAGTCCGACTGGAAAGTATGTCCGATGAACCGACAGCGTTAACATTCTCTCCGGACGGTTCTATCCTTGTCAGTGGGAGTAGACATGGATTTATTCAATTGCGAAATACCGCTACTGGCAAGATTATATCTACTCTCGCTGGACACACGAGTTGGATATCTGCGTTAGTTTTTTCAGAAGATGGAACAATCCTGGCAACAGGTGGTGAGGATGGTTCAATCCTTTTATGGGATTGGGATGAAGTTCTTAAAGGGCCGGTAGGAGAATAGAAGAGATTTGGGCAGTTATAATGAATCCAAACTATAAACACACTTCTATTTTTGCAGAATTATGCACCCGTTGCACACATAAGTAGCGTCACAATTTATAAATCCAGAGTGATGTAACCATTTTTTCGAGGTGCCAAATGAAAAATGACGATGTTAAGCTTATTCAACGTGTCCTTACAGGCGATGATGATGCTTTTTCCGTGCTTGTGAGGAAATACCAAAAACAAGTTCACGCGCTTGCGTGGCGGAAAATCGGTGATTTTCATATAGCCGAAGAGATTACACAGGATACGTTCCTGCAAGCATACAAGCGATTGGCAACTTTGAAAGAGCCACAACGTTTCGTGGGTTGGCTCTATGTGATTGCAGCGAACCGCTGCAGCTCATGGCTGCGTAAAAAGCGTTTATGGACACAACCGTTGGAGCATCTGGAGCAAGCTGACAAGGAGCAATTAGAAAATACAGCGTACTCCGAATATGTCGTTGAAGAAAACGAGCGTATATCTGGAGAAGCACAACGCGATGTCGTCAAAAAACTGCTTGCGAAGCTTGGAGAAAGTGAACGCACTGTCATGACTTTGCATTACTTCGGAGAGATGTCGTGCACAGAGATCGGTGCGTTTTTAGGTGTATCCGCAAATACGGTTAAGAGTCGGCTCCGCCGCGCACAGCAGCGTTTACAGAAGGAGGAAACGATGATAAGAGAGGCTTTAGACAACTTCAAAATTTCACCAAATTTGACGGAAACTATCATGCAAGAAATTTCGCGGACCAAACCTGCTGCACCGTCCGGTAGTAAACCGTTAGTGCCGTGGGCAGTAGCTGCTTCCACGTTAGCTGTGGTGTTGCTGATGCTCGGTTTTGGAAATAGCAAATACTTGCAAATGTTTCAGAAACCTTATAGTTTAGATGTTACCGCAGAGATGACGGTTGACATCATTGATGCGCCTATAATCGCGAACTTGGAATCCAAACCTGATGTGCGCACGCAAATTGGCAGTGCTAATGCACTGGATAAGCGCAATAATCCTGAACAGCAACCGAATGATACCTCTGCAGCAATTGCAGAAGCACAAGGAAACGAAATAGCGAAAGATTACACAAAATGGGAACTGCCGAAAGCGGCGAAAGCGCGTTTGGGAAAAGGTGGAATTAATGCGATGCAGTTTTCACCTAATGGCACGCTACTCGCGGTAGGTAGCAATATCGGTGTGTGGCTTTACGATGCGAAAACTGGGAAAGAATTGTCCATGTTCCCCGGCAAGTGCCGATCCCTTGCATTTTCGCCAGATGGACGTTTTCTTGCAAATGGTGGTAAAAAGGGGCTTGAGCTGTGGGAGATATCTACAGGTCGTAAAGTAGCAACCCCCGATGTCCTATACGGTACCGCAGTGTTGCGTTTTTCTCAAGACGGTAAAACACTTGTCAGTTTTAATAGAGTAAGACGCACAATTAGCATATTAGATGTTGAGACGGGAAAAATCACTGTGACGAATATCAAGATACAAGGTTTCACTAGTCCCGAGCCCTACGCGCTCACGCAGGATACATTTGCTATTGGGAGAGACGGTGGGAAGATTGAGCTGTGGGATGTAAAGACTGGTAAAAAAATATCCGCCCTCAGCGGACATTCGAAGGCCGTTTCTGCTTTGGCATTCTCATCCGATGGAGCCCAACTCGCCAGTGGAAGTAAAGATAAAACAGTTCGATTATGGGATACTACGAGTAGGGACAAACCGATCACCCTTCAAAAACACACCGGCTGGACAAACGTGTTAGCATTCTCACCGGATTGGCGAATGCTGGCAAGCGGAAGTACCGATAAGACAGTTTCGTTGTGGGATACTACCACTGGTGAGCTGCTCGCGACACTCATTGGACATATCAACGGTATTGCTGCGCTAACGTTCTCATCAGATAGCACAACGCTTGTCAGTGCGAGTACAGATGGCACCGTCCTATTTTGGAATACAGAAACGGGGAATCAGCTGCCGACACGTATCACCGGACATACGAATTGGATAAAAGCAGCGGCTTTTCTCAAAGATAGTACGACGCTCGTGAGTGTGGCGTTTAACGGTGCAATTACCTTTTGGGATATGAAAACATCGCAAAAAACCGTTCTCCAGACAGCAACGTATCAAGATATGTTGCTGGCATCGGTTCTTTCGCCAGATGGGACGAAACTTGTCAGCGTTGGTGCCGAAGGCAATGTGCTTTTTGAACCATTTTTCGGTTCCTCATCTTCCAACTTCAGGTCGGATCAGTCAATTCGCTTGACAGATGCCCGTACGGGACTTCAGTTGGGGATCTTGCCAGAGGAAGGAGGTTGTTCATCCGCAGCTTTTTCACTTGATGGAAAAACGGTCGCTTTCAATGATTACGGTAAAATTCGCGTGTGGAATACGGAAACAAGTGCTTTTCTGGATATCCCATTATTTGATAAAGCAAAGTCAGCTCAAATCGGCGGTTTGGAATTGCCCCCAGGTTTAGACTTACGCAGTCCAAAAATAGCAGCTTTGGTCTTTTCACCAGATGGAAAAAAACTTGTGGGTGGAACCATGGGCGGAAAAGTTCAGATGTGGGACGCTGAAACTGGGGTTGCGTTAGCCCCTCTACTTCCAGGACAGGATATAGATGATGCAATAAAAAAGGATATAAAAAAGGGGATAGAAAGGAAGGAGAAACCCGGCATTGTTAGCGTTAAAATTAAAGTTGGCAGTGTTAGCTATAACGATCCGATTACTGTTTTGGCATTTTCTTCAAATGGTGACCTGCTTGCCGTGGGAAGCGAAAAAAAAATCCGTCTGTTGAGAGGTGAGAAACAGATAGCTTTTGAGAAGATGGTTCATGGTGCTAAATCGTTGGTGTTTTCACCGGATGATACCGTGCTTGTTAGTGGACTTAGAAGTGGCAAGATTGAATTATGGGATGTTGCAACGGGAGACAAACTCACCACACTTGATGGGCATTCAAAACCAGTGGAAATGCTGGTATTCTCACCTGATCGTAAAACACTTGTCAGCACTGGACAGGATGGCACAATTCTTGTGTGGGATTGGGAGGAAGTCCTTAAAGGTATAAAGGTAGGAGAATAGAAAAATTTGGGCAGTTATAGTGAATCCAAACTATAAACACACTTCTATTTTTGCAGAATTATGCATCTGTTTCACCGCTTTGGTGTGTACTATAGTGATATTTAGAATTAAAGGGGCATTTTTGTAGCACGGGGAATGCCATTAAGGCATTCATACCGTTGATTTCACTTCCAGTTTGCGCACTAATATGCACAAGCTGGAAGTTTATGCTACAACACCGCTGGTAGATGTGGTTTTCTAACCGAATGTCCCATTAATTCTAAAGTCTACTATATAGGGCAAAGCAGTAACGTAATTCATTGCGCGTTCTATAAGTTCTTATAAATTTTTAGCGACTTCAAGACAAATCATAAGTTGTTCTAAAATTTCACATGGGTTTTAGAAACACTTTGGAGGCTGGTATAGGTTTGCTGTGCAAGTCTCTTTACTATGGAGGAAAGAGATGCGATTTAGTGTTGTTTTTACGATTATCATTTGTGTTGTTTTGGCAGTATCAGCGATTGTTTACTTAAGACTGCCTGAACCTGAGGTAGTTTCGCCATCATCAACACCTGAACCCTCAAAATCTTTTCCGCAGGTTGTGTCTAAACCTCAGCTTGACACACCTATTTCACCGAGTGCAGATGCTATAAAAGAAAAAGTACAAATTCCTGATGATTCACAGAATGACGTAGAATCTGGTAAACAGGCACAGAGTCTTCTTGATGATCTTTGGGCATCGTTCCATTCACAGGACACTGAAACGGAAGATGAAAAAGCAGAGAGTGAAGAAGACGAAACAAAAATTGATCCTCGGACGATTGATTTTAATAGTCCGGATGCCTACGAGTTCATACGTGAAGGACTGGTAGGGAAATATGGAGATACGCCAGAGGTTCAAGCTTATATGGAAGCGTGGTTAAAAAGGGTGTCGGGTCCTACGACACTTGAAGATAGCATTCGCCATGCAGAAGCATTGTACGCCTTAAATCCACATCCACAGACTTACAGATCCCTTCAATTGCTCAAGGCAGCAGCAGCTGGGGATACGGAGACATTAATGCAACACGCTGAACCTGTGAATCGTCAGACAGAGAAGTTCGCAGATGTACTACCCTTTTTTGAAAAGAATAATCATGCAGAAGCATTTCGTAAACTGAGAGTAGCGGATCCGAAGCGCGCTGTTGAATTCGAAAATTTTATTTTAGAACAGGCTATTGAGGATCCGTCTCTGGATATTGAGAAGATTGTGCATGCTATAGAACGTTCCTACGAGACACCTCTGGATAATAAGTAATCTTTTCTGATTGTGCGAATTTACCTTCGGCGCATTATAGTAAAATCCGAAAATATGTTCACATTCCAATGAACAACAATCCCCATACCATCACCGCTGGTGAGGCGGAAATGCCTAAAGACGAATGAGTTTTTGGCATTCACCATGATTCATACCCGGTGAATACCAAAAAGGTATTCATACCGTTGATTTTTGATTTCTTCCTAACCTCGCTAATGTAAAGGTAATTATGGGTTTTACTATAATGTTCTGACTCCAAATTTATATTCGTGTTTATGGCGGGCTCCCAGTTTCAAAGCCGTGATGGTGTGCATCGTCTTTGTTCCATGTTCTGCTACTATAGAGCCTTACTTATCTGTCTCTCATACTCTGTATGTGTCCCAACCCAATACCACGTGATCGTGTTATTGTGCCTGTATCCCAAAGCCCTATAGTTGTGTGTAATACGGAGCGACCATCTCCCCAACACTTTTTAAATCTGAGAGAGGGGTGGGATTGGTTCGTTTGAAGAAGTTGGAATTGTTTTGCTACAGCTCTCCGAATTTCTACAGGTAATTTATTTTCCAGCGCAACAAATTCCTGGCTCCTAATATGCTGGAATTGGTTCATTGAGTTCAGACAATCTTGTATAATTGCCTTCCTCACAACTTCGTTTAGCTTCTTCTATCAGAGGTTCAAGACGACCAGCCTTCACGTCTGCTTCAAATTGCTCATCCCATGCTTCTTCTATAGCGACTAAAGTTTGGTGAAGAATATCGTGTAGTTCTTTTTGGACGATCTCTACCGTCTCGCCTTCACATTTTATCTCTGGTAAATCTGGAATCCATCCAAGCCACGCGACACCGTTCTTTTTTATGTATGCTGTGAATGTCTCATCAAACGTCTCATTATGAACAACATGCGTCAATGGATACCCTTCCTTGAATTCCATATTACACCTCATATCTTTAGATTTTACAATATTATAAACAATGTCATTATGACACGTCAAGATTGTTTTAAATATTACAACGTTCAGATTCCAACCACTTCTGCACCCGTGCTAACTTGCCAGTAGCGATGTGAGAGACATTTTCATCTCTTGGAAAATCTCCGTTTTCTACGTCGTATATATATTGCGATATTGCTTCAAAGGTGAGATGATCGTAATCCTGATAGCGTTTAGCGTGTTTGAAGGGAGTGCCTATCCCTAATATATCGTTTATAACAAGCACCTGTCCGTTACAGTATCTGCCTGCCCCAATGCCGATGGTGGGAATATCAAGGGTTTCTGTGATGATTTGGCTTATTTCTTCAGTGATCTTCTCAAGCACGATGAGTTTTGCACCTGCATCTGCAAGTGCCGCTGCGATTTGAATGAGTTGTTTCGCTTTGCTAACCGTTTTTCCGTGTGTTGCCGCCTTCGTGCCGTGGATTTGTGGGTTATGTCCGATGTGTGCGCAAACCTCTATGTTCTGTTCGGTGAGTGCTGTAACGATAGGGACTTTTTCTGTTCCACCTTCCAATTTAACGGCATCCGCACCGTTGTCTAAAAAGAGGTTTGCATTGGCAACGGCTTGCTTTGCATTTCGGTCAGAGGCATAAGGCATGTCAATGAGAAGATATGCTTCTGTTACGCCGCGGCGGACTGCCTTGAGGTGATGCAGCATATCTGCCATCGTTACTTCCATTTCGCTTTTATAGCCGAGGATATTCGTGCCAACACTATCCCCAACAAAAATGATGTCAATCCCTGCATCATCCTGCATACAGGCGGTAGGGTAATCGTAGCAGGTTAGCACAGTGATGGGTTGCTTTTGTTGTTTTTTAGTGTGGAGGTAGGTGATATCTTTTTTCATCTATTTGCTTTATACCATTTCTATGTGATTATATTGCATTATTTCGTAGGTCGGGTTGAGTTTAGGAAACCCGACAAATGCCATAGAGGCATTTAGTGTTGATTTGGACATGTATAATCGGGCAAGAGTATACGTGTCGGGTTTCGCTTTGCTCTACCCGACCTACAGGTGGTTTATACTATATAAACAGCACCTTTTAAGCCAAAACCTCTGCCACAGTTTCACCAATGGTAGTAAGATCGTCTGCAACGGCAATGCCAGCATCTTTGAGCGACTTAATTTTATCTGCTGCGGTGCCTTGTCCACCTGAGATGATCGCTCCCGCATGTCCCATCCGTTTACCGGGGGGCGCCGTCTGTCCAGCGATAAAACCGACCACAGGTTTTATCATTTCGTTTTTGACAAACTGCGCAGCTTTTTCCTCTGCTGTGCCTCCGATTTCCCCAATTAAGACAACTGCATGTGTGTCATCGTCTCCTTCAAAAAGCTTGAGAACATCAACGAAGTTTGTCCCAATCACAGGGTCACCACCGATACCGACGCAGGTAGATTGTCCGATGCCGAGTTGTTTCAATTGATACGCGGCTTCATAAGTTAAAGTCCCACTTCGTGAGACGATACCGACATGACCGGGGGAATAAGCAAACGCAGGCATCACACCGATTTTACATTCGCCAGGTGTGATGATACCCGGACAGTTCGGACCGATTAACCGAGTCTGTTTGCCTTGAAGAAACGCTTTTGCCTTCACCATATCAAGCACAGGGATATGTTCAGAGATGCAGATTATCAATTCAATTCCGGCATCAGCAGCTTCCATGATAGAGTCGGCAGCGTTGAAGCGCGCGGGAACGAAAATCAGAGACGTATCTGCGCCTGTTTCTGCAACACCATCCGCTACGGTGTCAAATACAGGGATGCCGTGGACATCTGTTCTGCCTCTACCGGGGACAGCACCTGCAACAATTTGCGTACCGTAATCTACACACTGTTCTGTGTGAAAACTTCCAGAACGCCCTGTGATACCTTGGACAATAACTTTTGTGTTTTTATGGACAAGTATACTCATATTTTTATTCAATTCAGCGTTAATTCAATACGCATTGTAGCGTAAACTGGCAGTTTGCGCATCCACAGACACAATCTAACAGATTGTGCTACAAAGAGGACAACTTAGATATAATAACGAAGTTTATGCTTTTATCGGATTATGCTATTTTTCCGATTTCAATTTCGCCCAAACCGTGGTCAGTTTCGCTTGCGGAGAAACCGCTGCAAAACCGAGTGCAATAGATAATCCACTATCTGCAATCGCTTTCACATCACCGTCTGAGAGTGCAACATTAAAAAAAGCGATCTCATCAATGAGACCTGTGAAAGCCTCCTGCTTGTCGTCTCTTGAACCAATATACTTAGGTCCCGTTTTGAATGCACCTGCGGCAGCATTAGATGCTTCTAACTTACCATCAACATAGACCTTTACTGTTTTACCGTCATAAGTACCTGCAATCTGATGCCACATGTCATCATTCAACAAAGTTGTAGACCAGGTATTATGGGGAATCGGTTGCGCACACTGTCCAGCAAAATTTAATTTGTGGTTCTGTAATGTAAAGATAACATCACCGCAGGGGCCTACGATAATATCAGACCATGCAGGGGCTGCAGGCGTTTTAATTAAAGCGACGATCGACACTTTATCCGTATAGCCAGCAAAATCACCGACAGCGACATGACTGCCACCCGCAAACTTTAGTGCCTTCCCGTACTTGCCATTGACCCATTGGGCATCAATAATCTCTCCATCGTTGCCATTTTTAGTAGCATCTTTTGCCGTGTTGCCATTACCTTCATCAAAGAACCATATACCCAAAGCTGCGTCTGGATCGAGGGCAGAACTGATACCTGGGTTCATGAAACAGAGGCAGATCAGCGTTCCGTATACCAAAATTGCTTTTCTGAATTGGATGACTCTCATTTTTACCTCTATTGTGGATGTGCGGTTTAATTACGCTAATTCCATCACCGATTACGCTGTTTTCGGCATAGACTATTGAGCGGATGTGTAAATATTTTGTCAATTGTTTGTTCAGGATTACGCGGATTCTGTAGGAGCGACCTCGAATCAACGCCAAATGCGCTTGGCGGAATGCGCGTTTGGCATTCCGCATGATTTGTCGGGTCGCGACCAGGAGGTCGCTCCTACAGAAGAATCCAAATCAATGCTCAATACGCTTGTGGCAATTGAAAAATCGGATTACAAACCCCTCCTACAAGAAAAAGATCAAAGCGAAAAATTAGGGAAAGATCATATTCAAGGTTCAATAACGAGATAACTAACGCTTTTTGCCTCCATCTCAATTGGAATCTCAACGTTGTAGTTTCGGTCGATTTTGTACTGTTTGGGTTCTCCCTCTTTTTCACGAATCTTGGCAGTTTCAGACAAGCCAGTATAATAGACTGGTAATTTCAAAGCCATCTGTTGTACCGTTCGCGTCGGATTATAGAGCATCGCGAGTCCACAAGGGTTGAGTTGTGGGTTTGCATGTAACACACAATCAATGGAACGTCCATCAGGACGGCACACATGAATCAGGTCAGACTCTAATATTGTACGATACTTTTTGAAAAAGTCAACCCATTTCTTAACGACTGCTTTCGTCTCTTCAGTATCAAAAAGCCGGGGACCGCGATAGCACGCAATTACACCACTGCCGAAATTCTGTGCAAGATGCGATTCGTAGTCATCAAGATGTTCGCAAAGTGGTTCAAACGTTGCGGCTTGTCCACCACCGTGATATTCTACCAATGGAACGAACATCCAGCCCATACTTGGTGTCTTCTCGTAAGTGGCATCGTAGATATTTTGCCGTGCAATCAGAATTTGTCGTTCGCGAGGTAAACTAAAATTCGTTTCACGATAACCCATACCACATTTGTTTGAACCGTTGAGATAATAATTATCTGGTGAATTAATATAGATACCGCGTTTTCGGCATTCGTGATAAAAATTCACGCACGCTTCCCACTGGCGCAACTGCGAATCTGCTAAGCCGTTATGGTGTTCGTGCTTCGTTGAGGCACAAACATCACCGTGATAAGGACCATCTGTCTCTATGATATCCATTCCAGTCGCATCCATGAAATTCAGCACACGTTTGACATAGCCATCTCCCCATGCGCTCGCAAGACAAGCACTCTGTCCAAATCTACTACCAGGTTGTCCTGTGTCTGGGTCAATACAGTTGAATTCTTCGCCCACACCCCGTGAAGCACACATCAGCGTATAACCACCGAGTTGAATACCCTTGCTGTGTGCATAATCTGCCAATTCCTTCATTGTGGCAATATATTCAGGATCTTCGCTCTCAATATTGTATCCGCTCCCAAAGGTCATAATCACCATCTCAAATCCGACTTCGGCGCACTGATCAATCGCTAAACGGACTGCGTCTGGATCGGCACTCCGAACATGCATGAGGATTGGATTTTCCGTGACCTGTGGAGCAACTGTGCGATACATCTTGCGGCGGGCGAGTCCTTTTCGCTCACGATCATCACTATCATGAAATATCTCAAAGGTACGAAAACTTGTGAACGTCTCTCCCGGTTGAAGCAGCACACCCGGACCAAGTGGATAGTGACTTGTCATCAACAGCGGCATCTGATAACGATAGTCGACTTGCGTCACGTACTCTGCATCTGGCCCCCACTGCGTTGTTTCCATTCTACTAAAGGCATAATCGCTCTCCACATGTAGCCGATGCTGTTCCTGCTCGTTGACAGCAAGGATTTCACAACTTAAGGTATCCAATTGAATCGGTTTTTGACCTTCATTGTGAATAGTAATCCACTTGGACAGCACCGGAATGCCTTGGTATAGTTCATAATGCACACTAACCTGAAGGGAGTCAAGGGATGGCGGTGGTGAAAATGCAACCGTCAGTGTCACACCCTCTGGCGGATATGCTGATGATGTAGCAGAACGCCTGTGTTCCCACGGATAACGGGTTTCAGGTTCACCAACTCTATATTCGCGAAACTGAAATGCGTTCTCGTCATTGGTCAAGTCTGCAATCCATTCGTCATCAAGATAGGCGTAGTCGGGCTGTCCTTTTAAGCCACCTACCTCATATTCCTGTCCATCAATCGTAAGCACCGCCTCTGGTTTGATGCCACGCAGCAAACTGCTATCGGTAATTTGATTGGTATAATCTACCGTTGCGAAATTCGGTGTAGTGACGAACCTTCGCTGGATGAGTCCATTACCGAGAATAAGCTGGTTGTCCGTTTCTTGGACTGTAGCGGGTTGGCGAAAGGGTTGAACTAACCAGTCGTTTTGTTGTGATGTGTAGTGCATGTTAGGTTTTCTCGTATTTTGATTCTACAAATTTGGGAGTCCCATGTTTCTATAACAATCCGCCCCTACGGGCTATACACATTCATAAAAGCCGATTCATTTCCTTAAAATCGACACCTATGGGGTTGAAAATATGTCGTATGCCTCACTAATATCCTTTGTGAGTAGGCGTTCACCATCTTGTTGAGGGAAATACCCTTGATTTCCGGAGATGTGCCTCTGATTATGAAGTTTCGTAGGAAATGCTGAAGCGATAATATTGGTAACGTTATGTATAAGTGTTTCATAAACTATTCTTTAGTTAAAAGTTCTTGATCTTGACCTACTTTTGAAGCTATCACATTGCCATTTTTGCCGGTTGCCAGAACTACCCCATTAGTATTATCGTCATGATGTAAATTGAAAAATATATTACCTACTTTGCTTCCTGCTTGTATAAGCACATTATCTTTGCCGACAGATATGCCCACACTACTATCAGGATTAGCGTGTTTTCCATAGACTACACGATTCTCTATCACATCGTCTTTAGCTCTTATAATATAACTTCCGATAGCAGCATCACCTAATGTGATAGAGGCTTTTTCTTCATCAACGTTTAATACGATATGTTTTCCTTTTCTGGTACTTCCCATAATTATAGATTTGTTTACACTAACTATAGTTTGGACAATTTTATCCTTTCAGGACTTCCAAACAAGTGTTAAATA
>JAPPES010000027.1 GCA_028824125.1 Candidatus Poribacteria bacterium
CATTGCAACTAATATAAAACAACTTTATGGCGATAGGTAGCAACTTGGGTTATAATAACCGAAAACCGAAAACCATCTTACCCATGAACATTGCCATCCTCTCCCGTGGACCCGAAAACCACTCAACCCGCAGCCTCGTTGAAGCTGCAGAAAAAATAGGACACACCGCCAAAGTTCGAGACCCCTTTGGATTCTATCTCCAAATCGGTGGTACTGGAAATCGTATCACCTATGACGGGGCCCCCTCAGAAGATTTTGATGTCGTCATTCCACGACTCAGTAGTGGCACTGCAAGATACGGCGGAGAGGTGCTATCACACTTTGAATGGCTCGGCATTCCTTCGGTAAATCCTGCAAGCGCCATAGCGGACGCACGTCACAAGTTTCGCTCTCTGCGTATACTCCAACAGTACGGATTACCCATCCCACCGAGTCTCACCGTCGGCTCTGCCACGTTTTTAGAGGATGCCATACCTGGAATAGGGGATTATCCGTTTATTCTAAAACCTTTTTACGGCACGCATGGGATTGGTGTGATGTTATTGGATACACCGACTTCTCTAACGTCAACGGTAGAGACAATGTGTGATCTGCATCGGGATTATGTTATTCAATCCTTTATTGCAGAAGCAGCTGGCGTTGACATCCGAATCCTTGTCGTAGACGGGAATGTAATCGCGGCGATGAAAAGGTGTGCAGTTCCCGGTGAATTTCGGGCAAACATTCATCAGGGAGCAAACGGGGAAGCGATAACCCTCACAGATGAATACAGTCGTATCGCAACTGACGCAGCCAACGTATTGAAATTAGGGATCGCGGGTGTTGATCTACTTCAAACAAAAAATGGCCCTGTCATTTTAGAAGTCAACCCGTCACCAGGATTTGAGGAACTTGAGTCGGTTAGTAAAATAGATATTGCAAAAGCGATGATTGAATACGCTGTGCAACTGGCAGAAAATCATAAAAAAGATATGATCTAAAAGGAATACGTAACTAATTGGCTTCTCAGCAACGAAAAATCTTGATGTTCAATCACGAGTTTCCACCAATAGGTGGTGGTGGTGGTCAGGTGAGTTATTTCTTAGGGAAACACTACGCCTCAGCAGGGCACGATGTGCATCTGATTACCTCACAATTCCGTGATTGTGCAAAGACAGAAGAAGTAGCTGGTATTCATGTACATCGTGTCCGCTCGCTTCGGAAAAATCCGAATGTGTGTGCAGTTCATGAGATGTTGACCTACGCTGTGAGTTCAAGCATTTACGGATTGAGATTTGCAAAAAAGTTTAAACCGGATATCGTACAAGTTTTCTTCGGCATCCCTGCGGGTGGCGGTGCTTTTCTGCTACAAAAATTTAAAAATGTGCCTTATGTTGTGTTTTTAGGTGGTAGAGATGTGCCTCGTCCTAATCCAGACCCGCCCTACTATCGTTGGTTATACATGCTGTTAAAACCTATTATCCGAACGATTTGGGACAACGCTGCTGCAGTTGTTGCATGCAGCGATGGTTTGCGAAACCTCGCGCGCACAACAGATACAAACTTGAAAATAGATGTCATTCCTGATGGCTTAGATTTAGCAAGTTTTGAATCGGGACAACGGAAGGTGAATCCGAAAACAGTCCGATGTCTTGCTATTGGCAGACTCATTCCGCGCAAAGGATTCCAATTTCTCATTCGCGCGCTTCCGCAAATACTTGACAAAGTCTCACATAACTTTGAAATAGAAATCATCGGTGATGGGCCATACCAGGAAGAATTGATTGGATTAGCAGAAAATCTCGGCGTAACTTTTTATGTCCATTTTACTGGCACGGTGCCGTATTCAGAATTACCACAAAAGTACCGTGAGGCTGACATCTTCATTTTACCATCATTGGCAGAAGGCATGCCGCTTGTCGTTTTAGAAGCGATGGGAACAGGTCTACCGATTATCGCCAGTCGTGTTCAAGGTATTGATGAACTTGTAGCAGAAGACGTCAACGGTGCGTTGTTTGACGCAGGCGATGTTGATGGACTCGCGAGTTGCCTTGTACAACTCATTAACGCAGGTGAAAAACGTGTTGAGATGGGCAAAGCAAGCACTGAAAAGGTGATCCCTTATGATTGGAAAAACATCGCTGACACATATCTTGCACTTTATGAAGATATTCTATTGTAACCCAAGTTACAATCTTTGTAGCACAAACTGTATGAAGTTTAAATAAATATTTCGGTAATTGGCAAGGTTAGGAAACCTTGCCAGCAGCAGGTGTACATCTCTGCTGGCAAGGTTTCCTAACCTCGCCACATTACCCAATTTATTTTTTTATCTTCATTTAGTTTGTGCATCTGTCTAACGCAAACTAAAAGTTTGCTCTACAAAAAGTGTGGACACCGAGCTCACGCTAAACATTAGGAAGGAGAAACAAACAGACACATGCTACCAATAAAAATACTTGCTATAGGTGCGGGCGGTTTGCAGCGCGCCTTAACCCATCAATTTGTTCATATCCTCAACCAACGAAATTTATACAAAGGTGGTATCTTTGTCGGACAGCCAACAGGCACTGAAAAAGCGGATGCCTTCAACCGACAGGAAGGTGTGTATCATGTCGTCACGTTTGACTTAGGCGGTATTCATGACATTCAGCAGATTTCAAGTGTGGTCGGAGCGACAACGCTTGCAACAGAAGCAGGGCGTGAACAGTTCTATGCACAAACCGAAAATCCGTTAGACCTTATTTTGATCGGGGTAACCGAAGCAGGCATCGCTAAAGGTGAACTCGCAATGGATGTGTTAGATGAGACGCTCTATCGCTATTTTAGTCATCACGGGGCTGATGCCGATATATGTGTTATCAATACCGATAACCTCCGCAATAACGGTGATGTTATCCGAGATATTCTTCTCAACGAATATCCGAAACGCAGCGATGATTATACAAAATGGTTAGAGACGCAAGTCGGATTTCTCAACGAAATGGGGGATCGACTTGTGCCACATGTGGACGCTGTGCCCGATGAGATTAAGGAAACTACACAAGCACAGATTGAAGGTTCAGATGAATTGATAACCTACGCAGAGCAGATGCCTGCAACGCCGCTGATTTTGGAAGACATAGAGGGCAGGTTACGCGTTCCCTTCGGTGAACTTGATGACTTTGGTGTTGTTGTTAGCCGGGATAGCATTGAGCCGTATCACGATTGGAAATTGCTTCTTGTGAATTCCGTGCATGTGCCGGGAATCACACACAAAGGCATGCTCTCTGGAATTGACTTTGTTAATGAAGCAGCATCACATCCGATATTCGCGCCGCATCTGGAACGGTTAATGCACGGATATGCTGAAATAGTTGAGGCGGATATTCCGATAGCAGGGAAAAGTGCGCGGGCGTATACGCTGGAGTTCATTGACCGCATCCGCCGTGTCAAAGATGATAACGCACGGATTAACATTATTGAGACGGTGAAACTCCGTGAACGCGCCGCTGACATCGTGAGATCACCGAACTATGATAGTAGCACAGAACTTTTCAAATCCGATTTTGCCTATTCTTTCGCGACTGTACTTCGATTTTTGACACCGCACACAGTATCAGGTGCTGACGACTATAAAGGCATTACCGATACTGCAACAGAATACGAAATCCGAGACCCTAACCGAACAATACAGGATGTGTTGACAGGAGCGTTTGGCACAAGCGAAACAGGTGTAGAAAACCGAATCCAAACGATTTTCTCAAATGCTACCCTATGGGCACCACAGAATGCAACACCAGAAAACGTATTAAGTCAGAATCAGGATTTTTGCAAGCGTGTTGCGCAATATTATCATCAGTTAGTTAACGGGAAGACGTGTCTTGAGGTATTAGAAAGTATCAATCCGCAGAACGCGTAAAAGAGTGGGCGCGCTTACAAAGCGCGCCTACAAGGTGTTCTACCTAACACATGACTAACCAGCAAGAGAAATAACACCCTTTTTGCGTTGCAGTACAGCATCATAGAACCGCATCGTGCCAACACAATCCTGGATGCTTGATACAGGTTCCCGATCCTCACGAATGGCGTTAGCAAACTCAGTGAGACTGATACCATCACCTGTCAATTCACCATTGCGTTGATCCGAAAAGTTAGACGAGAAAGTATTACCATCTCCTGTATAATGTTCAAAACCCCATAAGCCTTCTAAAACGATGTATTCGTGTTGTCCAGTAATTTCAATGTGGTCATAGTTGCGACTCCACAGACGTTGGCTGCTGAGCTGCAGAGTCCCAACCGCACCGTTTGTATATTCTACGGCAACAGCGAATGAACCTTGATTACCTACCTCATTGTGAAAGACGCTTAGTTCATTAACATCAGCACCCGCAATGTGCCGTGCTAAGTCGAAGTGATGGATAGCAAAATCAAGAAGATAGTGTTTGACTGATCCGTACGGTCCACTACAGAAAGAGCAGAAAAGTTGTGTGAGTTGCCCGAAGGATTCGGTCTGCATGATTCTCCGCGCCTCTCGTACACCAAGGCTAAACCGCCGCTGAAAGTTGACCATCAATGTCTTACCGTGCTTTTCAGCGGTTTCTGCCAAAGTAATCGTTTCTTCAAGGGATGGAGCAGGCGGTTTTGGCGTAAAAACGTGATATCCTGCCGCAAGCGTTTCAAGCACAAGCGGCTGCCTCGGATCCGGTCCCATACTGATTATTACTGCTTCCAAATCCTCTTTTTCAAACATTTCATGTCGATCTAAGTAATATCTGCCTGTGCCAAATTTTCCAGCGGCAGCTTTGGCTCTATTTTCATCTGCATCGCAAACTGCCTGCAATGCCACAGGTGCTAAATGTAACGCGGGATATATTGTGTGTCTCGCGAAGCCACCAGCACCGAGAAATCCAATTCGAAGAGGTTCCATATTATTTCCTTTGTGCGCTTTCAAAGCGCGTTTTCAAAATAGATTTTGTATAAAATTTAGCATACCTATACTTCTCTGTAAAGAAAAATCGCAAGGCAAATACAGGGTAATCCAATAATGTGTTCATCTTTTTTCATTGAATTCTGTTTTTAACTCAACCTAATTGTCAAAATTCTGTCAAAAAATAAAGCATTAAATAGTGACACATTAGACGTGACTATAGAGATTAGCACAGAAAATTATTCTCCTTCCTGATGATAGACAAAAAAGAGAATGCAGAAAAAAAGAGATAATCAACGGCGAAACTTCGGGTTTGCGCTGCTTCAAGGCACCTTCATGCGAATCAACCTCGCTTTCGTAGATGCATCGACGGTGCTTTCTGCTTTTATTCATAAACTCACCGGGTCCGAAGTCATGGTAGGTTTGACCGGCTCAATGATGACAGCAGGTTGGATGTGGCCACAGTTGTTGGTGTCAAATCTGTTGGAACATCGCCAGCGCAAAATGCCGTATTATGCGGTCGGCATGAGTATCCGCGTGTTTGCATGGCTTGCTATCACCTTTTACACCATCAAAATCGGTGCCAAAAATCCTATTTTACTTGCTGCTTGTTTTTTACAATACCTTCGCCAATTATCCAGGATTAAGATTGGCTTGCGTGTTGTGAATA
>JAPPES010000045.1 GCA_028824125.1 Candidatus Poribacteria bacterium
CTCTTGTAGGAGGGGTTTCTAACCCCGATTTATAACAGAAAACGTAAAAATCAGCGGAAATGCCTTGTCTTTTTCGTAAAAAGCAGTGTCCGCTATTTCGAAATCTTGTCCGTAGCAACTTGGAATTAAAATAAAAGAAAAGGTAGGGTACATAACGCTACATGAGCAACCGAACTGGTTCAACAGTGGATTTATCAGACTTTCCGCTACTCCAACTGATTGGACAAACCCCCCTCGCTAAAATTGATATTTTTACTGATGAATTGCCGAATGTCCAAATCTATGCAAAAGTAGAGACCTATAACCCCGGCGGCTCTATCAAAGACCGACCCGTTTTACGAATGCTGACTGAGGCGATTGCTTCAGGAGAACTCACACGGGAAAAAGTTATATTAGATTCTACCTCGGGCAATGCGGGGATCGCTTACGCAATGATCGGTGCATCACTGGGGTACAAAGTCGAACTCGTGATTCCGGACAATGCCACCGAAGAACGCAAAAAACGTATCAGTTCACACGGGGCAAAGATTATCTATACCGATGCAATCCTTGGCTATGATGAAGCGTTGCGAGAGGTTGACCGAAGATATGAAGCACAACCGGATAAGTATTTTTTCAAGTCTCAATACGAAAATGCAAATAACTGGCGTGCTCATTATGATACAACAGGTGTGGAGATATGGGAGCAGACAGATGGAAAACTAACACATTTTGTGGCGGGTGTGGGAACAGGCGGCACTATTACAGGCGTAGGAAGACGGCTCAAAGACTACAACCCTGATGTACAGGTATGTTCTATTGCGCCAGAGAGGTTCCCCGGAATTGAAGGGTTAAAACCGCTCGGAGATCCGGATGACATTGTACCGGAAATTCTTGATGAGACTGTGATTGATTACCGAATACCTACGTCAATTGAGAACGCACACGAAATGTGCAACCGTCTTGCGCGACAAGGTTGGTTTGTTGGCACATCATCGGGCGGATACCTTTACGGCGCATATAAACTCGCACAACAGATCCAGGAAGGTGTTATTGTTACAGTGTTTAATGACATCGGAGAAAGGTACTTTAGTATGAGGTTATGGGATTAACTATCTTTTGATCAAGATACCAAACAACATATAGTAAAGCATATAATTATTTGGACATTTTGTAGCATAAACTTCCAGTTTGTGCAACTCTTATATTCTGTAGGAGCGAGCGAAGCTCGCTCCTACAGAAGACATCGGGCTTAAAAAGCCCTCCCACAAGAAAATCAGGCACTAAATTGACACATAAGGTTCGGTCTCCTAACCGAACCGATCCTAATGTCCAATTAATTCTAAAGTTTTCTATAATAAATAGGAGTTCTATGGACACGACAGTTATTCCGTTTCGCGGCTTACGTTACAATTTAGAAAAGGTGGGAGAAATCGTTGATGTTATCGCACCGCCTTATGATGTGATAAAACCTGAAGAACGGGTTGATTTGGAAAATTGGCATCCAGCCAATATCATTCACTTAATATTGAGCCAGCCACGTGACGATGATACTGAAAACGATAATCAATACACCCGCGCAGCCTCACAAATGAACGGATGGATTGCCGATGACATCCTCGTCCGAGATACAACTCCCCGTTATTATATCTACGACCAATCGTTTCATGCCCCCGATGGAAAACACTATACACGCCGCGCTTTAATTGCCCTCGTCAAACTTGAACCCTTTAAAAATAAGGTTATCCTTCCCCACGAAAAAACACATGCAGGTCCAAAAATTGATAGACTGAATCTCATGCGGACATGTCATGCCAATCTAAGTCCTATATTCCTTCTGTATCAAGATGCAAACGGTGATATTGAACAGATTATGCAGGATTGGACCGATGAGAACGCGCCTCAGATAGATTGCGCAGAGACGTTTGGGAGTACGCATCAATTGTGGTGTTTAGATAGTCCTGAATCTAATAGCGAAATTCAGGAACTTTTTACCGCAAGACCGCTACTGATTGCAGATGGACATCACCGCTATGAAACAGCCCTCGCATTTCGCGAAGAGATGGCGCAGCAAGGTGGAAACGACACACCGTCAGGATATGACTATATGATGGTGAACCTTGTCCGTATGGAATCACCCGGATTAGCGGTTTTGGCAATTCACCGCTTACTCAGCGATCTTACGACAGAACAGATAAACCGTGCTATTGCTGGATTGCCTGAAGTGTTTGCGGTACACGAAATTGATTCCCTTTCAAACTTGATGGCAAAATTGGATACGTTTAAAGGGAAATCGTCTGCTGTTGGCATGTCTACGCCTGACAATAAATTTCGTCTGTTAATTCCGCATTCTTCACCTGCTGGGCAATTAGATGTTACGCTTGTTCAAGAGACCATCATCAACAAGCTGTTTAAGGTTGAAACATTAGCAGACCATATCAGTTATACTGCTTATGCTGATGATGTTGTTGCACATGTTAAAGAGGGTTCTGACCGCGTTGCATTGTTGATGAATCCAACACCTGTTGAGCAGGTTTTGGATGTGGCTATGGCAGGATCGGTGATGCCGCAGAAATCAACCTATTTCTATCCGAAAATGGCGACAGGATTCGTTTTGAATTTGTTGAGGTCTTTTTTATGAATATAGCGAATAAAACGATATTTACGGGTGATAATCTGCCTATTCTACGCGGGATCAATTCTGAATGCATTGACTTGATATATCTTGATCCGCCTTTCAATAGCAATGCAAACTATGCTGCGCCTATCGGATCACAAGCAGCAGGTGCGGAATTTAAAGATACATGGTCACTTAGTGATTTAGATGTTGCATGGCTTGACTTGATTGAGACAAAGTATTCAGCAGTCAACCGCGTTATTCAAGCAGCAATGACAGACTCCGATAAATCTTACTTGGTTTACATGGCAACACGCTTGCTTGAAATGCATCGTATATTGAAAACGAATGGAAGCATATACCTACATTGTGACCCAACAATGTCTCATTATCTAAAATTGTTATTAGATGCAATCTTTGGAAGAAAAAACTTCCAAAATGAGATTGTATGGTCTCATCAAGGAACATGGATTCAACCAAATACAAAATACCCAAGACGCCATGACACTCTGTTTTTTTATACAAAAACAGACGACTATACTTTTAATCTTCTTTATGAAGATGACGCAAAAGAACAAGTGAATTACAAAAGGTGGCGGAAATACTTGGTTGATAATACAATATATGGAAGAAATATGCCGACACAAGATACACGTTTCCATACTTATTTGAACAAATTTAGAGAAGAGCATGGGCGAGAACCAAATGATGATGATCCAGTATTGGTAATAACTGGAAGTAGAATTGGAACAGTCCAATATATAAAGGCTATTGATCCAAAATCAGATGAATGGACTGGCTATCCAACACAAAAACCATTAGCACTTTTAGATCGGATTATTAAAACATCAACTAATAAAGGTGGTATTGTTTTTGATCCATTTTGTGGTTGTGCAACAGCCTGTGTAGCAGCAGATCGCTTGCTTCGAAATTGGGTAGGTATTGACATAGCACCAAAAGCAGTAGAATTGGTTGTTGAGCGAATCAAAAAGGATCAAGGACTATTTCAAGACATTAATCACCGTACAGATATACCACACCGTTCAGATTTAGGTCGTATACCTCCTTATAACACACCAGCGAACAAGACAAAACTATATGGTGAACAAAGCGGTAACTGCAACGGATGTAATACGCATTTTGAAACTCAACATCTGGAAATAGACCACATTATTGCAAAATCGGTTGGAGGCACTGACCATATTGGTAACCTTCAATTGCTTTGTGGCAATTGCAACCGAATAAAAGGAAACCGCGGACAAGAATATTTGATCGCAAAACTGGCAGAACGCTAAATCCGAAAAATTACTAATTGTGAAGAGAAATGCCCTACGTAGAAAGCCCTTATTTTAAAACTCCATGCCGTACAAAAAGATTATGGAGATACATGACTATAGATAAATTCATGTATATGCTCGGTGAAGAATCACTTTATTTTCCTAACATCCATTCGTTCAATGACAAATACGAGGGATCACTATCTGAGAAATCTAAAGAAGAAGTCCGCAAAACAAACTTATTTGATGAAAGTACACCAATAAAACAAGACAAACCATTCTGCGTGATGAAAGAACATATGGAGACGTACTCGCGAAATGATAAAGATTCAACCATGTTTAATCTTCATTCATTCAAGACATTAATAGAGGATTTCTCAAACCATATCATGTTTTGTAACTGCTGGTTTCTTAAGGAAACTGAAAGCCATTCAATGTGGGCAGAATATGGAGACAAAAGCCCTACATCAATAGCCATTGTAACTACTGTAGGAGATCTGATTGAAAGCTTGGAAGATTTAGAATATCAAATACATATAGGGAATGTAAAATATAAAAACTATCAAACTGACGATATTGAAGGTTATGAAAATTTTCCATCAAAAAACCTAACAAAACCTGATACCGTACTTGAACTATTTTACGCTCCTATTATGCACAAAAGAGATATATATGATGACGAACACGAAGTCAGAGCAATCATTTCATTTGAATCAATTTGTGAAAACCACGCAGATAGGGTTTATACATCAAAAATACCTTTCTATAGTGACAAACTGTTTGAAAAAGATTTTTTATTTTTCGATCCTGATAGAAAGACTAACCTAATGAAGGACATACCTCCTGAAGGAATCCCAGTCAGAACCAACATCAACCAATTAATCCAAAAGGTTGTAATATCCCCTTATGCTAAGAAATTTTTTAAAGAACAATTAAAAAAACTGTTGGAAAAACACAATATGAATCCAGATATAGTTGAGAAATCAAAAATAAATTACTAATCATGATAATATACGAAGGAAGTTATAACGCTACAAGCAAATAGCAGAATTTAGTAAACAAGGTTTTGCTGTTACAATAAAATAAAAGAGAGGCACAGTGAACTATGCCTTAACACCTTAACTTTTTCGTATCAGTGATACGATTAAGGATGGCATCCTGGGCATTATCAGAACTGATGACTTGGGATGGATGCACGAAGTGATTACTGCCATTGCTAATGTAGCATACGATTCAATACAAAAAGGATGGATAAAAATGTTTAAGAAAGCGTTGTTAGATAGCATGTATATGGTTATAGGGGCTATCGTAATTGTCATTTTAGTTATTTTAATCTTTATTAGCGCGTGAGGTGAATAATATGGCTATTTGGAGCGAATTGATAACTCAAGAAATGGAATGTCATGGTGAACTTGGACGACATTATCCAAGTGCGTCATGGATTGTATTTAGGTATAAAGATTAGTGAAATCCCAGAATCTCTGTAGGAGCGATTTCCTAATCGCGATTTTCGGCTAAATTGGACAATAAACCTAAAACTAAATAGTCCTGGTAGCATTAGTCATTGTATAGACAATTATATACCAAATGTGCTACAATATGCGGAGATGTACGATATTGCCGGATTAATTGCGCCACGCGCGCTTTTTGTTGAGTCCGGTACTGGAGATACAATTTTTCCAATTGAGGCTACCCGCGCGTCTGTTGAACGTGCCAAAGCAATCTTCAAGCACTTCAATGCTGAAGATAAATTGGGTTTTGAGGTATTTGAAGCGGGACATAGTTTTTACGGTGTCGGCGCGTTTGAATTTCTTAAACAGGTTTTATAAGATAACATAAGAAGATAACATAAGTTGCTACCTATTTGCGAATGCTCTTGTAGGAGGGGTTTCTAACCCCGATGTATAACAGAAAACATAAGTATCAGCGGAAATGCCTTGTTTTTTCGTAAAAAGCAGTGTCCGCCATCTCGAAATCTTGTCCGTAGCAACTTGAGTTAAGATAGTGAACTTTGAAATTATTTGGACACTTAGTTTGTGCCATAAGGACGCAAACTAAATGAAGTTTAAAAAAATAAATCGGCAATTTGGCGAGGTTAGGAAACCTCGCCAGCAGCAGGTGTACATCTCTGCAGGCGAGGTTTCCTAACCTCGCTGGCAAGGGGTGTTCAAGTAATTCCAAAATCTGCTATAAGGAGAATTAGGTGGCAATAGAACTGTTTTCAATCGGAACGGAGTTAGTTCTTGGGCAAATTCAGGATACGAATGCCCACTGGATCGCACAGCAGATACTGCAACTCGGTGGCGAATTACGCAGGGTAACAATGCTCCGCGATGATTTTGATGAGATGACTGATGCATTAGGCGCTGCCATTCAACGTGAAACAGCATTGATCCTAATGACAGGTGGACTCGGTCCGACACCGGACGATATGACGGTGGCAGTTGTCGCATCACTGATTGACACAAAACCTGTTGTGAGCGAGGAGACCATCGCAGAATTCCGAAAACGCCGTGAGATGTCTGAAAACGACCCGTTGAATGAAGCACTTACCAAAATGGCAACTGTGCCAGAAACAGCAAAAGTGCTTCAGAATCCGGCAGGATGGGCACCCTGTATCAGTGTGTCACATCAGCAATCCACGCTAATGATGATGCCCGGTCCACCACGTGAAATGAAAGCAGTTTTTGAAACACATATCCAACCCCTTATCGTTGAACGTTACCGTGCTGAAATTAGTACTGCACGGGTTTTTGTAAATATGTTTGAAGCGGAAGTTTCACCACTCATGCAAAAGGTGATGGAACGCCATCCAGAAGTTTATCTAAAAGCTTATGTTGCCCTACGTGAAGTTGGCGGTAACATGATGCCTGTTGATTTTGTTTCCACAAGCAGCGATAAAGAGGAGTCTGAAAATCAGCTCCAACTCGCTATAGATTTTTTTCAGGAACTTGTTCTTGAAGCAGGAAAATCTTTTAGTTATGAAGATCAATCTTAATTTACTTTATAAAGGAGAACTATATTTTGAATCGTAGACCTTCAGGAAATAGGAGAAAATCGAAGCCTCGGTTTACAAAACAGCGAGGTTCAAATCGAAAGCAACAACCAAAGAAGCGACAAGATGATTCTACAGAGAATGATCTTGAAAACGAAGTTACAGAACAAGCCCCTTCAAAAAAAGATAAAATCGAGGTAGAAGGTGTAGTTGTTGAACCTTTACCAAATGCAATGTTTCGTGTGAAGTTAGAAAACAAGCATGAAATTCTTGCACATATTTCTGGTAGAATGCGGAAATTTTTTATCAAAATTTTACCGGGAGATAAGGTGACCGTAGAACTTTCACCTTATGATTTGACACGTGGGCGTATCACTTATCGTAAGCCATGAAACCGACTACTTTAGTTCATATCAATAGTAATGATGAAAAGGAAATTTATAGACTACTTCAAGCTATTGAAGAAAGAAGGGAACAGGTAGAAGAGCTTACGGTATCTGCGGAGAACCTTAAAGCAGAGGTTGACTTGTTTCAGCACCGGTACAATGCGCACATTGGACGTTATTACCTTGAACTTGATAAGGTTGATCTTGAAACAAAGGAGTACCGGCTTCGCTTGCAATTACGACGGGAAGATGTGAGTGAAGATGAAATTGAAACACGGGTTGAATCGTGTTTTAGAGAAAACCGGGCACGGATCAGTGCCTGTGAAACAGAAAAAGAAGGTGAACAGAAATCTAAAAAAAACGAACTTCCGGACCAAGAAGCGAAATTTCTGCAAAATCTCTACCGTAAACTTGCTAAGAGATTTCATCCTGATAAAGCGGAGCATCCTGAAGAGCAAAACCGGCGAGAGCAGTTAATGCCGCTCATCAATCGCGCATATCATGAACAAGATGTTGATATCTTGAAACGTTTAAGTATCGGGGAAACAGACTTTGCAATTGATTCTGAGCATACAACAGCAGAAAAAAGGAAACGGCTACAGGCAGAATTGCGAAGTCTCAACCGAGCAACAGCAGAATTACGATCCGAGATAAATCGGGTTAAGGCAGGACGCACCTATCGGTTGAAAGAACAAGTAGAAAGCGCCGAAAAAAGTGGTACCGACCTCCTAACGACTCTCGCCGCTGATTTGAAACGTAAAGTTCAATCAAGCCGCGCGCAATTGGAGCGTTTGATGAATATGTGGAGTCGTTCAAAAAAATCGTAGTTATTCATTAACCAAATCCAACAATTGATTTTACGTAAATATAACCAAGTTGCCACCTATTTGCGAATGCTTTTGTAGGAGGGGGTTTCTAACCCCGATTTATAACAGAAAACATAAGAATCAGCGGAAATGCCTTGTTTTTTTCGTAAAGAGCAGTGTCCGCCCATCTCGAAATCTTGTCTGTAGCAACTTAGGTTAAATGAGGAGTGTGCATAAATAATTCCGATTTAAATATGCGTTTAAAGGTAGTAGGCACACGCCGTGTGCCGTCCACAAGTTCAAAGAGGCGCAATGAATTGCGATTAAACAGCATTTCTATAAATCAAGCGGCACATGGCGCTGTCCCTGTCTGTGTTGATGCGCCAAATAATTATGCACACCCCTCAGGTTAAATATAGAGGGATCATCCATGCAACTCAAAGACAAAGTCGCTATCATTACAGGTGGCGGTCGCGGCATTGGCAGAGCAATTGCCATTGCTTACGCGGCTGAAGGAGCATCCGTTATAGTCGCTGCACGAAGCGAGGACCAACTTAATGAGGTAGCAGATGTCATTTCAGCAAATGGTGGAAATGTTTTCGTAGTACCCACTGATTTACAGAACCGTACTGAAGTTGAAAATCTTGTTGAAAAGACAATGGATCAGTACGGAAGAATAGACATTCTCGTCAATAACGCTGGTATCAATCCAAGAGGTTTGTTTTTAGACACTACCGACGAGGAGTGGGATGAGGTATGGAAGATCAACGTCATGGGTGTTGTTCACTGTTGCCGTGCAGTATTACCTATAATGCAGAAGCAGAAAAGTGGAAATATCATCAACATAGGTTCTGGATTGGGGATGGTTGGTCACGCAAACTTGAGCATTTATAGTGCATCTAAAGCGGCTTTGCACGGATTGACTCAAGCAATTGCAGAAGAGGTATGGCAGGACGGTATCATTGCAAATGTACTCATACCTGGTCCCGTAAAAACAGAACTTTCAAAACCTGCTTGGGAGAGTACTGATACCTTTAGAGGGCAGAGCGATCCGTGGAAAGAACCAGAGCAAGTTGTACCATCCGCGCTTTTCCTTGCAACACAACCCACTGATAGCGGTATGACGGGACAAATCTTGAGTATTATGCGTAGAAATAGTCCATAGAACCACATTTTGCAGGTGAATATGGAGTAATACATTCCTTTATAGTGGAAACGGAACCCGTCTACCTTCTTGTGCTGAGCGATATGCGCCCAAAACCATCTCCACAGAAACCCTACCATCTTCTACTGTTACATCGGATTCAGTATCGTTTTTCAGACAGTCAATAAACGGACGAGGGACTCCAGCAATCCGTTCTCCATGGTTATTTGGAATCGGGATTCCCATGTCTTTCCATGAGGGTTCATTTCGCGTATACAGTTTTAACGCCACCGCGTCATCAGGGCGTGGCATGTTACACGAAGGCCCATCACCATAGTTTTGAATGACAACGCCCTCATTTCCGTATATCTCAGTGGTATTTTCACCTGCAAGTGTCACAGAAGTGTTAATCAGAATAGCCATTGTCCCACCCGAAAATCGATAGACTGCAACCCCTGTGTCGTCTGGAGCAACATCTGTGAGAACATTATCAATTTCGGCAATCACACTGGTCGGTTTACCGAGCATCCAATAGATAAAATCGGTCGCATGGGACGCATCATCCATGAACATGCCCATATTCTTCACAGGATCAATATGCCAACGACTCGGTCCTGTTACAAATGCCTCACTGAAGAGAACATTGATGCAGTGCCGCCTCCGCAGCATCCCTATTTTACCTAATACGCCACTCTCAATAAGTTCTTTCATTGCGATATTAGCAGGATCGCGGCGCATCTGATGTGCCATCATGAACTTAACACCTGATTTTTGCACGGCATCGGCAATCTTATCGCAATCTTCTAAGGTGAGTGCCATCGGTTTTTGACAGAGGATATGTTTGCTTTCTGATGCCGCGGCCTCTACCATCTCCGCGTGCCGATTTGTTTCACACGTTACAATCACAGCGTCTATTGCAGGATGATTAACTACATCCTCAAGGTGCGGTGAAAAGTCCATCCCGAATTGCGAAGCAGCATTTTCGCCGCGTTCCGCATTATCATCCCAACATGCAATGAGTTTAACATCATCAAACGTCTGCATCTTGTGACAGTATGCGTTCGCGTGTCCATGCGCAAAACTTATTATCCCGATACCAATTTTGGTGTTCATATATGTGTAATCCAATCTGTGAGAGTCTGTTGCGAATCAATTTCTGGGTTAAAGACAAGCATTCCTTCAGTCTCTGCAGCTCTGAGGAGACGTTGATCAGAGGCAACGAGTACTAACCTATTACCCGTATTGCGAAGTTCTGTTGCGATGTCCAAAGCTGAACGTAACACTATCGCATCAACGGAATTGATGGAATGGTTTTCAATCAAAGACATTGAGTTTAAAATAAGCGTATCTGGAATGGAAATCGTTTTGAATTCTGATTGTCTATTGATCACTTCACTTTTTAAATGGGTGACAGCGCGGGCAAACTCACTCTTTGTGATGCGACCATCGTTTCCTTTACGGACACAAATCCAAAGGACTTCCACTGCCCCAAGTATTAAGCACTGCATGCGCGTCAATGGCACATTAGCAAAAAGGAAATCTACCTCATCACTTCCCACTTCGTCAGTATACCGTTTGACTAAGGCACTTGCATCAAAGTAAAAGTAATACACACTTATTTTTCCCGTTCTTCAATAATGGCGCGGCTAAACTCATTATCTTCAGCCCGAATGCCGTGTTGCCGCATACTCTCGCGTAGTTCCTCAATGGGACCAGGGTCAAAATCAGGCGGATATCCCATCCGTTCTAATATTTCCTCAATTATTTTCACACCAATATCAGCATCTTCCTTCTCACCTTGTGTGTTTGCTGTAGTTGCTTCTTCACTCGTTGTGCAAATTTCTGAATCATTTGACACTAATTGCTTGACTATTAAGGAAAGCTGCAAATTTATATCCACAACGACTTTTTCTAATCTATCTAAGCGTTCAATAACACCTTCAAGCGTAACATTTTCCATCATCAATCCTCCTTTATTTTTCGTGTAAAACATCATTTTCCAAAACAATGCGCACCTCTGCAGCCACTCCATCTTTACCAAAATGCACATCAGCAGTAATCGGACCGAGAGACTCCAACGGAAACAGATTATCTCTGATATGCTGCATTAAAACAGCATCCAATTTTTGTCCTGAAAGAGAAGCAAATAATGTTGCGATTGGTATAAAACGTCTTATTTCCGGCACTAACAAATTCGGTTGAATGAACAACTGCATATCTTTGTCAGAAAAGTGCACGTCCTTTAATGTTGGGGCATCACCTGAATTCGCATCAAGCACAGCTTTTAATCCAGCAAGCGTTGTGCTAAAGAAAAAATGGTTGTCAACAATAGCATATCCACCAATAAATGACATTAAGAAATTTAGGCGTAACTGGACAGGTTGTACCGTCACGCCTTTATAATTTTGCGTTTCAAGGAATTCAAGCGGTGTCCCAGCTATAGAAATTTTCGTGTTTTTTAACTTTCTAATTTTTTCAACAAATGCGTCCCTCTCTTGAATTGGCGCGTGCAGAACTAACGAAGGAATTTTAGATGCCTCTCCTTCACTATGCGTAATCAATGCGACGGTCATTTCTGACGCCAAATGTTGAGAAAAATTGAGTGTATCTGAATCAACCTCAATCGTCAAGTTATCCTTCAACATTTTCCACGTTTTATCCCAATTGTTGTCTGGATCGAATACGACTAACGCAGTTTGCTCCGGAAGAAATGAAGAGTTGTGTTGTACCACTGATTGAGGCGAAACGGGTTTTTTAGGGTTTCCAATACGATACTGCGATATAATTACACCGTGTTCATATCGGTTACCAAATGTCCAGAATCCTCTATTCTCAGAAGATGTAGAAATCTGTTCAACAAGCGAATTGGAATTGTCCGCCAAACCTTTTAACACAGCAACAAGACGAGGAACGTCTAAGTATCCTGTATTCGTATCGTTATCGTAACTGTTCTGAATTCTCTCTTTTATAGGGTGTCGGACAAGGAAACCATCTTTTTTGCCAGCATAAATATCAATTAGCTCTGCTAAAAGCAACGGGTTGAGGCTTAAAACACCTATTTTTCCGATGAAAGTATAACTAAAATCAAGCGGATATCCGGTAATGGTGTTGATGGTTAGTCCGTTATATTCGGTCTGGATTCGTTCGTATTTGGGGTTAATTGCATCAGTAGCGGTAATTGCTTCAATAGCAAGTTTTTCCGGCCCGCCCAGTTCGGTGATAAGCAGGAACGAAAGTTCGCCTTCACGCTGATACAGTGCAAGAATCGCTTCTTTTCCGAAATGTCCCTTGACCGCCCGCATGTCAAGTTTGCCACCCATTTCGGTTTCCCACACCCACTTCTGATATACCAGTTGTTGCCACCAAAGTTGCCTTTTGACATGGCTCAGAATCGGCATTTGTGCAGCTTGTTTGCCCAATTCACTGCGATTAAACGTCTTAACAAGACCATCTAATTCCTTGAGCGTTAGGTAACAAATTGGCGATTCAGGGAGTAGCGTAATAAGACTCTGTTCAGGTTTCCAAAGTGAGGTGTGTCGGTATATAACGGTGGACAAAACAGTGATGCCTATCAGGACGATTAGAATGATGAAGATGAGTTTTTTTCTTGAAATTCGCATAAAGGTTTGAAACCCGCTCTCATACTTCAAGGTTTTACTCTTATTGATTATAGCACATTTTGTGTTCAGTAAACAATTCAAAATAGGTTGCCTAATAGGCAAAACTGTTATAAAATTAACAAAGTAATCATGAAACAAGACGAACAAATTCCAACAAATATCCCCAAAATCCGTCCATTTACTATCCTCTTAATCTGTGTATTGGTGCCGTTGAATTGTTGGTGGGTCTCCGCCTCAATTCTGCGTGGTGGTGGTAGTCCAACGCAGGTTTCCCTTTTTTACAATGCTGTCATAACCATCTTAATTCTATTTGGCATTGGACTCCTTTTACGTCGGTTGAATCGTATCCTCGCCCTAAATCGTGCTGAGTTGCTTGTTATTTATACATGTATTTCCATAGGGGCTGGGCTTGCTGGCGTTGATAGATTCCTCGTGCTGATGCCACTCATCGGGCATGCGCACTGGTTTGCTACACCGGAAAATGATTGGATTAACCTGTTTCATCTGCATATTCCACAATGGTTAGTTGTTAGCAATAAACGCGCTCTTGAAGGATATTATTATGGCTTTTCCAGTATCTATGAATCGCAGAATTTAATTGCTTGGTTACCCAAAATTTTTTGGTGGACACTCTTTATTGTGGCTGTCCACCTTGTTATGCTATGTTTGAGTCTGATTTTTCGGAAGCAGTGGGTGGAATCCGAGCGACTCAGCTATCCGATTATCCAACTGCCGTATGAGATGACGACACCTAAGGGTAGATTCTTCCGATCCCCATGGATGTGGATAGGTCTGGCAATCGGTGTGACAATAGATATTATCAACGGATTAAACTATCTGTTTCCTGCGGTGCCGAGTCTTGGCGGCAAACTCTATGACCTCCGCCGAATTTTCACTGAACGTCCATGGAACGGTATCGGGTGGAGTCCTATCGGTGTTTTTCCTTTTGGAGTTGGGTTATCGTTCTTCATACCACTTGACCTCTCATTTTCGTGTTGGGCATTTTGGCTTATTTGGCGCGCAGAGAGATTGTTAGGAACAATTGCAGGCTGGCGCGGCCTACCGCGCTTTCCTTATGAAGCGGAGCAATCTCATGGTGCATATCTGGGGTTATGCGTTCTTGCCATTTGGATGAGTCGGCAGTATTTGAAACAAATTGGACAAAGTATTTTCACAAGGAATTACAAACTTAGTGATCGGACTGCACCGAGTCGGAATGAACCTATATCATATCGGTTTATCCTTTTCGCGCTCATCGCGGGTTCTACCTTTATCTTTGGATTTTGTCTCAAGATGGGGATGAGTCTTTGGATAATCGTTGTCTATTTCGCAATCTGGTTTGCGATTGCGATTGCAATTACGAGACTCCGTGCGGAACTCGGATCGCCTGTGCATGATTTACACTTTATTGGACCTGATGAGATGTTGCCAAGATTAGTCGGTATCCGCAGACTGGGTGCAGTGAATTTGACTGGCTTTGCCTATCTCTATTTTCTCAACCGTGCGCACCGTTCGCATGCGATGCCGCATCAGCTTGAGGGATTCAAACTCGCTGAGGGTGCAAATATCCCTATACGAAGGTTCGCAATGCTGATGATGTTAGCATCTGTTTTAGGTGCACTCGGTTCATTTTGGGCATTTCTTTCAATGTATTATGCAGAAGGAGGTGGTCCGGGGTTTGGCAGAGAATCCTTTGGTAGGTTAGAGTCTTGGTTAACTTACGCTGCGCCGCCTGATGTGCCAGCGATTGGTTTCGCTACGTTTGGATTTATTGTAACACTTGTTCTCGCAGCAATACGGATGCGGTTTATCTGGTGGAATCTACACCCTGTCGGCTACGCAATATCAGGGAGTTGGGCAATCAACCCGATGATCGGATCAATTTTTGTCGGGTGGCTACTCAAATGGCTTGTGTTGAAATACGGTGGTATTCGTTTGCATCGAAAAGCGATACCATTCTTTCTCGGAATTGTGCTGGGTGAATTTGCAATTGGCGCGTTCTGGAGTCTATTGGCAGTTGCACTTGATCAACCGATGTACCGCTTCCTGTTTTAGCTTTGTTCATAAAAGCGTTGCGATTTTTTCTCTTTGTGGTATAATATATTGAAAACGCAAGGCACGGTAGAAAATTGAAATTAAAACAGAAAGCAAAAATCATATCAGATACACTGGAGGCTTTGTTCGGTGTTCCAAATTGGAATGGCACTAAAGATGTGCTTGAGTGTCTTATCCTAACGATTTTGTCTCAAAATACGACCGATGTCAGTCGGGACAAAGGATATGCTCAGCTTAGAGAACAATTTCCGACTTGGGAAGATGTCCTGCAAGCAGATGCTGACGCTGTTGAGGCTACGATAAAGATTGTCGGGTTAGGCAAACAGAAAACTGAGACGATCAAAAACTTTCTCGCGTGGCTCAAAGCGGAATATGGCGAATTATCGTTAGAATTTATTCACGATATGAAAACAGAGGATGCGTTAGACTTCCTCATTCAACATAAAGGAATCGGTATCAAAACTGCTTCTGTTACACTCTCTTTTGCATGTGGTAGAGAGGTTTTTCCCGTTGATACACATATCATACGAATATCTAAACGTCTCGGGTTGGTTCAACCGAATTGCAGTGCGGAGAAGGCACATTACGAGTTGCCACCGATTGTCCCGAAGGGAAAATCATATCCGTTTCACATGAACCTAATCTATTTCGGCAGACAAATATGTAATGCCCGAAAACCGTTATGTGAACAGTGCCCTTTAACGCAGCACTGCCTTTACTATAAAGAAAACTTACAAGCTTAGATTGGCGAATATTTATTGGAGACAGGATATGTTTAATTGGAGAAATATATCATGGAAACACCTATTTGTTGTGTTGTTAATATTACATATTCTACCGCTCTGGATTTTTGCTTATTTCCCTTCTCAAGACGGTGCAAGCCATGTTTACAACGCATTAGTGTTGAAGGAATATGACCAGCACGAAAATTATAAGATGCGAGATGCATGGAAACTTAATATCACTATCTTTCCGAATTGGCTATCGCATATTTGTCTTGCTGCACTTCTCTACATTTTCCCACCTGTGATATCAGAGAAAGTCTTTTTAACGTTCGCAATTGGTATGATACCGATTGCGTTCTTTTATTTTATTGATGCTGTCCACAAAGATACAAAAGAAAGGTTTCTGTTCGCTTGGCTCGGTTTTCCATTTGCCTACAACTATCTACTCTACATGGGATTTTACAATTTCACCCTTAGCATCTCCTTTTTCTTTTTCAGCTTCGGTTTTTGGTGGAAACACAAGGACAACATGCAGGTTAAGCATATCTGCGTGCTGTATGTGCTGTTACTGCTCACCTATTTGTCCCACATTGCATCTTATGGACTCATCGTGTTAGGTATTTCTGTTGCAGCGGGATGTATATGGGGATGTGAGGCATTAGCAGAAGCATGGCGTATTCGGAGTGAACAAATCGGCACTATAATCAAACAATTCGTGGTCAGTCTCAAGCCATTTTTCCGCTTCTTACTTTATATGGTGCCCATCTATTTCGTTCTGATGGAATACTATCTAAAAAGCCTCAAACTGCATCCAACAGGTAGCCATAGAGGGATGGAGTGGGTCAAGGAGTACTTTTGGGGTGTTAAGTCAATCGTCTATTTTACTGATTGGCACGTGCCTATCAACTACTTCCTGCTTGCTATTTTAGGCATTGCTATTGTCATCTCCATCGTATATAGGATTGTCCGAAAGCAGTGGATAAAACAGACCGATGTGTTTTTGCTGATTGTATTTCTTTTTACCTATATGTTTATCAAGGCACCTTGGAGTTACGGACCGGGAGGATGGATTAATGACCGCATCCATATCTACATCCTACTTATGTTAGCACCATGGATTGTTATGGATATGCACAAATTTATTCGCTACGGTATCACAACGTGTCTTATTATTTTTACCTTATTTCATTTTGGAACAACCGCTTATGACCACGGACGTATCTCTACTGAGATTGCTGAACTTGTATCAGGGGCTGAGTTGATAGAACCTCATTCTACTTTTAATCATCGGTCCGCAGGTTGGCACAAATCAGAGTTCGAATTTGGACATTACAATAAAACTGAGAAAAAAATGGAAAAGCGGAATGATATAAAATATGTTACACCATTTGTTCATTCCACTGCTTTTTATGGCGTATATGCGGATGATGTTGTCCACATGGCAAACTATGAGGCGAACTATTACTACTTTCCAGTAAATCGGAACAATAAGGATAGTGTAGGGTTAGGTTATATCCGTGCTGATTATGTTGTCGCTTGGTACTATCCAGAAACCGAACCGTTTGCGGATCTTAAACCTAATTACGATATTATTCATGAGACGAAGCGCCTAAAGTTATTTAAAAGAAAAACACAGGAACCGGTCCTTGAACTCTGGGATAAGACAGAAGCGGGTAATCTGATAATCCGTTTTGATATGCAGTCTGACAACGCTGAAGTCGAAGAACACTACTACATCGTCGGTCCGAAAACAATGTATGTGAGCGGAAAATATGGTTGGGATACGGAGTGGAATCCCAGAGAACAGACGAACACAACAAACTGGAGGATTTCACCTCGTGAAGCATATCTCGGACCACCAGAAGATTCCACGCCACTCACAAGAGATGCAGTCTATGGCAAAGAAGATGCTGCTTTTAGACTTGACTTGCCAAATGGTACATATCGTATAACGAACATTTTTCAATCAGCGGAAGAAGCAACACACGAAGTCAATATGTTAGCAAACGGAAAACGGATAATAAAAAAACTCATTGTGCCGCCTCACAACGAAAAAGTTGAAAAGGAAGCCACAGTTGAAGTGGAAAACGGCTATCTTGCTCTTGTAATTTACACGCCAAAAAAGCGGATACAGACTGATAAGAAACATATCCATTGGATATGGAACGGATGTATCGTTGAACAGATCACTGCTGCGGAAGAATAACTTTCATATTAAATATTTCATTGTGGAATCTATATAGATTTTATGTGAATTTTAAATTACTGGGACACACTACCCAATGTGTTACCTATAATTTCAGAATTAAATGTCCTAAGGAGAATTGAATGATTAAACCACATGGAGCTGAAACCTTAACACCGCTTTACGTTGCGGATGATGCGCAACGCGCCGAACTGACGAAGGAAGCGGATCAACTTCCGTCTGTTCTCCTTACTTCAGGTGCAGCTGCATCAGCCGTTATGCTTGCATCAGGATACTTCACCCCGCTGACAGGATACATGAATATCACAGAGGCAACAAACGTTGCTAATGATATGAAACTACCTAACGGACTTTTTTGGCCCGTTCCTATCCTGAACATTGTCCCTGATGATCAAATCACAGATGCGGTAAAAAACGCTGACCGAATTGCATTACGCGATCCGAATGTTGATGGTAACCCTCCGTTAGCTATTATGAAGGTTTCAGTTATTGAGACACTTACGCGAGAACAGAAACAACTTATTATTGAAAAGACCTTTGGCACAACTGACTCCGAACATCCTGGTGTGCCTGCTTTTGCCGATGTCGGAGACAATGTGCTTTCCGGTTCTATTAAAGTACTGAACTACTCCTATTTTCCTGAAGACTTCCCGGACACATTCCGTACAGCTGTTGAAATTCGTGATGACATTGCTGCACGTGGATGGGAAACAGTTGTCGCTTTTCAGACGCGTAACCCTATGCACCGTGCCCACGAAGGACTCTGCAAAATCGCACAAGAGGCAGTCAATGCCGATGGTATTCTAATTCATATGCTTCTCGGTAAGCTAAAGCCTGGGGACATTCCCGCTGCTGTTCGTGATGCTTGCATCCGTACGATGGTGGAACACTATTTCCCCGAAAATACCGTCTCTATCACCGGTTACGGGTTCGATATGCTCTATGCTGGACCGAGAGAGGCACTCCTCCATGCCGTCTTCCGTCAGAATTGCGGTGCGTCGCATTTCATCGTCGGACGCGACCACGCAGGCGCAGGCGACTACTACGGCGCATTCGATGCACAGGAGATTTTCGACACAATCCCTGAAGACGCACTCGAAATCGGTATCTTCCGTGGTAATTTCACCGTATGGAGCAAAAAGCGCAATGAAATCGTCATGATGAGCGACTCCCCGCACGATGCAGACGACTACTTCAGCATCTCTGGGACAAAATTGCGTGAGATGCTCGCCGCTGGCGAACCACCCCCACCAGAAATCGCACGCCCCGAAGTTGCTGAAATTTTGATGGCGTATTATCAAAGCGAGGTAAATTAGTCTGTTACCGTGGAAGCCATTCAATACACCAAAAACATCCCCCGTTATCTCGCCCTGCGCTACCTTGGAAAAAAGTGGCGCAGTCTCTACACGTCCCAATTCTCCTGCATCAACCTCGTTGATATCCCGGAACCACAACTCCCAACGCAACAATGGGTCAAAATCAAAACCCGACTCAGCGGTATCTGCGGATCCGACTTAGCAACGATTACTGCAAAGGGGAGTCCCTATTTTTCGCCTTTCACATCAACGCCTTTTGTTCTTGGACATGAGATTGTGGGTGAAATTGCAGAGATCGGTGATGCAGTCAAAGATTGGTCTATCGGTGAGCGGGTAGTTATCGAACCTGCGCTTTCATGTGTAGTCCGAGAAATTGATCCGCCGTGTCATCAGTGCCAAAACTTTCGTTTTGCCAACTGTGAAAATATCACAAAAGGGAGCATCTCTGCGGGCATTCAAACAGGGTACTGTCGGGATACGGGGGGCGGATGGAGTCAATATGTGCTTGCGCATCAATCACAACTGCATCTTATCCCCGATGATATGTCGGACGAAATTGCTGTACTGCTTGAACCTTTTGCCTGTGCGGTCCATGGTGTTTTACAGATAGAATTAGACAGCAAAAGCGATATATGCGTAGTTGGAGGCGGTACCATCGGGTTGCTTACTATTGCAGCACTGCGGATGCTCGGATATCAAAACCGAATCGTCGTTTTTGCCAAACATTCACATCAACAGCAATTCGCTCGTGATCTCGGTGCAAATGTTGTGATACCTGTAAACAACAGTCGTTACACTGTTTTCTCTGAATTAATTGATGCAAAATCGTATCAACCTGAACTTGGCCAACAGGTTTTGCTGGGTGGCGTGGATTTAACCTTTGACTGTGTCGGTTCAAGCGTTACAATAGACGACGCGTTACGTTTCACACGGGCAGGTGGCGAAGTCATCTTACTCGGTATGCCGGGAATACCGAAAAATATAGACTGGACATCTATCTGGTATAAGCAGTTGCATGTAAAAGGGGCATACACGTATGGATTTGAAATATATAACGGTGAACAGATTCACACATTTCAACTCGGTCTGTATCTCTTGCAGCTGTATGGAGATCAATTGCTGCCGCTGGTCGGCGCGCCATTTTCCATACGAGACTATAAGCGCGCCATTCAGACTGCGCTCAACACAGGAAAAACTTCTACCGTCAAAACCATTTTCGACTTGCGATTAGAATAGTAGGCAAGCAGACTTAACAACTCCTCTATTTCTAATCCAATAGTGGGAGAAGGATGCGACTTATCCTCTTAAGATACAATCTTTATCTCTCCATCAACAATTTTACATATTAAGTGGTTTGAACATTGGTGTGTAAAAGTTTTTCAGTGTCCTTTGTCCCTAAAACTGCCTCTTGTATGAAAATACTTGCATTGAGAATCTCAATACCGATGAGTTCACAGTTATCGTTCAATTCAGCCGTAATATTAGGACTCAACTCTAAACTGCTACTTTGGGGTTCGTCAGAAATCACAAGATGTAATATATCTTCTTTGTCAAAGTATTTCATTTTGGTTTATTCAAGAGTATACCTCCGTGTCCTAATCCTGAAGCGTATCTGCTGTATTTTCTACCTTGTCCTTTTCTGGATCGTATAGACGGTATTTTCCTTTTGAAATCCACCAGTATCTGTCACTGCCTCCCGGGTAATGATGACGTGATGTATGATTAACACAGTCCGATGCAATTTGGCAACTCACTGTACTAGAATTAAAGTCAGGATATTTTTCCAAAATGCATGCAGTAACCTCTTTAGGAGCAAAGAATTCTTTATCTCCTTGCATTAATTCCTCAACTGCTTCCCATACCACGTCTTTTACTAATTTATCCCCTGACCATCGCGAAGTTGGTGTGGTCCGATGTCTCTGAGTTTTGGGAGCGATAACATCTTCATCTCCTACCTTTGCTTCCATACTTACAAGTCTTTCACCTGTTTTTGTTTCAAAGGTGGAAACATCAATACAGTTTATGTCCATTCCTTGTGATGTTCTGAGAAAACGGCAAACACGAGCTACTCTGGTTGGTATATTTCCTGCTACTATGTACAGTCGTAAGTTCCTATTCAATGGCGGCATTTCGTCTGTGTCTGCAATTTCAAACACATCTTTATAGACATTATGGAACTGTTTTTCATTGAATTCCCCATGTGTTTCAAAATAATCTTCTGCAATTTGCTGTATCTGTTTATCTGACAAGTCATTTGCCCACGCTGCGTATTCCAGTAATTGTGCAACCACTTCCCGTGGAGCCTGGTCCCGTTTTAACTCAACAATTACAAGGTTACCTTCTGCATCCACTCCAAGCAAATCTGGAAAGACAGTACCTTCCTCATCCCTGGCACTTGGTTGCCTGTCGATCCAGAGAATGAGTTCGTCTTGGATAAGAGCCCAAGGGCTATTTTCAAGCCAATCCTCAAGATGACTTTCAAGTTCTAAGTCTGTTTCTTGCGCAATCACAAGTTTAGCATTAGTTATATCGTCACCTTCTAATCTAAAAATAGGCATTATTTCTCCAAGAGATTAAAATGTTAGAGAATTAGCAGTACACACTAAAGTATGTAATTACCGCACAAAGCAGGAAAGAAATTCGTGAGAACGGAGTAGCCCTTCAGATTCTGCTTCCCATGATTGCCAATAACGGTAATCTTCCAACTCAACGCTAAAAATGCCATCAAAACCTTCGTCTTCAAGAAGCTGCACCACTTTGAGCCAGTCCACAACACCATCACCGGGAATAGTGTATCGCCACCAATCCTCACCGAACCCGCGGGGTCCGTGAAAACTCGGTCCCAAATTGCCGTGCAGGTACATCGCTTCCTCATCAAAAGCGGTATCTTTTCCGTGAACGTGTTTCACATAAGAAGCAAATTCATTGAGTGCGCGAATGTGGTCAATACCTATTCGGACAAGGTGTGAGGGGTCATAGTTGAGTCCTAAACCAGGGGAAGGACATTCAGCAAACATCGCACGCCACATTTCAGGCGTACATCCGAGCGCAGGATACGCAGGCGCACCGCCGGGCCAGCCTTCTATTGCAATCGTTACACCTTTAGACTCAGCGAATTCTGCAATAGGTGGCACGGTGTCTTTCCATATATCAAAGTTTTTTGCACGTCCGAGGCTTGCATCTTCAGGGACAAAAACGCAGAACATGATATGCACATCGTTGTCTGCGGCGGCTTGGATGGCTGCTTTTGCTTTTTCTGCACCTGATTTCTGCGTAGATTTCTTTGCGCTGAGAAGTTCGCGAGTGCCGGGCAAATCTGCTGTACCGATTTCTAAGCCAGCATCCCGTGCAGTTTTCACGACTTCGGGGGTTGCTTCACCAATATCAATTGCTTCAAATCCGTTATCGGCACACCACTTACAGAAATCCGCGAACGGCATTTGGCGGGCTGTGCCGGGAATACGTAAACCTATTTTCATATAATCTTCCTACTTTTTAATGTTTGAACAGAATTATGCCGTTTCTAAATGATCGCTTTTCATTAACAAAACCCGTTTGTAGTCGCGCAATTCATTGCGCGACTTACATTCTTCATATCAGCGGCAAATCAAATCTCATAATGAACTCTTATTTTCAGAAATGGTATTATTTAGTTCCAACCGAAATGTCGCGACCTGGAGGTCGCTCCTACAGAGAGGAATACAGGACACATTATCCTAAAATCCCATTAGTCCACAACAGCGGCGACATACTGGCATCGGTCCATCTGTGCTAATGGATTGACGGAATTTTATTGCTTTCTGATTATTCCACATATCAACAACCTTGTCATCTTTGATGTTACCGATGATATAGTCGTGGTAGTCTCTGCAGAGACTCACATCACCGTTGCTATCAATTTCCAAAGTCATGAAAATACTCACACACTGGTTGTAACCGAAGGTTTGCTCATGGTCAGTATAGTAGCGTTGGATCTCACCTTTTGAGTTTAATCTCGGCATCATAACGGGTGGACATCGCTTCTGCTTTTCAGAGAGATCCTCCATCTCTTCAAACCTATCCAAAATTACACCGTGATCAAAGTCGTGCCAAGTGCCAATCCATCCATAATGCGTTTGCGGTTTGAACCCGAAACGTTTCTCAAAATCCTCCGTATGTTCTTGGGCAGATTCAGCATCTATCCACCATGTCAAATAGAAGATCTGTGCATCTGCATATTGGCTTGTGAACTTGTAGAGGTCAACGACTACATCAATGTTATACATCGTAACGCAGCTGAGCGGGATAATGTAAGGAAACGCTTGGTTTCGGCGTTCTTTCTCCGCATTGAGGGTTTCCAATGCTGCTTTAACATCTTTGAAGTTGTCATAGTTTTTCGAAACACCAGGGCGCTGTGTATTATGGATTTCTTCATTAGGTCCATCAACGCTTAGGTAGACAATTTTGCATGTTTCTAAAATGTCATCAGCGCGTCGAGCGATGTTTGTCGCGTTACTAACCAAAGAGATAGGCATTCCCTTCTCCTTGATATAGTGCATTAACTCAATAATACCAGGGTATAACATCGGCTCGCCACCCCAGATGTACCACACAGGTGACCAACCTGCATCCACAACCTGGTCAACAAGGTTTTTATACACTTCTACAGGCACTTCACGTTGTTTTAATTCTTTGAGTGATTTGCCAAGAAGATACCCGTTATCCCCCCACTGTCCGCAGGAATGACAACGCAGATTACACATATCTGTAATCCGCAGACTAACTAACTGAACATCATCACCCTTGCCATGCTTCGCACCAAACGGGTGACGCAAGTTAAATGATTCCTTGGCAAGTTGGTAGCGCATGAAATTGCGCGATGTACGCCAGTCCTCCGATATAGCGGTTGCAAGCTGGTTAACCAGGAACCGCGATGAAATTCGACTTCTTAATGCCATTAATACTCCTTTTGTATTTTATAGTAAGATCCGAAAATATGTTTATATCTCAATGAACAATCCTACACACTCTCGTTGGCGAGGCGGGGAATGCCTAAATGGCATTCATACCGTTGATTTCTTCCTAACCTCGCCAATGTCCAGGTAATTGTGGGTTGGACTATAAATTATGATTCGTCATCTGACTGGACAAGTGTAAGCGCTGCCGAATTGAGACAGTACCGTTTGCCTGTAGGTTCTGGTCCGTCATTAAAGACATGCCCAAGATGTGCATCACAACGACTACAAACCACCTCTGTGCGCGGCATAAAAAAGATGCTAAAATCCGATTTTGTCTCAATGCTATCAGGGGAAACAGGCTCCCAAAAACTGGGCCATCCTGTCCCGGACTCGTATTTAGTGTCAGATGTAAAAAGTGGGCTTCCACAGCAGATACAGTGATAAGTCCCTTGTTCTTTGCAATCGTGATATTTGCCTGTAAAAGCGCGCTCAGTCCCTTTTTTTCGTGTTACTTTAAATTCTTCAGGTGAAAGCTGTTCTTTCCATTCCTTGTCTGATTTCGTTATTTTTTCTGTCCCCATTGTTCGCTCCTCAATTTACTTGGTGTATACTATCACATATTTTGGCAAAAAATGCAAGAATGTTTTATAGTTTCGGCAGTATCATCCAGTACACGTAAATCGGACAGACAAAGCCCTCGGACAATGTTTTTTCATCAAAAGTTAGATGGATAAAATCCTGATATACCTAATTTTCATCCTTGACGCGCCCCAAAACTCTACATGTAGTGGCAGAAAGGATTTCATATCGGACACCGCCCCAAACAATCTTTCGTTGGAACACAGCGTACAAAGCGTTGATACCCGCAAGGAAAATGGAAAACGGTGCGGCGTATTTACTGATACGGAGTGTGTCTTGGACTCTTGGCATCTCGCGAAGCCACTGCGGAAGGTTTCGGCAACAAAGCTTATAACTTATCACCTCAAAAAATGGTATAAAAACGACCGGTAGGAGTCCTGGCTGAGACCCCACAAAAGGAATTGTTCCAACAATTAGGACTGCTTTGGGGAGAAAGAGCATCAGGCTGCCAAACCACTGTGCCCACAAACCCATGTGTCGTGTCATAATCATTTGCCGATTTGTAAATTCAAAAATCTGCCCCCATGTGCGGTTTGAGGTGCGAGTAACCGCAACGCAATCAGGCACGAAATGAATTTTACGTTTAACGTCTCGTACTGCGCGAGTCGTGTTGAGGTCTTCAATTGTTGCTTGTTCCCAACGTTGCAGGATCTGTCCTTTTTCGAGGAATTCACGTCGAAAGGCATTAGAACCGCCCCATACCATTGTAAGCCAATGATCCCCTTGTAATGCCATTTGGAAGTTGACCCATGTAGCTTCAACAAGCGATGGGAAGTTCCACGTTTGCGGAAAATAGAACCTACCACCGACGGTAGCACCGATTGTATTATCCTGGAGTGGCGTAACAAGTAACCTGAGCCAATCTTTTTGAATTGCAACATCAGCGTCAACAAATGCGATTACCTCAACATCGTCCGGCAAACTTTCTATCACGGTCATGAGGTTTTGTACTTTTTGAGAACGTGGCAGGTTGTTATCAACGATGTTAGGTGCCAAAAACACATCCGCATGGGGGACATCTTCTACAAGTTCGCGTAGGTACGGGTAAGAAACATCGTACCCTGAGTTATCTTTTTCGTGGGTCACAAAGCAAATCCGATACTCACCTTCGTAATCCTGATCAAGTAGGCTTTTTGCGTGATCAGCAGTGTCGTCATCCCAACCGTAGTGCGGAGCGACTATAACCACTTTTGGTGTATATGCGGGCCTCTCAGTCTTTCGTTCGCGGCGTGTATAGAAAAAGGATTGACTAATCAATAACAACTCAAGAATGAAAAAAAAGTAGGTGGTTAAAATAATAAAAGATGTGTTCATAGCATTCAATGTAAACCGATAAAACTGACTTGTAGATATTGAGATATATCTTCAAACGTTGGCTTTTCTTTCCTTCTGTCAATTGGCGAAGTATAGTTAATAAATTGTCTGGTGTTACTCTTCTTCTTTGGCACGGAGCCACTCAACCTTCGTTTTCAGTTTTGGAATTATCTCTGCATCAAGCAGAAAAATTTGATCTGGTTTGTTTTGAAGCCTTGCATAGTAACGTCCTAATGGATCTACTTTTCCGACTTGCAAGGTAAAAACTTTCTGAACCCGTAATTCTACAGTAATTTGTATTTGTGGCGAATTGAAACCGGTTGTTGCGTCTGACAATTCATTTTTTCCACCGCCGAAGGGTTCACCAACAAATTCTACCGCCTTTAAATCGATCAGTTCATATAAAATTGCATTCACTTCAGCGTTATTTGCGTTTTCTTGGACGGGTGAAGTCAGTCGCCAATTTGTCCCAAGACGCTGGCAGGTGAATTGGACACCATTATATTCCTGTGAACCGTCGTTATATTTTACAGTAACCCGAATTGGATCATCAATACTAAATTTGAAAATTTGCTTGTTTCTTAACCACATTTCACCTTTTGCAATTTTATCAATCAAGTCACGTTTAACCCTGGTAATCTGCTCTGAATTGTTGGCTTTGACGTATACGCTATTTTCCTTAGTATTGTTACCAATAAGCAAGACTGCCGGTTTATCTTCCCCTCGGATGGTAAACAAAACTTGCATCATTGGAGGTTCTAAACCGTACAAGGCAAGGTTTTCCGCAGAATCAGTAACAAACGCTACTGCCTTCAGTGAATCGACACCAAATAGCAGGTCGCTTACTGCTTGTGAATCAGCTAACGTTTTTTGGGTGTTTTGTAGTTGCCATGTATCTTTATCCAGCTTAATGCCAACAATTTTTTGCATGCCGCGTTGGATCTCAAATTTGGTTGTATCGCCTCGCTGAAAATCAAGCACGCGTTTATCACGTAGGTCAAACATCGATTTATTGAGAAGTCGGATAATGTCATCTGTAACTGTGTATATTCCGCCTTGATGAACGGATTGGACATAAACGCTCTCTGTTTCTGCACTATCTTCATCCGAAGTCGACGGCACTGGTGCCCCGATACCAAGCCCATATTCTTTATTTTCATCTTTAAAAGTAAGTTGGATACGTGGTTTTTCTAATCCGGACTTTTCTAAAAGCGGCGTAACGTTTTCACCATCTGCTTCAAAGGTAGACACTTGTAAGGCATGCAATTCCGATAATATGTATTCAATTTCCTCCGTATCAGCATTCATAGATAGCGGATGTGTCATTTTCCAGATGTCTCCATCTTTCTGACATGAAAACGCCTCAGGTTTCTGAAACTGAATTTCTATGATTGAATTAGGATTAAACTTAATAAGTGATTTGTCTCGAAGATCCGTTGGTGACTTTGACAGATCATCAAGTGCACTTGATTCAATCAAAAAGATATGCGCCTCTGATTTCTCTTTGGTATAAACAGAATAGTTAATACCCTTTTTGCCTATGAGAAACGTTTTGGGGCTACTCTCTTTGCTTTTCCAAAGTTCAATTTTGATTGTAGGAGTTTCCAACCCATATTTGTCATATTCCGATACTTCAAGGGTTTGTCTGATTCGTTTGTTAACGAAATCATCTAACATTTCGTTAACTCTTGCACTATTTGCGTCCGTTACAAAAGGCGTTGTTAACTGCCATATATTATCAGAATTTTTCTCTATGGTCATTGTTTGATATGCAGCATCTGCGTACGATAGTCTAACTTTCTGAATATCTTCGCGTGGCAAGTCGTAAGTTTCAGCGATTCTGGGTTTGTCATCCTTTGAAGTATTCTCAGCAGGTTCATTAAAAAATAGGAAATATGTTGCTGTAATCCCTATTAATATAATGATAATGATGAGGGTTGTTCGGAAACTCATACAGCCCCCCCTTCCCGGCGACGCCACCACACAACCATGCCTGCAATAAACACGATGATAGGAATAAGAAAAACGGAGGTAATCTGAACAAGACGTATTTGATGACTATTCATCGTCCGTAAGATTCGCCCACTGGGATCAGGTGGAGCGATAGCGATAAGGTCTTTATCTAATGTGAGCCAATTAATAATGGAAGGAAAAAGGGGAGCATACGCAGGTATCTCTGGATTATTGGTTGCAAAATAGGTATCGGTTGCAAAATCCGAATCTCCAAATACAACAATGCGGGTTGGTGTTGATTCCTTTTCATTTATAGTATTTGGATCATTTTTCTCTTCAACCGCGACTGCGATAGATACAGGCCCAGGCATATCTACGGATGCTGTATAACCATTACTGCTGAAGGTTCCATCTGCTTCTCGTTCCGTTTCTGCCCAACTGACTCCTTTAGGCCCTATCGTTTTTGCTATCGGTTTAACGGTGAGGTGATTAGGTATATCATCCGAAGGTATAACCGAACGACAAAAAACAAAGGGAATTTCTTCTCGAAAAAAATAACGGGTAATATCATGCGGTTCAAACCGCAAATGCAGCGCGTTATGACCGCCTAACAAAAGGTAAAAATTTACACGATCATATACTAAATCATTTCCTATCTTCACTCCCCATTTTTTCATAAGTTGAATAAGTCCATCATTTACATCTTCTACGGAATTAGGCGAAGGATCAAGCAGCAAAAGGAGTTTTCCGTTCTTTGCTAAGTATTTTTTAATTATCTCTACATCTTGGGGTGCTAAAGGTTTTGTGGGACCGGCAATGACAAGAACGTCACAATCTTCTGGGATTCGAGGTTCCCTTAATAGAGAATGTGAAAGCACTTCATAATTTTGTTTCTCCAATTCGGTTTTTACCTGCCAATACCTATTATTAGTCGTGTCACCAACCCCATGTTCCCCATGACCACTTAGGAAGTAAACCTTTTTAATTTTATTTTGAATGATTTTGAGAAGTGCACTCGTAAATTTCTGTTCGTCAATAGTCGTTACTTTCTCTACTCTATCTTTACTTTCAAATATGATCGTTCCGTCATACTGCAAATTGTATTTTTGGATAAGTATTGTCTCAATGTTAGGATTTTTAAATGAGACGTTTATTAATTTAGATTCGCGTTGGTATAATTCTAACCGCTCCTTAGCGTAGGCTGCCAATTGAGTGGTTTCATCACTAAAAAATGCTGTAACATCCACTTTCTTATCAAGGTTTTTAAGTATCTGTTTCGTTTGTTCAGAAAGTGAGTAATCCCGTAATTCGGTTAAATCAATCCTTTTATCGAACTGCCGTGTTACAATAACGTTCACAAATACTGCTATCCCTATAACACCAAGTATACTGAGCGCGACGTTTGCTCCATAACGAAGCTGCCTGCTCACAAAAAAGTGAACAAATTCTTTATAATGCAGCCGAGCAAAAATAGCAAGTGATATTAGACAGAGAATCAAACAAATTGCAAAAGCCAACCACGCCTTTAGAAACAGACTTGCGATTGAGATAAAACAGAAAATTAGGGCAAGGAATCCAAGAAGCGGTCCTGCAACGTCTTTTTTTGCCATTCCTTATCTCCATTTTGACGACTCAATTGACTTGAACGTTGCAAAAAGACAGATACCTGTAAAACTAACGTAGTAAACAACATCTTTTAGTTGGATAACGCCTCGGGCAAAATTGTTGTAGTGCTCAAGAAATGATAGATAACTTAGAAATTGTCCAATTGACCCAGAGCGCGCAGATAGAGAACCTATCACCCACAATGTTAAAAAAAATCCAAAACTTGTCAGCGCAGCAACAATTTGATTCTTGCTCATTGAGGACATCAGTAAACCAAATGCAAGAAAGCATGAACTGATTAGGATCAGACCAAGGTAACCACTCAGCAAAACCCCACCATCTAAGGCACCGAAACGCTGTGTTAAAAACGGAAAAAGAAGCGTCAAGAAAAGCATAATGATGAGCAGTGTCCAACTTGCCAGAAACTTGCCAAGCACTACCTGCACATCAGTAATTGGTGAGGTGAGAAGTAATTCAATAGTTCCAGATTTACGCTCTTCGGCGAACAGTTTCATCGTTAACACAGGCGTAAAAAAGAGAAGGATGGTTGCCAGATTACCGAAGGTCGCCTGCATCACAGCAGCGCCAGAGCTGCTCCCGCTTGCAGTGATTAACCAACCCGAAAAAAGAAACCCTGAAATTGCTGAAAATACAATACAGACAAAATAGGCAATCGGTGAAACGAAATATGTATAGAGTTCTTTAGTGCAGACTGCAAGTAGGTTTCTCATTTTTCAGTTTTATGTTTCGGATAAATGCTAATTAAACTGCTTCCGAACTTTTCCAACAAAGAAGGGACCAAGCGATTCTATGTATTTAGTTGTCTGCTCAGTTTTGCGCATATCCTGTATCAGTCGTGATAACGGATATAATTCCCGTCCTACCAACCCAATCACAAATTCGTTGTCATTGGTATCTAATCCGAAGCATGCCAAGCGGATGTCACTTGCGTAGCCTCCAGCTGCATAACTACGTCCGAGCCTCGCGTGTTCTCCTAAGATTTTTCCTTGATCGCGTCTATCAAGTTGATAGAATTCGGGTTTTCGTCTTAACGGGTACCAAATTGCCCAAGGAAAGTCGGGATTAAGGACATTATTACGCGGTTTGTTGAGAAGCCACTCTTCCAAATTAGGTTCTCTACCGCTTGAATAGGTTCTGCCAATCATTGTCATTTCAGGACGATAAATTAGGTTAGAAGTCTCTTGTGTCTTTTTCAATAAGGAATGGGTTTCTGTAATTAACACCGCTGGGTTTTCCGCCAGAAAAAGCACACCGATACCTGTTGGATGATTCAGATCGTTGTACAGGACTGCGTTCAGATTACTATTTTCAAGCGTTTCAATGATGAATGCGGGGTCGTGGCACTCTTCAAAGACATGGAGTTGTAGGAACAACCGGCGGTCACTATATTGTGGTTCTCCATCAATAGGAGTCCCTATCTCGCGAATGTCTAACGGTTCTGGTCGTGTAGGTTTCTCTGTTTGCATAATATGATTTTTCTATGAGTTCCTTCGGTTCAACGTTTGGCAGTGTATGACTCACGGATCCATTCTTCAAGTATTGGATCGGGATTTTGGACAACTTCCTTTGGAAAGGTGAATGATGATTCGCCTGTATTCTGCTTAATGAGGTTCAACCCATGCTGATAACTTTTTAGAATATCATCACAGACTTGTGATATAGATTTCTCTTCTGCTGAAGCGCGCGCACAAATGGCTTCAGTTGCTTCTACATCAAATGCAATCTTCAAATCGTGATCGGCGCTGAACCGTGCTTCATATCTACGAATCTGTTCATGCATTACAGTTTTTCGATTGTAATCCGCATCTTCCGTAATCCGTTTGAGTTCGGCATCAGGATCATCAACAACTTCTGCAGTAACAACAAATTCCGAAACACCTGTAGACGGAAGTTCAAACTTATAGTTGCGCAAGACTTTCTCACAGACAGTCATCAAGGCACGCGCACCGGTTTTCTGTTCAATGGCTTTTTCTGCGATTCGGCGTAACCCACATCCGGAAAACAGCACGGTAATGCCGTAAGCACGGAAGGCGTTTTCATATTGCCGAATGATAGAACCTTCTGAATGTTTCAAAATATAAAACAGATCGTCAACAGCCAATTCACCACAAACGACATGTACAGGAAGTCTACCGATGAATTCTGGTTCAAAACCGAAATCGATAAAGTCTTTCGGGGTTACGTGTTCAAAATACTGTGCGGCATCATCTTTTTGGCTTGCTATTTCCGCATTAAAACCGATTCTGCTTTGGTGCATGCGTTTCTTGATAATCTTTTCCATACCGGTAAACGCACCACTGATAATAAACAGGATATGGCGGGTATTTATCACCTCTTTTTCCACCTTGCCACTTTTCTGAAATTCCATTGCCGCGCGCATCTGAGACGCGACATCGTTGCCGCCTCGCAGGTCAACTTCTGTTTCTTCCATCAATTTGAGAAGTCCAATCTGTACACCGCGCCCGCTTACATCGCGTCCGATGATATTCGGTGGTGTCGCAATCTTATCTGCTTCATCAAGATAGATTATGCCGTATTGTGCCAATTCAAGGTTATCATCTGCTTGTGCAACAAGTTCACGAATTAAGTCGTCTACATTCGCGCCAACATAACCTGTTTCGCTAAATCGGGTAGCATCTGCTTTAACAAACGGCACACCGATTAACTTGGCGATGTGTCTGATGAGGTAAGTTTTGCCAACACCTGTCGGACCGAGCATGACAATATTTTGTTTAGAATAGTCGGTATCCGCAGCATCAGGATTTTCATGGCATTCTCGGACATGGTTATAGTGGTCACAGACAGCAATAGCGAGTGCTTTTTTTGCCTCATCCTGCTTTATGACATACCGATCCAAGTACTTCTTTATGTCCTTCGGTTTGAGATCAAACTTTAAATCAAAGGTTTTCTGTGGTTCAGGTTCCACATCCACTGTTTGACCCGGTGAAACATGGGGTCCAGCCACACGACCTAAACTGACGGTTAAACCGTCACCATACTTCTTTCGAATTAATTCCTGAAATTCCTTTTGAAGTTCTTCTTCAGTTGGGATTTTTTTATTTGTTGTCATAATGTCTCAATTAACCATCAAGTTTCAGATTTTGACTTTCGGTCACTGGTATCGGAGTTTCGCTTAGGTTGACAGTACTTCTCGTTTTTTCTCGTCGAATTGCCTCACTTTGCAAGTAGGCGATATAACGACTGGTATCATGGTCAAATTTCGCTGAGATTTGACGACGAACCCTTCGGGTATCTTCGACAATAGGGGAATTTTTAATCATTAGGTACTCCTATTAACTGGTTTAGTGTAGTAATAATTGCATATCCAATTACTATGGTGTTAATCCCCTACATTTGCATAGAAAAACGGTGGCATTGTCAAGGCAACGACATCATCTTCACCAGAAATTCCGCGTGCCATTGCAAGTGCATCGTCTAAATTCTTTGCCCACTCAACACCTAATCGCTGCGCCACCCGCGGTTCTTTTGGACCTACCAAAATCACCTTTGATAGATATTTCAGCGGATAGGTTGCCCAATACCAAACCGTAAACGGATGAAAGCCGTGATGCGCAAATTTGTTCCGATAGCACTCGATTAAATACTCGTCCTTCGCGTATTTTTCTTGATACTTCTGTTGCATCTCAAACGGTTCTGTTGTATCCGCAAGCACCTCGTCATAAAACATCTTATAGGCGACATGATATTCCTCGTGAAATATCTCATAAGTCGGGTTCATGATGATAACAACACCGTTCTCTTTGATTAGTGGTTTGTTATAGAACCAGTTGAAAACATAGCCTAATATGTCGCTCACAACTAAAACTGGATTTATGCGTGCATCAACTGCATAAGGACTCATATCAGGCAGACCAAACACTAAGGTGCTGTACTGCCGTGGAATATCAATTGCTAATTGCTCCTTCATTGATGCCAACGTTTTTGCGTGAACAGCATCAATGTCGCCAGCATTTACTTCAATAGGTTCATAGTCTGTCCGCACACCTTTGAGTATATTATATCGGACAGATTCAGGTAAAAGTGATAAAGTTGCAGGTGTAAACGTTTTGATAATCTTTTCAGCAATGTTGCAGTCTCGATTGGGTTTTCCAACATAGCGAAGATGGAACGGATATATCGCGCCATTCATCGCCGCTTCAAGCACTAAAATTGGTGTCTCTTTTTGAATGAGACGACTCATCCGTTCAATACAGGCATGCATGTGTGAACCTTCTGGCTGCATCACATGCGGACTCTCCGATGTCATGTGCGGCGAGTGATGGGGGGCAATAGAGTTGTACGTTCCAAGACCTACTGCAACAGATTTGTGTCCACCGTTAAGGGGAATCTGGATCATATCAACATAAATGATTAAATCAGCATCAAGTGCAGCTCTGTCTGTCTCAACGATTTCATCATGTTCTGTTCTCCCTACTTCAACAATCTGTTCGCTATCCTCAGCGTCAAAATTTCGGAGTTGGTGCGGATAGAACTCGTCCATAATGTCTTTGCCCAACATATAAGTGAGTTCATGTTCTTTCATCTTGCGGTGGAGTGCGACTGCACATATCAGTTGGATATTCTTTTTTTCTACTCCGTAATCGTCCAGCATTTTCAACAGCGTTTCTATCATAATCTGCCGCATATCCGGCTTTTTGGTTAGCGGAAAAGGTTGACAGTTATCATCAAATAGGATCAGCACTTTTGAATTGCCGTTAACAAGTTCACGTAGCGGCGGCATTTCAAGGGGGTTTTCGAAGGCGCGCTGCGTATGTTCACTGAGCGCTGCACGTTTTATGCCCGGCAGCGGCGGTTTGGCATAGAACACCTCTGAATTGTCCGGTATTTTCGCATTGACGAGGTGATTTCCGAAGTAGGTGAAATATTTCATTAAAAATCCAATATCTCAATATGTCTGGCTATAGCTTAGAATTTATAGTATTTTAACCCAAGTTGCCACCTATTTGTGAATGCTCTTGTCCGAGGGGTTTCTAACCCCGATGTATAACAGAAAACATAACAATCAGCAGAAACGCCTTGTTTTTTAGTAAAAAGCAGTGTCTGCCATCTCGAAATCTTGTCCGTAGCAACTTAGGTTATTTTAGCATAGTTAGAGAGATAGTGCAAGTTTTTTATCAGATTCTCATAATAGACATTATAACGTTTTAATTGTGAGTTGTTATCGGTCTTTAATAAAATCTAAAGTTCGTCCGTTGGGTTTCGTTGTGCTCTGTCCTTATGTGTCAATTTAAGGATTTTCCGAATGTGTGTCCTACTCTTCAGTCCCGCCAAATGCCATAAGCGCATTTGGCGTTGATTTGGTAGGGACGATATGTTTATAGTAGCTCGTGCTATTCCTATTCTCTTAGTCCCGTATGAAGTTTAAATAAATATTTCGGTAATTGGCAAGGTTAGGAAGAAATCAACGGTATGAATGCCATTTAGGCATTCCCCGCCTTGCCAGCAGCATGTATAAATCTCTGCTGGCGAGGTTTCCTAACCTCGCCACATTACCTAATTTATTTTTTAATCTTCATTAGGGACGATATGTTTCGCAGCACATTGGCAGTTGATATGTCGTTCCTACGGAACTCAAGAGGTGTTGATAATTTTTTCTATAAACATAGCGTTCCTACGGAACTCAAGAGGTCCGAGACGCTCGGTAAATCTTAATTCATTACGATGTCTAATAGTGAAGTCACCAAAATGAATACCCTCAACTCTCCCAAAATATCATGACATTCAACTCTTTTTATGATATACTATTACAAGATCAACAAATCTTGAGAAATCGTTGCTGATAAACTATACTAACGTGATCTCGGTCCAAGCAATTTTTTGTAGCGCAAACTTTGTGAAGTTTAAGAAAATATTTCGGTAATGTGGCGAGGTTAGGAAACCTCGCCAGCAGGCGGGTACATCTGCCTCGTCCAGTAAGATGTGACAAGGGGAATAGAACGGGGAGCCTCTGCCCCTACAGGCAGTGCTGAAAACTTCACACACCCCGTGGCAGATTCTTTTTGACTTTTCCTACCCAAATGTGCTACCATTTTAATATTGGAAAACCGTAGCGGGTTTATCCAATGCTTGCAGCTATTTTGCTATAACACATCTAAAACTGATGAAAACAGACTCCATTTTGAAGTTGAGGTTAATTAATGGCGCATGCATATACCCCCGGACTTAAAGTCACGGAGGGGATGACAATTGAAAAAGAACGTCGACTTCCACTTGAGGGTGAGGTTCTTGTTGAAACTGGCGCCACGGTTAAAGCAGAAGACATCGTGGCAAAGGCGGATTTGCCGGGCAACGTGCAGTTGTTGAACGTGGCAAACCTACTCAGTGTGCCACCAGAAGAGATCGCAGAATATATGCTCAAACCTATAGGTGAAACCGTCTCAGAAGACGAAATCATCGCCACAACAAAGGGACTTTTCGGACTTTTCAAATCACAGGCACGTTCACCTATTGATGGCACGATTGAGTCTATATCCGATGTTACAGGACAGGTGATCCTACGTGAACCCCCTATCCCTGTTGAACTCAAGGCTTACACAGATGGCACGATAACTGAGACTATCCCGAATGAAGGTGTCACTGTAGAAACCTATGGAACATATATCCAAGGCATCTTCGGCGTGGGTGGCGAGACGGTCGGCAACTTAGTTATGGTGGCAAATTCATCGAGCGAGGAGTTGACTGCAGAACAGATCCTACCTGAACATAAAGAGGACATACTTGTTGGGGGTGCGTTGGTCACAACTGATGCAATTCAGAAAGCGATTCAACTTGGCATCCACGGTATCATTGCAGGCGGTATTGATGATGCAGACCTGCGACAACTTCTCGGCTATGAACTCGGCGTTGCAATTACCGGTTCAGAGGAACTCGGCATTACATTGGTTATCACCGAAGGGTTTGGCAGCATCGCCATGGCGGAACGCACTTTTGCACTGCTAAAGCTGCGCGAAGGCATGAAAACTGCTATCAACGGTGCCACCCAAATTCGCGCAGGTGTTGTCCGTCCAGAGATTCTTATTCCGTTGGTTACAGAAACCGAAAACGCAGGGACTGATGTACCTGCTGGGACGTTAGAGATTGGTAGCCCTGTTCGTGTTATACGTGAACCGCATTTTGGTAAACTGGGACGCGTCGCCGAATTACCGATTGAACTACAGAAATTGGAGACTGAAGCAGAGGTACGCGTGCTGCAAGTTGAATTTGAAGATGGTAAAAAAACGACTCTGCCCCGCGCCAACGTTGAAGCGATTGAAGAGCGATAGTTTCTCTTTGTAATCCCGATTTCATGCTATACACCTTTCGCACCGAAATCAACGCTATGAATGCGCGTATGGCATTCAGCAGGTGCTTGGTTTCTTGCGGCGGACATTTCTTGTCAGAATCGCGGATGAGCGCGGAGAACGCGGAAGACGCGGATAGGGGGTTGGTGAGAAAAGCTCCTTTTCAAGAGATGTAGGCAAACTTTGAATAGGAATTTGGGAGTCCCAAACTCAATAATCCGCGCAATCTGCGTCATCCTCGATAATCCGCGATTCTGACAAAAACTTTACACACCCGTCAATCAGAGGCATTCAATTGTCACAAAACATCTTTTGTTGGAGTGAATCAACGCAGCACGCCAAACGCACATGCTGCGTTGATTCACTCCAACAATAACGAAACTCGACAATTGAATATCTCTGGAACGTCAATCAAAACATTTGACATAAAATACCTAATATGTTAAAATATAATTGACAAAAGATTAATTGTCGCATATCCGTAACAATTTGAAGACTAAAAATTTGATATACCGATTGAAATGTGTTATAATTATGTCACGTTAAACAATTTAGGAAGAGTCTATCCAACAGATAGAACAGTTGAATAAATTAATTCTCTGCTCCCTGATTTACGCAGCGGAGCCGTGAGTCCATAGAGAGGATATACATTGAAAACGTACGAACTTATGCTTATCATTACCCCTGACCATGAGGAAAATGAGGCAGAAGCACTTATTGAAAACGTCAAGGGTATTATAGAAAATGGTGGAAATATCATTCATACAGATGTTTGGGGAAAGAGACGACTCGCCTACCCGATACGGAAGCGCAGCGAAGGTTATTATGTGGTTTATGTGTTTGAATGTGAACCCAATTTTGTTGCGGAGTTGAACCAATCACTCCGTGTTATTGAAGCGATTTTACGACACATGATTGTGCTCTATGAAGACGATATTGAGAAGTTGAAAGCAGCGCAAACAGAGGCAGCAGCACCCGAAGCATCAGATATTGAAACGCCTGAAGATACAGATGAAGTTGTAGAAGATTCAGCAGAATCACACGTAGATACTGAAGAACCCGCAGAAGATAGTGAAGAGTCTGAATAAAATAACATCATACCAAACCTGCGCCCTAATATATACTATTTTGGGACATTTAACAGAGAAAGGAGTAAATCATGGCAAGTTATAACAAAGTTATTCTGATGGGCAACCTCACCCGTGATCCTGAAATGAAGTACCTGCCGAGCGGAACCGCTGTTGCGAATTTTGGAATCGCCGTGAGTGAACGTTACACAGACCGACAAACTGGCGAACAGAAGGAAAATGTTTGCTTTGTTGATGTAGAGGCATGGGATAGACAAGCCGAAATCGTAAATGAATATTTAAGTAAAGGCAGTCCTGTTTTTATTGATGGTGCGCTCAAATTTGAATCTTGGGAAACCGAAGATGGCACAAAACGTAATAGACTTAAAGTCCGACTTCTAAGGTTTCAATTTGTCGGCGGCAGGCGGGATGAAGATGACGGTGGTGGTGGCTACGCAGATGCTACACCTTCAGGTGGTCCAACGCAAGAATCGTCTGATCAGATGTCCGCACCCTCAGCAAGTGAAAGCGATACATCGTCCACAGAAGATGATATCCCGTTCTAAAAAAGTTAATGGAACAAGTTGTGCTAATAAATAACCAATTGTAGATAGTGGTATGATACGGTATCATAACCTTTTTGCATCTAACCGTTCCAGAAATGCAATATGGTAACCTAAGTTGCCACCTATTTGCGAATGTTCTTGTCCGAGGGGTTTCTAACCCCGATGTATAACAGAAAACATAAGAATCAGCGGAAATGCCTTGTTTTTTAGTAAAAAGCAGCGTCCGCTATCTCGAAATCTTGTCCGTAGCAACTTGAGTTATGGTACTAAAACACCGATATCGAGACTGAAAGGAGTTAGATTAATATGGCATATCGTCGGAGATCCCGTTTTAGTAAACTGGAAACCGTAGATTATAAAGATGTAGATACGTTAAGGAAGTTTGTTAATGAACGTGGGAAGATAGTGAGCCGCCGGGCTTCTGGACTTTCGGCAAAACAACAGCGAATGATAACCCGTGCGATTAAACGTGCGCGAAATATGGCTTTATTGCCTTTTACGCGATAAACTTTGGAATATAATCACATAACTGCAGCACAAATCAGTGTCAAATGTACTAACGGGATTCGCTAAGGTTTTTGTCTATGAGACAACCTTAGATAATAATCTCAAGGGTTCAGTGCTGCAAGGATGAAAGAAAGATATGGAAGTCATACTGAAAAAAAGAATTGATGGACTCGGAGCACCGGGAGATGTCTTAAAAGTCGCAGATGGTTATGCTCGAAATTATCTGCTCCCGAAACAGTTAGCAGTGCATGCAACGGAACGAAATCGGCGACATCTTGAACATCAGATTCGGGTAATTGAACAGCAAGAATCGAAGGATAAGGAACACGCGCAAGAAATTGCAGCGCAAATTGCTGATGTCACCTGTCATCTTACCAGACGTGCAGGTGAAAATGACCGCCTATTCGGTTCTGTAACCCCCGCGGATATTGTAGAATCTGTGCGGGCATCCGCTAACGTTGAATTGGACCGGCGCGTCATAGAACTCGCTGAACCGATACGCGAACTCGGCGCTTTTACAGTCTCTGTTAAATTACACGCAGATGTGACAGCAGAACTTCGCGTCGTTGTTGAAAGAGACGAATAGGAAGATTTACTATAGGCGTAGAGACAATGTTAAGGTTGTCTCCTCATGTGAGAAACAGCCATGCAAACGCAAGCAGTTGACTCCCTCATGGATAAAGAAGCAGAACGAGCGGTCCTTGGGGCAATGATGACCGAAAAATCGGTTATTCCAAACGTAGAAGCATTGCTCGGTCCCTCCTCCGATGCTTTTTTCACAACTGATCATCAACTTATCTATACTGCAATTCTTTCTGTCTATAACCGTGATAACAACGTAGACCCGATTCTTGTCGCGAATGAATTGAATCGGGCAGAGCAGTTGAACCGTGTTGGCGGGTCAGATTATCTTTATGAACTGCAGGCGCCGATTGTTGAAACTGAAAGCACTGAGTTCTATGCAGAAATTTTACGAGAAAAGGCGACACGGCGACGGTTAATTCGAACCGCTACTCAGATTCGTGAGCTCGCTCAGGATGAAAGCATAGAAATTAGTGAAGTCCTTGATCAATCGCAAGAGGCAGTCTTTGAAATTGGGCAAACCGGTAGCAAACGCGGGTTTGAACATATTCGCTCGTTGCTAAAACAGGGCATTGAGATAATTGAAAAACTCTATCATAAGAAAGATAAAAAAGATCGGTTTTTAGGGGTACCTACAGGGTTCATAGATTTTGATAACCTGACATCTGGGTTGCAGCCAGGGAACTTTATTATTATTGCAGCTCGACCGAGTATGGGAAAAACTACCTTGGTGCTAAATGTGGCACAAAACATAGCGATTGAACAAAAACGATCCGTCGCAATTTTTAGCCTTGAGATGCCGGCACAAGACATAGCTATGCGTATGCTCTCTGCTGAATCACAAATTGATTTCGGGCGTTTGCGTGTAGGCAATTTCAGTGAGGAATATTGGGCTCCTTTGGGTCAAAGTATCGGTCATCTCAGCGAAGCGCCTATCCTGATTAATGATAACCGAGGCCTGACTGTGCAAGGACTTCGGGCAGAAGCGAGACGTTTGAAAGGCGAACACGAAGATCTCGCCTTGATTATCGTTGATTATCTGCAACTACTGAGAGGTTCTGGACGCTACAGTGTGCGTGAACAAGAAATTTCTGAAATTTCACGTGCATTGAAAATTCTCGCCTGGGAATTGAACATTCCTGTCCTTGCTTGCGCGCAGATGAGTAGAGAAGTTGAACGACGGCCTAATAAACTACCACAACTCTCTGATTTGCGAGAATCTGGCGCAATTGAGCAGGATGCCGATTTGGTAGCCTTTCTATACCGAGAGGATGTTTACGACGAAGAAAATGATTACACAGATGAAACCGTTGAAGCGCACCTAATAATAAAAAAACAACGCAACGGTCCCACTGGAACAATTACGCTGTATTTTAACAAGAAGCAGATGCGTTTTGACAATCCGAGTTAAGTAAGAATTCTCCGCCTGGTACATTTTTTATGCGCAATCCACCTTCTGAGTCAGCATCTTCAAATGGGTTCGCGTTTTTAATAAAAAATAGACTCCATCACGCACTTTCAGAAATAGGGGATGCCTTTCGTCTGCTTGCCGAAACCATTTTCCAAATTTTCAGGCCGCCGTTGCAATTAGACCTGTTAATGAAGCAACTGCTATTTATCGGTTTCAACTCGTTGACAGTTGTTTTAGTATCCGGGTTTTTTACCGGCATGGTATTGGGTGTTCAAGGTTATGTCCAATTGAAACCGTACGCCGTTGAAGGTTCGGTTGCTCAATTCGTCAGTGTCTCTGTTGTGAAAGAACTGGGGCCCATGATAACAGCTTTTGTGCTTTCTGGGCGCATAGGTGCATCTATTACAGCCGAACTTTCTACGATGAAGGTGACTGAACAAATTGACGCGTTGGAAGTGATGGGAACAAACCCCGTTAAATATCTGGTGGTACCCCGGTTTCTCGCCTGTTCATTTATGCTCCCAACCCTTACCATTTTTTCAACGTTTGCTGGTATTTTTGGTGGTTACGTCGCAGTGGTTTCCCTGTTCGGTTTCAACGGTGATTTTTACATCTTACAGGTCCAAAATAATTTATATGTTGGCAGCGTGTTAATTAGTTTAATTAAAGCAACTTCCTTTGGAATGGCTATTGCCGCAGTTGGATGCTACAAGGGGTTTAGCATTTCAACAGCAGGCGGTGCAGAAGGTGTCGGAACAGCAACAACTGGTTCAGCCGTTATATCTCTGATAACTATCCTTGTTCTTGACTTTGTTTTAAATCATATACTGTTTAATATCCTGGGCATGATTTAACAGTAATATTATTCTGTTACGGATTAACATCTGAGAGTACCGAACTATTCTTATGATTTCAATTAAAAATGTACGAAAAACATTCGGTGAGAAAAAAGTTTTAAACGGATTTGACCTTGAGATTCCACGCGGGGAGACCCTTGTCATTATGGGACGAAGCGGTTGCGGGAAAAGCGTTCTACTTAAAATTATCGCTGGACTTCTTGCCGTGGATACAGGTGAAGTGTGGATCAACGGGACAGAAATTACCAAACTGAAAAAGAAACCGTTGAACCAGATTCGTCGAAAAATCGGAATGCTTTTTCAATCTGCAGCGTTATTTGATTCAATGTCAGTGGCGGAAAACATCGCTTTTATGCTTGACCAACATACCGATTTAAGCCAGCAAGAGATGCGTAAGATCGTAGATGAAAAGCTTAAATTAGTTGATTTACACGGTGTTCAGGAGCTAAGACCTGCACAACTTAGCGGCGGTATGCGCAAACGAGTAGGGCTCGCTCGCGCCCTCGCTTTCAATCCTGAGATCATTTTATACGATGAACCAACAACCGGACTTGACCCAGTGACCTGCACCGAAATTAATGAACTGATTCGCGACCTGAACCAGAAACTGCAAGTCACCTCTGTTGTTGTTACACATGATATGCACAGTGCTTTCAGTGTTGGAACGCTTATGGTGATGCTCCACGAAGGAAGACCACTTGCTTACGGAACACCAGAGGCTCTGATTAATGAAGAGAATCCGGTATTACAACAATTTATCCTTTTCGGCGCACCAGACCAGATTCTTAACATTGACAATCCAACTTTAAAGACATTTACTGGAAGGGAGACGCAATGAAGTTTTGGACCCCATCTGTGAAAGTAGGACTGATGGTTGTTGTAGCTATTGTCCTGCTTGCGATTCTTCTTATCAATGCAGGAAACTGGCCCTGGGCAACACGCGGAGACGATTTATACTTCCAGTTCCGTGCTGTCAATGGGCTCTATGTGGGTTCCGGTGTTTATCTATCTGGTGTTTCTATCGGGAAGGTGACAAATATTGAACTCAAACCTGAAACTAATACTGTCGAAATCCGAGCCCGCGTCAGAAACGCATTTCAGTGGCTAAGACAAGGTTGTGATGCCCGAATCTCTATGAGCGGTTTTGTTGGGGAGACATACATCACACTGAATAATGGAGACATTGGAGCTCCGTCGCTTCAACCATCTGACCTCCCAATTATCGGAATTGACCCTGTAAATCCACTGGAATTACTTGAACAAACCAGCTCAGGGTTGAGTAAAGCCATTGAATTAACTTCAGCAGCAAATGAGGTACTACAAGCGAGTCAGGAAGAAATTCAACAAGGTATTAAAGAAACACGGAAATTGGTCGAATTGACGAGTAAGACACTTACAAAGTTCAGTGAACATATAGACACAACAGTCGAAACTTTGCAGGACCTTACTTCGGATTATGATAAACGTTTCCAAACGACTCTTTCAAAGACGAACGAGTTGTTAGACCAACTCGGTACTGATTCCTTGATACTCAGTAGCAGAATTACGGATGTGAGTCATTCCTTGTTGAGATTGATTGACCAAAACTCGCCAAAGGTGAATTCTATGCTAACGGATTTGCAACGAAGTACTTCCGATTTTCGCCGTTTAGCAACGCAATCCCGCCAAAACTTAAGTGTTTTGACAACCGAAATATCTAATCTCATTACTCAAGGAACTACATTCATTGAAAAGAGCAGCACAGATGCCGCACCAATTATAGAAAACCTGCAGACTGCAACAGCCTCACTTACCACTTTAGAGAAAAATATTAGTAAACTATTAAATACCATACAACATGGCGATGGTACCGTCGCCCAACTTCTAAATAATCCAGAACCATTTGCAGAAGCAAAACAAACTCTAAACAGTATGAATGAAATGTTCACTGGATTGAAGGATTTTTATCAACAGACCGACAGACAATTAAGAGGTTTTAAACTTCCTAAATATTCATGGGATACTGAACTCCAGTATCTAAGCCGTGAGGAAAATCTACATACCGAATTCGGTTTTTCGCTTATACCGTCGCCCCCTTCAAAAAATCTCTACCATTTTGGGCTCAGTATTCGGGAAGAGAAAATTGGTGTTGATTTTCAATATGCCTATAATTTTACAGACTATTTCCGTGGTAAGTTCGGTTTCATGCGTTCCCAAATTGGTGCAGGATTTGACCTATGGTTGTTATCACGGCGGTTAGGTATTGGCGTTGAAGGTATAAGTTTAACAAAGGACAGACCTGAACTGAACGCAGAGATGAGTTTCCGTTTTTACCGTGGTGGACATATTCTCTTCGGTGTAGAAAATTGGTGGAGCCAAGATAGACGTTGGACAACTGGACTTAAGTTAATCACAAGCGATTGGTAAAACGGCTTTCAGCATAAGAAGTTTAGCATCAGACGTGTCTTGGGTTGGAAAACCAATATCAGAAAGTGGTTGTTATGGCACGAGCAAAACGTAAATTTGTCTGTCAAGAATGTGGGTACACAACACCGAGAGCACTTGGCAAATGTCCCGGATGTGAAGCATGGGATAGTTTTGCAGAAGAGACAGAACTTGTGACTACATCTCCATTACATCGGAGTATCAACCAACCTGCAAACCGACCAGCGTTAATTTCTGACGTTACAGCGGAGGATGTAGAACGGCAACTCACAGATATGCCCGAATTTGACAGAGTCCTCGGCGGTGGAACTGTACCAGGCTCCGTGATTTTAATTGGAGGAGACCCAGGAATAGGGAAATCTACACTCCTGCTACAAGCAAGCGATGCATTAAGCCGCAAATATGGCAGCGTGCTATATGTCACCGGTGAAGAATCTGTGAGTCAGACAAAAATTCGTTCAAATCGACTCGGACTGAATTCCGACACCCTCTATGTATTGTGCGAAAATAACTTAGGAGAAATTGAAAGACATATTGAAAAATTGCAACCCCAAGCGGTGGTTATTGACTCTATTCAAGCAGTCTATCTATCTGATTTTGAATCCGCACCGGGTAGTATTACACAGATACGTGAATGCGCTGCACATCTTTTAATTTGTGCCAAAAATCAGAACATACCAATGTTTCTTGTTGGACATGTGACAAAAGAAGGGACACTGGCAGGCCCCAGAGTCTTAGAACACATCGTAGATACAGTCCTCTATTTTGAAGGAGAACGGCATCACATATATCGCGTGCTGCGTGCAGTCAAGAATAGGTTCGGATCAACAAATGAACTCGGTATCTTTGAGATGCAAAATACAGGGCTTGTTGATGTCAAAAATCCGTCACAACTTTTTTTGAGCGACAGAGAGGAAGAAATTTCCGGTTCCGTTATCGTGTCAAGTATGGAAGGCACACGCACCCTTTTATTGGAAGTTCAGGCATTAGTCGTTTCGACTCACTACGGAACACCGCGCAACACTGCAACTGGAATTGACCGAAACCGTGTCGCACTACTCACGGCAGTTTTGAATAAACGCATCGGGTTGGATATAGGTGACTCGGATATCTTTGTGAATATTACAGGTGGGTTGCGGGTTGATGAACCTGGGATAGACCTGGGTGTCTTGATGGCGATTATTTCTAACCATCGAAATATCCCGATCGACCGACGAACAGTGGTAATTGGTGAAGTCGGGTTAGGCGGCGAAATTCGACCAGTTCCGCATATTGAAAAACGCATCCGAGAAGCCGCAAAACTCGGATTCACGCGAGCTGTTTTTCCCGATTACCATCAGAAAGGTTTAGAGATCAATGACACAATCGAACTTATTGGTGTGAAAAATATCTATGACTGTCTAAGTATATTACTATAACCAGGAGGTGAGTTGAACAGAAAGATTCAAGTGCATCCATAGTTGAGTTAGTGGTAAAATCAAATTCTACGAATACAATGTTTTTCCGTGTGAAATTCATATAGGTAGACATAGCGAAACTCATCAACCCAAAATAAATAAAGTTCCTGTTGATTAACAAACATAGTTAGTAGGTGTTGTCTTCGTAAGACAATGTGTAATAATCGCCGATCAATACATGGTTCAAACTATAAATCATACATATTTCATTATTTCTGCTTGGCGCGGAGAAAAAACTATGCAAATTTGGGGAATTCGTCTCTTTTTTATTTTATTCGCAAGTACTGTGGCCTTTTATTTTTTTAATATGAATCTTGCTGGCGCAATTATAGGGTTTGTTATTGCATGTATCCTTGTTGCAGGTGAAATATCTCTCCATTTACCGCACACACGCAGGGTTGTCTCAAGTGGTGTAGGGCTTGCATTCGGTTTATTGATTTCTCAAGGGTTGCTCCAACTCTTCAATCAATCCGACTCTATCTTTCAAAACTTCACTTTACAGATTGCTGTTACTCTCGGATTTGGTTATGTTGGCATGGTGTGTGGCTACTACATATCAGAAAGTTTACCTGTAACGAAATTGCTAAATTCGTATCGCTATAGCCAAACGGGGACACCATTTGCAATAAACGATTCTAATGGATTTAAAATTTTGGATACAAGCGTTATTATTGATGGACGTATCCTTGAAGTTTGTGAGACACAATTTATTGATGGAACGTTGTTAATTCCACGATTTGTTTTAAATGAATTGCAAAATATTGCGGATTCAACTGAGTTGCTTCGAAGAAATAAGGGGCGGCGCGGTTTTGATATTCTACGTTCCCTGCAAAATAGTCCGTCTATTGCTGTTGAAATTATAGAAGAAGATGTAACACACATACCTGAGGTGGATGCGAAACTTGTACACCTCGCTCGAAAATATTTCGCCAAAATAATTACCAATGATTTAAACCTTAACAAAGTGGCAGAATTGCAGGGTATCACGGTACTAAATATAAATGAATTAGCTAATGCTATTCGTCCCATCGTGGTTGCCGGAGAAATTATTCAGGTTTACCTACAGAAAGTTGGTAAAGAACCGAATCAAGGCGTAGGCTATCTTGATGATGGAACGATGGTTATCGTTGAAGATGGCAAAACGTATATCGGACAAACACTCGACGTTGTCGTCACACAGATGTTACGGACAAGCACTGGGCAGATGATTTTTGCACGAAACGCCGATGAATCTTCAGGAGAAAAAGGTTTGTAATGAGATGGACACAGATGAACAGCAAAATATCTGCTCTTATCCCTGCTGCGGGGCAAGGTAAAAGAATGGAGTCATCGGTTAAAAAGCCATATTTAATGTTAGCCGATAAACCGATCTTATCGCATACGATAGACCGCTTTGAACAAAACAGTGTTATTGACGAAATTTTTGTGATTGTTGACGAATCAGATTTTATACTGTGCCGCGATAACGCACTCGAACCTTTCCGTTTTCGGAAGGTGCAAGAATTGGTGCCTGGTGGTGAAACTCGACAGGTTTCTGTGTTCAACGGGCTCCGCGCGCTTTCAGACGATGTTGATTTTGTGATTGTCCATGATGGTGTGCGTCCGTTTATAAATGATACTATTATTTTTGAATGTCTTGAAGCAACAGCAGAATGGGGTGCTGCTGTCTCTGCTGTGCCAGTAAAAGAGACTATTAAAGTAGCAAATGAAGAAGCCTTCATCGTTGATACGCCGAAACGAGATCGGTTGTGGCGAGTCCAAACACCACAAGTTTTTCGGAAATCGCTATTGGTAGAAGCACACAAAAAGGCAAGCCATGACGGAATTGACGCACCTGATGATGCTGCATTGGTCGAAAAACTCGGTTTCCCTGTTAAATTAGTCATGGGGAGTTACAAAAATATGAAATTAACAACTCCAGAAGATTTACGAGTTGCCGAAACTTTGCTTAATGGTGAGATATAAGGTATAATATCAAATTAACGGAATTTATTTTTTCCAACGGTGAATCAACGTCAAATGCGCTTTTGGTATTTGGCCAAATCAACGCAGAATACGCCAAATCAACGGTATGAATGCCATTTAGGCATTCCCCGTGTGGTA
>JAPPES010000128.1 GCA_028824125.1 Candidatus Poribacteria bacterium
TAAATTGACGCCTATGGTGCGGTTAGAAACCGCACCATAGGCGTCAATTTAAGAAAACATAAGAATTATTATTCTCACTTTTCGATACACCCGGTTATTGGGTTTATCCTCTTTTTAGTCCCGTAGGGACGATATGTTTATAGATAACGTTAAAAACCTTCACTTTAGTCCCGTAGGGACGATATGTAGAAAATATGTCGTTGGGATACACATATCGTCCCTACGGGACTAAAGACATGTATACATTTCATATCTATAAACATATCGTCCCTACGGGACTGAAGACACTGCCACAATGGATTTTCCCCTTAAATTGACGGCTATGGTGCGGTTAGAAACCGCACCATAAGCGTCAATTTAAGAACAGGTCTCTTGTGGGAGGGCTTTGTAAGCCCGATATTGTGCTATACACCTTCCGCACCGCTGGTGCTTGGTTGTTTATAGCACGTGTATTCTATATACCTTCCGCACCGCTGGTGCTAATATGGGATTTGCGAAAGCCTCAGAGAGGCGAAAGGTGTATAGTAAGCGTTGATCCCTCAATAGCAAAGCCCCAGAGGGGCGAAAGGTGTATTAGATGCACAAACGTTACTTACTAAATTGACGCCTATGGTGCGGTTAGAAACCGCACCTACCAGGGGAGAAGAAGCGGTGAGTTGACAGCTATCTCAAAATATCTTCTGGTCCATAAGCCTCTGTGAAGGTTGTCCAAATTCCTGTGCGTTTATCAAAACGGCTTAATCCGCGATAAGTGCCGAACCAGACATACGTGCTGCCAATAGCCATAGAAAGTATACCGTTATGCGCTAAGCCATCTTTTCTCGTGTAAGTTGTCCAACTATTTTTTAAGTGGTCAAACCGACTGATCCCAGCGTTGTAAGTGCCAATCCACACATCAGTACCATCAACGCCGATAGTCGTAATCTTGTCGCTTACGAGACCGTCTTTAGTCGTATAGGCACGCCAATCTTCTGTTTTTTCGTTGTAAAACGTTACACCTCGATCGCTGCCAAACCAGATACGGTCACCATCAACGGCAATACAACTGACTTCATCACTCGCGAGTCCATCCTCTGCTGTGATTGTCTTCCAGATGTCCCGACCAATATCGTATTTACTCACGCCTCGGCGCGTCCCGACCCAAACATGTTTTTTGCTTGCCGTAATACACCAAATTTCATCAGTAACCAATGACTCAGCGAACTCCTTAGAAACGGCAGAGGGTTGAATTTCAGTGCCAGAAGTATAAGCGATCCATGCATTGAGGTCGTCTGCAGTTCTCGGATACTTTCCTATCCCAGAATGTGTACCAACCCAAATATTGTTACCATCAGTGCTGACAGATGTCACATTGTTAGCTGGCAACCCGTGCTCAGTTTTGTATTGATCCCAACGCAGTGCGATCTTATCAAATCGGTTCGCACCGTCTCGGGTACCTACCCACACGTATTGTTCATCAGCGACAATAGAACTCACAGCGTTATCAGAAAGCATCCCTCGTGATTTTGGACGATGGCGATGCCAGTGTCCGTTGTGCGTTGCTATCTCCTCTTCCCCTCCTGTCTGTTTATAGTTTTTCCACGTGCCTAAATCCTTATCGTACCGAGATAATCCGCTATCCGTTCCAACCCACACAAAACGTTCATCTGTATCCACTGTGCGGACGGTACGTCCTGAAAGCGTTGGCAAAGGCGCGAGAGGTGTCCAGGATTCCTTCTGTTTGTCATAACGGGAAAGTCCACGGATTGTGCCAACCCATACATAATCTTCATCTACAGCAAGTCCATACTCCCCAACATGATTATGCAGCAACCCCTTAACATCTTTAAATGTTGTCCAAGTGCCTGAGGAAAAATGAAACCGCCGCAGCCCCTCATTCGGTGCGGCTAACCAGAGGTAGTCATCATCTGCAGCAAGTTCAAGCGTTCCACGACCAGAGGTGATGGTAGTCCATTCTTTATTGCGCCTGTCATATCGGGTTACAACGTTATCCCAAGGCCTGTATTGTATCCAAACATCGTTTTCTGTTGCGATGATACGTTTAATGGTCTTCGCAGCAAGCACATCATTGGTAGAAAACGTTGTCCATTCTTTTGTCTTTTTATCGTATCGTGACAATGGGCGGTTGCTACCTCTATCCCATTCGGACCGCGCAACCCAGACAAAATCTTTGTCAATCGTAATCCATTCGGCACCCCTGCCTGCCAAACCATCTCTCGGTCTAAATTCCTTCCACTCCTTAGTATTTTCATTGTAGAGCGTGAGAGCATCTCCTGAACCGAACCATACCTCCGGTCCATCAACAGCAAATCCTCTTAAGCTTTCCCTATGTTCTCCACGATCAGGCTGGATGATAACCTCCCACGTTCCAGCGGCTTTATCATAACGGTTCAACTCCATGCCCGCCATCGGAACAATCCACACACTCTTTTCACTAACAGCAATCTTGTCCACATCGTCCACAGAAAGTCCATCCTTCATCGTAAAATGTTGCCATGTATCCTTTGATTTGTCGTAGCGAAGAACGCCGTAGTCTGTGGTAAACCAAACAGCGTCTTTATCTACATAAGTCCAACGCAACACCGTCATCGTTTTTTTCTGAGTAGACTGAAAAATATCTAATCGGGTGAAACGCTGCCACGTTTTTGTAGGTCGATGAAACCGCAATATTCCGCCATTCCGCGAAGCTCTCCAGTTAGAAAACCAGATGTAATCCCCATCAAATTTGATGTGTGAAACGCGCGTTTCAACTAAAGGTTCTCTGACTGGGCGGGATTGATGCGTCACCTCTTCACCATTCATAAGGTGATGTTCGATAAGGCCGTAAGAGGTCGCTAACCAAAGTTTCCCATCTTCGTCACACACTATGTCGCGAATGTTGTAAGATTTTTTCAGAGAATTCCACTTTTCAGTGGCAATCGTATAACTTCCCAATCCCTGTGGTGTGCCGATCCAAAGCACGCCTTCTCGGTAAGCGAGAGCTGTAATACTTAGAGGCGACAATTTAGACCCTAAGGAAACAGGCGTCCAACGCTGCTGTGTACTGTCATATTTTGCGAGCCCTCCCTGCGTCCCTGCCCAAAGCACATTGTCTACGGAAAGCAGCACGTTAACGTAAGGGTTTTTAAGCCCTTCAGTAACCTGATGCATCTGTTTATCCGCAACTGAATATCGCCAAACACCTTCTACACCACCGAACCAGACATCTCCGTCATGAATAATAACAGACAATATCAGTGGATTTTTGGGTGAGTTTGGTAACGCAAGTTGTGTCCATTCTTTAGAGTTCATGCCATACATTGCGGGACCTAAATTTGTACCAAGCCAAATTTGTTCTGCGTTACCAAGATTGTCTGACCCGTTGCCAGTGGCAACAACCGTCACAAAAGCTTCCGCTTGAGAGGGACGGTGGAATGTCCACTGACCACCAAGATGCGTGCTTGAACCGAGTCCTCGCGCTGTGCCGATCCAAATCTGTGCCTTTGTGATTTTGCTTAATTTGCTCAGTTCAGATTCAGTTGATTGTGACGATATATCTACTGACATGACGTAAGGGGTTGGCAGCCCATCCTCTTTAGAGAAAACCTCCCAACTACGCGTTTGAGGAGAAAAAACTGAAACCCCAGCGACTGTGGCTATCCAGAGGTTTCCCTCAGCATCACGAGCTATGTCTCGGACATCGTTATCCGCCAAGAAATCGGCTTGTTTGTAGATTATCCATTTACCGCTAACCTTATCAAAACGGCTTACACCGTCTTCTTTACTTGCAAACCAAACGTCATTACCTTGTGTGGTAATCCAACTCACATTATTACTCGCTAATCCGTCTGCTTTTGTGTAATGCACCCAAGTATTGACAGGTTTGATGAAGCGATGCACACCTGCATTGGCAGTCCCAAACCAAACCTGAAACCCATCAGTTCGGATAGAGGAGATGAAATTGCTTTTTAACAGATCGGTTTTAGTGAATGTCTTAACAAACGTTTGGTCAACCTGATTGTATTGACTAACGCCCCTGTGTTGTGTACCAAACCAAACGCTGTCGTCATCCACGGCAATCGTAGCGATCTCATTGTCTATTAAGCCATCCGATCTTGTATAGTTATTCCAAGAATCGGTGTCTCGATGATAACGACTCACACCGCCTTTGCTAAACCTCGGATCTTCATCCCATCCGTGTGGATCAGGGTTTATCTCTCTGTCAGTGCCGACCCAAACATACTCCGGTTCAACAGCGATTGTTGTAACTATCCTGCTCACTAAGCCATCTTTTCGGGTGCGGACTGCCCAACTGTCAATTGTTTTGTCATATCGGTTCAGCCCGTTTGATGTTCCAAACCAAACGTAGTTGCCATCCACAGCAATGGAGGAAACCTGATCACTTGCGAGTCCATCAATGTCGCGGAAGGTTGAAAAGGCATCGGTTTCGCTATCGTATCTACTTACACCTTCATCTGTAGCGAACCAAACCCATTTCCCATCAACCGCAACAGCGTTGACCATATCATTCGCTAATCCGTTTTCCATCGTGTAATGAACCCATCTGTCTTCGCTGCGTCGCCAACGCGAGACACCTTTTGCTGTAGCAATCCACACATTCTCTGAATCGGCTGCAATGCAGTTGACTTCGTTGCTGATAAGCGTGCGTTTGATGGGCCATGTTTTAGTGGGTTTTGAATTTGAGCGAGAATTGGCGTAAGGGGAATCGGATTGCGGGTCAGTTATGCCTAATGGACCGCATCCGATAATCAGAAAGAAAAATAGCAGTAATAGGATACATGCTATCGGAATCGGAGGTGTGTACAACGGTTTGTAAGCTGTTAAAGGAGGATCACTTTCATCTATTTTTCTCATAATTTTTGCACACCTTTCAATTTTAGTTACGCATTCTCAAATCTGCCCATCTCGTTGTAAGTTTACCACTTGCGGACACAAACCCTCTTAGGCGAACCGTTGCTAACTGCTTGCGAACGCCTGCATGCGATACATCCTCTATCTGATAATAGTAGATGGTATTCGGTTTTGCAGAGGTGTCTGTCCATGTATACTCGTTGCGTTCACCTGTCGTACCAGCACCTTGAATCATTGTCGGGTTGACGACCTTGAATTCATCATCCTTTGTTTCACTACGGTATATGAAAAATCCTGCGTTGTCAACCTCTGATTCGGTTGCCCATTTGAGGACAACGCCTGCATCGGTGCGTTCCGCCTGGAAATGGGATAAGGTAACAGGCAACGGTTCACCACCCCATTTGAGATATATCTTCACATTAGGGTTCTTTTCCAAGAGTGCAAGAAGGGGTTTTTTGTTCTTAATTGGGTTCCCCTGAAGTCCTAACTTCTCAAGATTAACACTCTTTCCGTCAAATCCCCATGCTTTAGCTTGCGGGATGTAGACGGGCA
>JAPPES010000160.1 GCA_028824125.1 Candidatus Poribacteria bacterium
TTTACAGCACTGTTGATAGCATTCACATTTACATTTAACAGTCTCGCCCAAGATTTACCGCGAGCGTGTTCCCGATGGCGAGAAAAAGCGCGTTATGGATGAGGGACCGTGCCCGAACAGGGACATCTACCGCCGCGCGATATGCGATGGAGAAATAGCAATGGCTAAAATCATTACCGGAAATCGCGTTGGGCAAAATGGTGTAATTCGTGTTGGGTGTTCGGCTGTTATTTTTGATCCGCAGCGCGAAAAGATTCTATTAACGAGACGCGAAGATAATAACCAGTGGTGCTTGCCGAGTGGAGGCATGGAGCCTGGGGAGAGTGCAAGTGAAGCATGTATTAGAGAAGTAGAAGAAGAAACCGGTTTACAAGTGAAAATAAAGCGCTTAATCGGTATTTACACAACCCCACACGAGTTGATTGTGTATCAAGATGGAAACAAAATCCAGTTAGTGGCATTATGTTTTGAAGCGGAAATAGTGGGTGGTGAACTTCGGCTTAGCTGCGAAACAACCGAATATGGCTACTTTTCTTATCAAGAGATACAAGAATTGGATTTGCTTTTGAACCATGCGCAACGTATCAAAGATGCTTATAGTGGAAAAATGACGACTTTTATCAGATAATGAATCGCTTGGAAGAAACACTCAAATTTTAGTAGCAAGAAACGGAGAACGGTTGAAACATCTTCAAAACTACTACCGTTCACGGCAAACCTATTTGATCAAGCAATCGGACGATGGGAGTCAATAAAGCAGTTATTTGGGTTTACAGATGCACTCAAACGGAGGGCATTAAAAGAGGATGTTATACTCATAGAGCTGAATGATCTGCTATAACTCGTCATAGATTTAACAAAACAGCAGGTATTACACATACACTTACCTAATCAACTGATCAGGTTTTTTGGATTCTATTTTCCTCTTTTCTAATTCTGCGTTTCTCTTTTCTAATTCTGCAAGAATCAATTTTGACTTAGCAACACATAATTCTTCTTTGGCAAGACGCATTTTCAATTTTGCAATCCGCACTTCTGTTGATGCTCTTTCAAATTCTAAATCTGCACATCCTTTCATATAATAATAATCAGATAATTCTACCATTTCGTCATATTTCTCTGGAATTACTACCGCTTCAAGTTCATACATCTCTAGTGAATCTAACCACCTATCATGATCAGCGATGTATTTAGCAGCTTCATTGTAAGGATCGTAAAACATATCAAGTTCTATATTTGCTACATAATTTTCTGCCAGTCGGACTTCTGCTTCCGTAAATCTTACTTCTGCTTCAGATAGTCTTAATGCGTCTTCAGCAAGAAACCGAGAAATTAGTTGGTCTTGTCGATTCAAAGCCCAATCTATGTCGATCATTTTATCATACAGCTTTAATTCTGCTTTTATAAGTTGCACCTCAGACTCTGCAAGCTTCAACTCCGCATTCATAATCTCATATTCTCTACCTGTGCCGATTAATAGATCAATTAATTTTGTTCCTTCATAGATTTCCTCTGTTAAATAACCTTCCAATATCTCAAGATTTGATTTTATTTTTTCCTGAAAATACAATATAGTTTCAGAGTCTGTGTAAGCATTCCTTACAATCGAATTCACATAACGTGCTTTTGTTTCAGCAAGTAGCGCTTCTAAATGTTCTTGCCAGGTTTCCTTTTCCATAATCATATACCTTTGGACTCATGAATATTGGGTTAATATTGTCAACCTGTTAATTTGTAATGATGCTAAACTATAATCGGGCGATGAGGATCAACAAAGCAGTTGTTTTCATCCTTGCGGCGCGGTGGTGGTAATGCGTCTGCTTTTGCCTTAAGTCTCAAAAGCACATCTGCATAATCAGCATCATCTATCAGATTGTTTCGTTCGTCTGGGTCTTTAGAAAGGTCAAAAAGCTGGTCGGGCCATCCCTTATCGTTATTAAAACGAAAATACTTCAAGCTTCCCTCTTTAACCATCACAGAAGGTCCGTTTTGCGCACGCCACAGTTCGCTATAGACAGTATCATCCCACTCATCAGTATTCCCTTCAATCAACGGTACAAGCGAGTTTCCATCAAGTTCTTCAGGTGCGGGGATTTCCGCTAACTCACATAACGTTGGGAAGAGATCAACCAAAGATACATTCTGTTCAACAATCTTTGGTTCTTTACCAAACTTCTTTGGATACCAAATTGAAAGAGGGACACGAGCGGAGGCTTCAAAATAACTCTGTTTTTCCCACAGTCCTTTTGTGCCGAGCATCTCACCGTGGTCGGAGAGAAAGACGATGATAAAATCGTCAAGCACATTCAGGTGTTCCAATTTCTCAATCACTCTACCAAACTGTGCATCCATCCATTCAATCATTCCATAATACGCAGCAGTAGCGCGATGTGCCTGACGGTAGGTTACATCTTTACCCACCTGAACTCTGAAAAAGTTGTCGTATCCAAACTTCTCATTTGGTTCTTCAACAATCGGTTGGACGCGTTGCATGTAATAATTGAATAGATCAAGTGGGCACTGATACGGATAGTGTGGTGCCCATAGACTTACAGCCATACAGAGTGGATTTGACTTAGGTCGGTCATAAGAGGCATTGACAAAAAACTCTTCAAGAAACAGCAGGGCGCCATCTACGGTGTATTGATCGTGGAGCATCCAATGCCCTATACCGGGTTGCGCATCTCGGATTTCCTGCGCGACTTTGTTCTGTTTCATGCCGGTTCCGGGTTCTCGTTCGGTCTTTGCGTAGTGTTCGTCTTTCACAGCGGAGTAAGGATAACCGTTATTTCCGATAATATCGCGTCCAACACGTTCATGCCAACCGTGCATGACATCAGTACCGACAAAGTGCATTTTGCCTGCACAGCACGAATAATAGCCGTAGTTCCCCAGATGTCCGGGAATGGTTCGGACTTCTGTTGGCATTGGGTCGCCGAAGTTGAGGCATCCACAGTTGCGTGGATAGAGTCCCGAAAGAAAACTTTGTCGGGCAGGCACACAAACTGGCGATGGCGTATAGGCATTACGGAAGTATGTCCCCTCATCCATAAACCGAGAAAGTGTCGGCGTGCGGATAGCCGTGTCACCTTCTATTGGCAATATATCGGGACGGTGTTCATCGTTGATGAGTAATAAAATATGGGGTTTATTTTGTGGCATCGCTGCTTAGGTGTTGCTACTTACAAAATTGAACGGTTCTAAATCGGGGTTACAAACCCGCAGCATGCCAAAAGCGTATGCTGCGTTGATTCACTCCTACAAGAGCGTTTGCAAAATAGGTAGCAACTTGAGTTACTTAGTAAGGTGACATCAATCCTTCTGCGCCCGGTATCAGTTTTCGTTCGAATTCCGGTGTAATCCACCTTTCACCTGGGTCTTTACCCGGTTTATAATATCCATAAACGACTGTCCATCTGGTGTTGCTATCTTGTTTTCTTGGCGTTACGGCATGGGCCGCATGTGTCCACATCAGGGCGACCGTTCCCGGTGGCACTGATAGCGTCTGGATCTTCAAGAGTTCGCCAGTCTCAGGATGCGTTTTTCCTGCCAACCAACCTTCTCGTAATATTTCATCTGTTGCTGCCTGAATTTTGGGATCTCGGTACAGATGACTTCCAGGTACTGTCTTCAAACCGCCATCATCCGCTTCAAATCCGTTGACATAGAAGAAGATACGGACATAACCGTAACGGGGATCGTCTTCAGAGTATCCGTGGCTGTGCCATCCGATACCACCATTGCCGCCGGGGCGATTGAGACTCACACAGTGGTCATAACGTATCTCTTCGCCAAGCACTTCGCGTGCAAGTTTAAGCATTTGCGGATGTGGGATAAGACTTTCGAGGTAACTATCATATTCCGCGGCAAATCTGTTCGGTTCATATCCTTTTTTACCACCAGGTATGAGCGATTCAATCCGAGCCAACGCTTCAGTCAATCGTTTCTGAGCATTGGTAGTAAGAAGTTTCGGCAGCACATAATGACCATTACGATCTAATTCCTTGCGCTCTTGATCGCCGAAGGTATAATCATAGAAAATCGGTTTTTGTGGCATAAAATTCCTAAGTTCACACTTTTTTGATAGATTTAATAAAGAGACATCAACCCTTCTGCTCCGGGGATTGGTTTTTGTTCAAATTCGGGCGTAATCCAACGGGCTACAGAAGGTTTGCCGGGATTGCGATAGGCGTAAACGACGCACCACCGCGTATCACTATCCTGTTTTTTCGGTGTTACTGCATGTGCCGCATGTGTCCACATCAATATGACCGTTCCAGGCGGTACGGATAACGCCTGAATCTGTAAAGGTTCACCGGTTTCTGGATGTGTTTTTCCTGCCAACCAACCTTCTCGTAATGCATCATCTGTTCCACCATGAATTCTTCCATCTCGGTAAAGATGGCTTCCAGGAATAGCCTTCAAGCCGCCATCATCCGCTTCAAATCCGTTGACATAAAAGAAAATACGGACAAAACCGTAGCGCGAATCATCGTCTGAATATCCGTGGCTATGCCAACCAATACCACCATTGCCACCGGGTCGATTAAGGCTAACGCAGTGGTCGTATCGGATATCTTTACCCAAAACCTTTCGTGCAAGTTCAAGCATCTGTGGATGTGCAATCACACTTTCGAGATAAGTATCATATTCGGCAGAAAATCGGTTAGGTTCATGCCCCTCCTTACATCCAGGTATTAACGATTGAATCCGAACCAACGCTTCTGTCAATCGTTTCTGATCATCAGCAGTCAAAAGTCCGGGAAGAACATAATGCCCGTCACAATCTAATTTTTTGCGCTCTTTATCACCAAAAGTGTAATCATGAAAGATCGGGTTTTGTGACATTAAACCCTCCCGTTTAGTGATACCTTCAACAAGACTGAGTGTGTCCAGCATTGACCACACTCAGTCTTGAAATCAACGCGCTCTTTAGGTTAAGGAGTAGGTCAATGGGTTTTAATAGTAGTCCAAGTCGTTGTGAGTTTGCCTGAAGGTTCAATATTAGCTACCGTTTCTAATTCTTCAGTCATGATGGTTTCAATATCATCATCGGATAGCGAAAACCAGCGATTTATCAACTGATTATATTCAATTGGTTACATAAGGGACCGGGAATAACCCGGCTTTCCTCTGTATAATTATTGTGTAATACAATATGCAATCATACCATTTAAGTGTTTCTTTGTCAAGTTACACTTTCAAAAAATATGGTGAATCTATTAAGATAACCCAAGTTGCTACCTATAAGATTTTAGACCTGTAAACACCGTTTTTTATAG
>JAPPES010000019.1 GCA_028824125.1 Candidatus Poribacteria bacterium
AGCCATAGATGAAATCATAAATATGTATCATTAATTCTAAACTTTACTATAGTTTCTTACTCTCGGACATGCTGAAAGAGATTTGTGAGAAGAATGGCTTTGACATAAACAACGTGATAAGCTTCAAGATTCAAGAGACAATCAATGAACTTCAAGCGAATCACAACGCAACCAACGCAACGTAGACGGTACGCCTTGGCGGGGTTCAACTCCCCGCTTGCGTATTCTGTAGCACAGGGCTACAGAAAAGGGGACAGACAGGTATCTCTCCCCTTAACTGAAATTACAATGTATCTAACGATTTTACCTTGAGACAGGTAAAAAAGCAAGGAGTAATCGTGATAAACATTTTATTTGTCTTACTTGCATTGACAGCCTTCCCCTTATTGTTCTGGGTAGTTATCGGCTACATCGTGAGTAAGACACAGTTATGAGGTGGAAACGATGATGATCACATTAAGCGCGCTTGCCGCTTTGATGTTCAAGGTGGCGGAGACAGACACGAAAGTATGGGATGAACCGACCGTAACCAAACGCATTGAACAGGTAAGAAAATCGGCTACAGGCTTACTGCCACCCGACTTTTATGTTGACATCATTTCTGAATTCAAGGAAATCCTGAAACGCGAAAAGGGGGTGTCTCTTTGATGTTAGCAACTGGACGGAGATGGGACGCATACTTTCACAAGAACGTAAACACAATCTCTGATGAAGATGTGAAATAACTCCGCGACATCGCTAACGCATGTTTGGCACGCGTATTTGGACAGGACACTGTTGGACTACGGGAGAAACTCAAGGTTTTATCCATCAGCTGCCAAAACATCTTGGACGAAATTGAATGTGAATAACACAGGGACAGGGGCGCGGTGACGCGTCCCTGATATTTCTTAGTAAGTGCGGTTTCCAAAAAGCGCGGATACAAGCAACTTTTGACGAAATCGCAGAAATGCGCAAACGGCTTGACGCATTGTTAACCGGATGGAAAGCACAAGACACTACTAAATCTTAACAAAGGAGTATCACACATGAAAGGCACAAGGCCCTTAACGAATAACGAAATTCGCCGCGTCATCGCGGCGTTTGATGGCACTTTTGAGGTAAGAAATAGAAGTTTGTTTCTATTAGGCGTTTCCATCGGTGGACGCGTCTCAGAAATGCTCGCGATCAAGATAAAAGATGTTTGGCAAAACGATAAACCTGTAACCGATTTCCAATTTGACCGTGCCATCGTCAAAGGACGCGAAACGTCACGAACAATCCCCGTCAATCGCGACGGTATCACTGCTATTTGTGATGTCATCGCATGGCATAAACAGCACTTCGGTGATATTGACCCCAGCCGTCCGCTCTTTCCGTCCCGCAAGAAGAGTGACGACAAAATTGTAGCAGCGAAACGACAAGCTGTTCACAAAATCCTAAAAGACGCATTTATCAAGGCTGGACTCAATGGAAAACTGGCAACGCATACATTGCGGAAAACATTTGCACAGCGGTTCTACCAGAAAGTCGGGGACATCTACATGGTCAAAGAACTGCTCGGACACAAGAACGTCACCACCACACAAGCCTATATCGGTATCAACTACACAGATGCTCGCGAGGCGTGTGAATCCATGTCCTTAGCCGCAGAAGATAACAAAACAGACCCATTTGATGCTTTTACCGAAGCAGAAATCGTCGCGAAACTCATCTCGCTGGGATATGCTGTTCGGAAGGATACTTGTGACGCACTTTATTGAAATTCTTGAAATTACCACACGTATTCTTATGTAGGTATACCGGATTTATGCGCTTGGGTTCTACCACAGGCACACTAAAAAAATGCGTCCTATGCTTATCCGAATATAAAACAAGGGATATGCCACCCTGTTTTGTATTCGGATAGGGCAATTCACAGATTATACGGAATAGTTGACTAAAAATACGCACACGCAGCACTGGTGTGTCAATATGGGGTTTGATTCCTCGACTGCGTATCCACCCTACACGGTGTAGGGGAGAGGAGTAGCAGGGTATAAAACACCCCGCTACTATACTAAAGCAAGTGGTATTTTACCACATCATCAAGGAGTTATTCAAGTGTCTTACTATAGTATAGAACAGATTTACCAAGAAATTATCCGTCTTGGCAAATCCGCAGAAAAGCGACCAAGTCAAATCTCTGAAGGCAGCTTCAGTTATTCTTGGTCACCGAAAGACGCAATGATAGCAGCGTCAAAGTTGAAAAGCAGGGCTACCAAACCTGCACGTTATAACCCAAGAGGTGCAAGCGATTGCACCTCTATCATTTAGAGGAGAAACATTATGGGCAGCCGCAGTTACATCGGCTATCTGAATGAAGATGGGAACGTCACCTTTTCTTATTGTCATCGGGGTTCACAGTTGAAATACAATGGCAGAACTTTGCTCACACATTTCAACGATGAAAAGTCCGCGAAAGCATTAGCCTATCACGGAGAGATGGCAAGCATAGACGGTGACGATGGGCGTATCAGTGAATACAAAAATCCCGATACACCCAGCACGGTATCACTCCATGCGTACCTTGCGTGGTCAGAGCTGGACATTCAGTCATTGTATATTTGGATGCATGGCGGGTGGCAAATCAAGAGCGATTACCACTTGGACAATGACAAGTGGCATGTACTCAGGGATTTAGTCTTTGAAGTCGGGGATAAAGTCAATCTGGTTCGGGATAACTATATCACCTCACACCCGCGTCCCGTTTGGGAAGTCAGGAACATTACGCAACCTGATGATGCGGAAATAGACGTGTATGTACTCAGACGCGAGGTATTACCTGCGAAATTCGTCACAGAACACATGCGGTACGATGAGATGTATCGGTGTCCGCCTACAGCGGAAAACCCGCAGACACCTGCCCCGTTGTCTGAACGGCAGAAAGACTTACAAGCGCGTATCAATAAACTGTGTGAACTCTCTGCCGAGTTGGAACTTCACGACCAGAAACTCATGGATGACAATAGCGAAGTAAAATCACTTGAACAACAATACCAAGACCTCTTTCGCGAGACGCTCTTGGAATTCGGTAACTAAACGGAAAGCGCGCTTAACCAGCGCGCTCCCACTTTCTATAAAGGAGTTAGACGATGTTATTAGGCAAACGTGTAATCACACCGGACAATAGACAGGGCTTTATCTCTGATAAGTATGCCGACAACATGATAGGCGTTGACATTCTTGAAGATACCGCAGAGACCCCAGAACAGACCACAACTCTCTGCTTTGACACGGCTGAGGTCAAGATTTGTGATGACCAAACACCGCAACTTAACGACATCACACCGTTCGGGCAGGTGGTTATCATCGGTATCCTTGCCGATGGCATTATAGAGGCGTGTGTAGAAACAGGCGATGATGGACGCAAAAGTTGTCTGTGGCTATCAGATAAAAGGTTTGAAGATTGTCCCGACTACATTGAAAAGTTGTTCGGCAACTGGACAGCACCGAGTTATTTTTCTAAACTGCTGCCACACTTTGACCTTGACCTCAACGCTGACGGGTGTATAGACCCGAAACCGCTTCTCCACGAGGACGTCCCGTATGAGTCACATCTCCGCGTTGAACTGGCGGATGGAGACACACAATTTTGGACGGTGCGCGTAGACATAGATGGCAAGATTGATTTTGTCAAGACGGACGCGGGGGAGAAACTCACAACGCTCGCAGCGTTACGGGCGATGGACATAAAGTCTGCCGAACTCCAAGCCAGTTATAACATACGGGATTTTGACAGAGGTGACGCATGTAAGACAGCGGGGTAGGTTTTTTTACCGACCGCAACTCAAAGACTAACGGAACGCAGACGGTGCGAGGGGACGGTTCAACTCCGTCCTTCCGTATCTACAACTTACATCGGGTAAGTTGAGAGTAGCAGGAACCATATCAATCCCTGCTACAGTAGAGTATACAATGAAGTCGTGGTATTTTACCACAGAGGTCAAAAGAATGCAACACGTCAACCAGTATGAACTCACTTTAGAGACAGGTGAACGTAGAATCGTCAACGATGCCGAGTTGAAAAGAGGCAGCAATCTCTACTATACAGAGATTGGCCCCGGATTCGGCATGGAAGCGATTGTCGGTATCCGACTGCTCCCTCATCAACGGATTTTAGATGAAGGCGGGGTACGCGCACCGAAACCGAAATGTGAATAGCACAGAGGCAAGATAGGTGAATAGCTTACATATTCCTGTGGGTTATCACCTATCCCGTGTCTCAAACCCACGTCAGAACGCAATCTGAGCGTTTTTTCGCAGAAGGAACCTGAAAATATGGATTGGACACACATTGAAGGCATGCGGGGGCAGGTCACCGACATTGATATATTAGCAGGGATCGGGGGCGATTGCCAACGCTGCCCTGTCGCATTAGCTGTTGGCAGAATGTTCCCCGACTATCAAATTACCATTGATGTCGTTGAGATAAACATTTACAAAGACACAAACAATCTGGTCAGACTGCTTGTCACGGATAATCTGTTCAACTGGATAGACATCTTTGACAACGAGAATGTCGTCGCGCCCGTTGAACTGGTCATCAGACAATCAGCTGACAAAGATTTTGACTACGAGGTGGCTATCGCTGCCTAACAACCCAACGGGGTGGCAACAAAGCCACCCCACACCTTACAAGGAAACCGAACATGGCACATAATCGCGAACGCTTTGATAGCATAGCCCTTGACGCAAAGAACGAGTTACAAGACCACCTACTTTTTAGCGTAGGCGCGTCCGCCACCGAGACCGAAACCCTGATGAAAAAGGTTGAGAGTGTATTCGGTGAAATCCGAACCTTTGCAGACAATTACACGGACACCGACCGCGCACAGCAAAACAGAGAAATCGCCCTTGACAGACAACTCCAAGAGGCAGCCAAACGGACACCTTTTCGCGCAGTTTTTCACATTGTAGAGAGAAATTGCAAATTCCATGTCTACAGACGCAATTTAGAAAAGGACGAACCTATCCCGCATCAACGCGGCAATGTCGGTGAACTCTTGGGTACATATAAAGAGAGATACCAAGCCAGTGACTGCGTTTACGACTCAGCCCGCAATTGCAGTGAACATACATGCTTTGGCTAAAGGAGCAGGGACAGGCAACTGTCCCTGAAACAATAGATTATGACTATCAACATAGAGGTTGGAAATCTCAGTGACTACCTTGAAAGTCGTCTTATTGAGGAAATTGAACTCACTTTAGAGTTACTCGGTATAGAGAACGGCAAAATACACGTTGTAGACGCACCTGAAACACCTCAAATAGATAAGCACTGCCTTCAATACAACCCACACCCTGATGAGTTGGGCGCGACTGTCTTTTTTAACGATGGCGATGACTGGGAAGAATGGGCAGGCAGGATTGATGTAGTCGGGCAGGTGGAATGCCTGACCGATACCGATGGGAAACACTATCACACACAGGCGGAACTCAAAGCTGCCGGTGTGGAAAGGGTTACATTAGAACCGCAACACATCGTTTGGGTTGCGGACTAAAAAGGAGATTTGAAATGCACATTGATTTTGAAAAACTCAACGGATTACGCGGGTTTCTGACACCGCAGGATATAGCAGACGGCTTACAGGGCGATTGTGATAATTGCCCACTCGCACTCGCAATCGGACGCATGTTCCCGAACTACCAAGTCAACGTTGACCCGACTGAAATCACCATACACCAAGACGGTGAGACGGCTGTCAAGATGCGATATTCTGAAAAAATCGGACACTGGATAGACGCATTTGATGAAGCGTGTGAAGTCGCACCGATACAGCTCGTCATACAAGCGGTCAACACAGACGGCTATAAATACGAAGTTGCACTGTTAGAGGAAACTTTCGTCAATTTGTGTATCAGAGCCACCGTGGAACCGATACCGCAGGGGGAAATAGACGATCCCGTGTTTCTGGCGTGGTGTCAAGAACACAATGTCATGCCACTGGGGGGATCCCGTCGCGGTTGGTTCGGGGCTGTCAACTCTTACCTGAATGATGCCGCTTATATCGTGCATCCTGAAGATGCAGAGAGCGGCACCCCGTTCTTGTTGTCTGCCGAAGCGTATAATCAAGCGGTCATAGACACACTCCAACTCGCAGAGGCGGAAAAGCAATCCCCTGAACAACGACTCACAGAGATACTCAAAGACTTTGCTGGACAAATTGATGACGAAGAATGGAAATATGTACCGATACGCATCGGCAACACCGTTGAACGTATCTTGAAAGCGTTGGGTATCCCACAATTACCGGAACGCAAGAACACGCAAGAATGAAAACACTATCGGGCAGGTGGCAATTCGCTACCTGCCTACGCTTTCTGAGACAGCAGACAACTCGGTGCAAGCCCGAAAAAGCGTATTCAATCTGCCACGCGTAGATTAAAAAAAGGGACACACTACGAAATACGGGTGTCCGCATAAATCTAATCTCAAATGAGGAGGATACACAGATGAGAAGGGACTGGAGTAATACTTATGAAGAACACTTAATCATTGAAATTGTCATTGACCACAGTATCAATACGCTACCGAAACTCAATGAAGATATTGTTGAGGAATACCGACAAGCCATCCGCGATTATGGTGAAGATGACTGGCAAAAAGAATGGTTGGAATTCCCGAAAATCACCGCAGATAAACATCTCTGGTCAGGGTTTCATACCATTGAGGCTGTCAAACGCGAATTCGGAGAACAACACCGCGTGGAATTTGAGGTGGAAGGCAAAACACGTGACGAGGCACTGCTGCTCGCGACACAAGAGAACGGTAAACGCGGACGCAGGCGTACCAACGAGGAAAAACGCATTGCCGTGCTACGCTGGCTCACCCACAAAAAAGGGAAAATCTGGGCAAACGCGCATATCGCCACGCAATGTAACGTTTCCGCTCAACTTGTCGGAGAAATCGTCAAAAATCTCACTATAAATAATGATAGTGAGATTTACGATCCCACGTATAAAAGACCCAGTAAGTTAAAGTATATCAACAAATACGGCAAGCAGGCGACAATGGAAACAAAGTCTATCGGAAACAACACACAGGTTGAACAGAGTTTAGACGCAGATACACGCCAACGCTATATTGATGATTACGTTGAATTGATACTCCGCGAGGCACATATCCCCTGGGCATTGCTGACCAACGCAAAAGATGAAGCTATACACAAACTCGGTATCCATAACACAACGGAACACGAGATTTTATCCCAACTCGGTATCCAATCAAAGTATAATATGTCTGAACTGGAAATCAACGATTTTACCGAAGCTGCACGGATAGCGGCTGCCACAGCGGTGCAGAAAATGCGAGCTGCCTTATTCAAGAAATCTGAAGCGATGTGGCAGAAAGCACTTGATGCCGACTTCTATAAGTTTGATAACTACACACAACTCATAGAAAATCTCGGATACGCTCGCAGCAATGAAGATGAACAGGATGAGGTGTTCGCAATACTCAGCCAGACACCCATTGAAAACCCTGATAAAATGGTCAAGGGATTCTCTGTCTCGCGGTTCCGGCACTGGATGGATATGATAAGCCACTGGAACCGCAACCTAACGTCTCTGTTTGAACCCGATGAACAAGGATGCCAATGGGCCCTCAGTCGCAAACTCCATAATGATGGCACGCTACAAGAACTTGACATCAAAGAGACGGCTGCTGAATATAATCTCACGGAAGATAGAGTGCGCGCCCTTGTCTTTCATGTTGAATCGGATGCACAACAAGAGATGGTTGAGATTATTCATAACCGCTTTGAAAGCATCACAGAAGATACCGAGTATATCGCCAAAGGATTTAAGAAAATGAAAGCCTCAGGCAACGCGCAGGCTTTAGAGGCTTCCGCAGATGCTATCCTTGAAAACGCCAAAGTCGTTGACAAGATTACGGAACTGATACAATCGGTTCAACAGTTCGTTGACAGTATGGACAAACAGCAAGAACAAGAAAATGACGGGACGGATGCATAGCCGTCCCGCGTATCTCTACATCTATCAGAAAGGTGCAGTATGGACAACAGATTACCGCCAAAACAACAGAAATTACAAGACTGGCTTACACACCCAAACACGCCAAAAGATGCGTGGAAAACGCTGAAAACGGACGAAATTAGCAACGCTACCGGTCTGTCGGCTGGATACATCAGTCAGATACTCATAAAAGTTGTCGCGCTCACTTATGGGCTGGAGTTCGGTGAGGCGGAACAACTACGCGCGGCAGCACGGGCAGGCAACAAAGGCACACCCACGCCCCCCGAAACGATTGAACAGATAAATCAACTCCTCAAAGAGAAATCGAGAGGCGAGGTTGCACAGATACTTGACATCAGTTATTCTACAGTCGCACGCCACGATCAAAAGAGAAAACGCAGACGCAAGAAAAAATGAGAGGCAGGGAACCGATATATTACTTGCCTCTCATTTTCGCTATGTTCTACTGTGTTGAACTATATCTCGCGCGTGTAATACGAAAAAGAATGCAGAATCGCTCTGGCGAGTCGTCAAAATATCCGCGCAGCGGTAGAAGCAGGCGATAATGGTCAAAGATGTCTGTAGGCGGACTGTATGTAGAAATCTTAGCACCAAAAAAACGCTCCAGCTGCGATGCATAAGTCTTGAATATGCGTTCCTCATTTTGTCCTATCTTGATACCAGTCGCAAACCCTAAAGCAACTGCAGAAACTGCATGAGCAGCCTCCTTGTTCATACCACATGTTTCAACGCCAGCAACCTCAATCTGATACTTCAAAACGCCATTTTCAATATGTGCATAATTCATTATAAAATCTTACGGTGACTACTGACGTAGCCGTTAAAGCCTGTTATAATTTAGGCTTGCATTAAGTTAACAACACATTTCCAATTTTGTGTTGTTCACCGAAAGGTACGCCTGACCGCGTGCCTTTCAATCAACATATTTTCTTATAGTATAGCATGTTTTCTGATCCAAATCATTCATTTATGGTAGACTCACAATATAAACATTGATATGCTCAGCAGTCTCAAGTATAATGGTAATCATGAGACGCAATAAGTCGTTTTGAACTGGAGAATTACTGGAAAACACCTGAAAATGAGGAGGTTCCTAAAGAAATGGCAAAAAATGTGTTAACACGGGTTTATGAAATGACTGGAAAAGCAGGGACAATCTGTCCGAATGTGCCTGACAATCCAAACCCATCCCCCTATAAACTCTGTAGAGGCGATTTTGATGATGAAGCGATGCTAATGTATATGGCAAGCTCTCAAGAGGATTTAAATAAGCTTGAAGCTTGTGATTACGCAGGTGATATTGGTGTAATAACTGGAGAGGAAATTTGTCCCATAAACCTAATCACAAATTGGCATTATTACATCATGGAATGGTATGACGCGTTTCCTAACATTCGTGTAGGAGATATAAAGAATCCTCGCTATAAACATTATCTACGTTCAGATGCGTGGAAGCGCAAAAGGAACGCAGTAATGGAGCGTGCAAAACTTACAGTAGTGACTGGTAATCCAGTTTTGCAAATTGCTTACACTGGTTCTGGCAAGCGCGTTGAACTTATCAAATTCCAAACGGTGGAGTGGACATCCATTTGTGAAAAAGAAGGTTGCTCAAACACAGCTACAGTTGCACATCATCTCACGTATAAGAATATAGGAAAGGAAAATCTTGAGGATTTACAAGCACTTTGTAGAGACTGCCACTGGTATAAAGAACATAATCATGGCAGAAACCCCAGGCGTTTTGAAACGTTAGATGGCCGAATAGTCCTGTTTTAAATGAAATACAGATACCTTTCTTATATTCACTGACAGGGGGTGGTATCGGTGAGGCAGGAAGCGGTTTACGCGAAAGCGTTGGAGCATGAAATACTCGCGGACTATGAAGAACAGCAGCTTCTACGTGAGACCCAAGCGGGTGATGAGAATGCGCGTGAAAGGTTGATACTTGCGAACTTACGCCTCGTCCGTTTTGTCGTGCAGCAGTATGAAAACTTTGAGTTGGGTATCTCTGCGGACGATTTGATGGCAGATGGTATTGTCGGGCTTTGCACAGCGATTTCTAATTACGATCTCGACTTCGGCACGCGGCTCTCCACTTATGCTACGCTTGCGATACATCACGCAGTTGCACGCAGCAGTTTCCTGAACGGGACTATCCGCTTGCCGGAGCATGTCATGGCAGGTGAAGGCGAGACAATACCGTTTTTGAACCCTGCGGAAATACCGATGAAAAAACGCGAACTCAAACGCAGAAAACGCCGCCACAAGACAGAACCGACAGACACTCACATACAGCAGCTCAACCTCTTTGAATCCGCAGACACACACGATCAGTAACCATGAAACGAAAACGCGGAAAGAAAAGAGCAGAAAACGAGTTACCGCTTGAGATACGACAAACAGCCATCACACTGAATATGAACTATGTAGATGTATCCCCGCTACGTTTAGAAAGACTGCTACCGCCGCTACCCGAATTTGATGAAAGTCGCTTAGGCGGACACTATTGTCTGCCGCAAACACAAAAATATTGTGCTTACCAAGTTCAGCAGGATAGCGGGGATGTGTTTATCTTTTTCCTCACGCGTTGGAAACAACGCCGCGGTATACATCTACACCGGCTGCTACAAACACCCACCCCTGCCTATTCTCCGGTTGTTTTCGCTCTAACACATAACGCAGAGATGCTAAACTTTTACGAAAAGTTAGGGTATGATATACCCTGGCACCAAATATTAGAAATAAAATGGGACGCATTCTCTCAGTTGATGATAAAACTATTGACTGAATCGTTACAAAGTCTGCTTATCTCCCCGGAACCCGACACCGATGATTGTCTCGCATATAGCGGTGATTTGCGATGGGTGCCTGAACTGTATCGCGATGTTATGCATCGGATCGGCACAAAACCATCTGATGCCGAGTGGCGTGCGAAAATAGAAAGGTAAGACCTCAAAAATGAATTATGTCTTTTTAGGGGGCGCGGGTGAAGTCGGCAGCTCCTGCATGCTCCTCTCGGTTGCTGGTCGCTATCTCCTCTTTGACTGCGGCATACGCGTCAATCAGACAGGGCGTGACGCATTACCTGACCTTGAGTTTCTCAAACAGAGTGCGCCGACTTTAGATGCGATCTTTGTGTCGCATGCACACGCTGACCATGTAGGCGCATTACCGATGGCGCACGCGCTCTATCCGAACGCGCCGATCTACGCAACAGTAGGGACACAACGTCTGTCGTCTGTTATGCTCACCAACGCTGTGCGCGTGATGGAAACTGAAGCGGAAGATACCCTTTTCAAACAAGAAGCCGTTGACACTACATTGGCGCGGATACAGACGCTTGAAAGTGGACAGTGGATAGAACTATGGGACGGCTGGCGTGTACAGTTTATCCGATCCGGACACATTTTAGGGGCTGTCAGTATCTACCTTGAAACACCTGAAGGTAAGTTCTTTTATAGTGGTGATATTTCTACTTTCCATCAAAAAACGATTGACGGACTAAGTGACATAACTTCACTACCTGCTCCCGATTTCATGGTGTGTGAAGCAACTTATGGGGACGGACTTCACCCGTCGCGAACAGAAGAAGAAGTGAAACTGGCGAAAGCGGTCGCGGACGTTATTCAAGACGGTGGGAGTGTGCTGATACCAAGTTTCGCACTGGGACGCGCACAGGAAATCATACTCATTCTCAAAGACGCAATGATCAGTCAGAATATACCCGTATTCCCTGTTATTACCGATGGATTGGTCAACTCCATTTGCGCGGTATACGAAAGCCTGACAGAGTCTCTCGGCACGAAACTTCAAAAAAATATCAAAAACGCCCGCCAACCCGTTTTCTTCTATAAAAACTTCACCCGTGCGCGCTTAGGTGAACAAGAGGCTATCCTGAAGAATGAGACACCCAAGTGTATTATCGCCAGCTCCGGTATGCTCACCGGCGGTGCATCGGTGACGTATGCCAAAGGATTGGCTGCTCACGAAAAAAATGCTATCTTTTTGTCTGGGTATCAAGACGCTGAATCGCCAGGAAGGAAACTACAAGCACTACAATCAGGGGATACACTCAATTTTGCTGACGGAACATGCGTCGATGTCAAATGTCGCGTTGAGCGGTTTCATCTATCGGCTCACAGCGATCAAGTACAACTCACCTCGGTTATCAAAACTATAAACCCGAAAGCCGTTGCATTGGTTCACGGGGAAGAAACCGCCCTCAAAGCACTCAAGGAAAAGTTGATCCGTAAATATCCGGTTACTTGCCCCTATAATAAACAGATTTTATCGACGACGGATTTTCCTGAGTGGGTTTCTCCGACAGCACGGGCGCAAATGGAAAAAAAGGCTGTCCTTAATGTCAGTGTCCAAATAAACGGGGACACAATCGCTTTAGATGGACACACACAACAAACACCACGATGGCAGGAATTCGCTCAAGGTGAACATACCGCAACACTCAAAGGCGATAGATTGATCATTCGCAAAAAATAAGATAAAGAGGTTTATTCAGTTATTTCGCAACAACGCTTGCATCAGTTTGGGTATATCTTCCATCCTTTTTATCCCTTCTTGTAATGTTCCCTGCTGGTTTGCAAGCCAACTGAGGATTTGACTGATACCATAAGCGTTTGTCACGGGGGCGTTGACACCGGGCACCTCACCTTCCGAATTTGGAGTAGTCGCCAGATCGGTGTATTTCACCTTTTGGTTCTTCACTGGTACACTGACCATCTTGAATTTCGCATCTTTCCCTGTCTTTGCAATATGTTGCGTTCTGGCGGCAGCATGAATCCCCCACTTTTTAGACACAACGTTCTCAAGCCAATCTTCAATGTTCACTTGTGTTTCCCACCACTTCAGAAGTCGCTGCTTTTCTTTTTCAAATTGTTCTTTTGCAAACTGTTTCTGTAGAAACTTGCGGATGGCATCAACGTCCAACGTATCTGTGCGATGTATCTCTTTGAAATCAATGTTATCCCCGTAAATCAATCCGTTGCTACAAATCAGTCTATACCATAGCAACTTTATCTCTAAAGCTGTGATTTTATCAACCGAGTTCAAAGCGTTTACCGTCAGATGAACAGGGTGTCCATCGCCAGGGTCAAAATATGTATAGACGGATGGATTATGACTATGGGCAGGTAATGTTAAGCTGAACCACATACGTTCTCCGTATTTCGTTAAGCTCAATTGTGCTTGAATCTGGTCAAGATCAAATCCGTTTTGTTGTAACACCTCTGCTAATGCATTGAGAACATCGTGGTGTTGAACGAGTTGATATTCCTTTGAAACAATGCTCACCGGTATCTGCACAGTGTCATCATCGCTGCGCGTAGAAACGGATCTTTCATTATCCTTGATCCGATCCCGAACTATCATAAACAGGTAAGGGTTTATACCTTCACCTTTAATCTCAAACGGGACTTTTTGAAAACGCGGTAAATGTTCGCGTAGTTCATTCAGCGTGCCTTTCGTGCTGATTATGTTTCTACTAAACCAGGTGAGATGACGGGGTAAGTGTATCATAAAAAAACTCCTATTTTATAGAACGCGATTACCATCGAAGGCTTCTGGTCACTTCTGAAACAGGCTTGGTATATGGATCACACCATCATTATTCACAGTAGAATGGACGCCCCTGTATGTCGCAAAGGCGTGCATTGTCTATTGTGTCAAAGTATCTGTCAGGTGCTATCAAATATCGTTCCGATAGAGTTATGCATCATCAAAAGTCGGGGCTTTCCAATGACGTGTCTCGGATTCCTGGATAGCTTTCATTAGAGATTCAAAAGCATTATCAAGTTCTTCTTCGGTTTTGAAGTCTATGGATACGGAAGGCATTCGAGCATTACTGCTAAATTCTATTTTAAGACTAAAGTCACTTTGTGAACTTGTTTCATGTTTATGCGTCTCAATTGAACGGCACATCGCCAAGTTTACTGCTTTTTTTCCATCGTCTTCGATGTATTCAACGAAAAACATAGGTTTTATCTCCTTTGGAGTGAGAGGGGCCGAAGTCCCTCGTTAGTTGGGTTATTCAAAAAACTCCCTTACAGGTTCTAATGTTTCAGTGTCGAAGGCAACAACAACACTTTTACAAAAGTGTTCTAAGTCACGGATATCACCAATGAAGACGCTTAATTCAGGATAAAGGTAGCTTGACCAATCAAGACTATTGCGTTGTAAGAAATTGACAGCAAATGCAATAGCATCTGATTTACGCTTTGTTTCTTTGTATTTACCTTGTAGAGCTACAATAACGATTTCAAAAGGTGGTTTGCTTTTGAGAGATACAATATCTACATCGTGCAATGATCTTAATTCACGTTTGACGTAGCTTTCTATGGAAGATTTTATCTGTTTATCATCACAAGTGACGCTTACATATACCTTGAATTTGAAAGGTTCAGTCACAGGTGTAGCCTTTATCCCCTGTTGTGTATGCCCTATTTCGTTGAATGGCAGTATGCACAGGGTGAATAAACAGAAAGTTGTCAAAAGGCGTTTCATTGTAATAACTCCTTGTGGTGTAGTGGGGGTATCCCCCTACCGCTCATGAACTCGGTAAAGCGTGAGTTCCATTTTTTTTCCAGTTTGATTCATGAACCATCTAAATAACAGAGCATTCCTTGCTTAAAAAATAGAGGCAGGTAACTATTGCTACCTACCTCTAATCTTCGATAAATCGAAATATGTTATGGTGTCCCTCATACCAGTTTGTCGCCAGTCACGCGCGCCTTCTTTAAAAAATGATGGGCGCCCCTGGCGACGAAACCGTAACTTACCTAACAAGAATATGTTAGATAATAAGGACACCCCTTTATGGTAAGTTACAAGTTCCGTCAAGTTGTATTATAACATGTATTTGGGGATGTATGCAAGGATTTTGTCTTGTGTGAGACAGTTATTGGTTGACATCTTTTTGCCTTGCTATAAAACAAATGTTTATGGGCAGCTGACACCTTATTATTCGTATTGCGTTTCTAACACCTTGTACTTGGTGTGAGGATACAGAATGGTTACAAACATAAAAAGGAGTGGCTCATGTAAAGAATAAAGAATGAGTGCAATGGAAATTTTAACCTGTGTGACCACTGGCTTCATTGGAACAACCGCACATACCTTTTACATGAGCGAAGGGAGTTCGTAATGATAGACCGAAACCTGTTTTCTTCTATAAAAACTTTAGCAAGGCACGCATGAATGAACAGGAAGCTATCTTCAAGAATGAGATACCCAAGTGTATTATCGCCAGCTCCGGCATGCTCACCGGTGGTGCTTCGGTATTTTATGCAGAAGGATTGGCTGCTCACGAAAAAATGCAATCTTTTTGTCCGGGTATCAGGACGCTGAATCGCCAGTAAGAAAGTTGCAAGAACTACAATCAGGGGATACACTCAACTTCGGTTTATTTAAGAATGGCGGCAGTAATTGTCTTGTCTACGTCAACAACAGGTTTTTGCGGACTTATGGCAACACATAAGGTTACTATTTGTTGTGATATATGATGTTTATGGGTGTGTCTCATCCTTAGACTGAACCAAAAACACCAGGGTTGTGTATACAAATTGTGACAGTCTACAGGGAGGGTTGACAGGTGTGTTAACGAAAAAGGAGAATGTTTCAGGCAACTTATCCCTATAGGGATCTGGTTTCTACTATAACTTACTCGAAAGCAGCACTTTCTGATATGATAGAAACTAGCGCTGTCATATTGGTCTAATGGTCACTATGGCAGTGCTAAGCGTCGCTGGTGTGTCAACCACCTGGGGCGCACCTAAAAAATTAGGAAGCAGCCCTGACGTAACTCACGCGCCTCGTGAATTGCTAACGTCAACATATATTGTAGCAAATATACAAAACTTGTGCAATAAAAATGAATCAGGCTCGGAATCGGTATATTTAGCATAACGCAACGCAATAAATGCGGAATCATCAGCATGATTCCACCAAAAATGCTATAGTAACTTTCCGTCCTTGATTTTTTGCAATTGTCCCACATGCTAAGAGTTTGGCTTTGTATGGGTGGATGTTGCCTGTTCCCATAAAGACTTTGAGTTGCGGAAAGTGATTATACTCGAATCGTTTAGCCTGCGCGTGTGCATACGCGCATATTTGCCATCGTGCACACGCGCGCGTATGCACACTTGTACGCGTGAAAGGAGAATAGGAATTAGCTTACCAATGAATATAAGCAAGCGCGCGATTGGTAGTCAGAAGTTAGTTATCTGCGAACGAATTGAGTGACTAATACATGTTCATGGCGATAGGGCCGCTGCTACAAAAAACGGAATACGTTGTATCGCTATCTACTGAAAATGGGGAAACTGAATGATTTCTACTTTCTTATTGTCTGTTGAGATTGTATTGAACTGTCGTGTAAGTGTAAGTTGTAACGTATTCACCAACAGAAGCGTTTTTATCTCCATAATGTGCACACTTGCATACGCGCACGCATGCTAACATGCACACACGCATATATGCACACATGGAGGTAGATATGAAAACTATAGCTGTTCTGAGTCGTAAAGGAGGCACCGGCAAGACTACCGTTGCTATCCACTTGGCAGTCGCAGCTGAACAAGCTGGACACACTACCGCACTTATTGATCTTGACCCACAAGCAAGTGCTGCTAGCTGGCGGGATATTCGTGAGAATAAATCCCCCGCAGTTATCTCAACGCATGCATCTCGATTAGCACAGACACTGCATATTGCGAAAGATAATGGTGCAACACTCGCTATTGTTGACACGGCCCCGCATACAGAATCCGCAGCATTGGACGCTGCAACTGCTGCTGAGTTTGCTGTTATCCCTTGTAAGCCCGCACTCATTGACCTAAAGGCGATAGGTTCAACGATAAATATCATTCGCCTCGCAAATGTACCTGCGAGTATCATTCTTAACGGTGTGCCAGCGCGCGGTAATGTCGCGACACAAGCACGTAAGGCAATTAGTCATTACGATGTTACATGCGCGCCCTGTGAGATCGGAAGCCGGATAGCATTTAATTACGCTTACACTGCGGGGCTTGCTGTTCAGGAATACGAACCGAGGGGAAAAGCGTCAGGCGAAATACGCGAATTCTACGCATATATCGCTAAGGAAATGGGGGTGTAACATGCCAGCAAAGAAACCAGATTTAGCTGATGTTTTCGCACAAAATGAAGAACAGTATAAGCCACAGGAAACGTCAGAAGAAACATCAATCCCTGTTGAAGTCACTCAAGTGAAACGTCCACCTTCGCGACAGAAGAAACTGCATATAGGAATATATGTTGATGAGGACGTTCACACGCAGCTGAAGATTATCGGTATTGAAAAGAAGATGACGGTGCAGCAAATGGGGGTAGAGGCATTGAACGCTTTCTTTAAATTGAATGATAAACCTCCTATTGCAAAGTAAGAAGAACTCATGAAGAAGTTTCTGTGCATTATCAGAAGTTAGTAACATCAAGTGATACATTTAGGAGGCAGTTTTGCTTCACTGATATGCCCGTGAAGGAGTTAGCAGTGATGTTGAAGTATCAATTTTTAAGAGTTGCAAAAATAATAATATGTTGACCTCATTCGGTTCAACATACCTTTTGGGGCAAGCAAATACGCTTTCTGCCCAGCAACATGATACCGTGGACTCCGAGGATACTTTATCAAGCCCTTTATTTTCTCCGTTTTTTGAAAAATCACTCTACTATCTTTATCATGGTGACTATTACAAGTAAAGAATAGGACAACCAAGTAATCAGTTGTAAGGTTAGTTTACCATCATATTTGATTAACACGACAAAATGTAGTAAGATACGGATATAAAGTCTGGAACTTAGATAAAAATAACCAAGAAGGGAAATCAATTTGGCGCGTTTAGAAGAACTTAAACAAGGTTGCATTGTTAAAGGCATATTACCAAATGAACAAGTCACAGTCGTAGCGGTTAAACCGTTAGGCACGGTTGGAATAGAACTCACCTACAAAAAGCCAGACGGATCCCTCCATAGCCAACTTATTTATAGGCACGATGAATCCGCCCTTGAAATTGTTACTGCAGGACTTCCGTGGAGTTTTGATGGAAACGGCGACCTGTTCCGCCTTGCATCTGAGGCTTACCGTATCCGATTAGCACATCTCTTTGATATACGGCTTGCAGTCCACACGTCAAGCGTAGACCCATTGCCACATCAGATTACGGCAGTCTATGAAGAAATGCTACCGCGGCAACCGTTGCGTTATCTACTTGCTGACGATCCGGGAGCAGGCAAAACGATTATGACAGGCTTATATCTCAAGGAACTTCTCGTACGGGGCGATTTAAAGCGTTGCCTGATTGTATGCCCCGGTAGCCTTGTGGAGCAATGGCAAGGCGAACTTGACCAACGATTCCACCTCCCTTTTGAAATCCTTACCCGTGAAAGAATTAACAGTTCGCGTACAGGAAATCCGTTCCAAGAACATAACTTACTTATCTGCCGGCTTGATCAACTGAGCCGAAACGATGATATTCAGGAGAAGTTAAAACACACGGATTGGGACATTATTGTATGTGATGAAGCACATAAAATGTCCGCGTCCTTTTTTGGAGGGGACATTCGTGCTACAAAACGATACAGGCTTGGACAGCTGCTTGGAAAAATCACGCGCCACTTTTTATTGTTAACTGCCACACCCCACAACGGTAAAGAAGAAGATTTTCAACTGTTCATGGCTTTACTGGATGCTGATCGGTTTGAGGGGCGTTTTCGAGGGGGTGTTAACCCTGTGGATACTACTGATCTGATGCGCAGGATGGTTAAAGAAGACCTGTTGAAATTTGATGGAACGCGTTTATTTCCTGAACGTTATGCCTCCACGATCAACTATAAACTCTCTGAATTAGAAGCACATCTATATGAAGAAGTTACCAGTTACGTCCGAGATGAGATGAACCGTGCCGATAATATTGAAGGACAACGCGGAAACCGAGTCGGATTTGCTCTTACTATCTTACAACGACGCTTAGCCTCGTCGCCAGAGGCAATCTACCGATCTATTCAACGCCGCAGGGAACGCTTGGAGGGACGACTGCTGGAGGAGAAAAATAACAAATCTGATACTTCAATCCGATTAGATACACCGATAGACAGTGATGTACCAACAGACCCAGAAGAAGTGGACAACTTTTATGATGAAGCGACTGCTGAAGAAGTAGAAGGAATGGAGGAGGAAGTCATAACACAAGCATCAGCAGCCCGAACGATCTCTGAACTTGAAGCAGAGATACAGACGCTTGTCCGTTTAGAAAAATTAGCGCAAGAGGTGCGTAATAGTAATACTGACAAAAAATGGGAAGAACTCTCTAATCTCTTACAAAAAGAAGGCAATCCTTCTGAATCCGGTAAATTATTTGACTCAGAAGGACACCGTCGCAAACTTATTATCTTCACCGAACATCGTGATACGCTTCAATACCTAACTGATAAAATTCAAACATTGGTAGGTCGCTCCGAAGCCGTTGTCACGATTTATGGCAGTATGCAACGGAAAAAACGCCAAGAAGCACAGGAAGCATTTACGCAGGACCCGAATGTACAAATCCTAATCGCTACCGATGCTGCTGGCGAGGGTATCAACTTGCAACGGGCTCACTTGATGGTAAACTATGACCTACCGTGGAACCCAAACCGCATTGAACAAAGGTTCGGGAGGATTCACAGAATCGGGCAGACTGAGGTGTGTCACCTCTGGAATCTCGTTGCACCAAAAACGCGAGAAGGAGAAGTGTTCAATACCTTACTTCATAAACTTAATCAACAGCGCAGCTCCTTAGGAGGTGCTGTTTTTGATGTGTTGGGCAAATGTTTTACAGGTAAATCTCTCAGGAATCTCCTTATAGAAGCGATTCGTAAAGGAGATACACCTGAAGTCAGGGCACAATTAACGGAAGTAATTGATGGTGCATTAGACCACGATCATCTCCGAGACTTAATTAGAGAAAATAGTTTGGTTCATGGGACAATTGATACCAGCCGTCTCAACGATATCCGCGAAGATATGGAACGTGCAGAGGCGAAACGTTTGCAACCACACTTTATCGCTTCGTTCTTCCGAGAAGCGTTCACACAACTCGGTGGAACGCTACGTGAACGCGAGTCTAAACGTTATGAAATCCGCAACGTTCCCGCAATAATCCGTAAACGAGACGTTGCAATTGGTGTCGGCACACCGGTGCTAAAACAGTATGAACGTATTACCTTTGAAAAAGATTATATCACTGTTCAGGGGAAACCTCTGGCGGAATTTGTCTGTCCCGGCCATTCACTGCTTGATGCAACGCTTGATTTAGTCCTGGAACAACACCGTCCACTGCTTAAACAGGGAACAGTTTTGGTTGATCCGAATGCAACTAATGATCAGATTCGTGTACTCTTCTACCTTGAACATGCAATTCAAGATGGACGGACACTTAAAGATGGAAATAGACAGACGGTTTCACGTCAAATGCAGTTCGTAGAAATCTATAAGGATGGAACGGTAAAAACACCCGGATATGCACCCTACTTGGATTATCGATCAATCACCGATGAAGAACAACCACAAGTATCTACTTTACGGGAAGCAGAATGGCTACGGAACGGTGAAGAATTAGAATCTCGGATTATTGCCTATGCGGCAGAACACCTTATTCCACAACACCTTGACGAAGTGAAAAAACATAAAGATGAATTGGTAGAGAAAACAAAGCGAGCGGTTCATGAACGACTCACGAAGGAAATTTATTATTGGGATAATCGGGCAAGCCATTTGAAACGCCAGGAGGAAGCCGGAAAACCGATGGCAAAGATCAATGCAGACCAGGCACAAAGGCGCGCCAATGAGTTAGAGGAACGGCTTGAAAAACGTATGGAAGAATTAGCGCAGGAACAGCATATTTCCCCGATGGCACCAATTGTTATTGGGGGCGCACTCATCGTGCCACAATCGCTTTTGGAAACCACCGACGGTGACACTGACAGCACAGTTCTGATTGCACAAGCGGATCGAGATAGGATTGATAAACTCGCAGTCGCTGCAGTGATGGAAGCGGAACGGAAACTTGGACGTTTACCAATAGAGATGCCACACCACAATCCAGGTTATGATATTGAGTCAAAAGATCCGAATAATAACAGTCTACTGTTCATTGAAGTAAAAGGAAAATCGCCTGGAGCGACAAGCATTACCGTTTCTAAAACACAGATTTTCACTGCATTCAACAAACCAGAAGGTTTTATTCTTGCTATCGTTGAAGTAGAGGGCGATACAACGAAAAAACCGCGCTATATTCGCGAGCCATTTCAGAAAGAACCGGACTTCGGCGCAAACAGCGTTAATTACGATCTCAATGAACTTCTTGCGCGTTCGGAATCACCAAGTTAATATAAAATGCAGTCCAATTGATTTGAGAATATGAGGAATCATGGCAAACGTTCAGACATACTTCAATAAGTTTGATGAAAAGATCAGAAGAAGTTATAATGACAATAGCATTCTGAGAGAAAAGAGAGATTTACTTGTAAATGATTTACGTGTAGGGTTGCGGAGATACTTCCAAGACTATAATATGAGAACACCAAGATTTGAAACATTCAATCAAGGAAGTTACGCTATTGGTACAGGTATTGAACCTCTACCAGGTGAAGATTATGATATTGATGTCGGTTTGGTTTTTCATCTTTCAAAAAATGACCATTCTTCTGTTCAAGTAAAGCAATGGGTTCATGGTGCTCTACAATCCGGTAATAGAACGGTGGAATACAAACGTCCTTGTGTAAGAGTCCAGTACCATCGGGCAGGTAGTGAAGTTTATCATGTAGATTTGGCAGTTTATTCAGAAAGTCCATCTGATTGGGATAATCAAATGTATCTGGCGAAAGGTTTTCCCGGGTCTGTACCAGAAAATCGTATTTGGGAAGTCGCTGACCCCAAAAAACTGGTAGAAGTGTTTCAACAAAGATTTCAGCATCAGGGCGACCGAGATCAATTCAGGCGGATCATCCGATTTCTGAAGCGATGGAAAGACGTTACCTTTTCTGCAAATGGTAACGAGCGACCCACTGGAATTGCCATATCCGCATGTGCCTTGAAATGGTTCCAGGTAGGGAGTGTTTGTAACTTCATGGATGGAAAAAATTATTATGACGATTTGACAGCACTCAAATATCTTACCGAGTCAATCATCAATTATTTTAATTTTGGGAGTCGAATTACTGTATCTTTGCCTGTTCCACCTTACAACGACCTTTTTGAGAAAATGAGCGACAAGCAGATGTCGAATTTTAAAATAAAACTTGTAGTACTCAGGGAGGAGTTGATTCGGGCTGAAGAAGCGCATAATACTTTGAGAGCTTGTCAGAACTTACAAGGTGTCTTTGGTAGCGATTTTCCAACACAATAATTGGTTTCAGACCTATGAATACGAAAAAGAAATCAAAATCAGAAATTAATGACAGAAATGTACCACAACATACTCGCTTGAAATTATGGGTCAAGGCAGCGGGCAGGTGTGAGTTTCGTGGATGTAACGAACCTGTATGGCAAAATAAGCTGACGTTAAGGGACAGAAATTTCGGTGAAGTGGCACATATTATCGGGTCAAGTAAAGATGGACCCCGAGGGAGCGAAGAATCAGCGGATTTGCGAATCGCTTATTCCAACCTCATGCTTTTATGTCAACGATGCCATAAAGAAATTGACGACGACACAGATAAATACCCCCCGGAATTACTACGCCAGTGGAAACAAGAACATGAAAAGAGAATTGAGATTCAAACAAGCCATTCAGAGGATATTCATAAGTCTACGGTTGTACTTTTCACGGTAAAGATCAAAGATAGGGTTACGCCAATTAACCGGGCAGCATATCGCAATGCTATGTTCCCCATGTATCCTGTTGACGAAGGAATAAAGATTGACAATCAAGATTTTAATCGACATGGTGATGAATCGGAATGGGAGGCTTACGCAAGGGTTATTGAAAGAAAAATCAAATCCAGTATTGAGGAAGGAATAGACGAGAAGAAGATCAAACATTTCTCTGTATTTGCCATCGGTCCTATGCCGCTGCTTATGTTTCTGGGTAAATGTATCGGAGACACCATTTCGACTGATTTATACCAAAGCCATAGAAACATCAAGGATACAAGCAAAACATGGTCATGGCAAGCAGAAGAAGGGGAGGTACATACCTCTTACATAGTGAACCCTATCAAGATAGCAGAAAAGAGTGAAAACGTTGCAATCGTGTTAGCTCTAAGCGATACAATAGAGAAGGACAAATATGCTAACTTCGTTGACGATAATTTTAGCATTTACGAGATAACAATAAAGGAACCTGACCCACGCTTTTTGAAAAATCCTAAGCAGCTTGAGCATTTCAGTTATGAGTATCGGAAGTTGTTGAATCAAGTTCAAGCCACGCATGGACACCGCTGCAGAATCTATATTTTACCGGCTGTCCCTGTATCAATTGCGGTTGAATGTGGTCGGGTGCTATTGCCGACAAAAGATCCTGAAATTTTTGCATGCGAATATTATGGTCAGGAAGGGTTTAGGAAAGTTCTAAAAATAAATTAATTTTTTGAAGGAGAATTTATACATGCCACTGATATTTCTCACAACCGTTCTGAACCTAATAAACATCAACACCAGGCGCGTATACAGATATGAAATTATGAAATTCGATCTCGTTTTCAAGGTTTGGTTTACTTTAAACCCCAGTTTTCTTCATTAAATAAGCAATTTCAGCCTGCTTTTGATTTATAATGAAGCGAATATTTCACTCTAAAGTTGTTTATCACTTTGCATTTTCATGAACTCAATTCGAGGAACGTTTATAAATATTGGCATCTACAGGGTATTGAGAAATGTCAGATTAATTATAATCCAAACTATAATAAAATAACATTACTAAAACAAATTATGAAACAGAAAAGAAATAGGACAATAGGATCAGTTAAATCAGAGCTACTCACAAAAGCACGTGAGGCAGCTTTATCTGCTATTCAAATTTTCAATTCACCTTTGCTTCTTTTTAAGTCAGAAACCTTTATCGTCCTTATGGTAATAGCATGGACATATATGCTTCATGCTTATTATAGGTCTAAAGGGATCGAATACCGTTACTATGAACAGAAGAAGAAAAGAAGATCTTTTGAGCGGATTGAAAATAAGCGGACTAAACATAAGTCCTATAAATACTGGGAACTTTCAAAATGTCTAAAATGTAGTGAGTCCCCGATCGACCGTGACACAACTAATAACTTAGAATTTCTGATTGGTATACGTAATGAGATTGAACACCAAATGACTCGATCACTTGATAATTATCTGTGTGGTTACTATCAAGCGTGTGCCTTGAATTTCAATAGATACGTAAAAGAACTCTTTGGAGACAAATATGGCATTGATAATCACTTGGTGTTCAGCATTCAGTTCATGAAATTATCAGAAGACCAAATACTCGGTTCTAAACCTGAAGCGGATATTCCAGAAAACCTACGAACATATATTACCGAATTTAATGCCAGTCTTTCAGAAGCTCAATTAAAAAGTGAACGTTACGCTATCCGTCTAGCGTTCGAACCAAAGTCAGTAAATCGACCAGGACAAGCAGATAATGTAATTACCTTTGTTAGACCAGACTCGGAAACTTCTCTTGAGAACAATGATACATTGTACGTAATGAAAAAAGAAGTAGAACGTCCCAAATTTCTTCCTTCTGCTGTTGCTGCAAAAGTGCGAGATGCAGGATTTGTAAACTTTAGGACTCAACCTGAACATGTCAAAATGTGGCAAGCAGAAGATGCTAAGAATCCAAGCAAAGGTTTCGGTATAGAAGTAGAAGGACAATGGTATTGGTATGAAACTTGGATTGCCCGTTGTCTTGAGTTGTGTGAAGCTGCGGGTGACCGATATCGATAACTTTCAAACCTCGACATCTCAAGCAGCATAGACGATTAAATGTTAAAGTAATGAACTATCTCTTGATGCAGCATGTGAACCGTTCAGCACGCAAAATATTTCATCAGATACGACATGAACTATCAGGACAAAGACAGATGCTGTCTGATCTCAGTAAGCATTTTCATAAACAAATACATAAAGTACACTGATAAACATTAATGTCTGAAACATTTTGATAAATATCAGTTATTTTACCCTACATACTTATAGAAAAGGAGAACTCACACATGCAATTTGCCAGAAGTGGATGGTTTGAGCCTTATGAAGGTGATAACGAAGGGAAAGAGGTATATATCAAATTCAATGAGGATCGACACATTCTTGAATTAGACATGTGCTCTGAGACAGACTTCAACATTAAACAAATTAAAGTGCCAATTGGTTCCGGATGTATTGAAATCCAAGAAGGGCTGATCCACTTTCCCGATTTCATCACAATTGAAGAAGCACAGAATAAATGTTCAAATGATAAAAGTCTAAAAATTCTTGTTGAATACAACCGTTCTACATCTATAAAAACGGCTTGGATAGAAAAAGAGAGATGGGATGCTGCCGTTGTATGCAATGGTGAACTGACAGGGCGCGCAAGGCTTGTTAGTAAAAATGCAGGGCAACAAGTGATTCCTAACTTACCAATTGCTGAGATTAAAATATTTTGAGAGGGAACCCGAGTCGGGAACTGTTCAGAGAATAAAGTATCAAGAAATGGATAACCTTGTTCAATTACCACTTACGTGTTATGATGTATCAAAATAAACAAAGGAAACACCATGTCCGACCGCAAAAAATTAATTGAAGTCGCTTTACCTTTAGATGACATCAACCGAGAATCTGCCCGCGAAAAATCTGGCGGGCCTTCCCGGGGACATCCTGTTAAGCTGCACCAATGGTGGGCTCGCCGTCCCTTAAAGGCGTGTAGGGCAGTGTTGTTTGCATCTCTCGTTGACGATCCTTCCAGTCCTCATCTTGCTGACAAGTTTCCAACAGAGAAAGACCAAAAAGATGAACGTGAACATTTATTCAGAATTATCAGAGATTTGGTAGAATGGGAAAATGGTAATAATGAAGATATCTTAGAAGAAGCACGTGCCGAAATCCTCAAGTCAACAGATGGTGCCCCTCCGCCTATGTTAGACTCATTTTGTGGTAGAGGTTCAATTCCGTTGGAAGCACAGCGACTTGGCTTAGAGGCACACGGCAGTGATCTCAATCCTGTCGCGGTTCTCATCACTAAAGCAACGATCGATATCCCGTCCCGGTTTAGGGGCTGCCCCCCAGTTAACTCTGGTGTACAGGATACTTTGGGGCAGATCGAAACATGGAAGGGTGCGTCTGGATTGGCAGAAGATGTCCGCTACTATGGAGAGCGAATTCGGGAAGAAACCGAAAAGAGAATTGGACACCTATATCCGAAAGTGAAATTACCAAAGGAATATGGAGACAAAAAAGCTACAGTCATTGCCTGGGTTTGGGCAAGAACAGCTAAATGTCATAATCCTGCTTGTAAGGCAAAGATGCCCCTCGTCACCTCTTTTTGGCTATCAAAGACAAAAGGAAAGAAAGCATGGATCGAACCGCTGGTCAATAAAGCAAGTAAGGAAGTAGAATTTGAGGTGAAAATGGGTGAAGGTATGCCTCCTGAACCTACGAAAATAGGGAGAGGTGCCCGTTTCCGTTGTCTTGTATGTTATCAAGACAGTCCTGAGCAATACATCAAAAATGAAAGTATGGAAGGGCGGATAGATACACAACTAATGGCAATTGTCGCTGAAGGGAAACGTGGACGAATTTATCTCTCACCCTCGAAAGAACATGAGGAAATTGCAAAATCCGCAAAACCGAAATGGTCACCTGAACTTGAGATGAACCGTGACACCTCAAATTTAGTTAGTGGACGTGGCTACGGTTTCTTTACATGGGCGGATCTATTTACACAGCGCCAATTGACTGCTCTATCTACTCTTACTGATTTGTTGAATGATGTAAAAGATCAAATCATGGAAGATGCTATTAAAGCGGAATATGAAGATCCCCAAAATTATACTGGGGCCGTGTTGACCTACTTGGCATTTGCTCTTGATAGAGTTGCAATGGCATGTAATACATTTGCTCGATGGAGAGCTGGGACTCAAACAATACAGATGGCTTTTGGAAAACAAGTTTTAGCAATGATCTGGGATTTTGGTGAGACTAATGTTCTTGCCACCGCAACAGGAAGTTGGTCGAAAGCTATAGAACATACAGTAGACGCTCTACCTTTTTTAGGTAATGATCAAAACGGTTTCGCTTATCAATCGGATGCCACTTCAACAGATTTAGAAAAATCTCAGTACCTCGTATCCACTGACCCACCGTATTATGACAATGTAGGTTACGCTGATTTATCAGACTTCTTCTATGTATGGCTACGGCGAAGTTTGAGACATATCTATCCCGATCTGTTTAAGTTAATGCTTGTTCCAAAAAATGAAGAATTAGTTGCTGCACACCATCGTTTTGATGGAGATAAGACAAAAAGTAACGAACACTTCTCGGAAGGATTAGGTAAAGCCTTTTCGCATCTAAGGGATTGCACTCACCCCGATTATCCAATGACCGTCTATTATGCTTTCAGACAATCTGAAACCGATAAGAAAGGGGACAGTGCTGCTTCAACGGGATGGGAAACAATGCTTGAGGGGCTACTCAAAGCAGAATTTCAGATTACAGGAACATGGCCAATTGAAACAGAAACACGAACGCGTCAAGTGGCAATTGGAACAAACGCCCTGGCTTCCTCAATTGTCCTTGTTTGTCGTCCACGTCCCGATGATGCAAAGATGATTGGACGTAGAGATTTCATTTCAGAACTCCGTAGAGAGCTTCCTGATGCACTACAAAATTTACAGTCAGGTAGCATTGCTCCCGTCGATTTGGCACAAGCAGCTATCGGTCCCGGCATGGCAGTATTTTCACGTTATAGCAGTGTCCTTGAAAAGAACGGAGGTCCAATGCGTGTCCGGACTGCCCTACAAATTATTAACGCTGAACTTGATGCGTATTTCACAGAGCAGGAAGGTGATCTTGATGCCGATACCCGTTTTTGTGTTTCGTGGTTTGAACAGTACGGAATGACAGAGGCAGACTATGGTGATGCTGATGTGCTTGCGCGTGCCAGGGACACGAGCGTAGAGGGTATAGCCGAATCTGGCGTTCTTCATGCCCGCGCTGGAAGAGTCCGTTTACTAAACCGGGACGAGTATCCGGGTGAATGGGATCCGGCTTCGGATAGCAATCTCAATACATGGAAATGCACACAGTACCTAATTCGCGCACTGGACCAGGGTGGTGAAACCGAAACGGCAAAGTTAGTCTTTCAGCTGGGGAGTGAACAGAGTGAAAATGCACGTGCGTTAGCTTACCGACTATACGCTATTTGTGACCGAAATGGATGGGCACAAGAGGCGATTCCTTACAACACACTCGTCACCTCATGGGCAAATATTCAGGAGGCACGTAGGGATATAGCAGAGCTGCCTGAACAACTACCTTTACCTGAGGAATCTTGAATGAATAGAGTTATCTGAATAGAGAACTTGGAATTGGAGGTATACTGTGGCACTGAAACCGTGGAGAGAAGTTGTTACCCCACATCCAGATGTCGCCGAAGGACGTTACCATAATGCAGAGTTTGCTGTTAACTTGGCAGAGGTCGTTGCAGGTACGGCTGACACAGAATATCAAGACCCGATAGAATTTTTTGAACGCACCTACTTAACGGACGGCATGGGGCAACTTCTTACCTCCGCTGTTGAGCGATTAGCAGGCAATGGTGGAGAACCGATCATCCAGCTAAAAACAGCGTTTGGTGGCGGTAAAACACATAGCATGTTAGCGTTATATCATCTTCTCAGTGGGAAGGTAACACCTGACCAGATGGAAGGGGTAGAACACATCCTCAGTGAAGCACAAGTGAGCGAAGTACCTGATGCACGGATTGCTGTTATTGTAGGAACAGATCTCAATCCGACCGTGACACGGGATGTCAATGGCGTTAATGTCCGGACGCTTTGGGGTGATATTGCTGCACAACTTGGTGGTCAGGAAGGCTATGCGATTGTGAAAGAAGCAGATGAAAAAGGCGTTGCTCCTGGTGCTAACGACCTAACTATGCTTCTTAACCAATTCGGTCCCGCTGTTATTCTCATTGATGAATTGGTGGCTTATGCCCGCAACATCTACGTTGATAACGACCTCCCTGCTGGCACATTTGACTCTAATTTAACTTTTGTGCAGTCCTTAACGGAAGCCGTCAAACGTTCGGATCGTAGTCAACTCATTGCATCAATACCGGAGTCTGACATTGAAATCGGCGGCGATGCAGGGCAAGCGGCGTTAGTACGAATTGAAGCAATTGTTGGGAGACTTGAAAATATATGGAGACCTGTTGGTGCAAACGAAGGATTTGAGATTGTTCGTCGGCGACTTTTCTCACAAGTAAAAGATAAAACCGCACGCGATAAGGTATGTCGTGCGTTCATCAAGTTATACGATGACAACCCTTCCGATTTTCCTTCTGAATGCCGCGAAACAACTTATCTTGATAGACTCCGTCAGGCATATCCTATCCACCCGGAACTCTTTGACAGACTCTATGACGACTGGTCACCACTTGATACTTTTCAGAAAACGCGTGGTGTGTTGCGTCTCATGGCAGCAGTTATTCATCACTTATGGGCGAACAATGATCGTTCAGGACTGATTTTACCCGGTTCAATTCCATTAAATACTCGGAATGTGCGTGAAGAGTTGCTACGTTATCTCGCTGATGGGTGGAACGCTGTTGTAGACAAAGACGTTGATGGTCTAAATTCCGAAACACGCGCAATTGATGCAGGAAACACACGTTTTGGCAAACACGCTGCAGCACAGAACGTTGCACGTGCAATCTTTATGGGCAGCGCACCGCATGCGAGTGATCAAAATGTGCGCGGTATTGAGGAGATACGGATAAATCTCGGCGTTGCACACCCCGATGAGTCTGTCTCTGTGTTTATCGATGCCAAGAAACACATGGAAAATCGGCTAACACATCTTTACTCCCGCGCCCAGCGATACTGGTATGATACACATCCTAACCTGCGCCGAACAATGGAGGATCGCGCTGCAAAGTTAGAACCTGAGAAGGTGGAAGCGGATATTGTCCGTCGCTTACGACAGATACGTGACCGAGGCGATTTCAAAGCTGTCCACATTTGCCCTACATCAATCGACGTGCCAGATGAATCGGAAACAAGATTGGTCCTTCTATCACCTGCAAGTGGACATAAAACAAGACAGCAAAATTCAGATGCCATCAGAGCCGCAACAGAGATTTTAAACAAACGCGGTGATAGTCCAAGAACCTACAGCAACATGCTTATCTTTGTCGCACTTGATGATGGTGAATGGGAGTCGCTTGACAAGGAAACACGTCGATACCTTGCGTGGGATTCGATTGTCCAAGATGCAAAAGCACTGAACCTCGATGCTAATCAACAGAGCGAAGCGAGCGAAGGAAAAGATCAGTGCAACGAAACCGTTGGTATGCGACTCAACGATGCATATAGATGGCTGCTTGTACCAACGCAAGAAGGCACAGACCCAGTAGAATGGGAAATTGTCCGCATTTCCGGTGCGGAGGAAAATCCGGTTACCAAAGCCGTAAAGAAAGTCCAAAGCGATGAGCAGTTAATTACCAAATGGTCCCCGGCACTGCTACAAATGGAACTGAATCGTTGGCTATGGAAAGAAGACGTGCCTCATGTTAGTCTCAAGCACGTGTGGGATTGTCTTGCGACGTATCTGTATATGCCTCGTCTGCGTGATTCTGGTGTTCTGCTCGATACTGTCAGAGAGGGGCTCAAAACAACAGAGTGGTTCGGATATGCAGATAGTGTTGGCGACGATGGTAAATATAAGGGGTTGCAATTCGGCAGAGTCGGTAGTTCTGTATATATCAATGAGGCGAGTGTGCTGATAAAACCGGACGTGGCAGCGGTGCAACTTGCAGCAGAACAAGCAACTGACGAATCAAAAGGTCAACAAGATTCAGAAGCAACTGACACGGGACAAAGCGATCAAGGCTCTACTGATTCAAAAGGTGAAACGGAAGATGAAACTGGAACCGATACTGCCCAAACTGTGTCTCCGAAACGTTTTTACGGCACCGTTACCCTTGATCCGATACGAGCAGCCAGAGATGCACAACAGGTTATAGATGAAGTGGTGCAACACCTTACCAGCCTCACAGGAGCGAAAGTTGAAATAACGATGGATATTCAAGCCAATGTGCCGGATGGCGTGCCAGAAAATGTAGTTGTTATTGTGTCGGAGAATTGTAAAACCTTAAAGTTTACTGCTCAAGGATTTGAGGAAGAGTAGGTTGGAACTACAAACGAGAACCAGTTGCAATCTGCTCGCCTTGCATGTTATCATTACCCTCAAGTAATCCGCAATGTAGAGAAGAAAATGAACACCCAAATAACCGAACTAAACAGAATTTTAGAAATAATCGGTAAGATAGCAAAAATATCTGCTGATGGCGATTACATCTACCGTGGTGAACCGAAATGCTATGAGAAAGTATCATCAGGCCTCTGGCGCAAACTTAATGATCTCGATTTGACGGACTTTGATATAGAAGACGTTCAAAATACACAACTAAATGAGGCTAAAAAGTTCACCGATGAGACAGACGAGTTTGAGATCCTAATTGAAATTCAACACTTTGGAGGAAAAACCAATATAATTGATTTCACAGAGGATTACTACATCGCTCTTTTCTTCGCTGCTGATGGTTTCCCTGACAAAGATGGTAGGATAATTTTGCAAAACAGAGAAGGTGACATAAAAGACTGGATCAAAGAACTTCCAAACCGAAGTAGAAGGAGTCGTCCTGAGGTGCAGAAAAGCGTATTTGTCCAACCGCCTGATGGTTTCATTATACCGGACGAGCAAATTATAATTCCGAAGGACCTTAAACGTCAGATATTAGAGTACATCAGAGATAAATTCGATATTTCTATTGAAACCATCTACCACGACCTCCACGGCTTTATCAGAAATCAGGACAGTCGTTGGAATGCTTATTTAGAGCTTAAACGAGGTAGTGAATCTCAAGATATTGGCGATAAAATAACTCACCCTGAAGAAAGAACTGAGCATTATTTGCAGGCAGCTACACATTTCACCAATGCAATAAACCTAATGCCTACTTCTGCAGAGACATATTACAATCGCGGGCGTGCCTATCATCAATTGGGTGAGTTTGACTCTGCAATACAAGACTATAACATCGCTATAAAACTACAACCAACTTTAACCGAAGCTTATGACAATCGGGGTCTTATTTACGATGAAAGAGATGAGTTTGATTTTGCAATTCAAGACTACAATACTGTGATAGAATTGGATCCAAATAGGGTGGATTCCTTTATTAATCGTGGGGGTGCTTACGGTGGAAAAGGAGATTACGATCAGGCGATTGAGGATTGCACCAAAGCCATACAACTAAACCCCGATAATGCTGGAGCTTATAACAATCGTGGAATTGCTTATAGTAACAAAGAAAAGTATGAGCAAGCGATTATGGACTATGATAAAGCTATAGAGCTGGAACCAGATTATGTCAATGCTTATTATAATCGAGGATTAACTTACAGTAGAAAAAATGAGTTTGATTCGGCAATTCAGGATTATAATAAAGTAATAGAGTTGAACCCTAATAGTTCCAATGTTTATAATAGCCGTGGTACTGCTTATAGTCAAAAAGCTGAATTTAAATTAGCAATTGAGGATTATAACAAATCTATGGAGTTAAACTCCAGTGATGCCAGTATCTACTACAATCGCGGGAAGAGTTACCAGATCCAAGGTAAGTTAGAACAGGCAATTGAAGACTATGACAAAGCTATAGAACTGAATCAGATTTATGCTGATGCTTATGTTAACCGTGCTGTGATTTATCTTCATAACGGTGAAATTGATTTTGCCATCACCGATTGTGACACTGCTATTACACTGCAAGCAAAACCTGATAGGAAAACTGCCTATTATTGTCGTGGTATTGCTTACCGTTACAAGGGGAAGTACAATAATTCAATCGACGATCTGACACAAGTAATTGACATAGACTCAAATTTTGCGGGTGCTTATTATAACCGTGGTAAAGCTTACGGGTTCAGGCAAGATTTTGAAAAAGCCATTAAGGATTACTCCAAGGCGATAGAACTAATGCCTGAAGCGGTTGAAGCGTATTGGCTTCGCGGACTATCCTATAGCATTAAAGGTGATATGAAAAATGCCATTGAAAACTATAATCAAGTAATAAACCTACAGCCTGATAATGCTGAAGCGTACAGTGTTCGTGCTACAGCTTATTTCTTCGAAGGTGATTCTGACAATGCTATTGAGGATTACAATACAGCAATAAAGTTGAAACCTGATGCCGTTGAAATATATAGTCTGTGTGGACTGGCACATCATTTAAAGGGCGATTTTGACAGTGCTATTGCTTGTCTAGATGACGCGCTCCGTTTGAATCCAGACAATGCATTTGCCTATACAGTGCTTGGATCTATTTATGATCGCAAAGGTGAGTTTGACAACGCCATTATCAACTTGAATGAGGCAATCCGACTGGATCCAGATTTTCATGTAGCATACTACACTCGTGCTACCGTTTATGCCCACAAAGATGATGTAGACCAAGCTATTAAGGACTACAACACGGCAATAGAAATAAGTCCAACTTTTGCTGAAGCATATCTCTATCGCGGGGTTGCCTATGGCATTGAAGAACAATTTGACAAAAGTATTACAGACATTACGAAAGCAATAGAACTTAAACCAAATTTTACAGACGCTTACCATGCCCGCGGTCTTATCTATCGTGATAAAGAAGATTTTGACAACGCTATTAGTGACCTCAGCATAGTTATAAAACAACAACCTGATAATGCAAGAGCGTATAACGATCGCGGGGCTGTCTACTGTAGCACAGAAGATTTTTATAGTGCCATTATAGACTTTACCTCGGCTATAAAGCACAATTCAGATTTTATTGATGCGTATCGAAACCGCGGACTCGCCTACTACTGTATAAACGATTTCAGCAATGGTATAAAGGACTTTAGCAAGGTCGTTCAATTGGCACCTAACGATGCAGTTGCATATCATGAACGCGGTAAGTGTTATTTTTTAAAAATGGATTATGACAACGCTATCGATGACTTTGCCTCGGCGATAAGACTAAATCCAAATGTAGTTGATTACTACTACAACCGTGGAGTTATTTACAATAAAACTAACAACTTTGCTAAAGCAATTAATGACTTTAGTAAGGCAATTGAGTTAGAACCTAATTATACTGAAACTTATGTAAATCGTGGTCTTGCCTACGTAGCCATAAAAGAGTTTGACAAAGGAATTACAGACCTTACGGAAGTGATAAAATCGAATTTAGAAGACGCTTATGCTTATTATGTACGTGGGATCGCTTACCGTGAAAAAGGTGATTTGGATAAGGCGATTAGGGATTATACACAAGCAATACAAATAGATCCAAATGATGCAGAATATTACTACAATCGCGGATTAGCTTATACTGAGACAAACGAGGTGGATAAGGTCATTGAAGACTTTAGCAAGACAATACAACTAAAGCCGGACTATGTTGATGCCTATAATAAACTTGGGTTTGCGTACTGGTACATTAACGACTTTGACAAAGCAATTGAAATCCATTCGAATGCGATAGAACAAGAGACAAGCAACGCTGATTCTTATTACTATCGGGGACTTGCATATAGTGATAAAGGTGAGTTCGACAACGCAATTGTAGATTTCTCAAAAGCGATAGAACTCAATTCAGATTTTACTCTCGCTTATTACTTTCTTGGTAGGACGTATTCCAGAAAACGCGAAAATAACAAAGCCATTGAGAATTATACCAAGGCGATACAGCTTAATCCAAACGATGCTGATACCTACATCCATCGGGGGATAACTTATAGTGATGAAAGCGAAATAGACAGCGCAATTGCAGATTACTCAAAGGCTGTAGAACTTAATGGAGAATCTATCATTGCTTATTATTGTCGAGGTATTGCTTACAGCATTAAAAATGAGGTAGACAGCGCAATTGCAGATTACAGCAAAGCAATAGAATTGGGAGCGGATTCTGCTGAAATATACGGTCATCGTGGTAATGCTTTTCACAATAAAAACAACTATGGACAAGCTATAGAAGATTATACAAAAGCAATACAACTTGATCCTAATGATCCCAATCTCTATAACAATCGCGGTGTTGCCTATATTAATAATGATGAAATTAAACGATCTATTGCAGATTATACCACAGCAATTGAATTAGATCCTGATCACGCGAACAGTTACTACAATCGTGGAAGGGCTTGGTTACACCTCAGAGAATGGAAAAAAGCTAAAACTGACCTAATAGACGCAAAAAACATGGGTATAGATGTCATTGCCGCATTTCGTAATGTCTATGAAAATATTGAAGATTTTAATCAGAAAACCGGCATTCAGTTACCGGGAGACATTGCTACTTTGCTCACACAACAATAAATACAATCCTATTTCTTTTATAGCGGATTCTACAATTAACTTTACACATGAGTTGTAGGAGAGAACTCCGATTCCCAACTATTAGTGGTTTCGTCACGATTCGGAGATCGCTCGGACAGAATATATGTGAACTTATTTACATAATTTACTAAAAAATGTTGAAGTTCGTATAGAGTCAACGCTCTGTCTCGTATTGACATTTGTTTGCCTGCATGTTATTATTAGCCTTTAGTGAACTAAGTGGACAGGAGGTTAGTGCCATGCAAGTGCTGAATCGAGGACTTGATGATACATCTCACAAATACAGTTTTGCTTACAACAAACAAACGACTCTGCCTCAACAAGGGACTGCTGAGGAATACAACGCACGAGGTATTTCTCACACCAAAAACGGTGAGTATGATCTTGCCATCGCAGCTTTTAGAAAAGCTATTAAAATAAGTCCGGGTTATGCTGAAGCCTATTGCAATATCGGAATCGTCTACGAATGTAAAGGCGAATATCACAGGGCCATTGAAGTCTATACCGAGGTGATACAACACAATCCCAACTGCGTTGAGGCTTACAACAATCGTGGTATTGTTTATGGTGAAAAAGGTCAGCGCGATCTTGCCATAAAAGACTTTAACAAAGCAATAGAACTCAAAAGAGATTACGCGAAAGCCTACAATAATCGCGGTGCTGTTTATCGCGCCAAAGGTGAGAATGACCGAGCCATTGAAGATTGCAGCAAAGCGATAAAACTTGATCCGTATTATGCTGATCCTTACAGCAACAGAGGTGCTGCCTACCGTAATAAAGGTGAAGTTAACTTTGCCATTGAAGACTATGACAAAGCAATTGAACTGAACCCTTATTTTTTTGTAGCCTACTACAACCGGGGAATTGCTTACCAAGAAAAACGTGATTACGACCTTGCCATTGAAGATTATAACAAGGCAATAGAACTGATACCCAAACACGCTCACCCTTATAATAATCGTGGTAATACTTATCTTCTTAAAGGCGATTCTGAAAGTGCCATCAAAGATTATAATAAAGCCATAGAATTGAATCCAGAACTTGCCGTTGCTTATTACAATCGTGGCGAGGCTTGGCTAAACCAACAAGAATGGGGGAAAGCCAAAACTGATCTAATTACTGCTAAGGACATGGGACTAGATATTGCTGCAGTATTTCGGAACGGTTACAAAAACGTTGAGGCATTTGAGGATAAACATAAAGTTAAATTGCCAGCAGATATTGTCAGTTTAGTCCGTCAAGGTTTCAGATATCGCTATCCTATGGAGGGAAAAGAATTAAATTCCGATGGTGAATCTCTTGAATCGCCAGAGGTTTTAGATTTGCTGGAAAGGTTTCGCAATACTGGCACACCGTTAGGCGAGTATGTTAAAAGTTCCCCCTATTTTGGCATTGAAACGGTGCCCACTGAAGTATTTGTGGTAGATAAAAAGACACGAGATGAACTCATTGCGTCCCACCCTTCATCGTCTGAAATTCTGAAGTCTTTTTTGCGAGACCAAGATGTTAGGCGATGGCAGGTAGAACCACAAGATCAGTGGTTACTATTTACTTACCGCGGTATAGAGATTGAAAGTTATCCTGCTGTCCTGAAATATTTAAAAAAATACAAAGACCTCTTAAGCAAAAGGGAAGACATACAGGAATGGTATGAACTGCAATTTTCCCTAGATGAGGCAGAACATTTTGCACAACCAAAACTGATTTGTCCAAAATTTTATAACAGGCAAACTTTTGCTGTTGAGACTCAAGGCTTTTACTGTGGGTATACCTGCTATATTATTCCTACTAAGGACACATGGCTATGTGGTTTACTTAATACACTTGCTGTGGAGTGGTTCTATTCGCAAATATCAGAACAGTGGGAGACAGAAGAACTTGAAGTCCGCAGCGATAAAATAAATCAGATTCCTGTTCCTGATATTGATGCAACGCAGAAAGATTTGGTTCGTAAACTCGTTGATTACCTTATCTATATCCAGCAACAACCGACGATAAACAACAAAGATTTGGCAGACTCCCGCGACATCGCGGTGTTCAAATATTTTGAGTGGATCATCAACGGATTAGTTTATGAGTTTTATCTGTCTGATATATTAAAGAATGCTGACAGAGATATTTTTAAATATCTAATGACAGAGCAGTTGCCAGAGATGGATGAGATACCTGAAGATAAAATGCCCGTGTTCCGCTCTCTTTACGAGCGTTTACACGATAGAGATCACCCGGTTCGGGTGAACCTGTTTTTTCAAGATAGTTTACGACCTATCCGTATCATTGAGGGTAAATGGTGAAAATTACTAAAATCGAGATCAAAAATTTTAAAGCTTTTCGTTGCCCAGATGTAATTGACCTTAGTGACGAAGGACAGAACCTTTTACTTTACGGTGAAAACGGAAGTGGCAAAACGTCACTATATGATGCCTTAAAGTTATTTCTTGAATCCAGTGACAATAATTCCATCAAATTTAATCAAAATATTTTCGTAGATAAAACCGATAAGGGTTATATCAAACTTTACTTTACACCTGATCCAAAGTTAAATAAAGATAACTATGAATGGTCTGAGGATGTTCAAGAACACACATCAGTTCAACCGATTATTGAGGCATCATGGGCAAAAGGATTCCTTGATTATAAAGACCTCTTGAAGACAAATTTTCTTCATCATGATAAAAATAGTGTAAATGTATTTGATCTGTTAATCAATACTCTATTAAAGCATATCATCAATGAACAAGCTGTTCCTAGACGCAAATTTTCAGAACAGTGGGATGATATATTAAAGACTGTTCCTTCGAATCAGGGAGCAACACAAGAAGCTATAGCTTTTAACCAACAACTTGAGACTTTCAATACAGGCCTTCAAGATAAACTAAACGATTTAGAAAAAGATGCAAATGACATCCTAATCAAGTTTGGGTACAAAAACACCGATATGAAAATTGAGCTGGATTTTGAGGATGTGACATTCAGACCAGATAAACCTGAAAGTAACAGTCTTTATCCCCAGCAGATTCTCTTAAAGGTTCATTATTTGGGAAAAGATCTTGAAGATAAACTGGCATATCATCGATTTCTGAATGAGGCAAAACTATCGGCTATTGCACTTTCAATCTTTTTCGCAGGATTCAAGTCACAGCCAGTCAGCGACCTAAGACTTATCGTTCTTGATGATGTTTTAATCGGCTTAGATATGTCACATCGTTTATCTTTATTTAATATTTTGGAAGAAAAAGAATGGACAAAATACCAAATCATTCTAATGACTTATGACCGGACATTTTTTGAGATGGTCAAAAAGCTTAAATCCGAAGATGAAAAATGGAAAGCGGCTGAACTCTACTGCAAAGTAGTTGATGGACATGATATACCGACATATGTAGAAGATAAAACATACCTTGAAAAAGCGAGGGAATATCTTGATGCAAATGATTGCAAAGCTTGTGCTGTTTACACTCGTAGTGCTTTTGAAGCGATAATCAAAGGATTTTGTGAGAAAAACAACATCGGTATCAAATATCGAGAGGATGTAAATGAGTTAAACAGCAACGATTTTTGGACAGTAATAAAAGATAGAAAAATAATATTGCCAAATAGCAAAAAAAGGCGTATTATAAAACTTGCCCTCGTTAAAAAGATAGAATCAGCTAAAAAATTTATTCTAAACCCATTAAGCCATGCTAACATTGTGAACATTACCAAGAAAGACCTTGAGGATGCCATTGAAACAGTCGAATGGCTGGAAGATGCTTTATCTATGATTGATAGTAGAATTCATACAATAATTTAAGATTGTGTTCCATTGCTCCCAAAATACTATAGCGACTTCCCATCTTTGAACTTTGCGATACCCCGCCCAGCAAGTTCAGCTTTCGCATAGTGTGCCGACTTTTGTGACGATTCTCATCCGAACACCACCTGTATATCAACAACAGAGGATCCAGCTGAAGCAAGCACCATTGCCGAGCCAACACACAACAGATGAACCCTTCCACACCGACATTTGTTGCGCGCTTTTGTATGATACGTCGATCGGAATGTTCCTGGAGCTTGTTTTTCTAAATATGTCCACCGCGTCGTATCTGTCGGAACAGCGCACCGCGATGAATGCCGCGTGTTCTGTCCACTTTCGGGAACAGAGGAATATGAACCTTTTGCGTTGTTTGCGATGGAAAAAGCATTGCTCGGCTTTTATGTTTCGGGTCATCCAGTTGAAGCATATCGGGATATTATTCAAAACCACGCAACCGTGGACACCGAAACGTTATCTGACTTTCACAATGATGCCGAAGTCTGTATTGTCGGCATGTTAACTCGTATTAAGAAAATGATCACGCCAAAAGGCGATACACTGGCACTGCTTGCGTTAGAGGACTTAAATGGTGTAGTTCGGGTTGATGTATTACCAAGTTTATATAGAAAATGAGCGCGCTTACGGAGGGACAAATTGTTTAGATTAAGGGCATCGTCAAAAATAGTGTGAATGGGAATTACCGAGCTCCAGGTAAACGAGCAGATATGGAAAAGCCGGTTATACAGGCGGCGGAGATAATGGATATAAATTTCTTTCTTCCTCAGCGGCAGGCTTTGTCGGCTAATTTGTGCGAATCCACCAGCATTCGCCAGATAATTGAGGGTGTGCATAAATATTTGGCGCATCAGCACAGACAGGGACAGACTTTAGGTGCGGCATTATTTCACAAAGTGCTGTTTGTAGTCGCGCAATTCATTGCGCCTCTTTAAACTTGTGGACGGCACACGGCGTGTGCCTACTACCTTTAAACGCATTTTTAAATCGGAATTATTTATGCACACTCCTCAGATAATTTAAAACGAATCTGTCTTTTAAACTGATTCTTCCTAAGATTTGTTATATCTTAATGCTATGGGATGATCGTCAAAGTACAAGCCACCTTAATTTTCTTTTGACAATGGGGCACGTTATATTTCCGGGTGGATCGTCTCCTTGATAAATCCAATCAGGAACAGTAGTAAGAGGTTGATTAAACGATCCGGCATCTTCAGGTATGTGCATCTTACCCATTTGAGAATCATGTGAAACGGGTTCTCCAGGAGCCCAGCCTTGAATAGGAACACCAACTTTCATAAGTCCATAAATTCGTCTCTTGGGTGGACGCATCAATATTTTCGCGCTGCACCAACTCCACTACATCGTTTCTAATCCAATAAAGCGAGGCACAATAATATATTTAAGCATGTGATACTCCTTCAAAGATCGTGCGGTTTTTGATTTGAGACATGGGTATTCTATCAAAATCGGTGAATAAAGCACTTTTTTCTTATCAGGTGTCAGAATCAAGTCGGCAAAGATATGCACTTTCGGCATGCTTCTATCATTTGGAACTGGAACGCTATACTGAAGCCCACTGATTCTGCATCTGAATTTATATTTCTGATTGAGACGCAAGGGCACTGCTTTACCATCTTCCATGCTACGCATAGGAACGCCGCCGGACTTAATCGTAAAGCTGATATGTTCTCTATTTGTTTTTAGCATCACCGAGTCGTTACTTACCTGTGTGGTAACGGCTTCAAAGACCAACTGGTAGGGCATTGTCCGGTAAGTTTCATGATCCCGTATAACTTTCCAAAAGGGAACGACTAAGGCACCTTTTATTGGGGTAAATTTATCGTGACCCTTGACACCACAACCGAAGACACTAATAAAAATGAGGCACACAGCAAATTGTTTATACATGTGATTACCTTCAAAGATCGTGCGGTTTTGGATTTGAGACGTGGTTAAACTGGGGAAATATTTTCATATTCCATTAATTTATCAAGTGCTAATTCAGCTTCTTTTACCGTTTCAAAACGAACCTGATCAGTTTTTATTTCGCCATTTGGAGTTCCTACATTTATAATAAGATAACAACTTGGCGTTGATGTATCAAAGTTATCTATACGGGCTGATAACAAGTAGTCTGAATTAACAACACAATTGTCTGATATTCTTATAAACATTTTATTTCTCCATAGTAGAAAAGGTTGAAGTGGGGCGTTATGTTCATGGATTGATTTTAAGGTGACTTGTTTCATATTCTATTTTTACCCAATCCCAACCATGACGTTTAATAAATCGGTCAACACAAACACGTCCGTGTTCCATCACATCATCAACATATTTCTGGCTAGCATTAGGTGAATGAGCTACAAAGACTACTATTGTGTCCTGTTTTGGCTGTGCAATAAAAGACAAACCTATTTTAGTATGGTCATATTGGGAATCGAAAGAGTCGAAAGAGTCCGACGAATTAAGGGATAACTCTGCATATTCTAAACGGGACAAATTATATGGTATTTCACCTTCGGACAACTCTCTGATTTCTCTCTCCGGTAATGGAGGTGTAAATCCTATTTTATTCATTGTGTTCTCCTTTTTATTCATTTTCAATCCGTTTTTTATCTTTAATACTTTTTCAATCATCTCTATGTAAGCCTGCTTCTCTTTGCTTGGGTTGGGGTCAGCTCAGACAGAACATCTTTAAACAGTTCTTTTTCCAAAACTTTGGGTAAATCTTCCAGGTTTGCATCTAATTCGTGAGCGTTGTTATCTGCTACTTCTTTTCCACAACCGAGGCAACGTCGTAGAGGGTGTTGAAGTGGGTGTTATGTTCATAGTATTTCTTCTAAACGAGGATGGAAAACATCATCTAAGCACTCAAGTGCCTTCTGTAAGTCATAAAAAAGCACTTCTTGATCTTGGTCGTTATATTTACCTATCACTATATAGATTCTTGATATTGAGTTGTTAGCGTTCCAAGTTATTTCATCTTCATTCTTGAGTTTAAGTTTCTCAATAAGTATAGGGTTTATACGCTTTTTGTCAAACTCTAATGTTTGAAAACGTGATCTATCTTTTATTGCAAGACCCACGTGGATTTCTTTGTCATCCTTAAAGTATACAGTTAACCAACAAGCATTGTTAGCATTGAAATCATACGCATCGTTTAATCTTCTTATATCAAAACCGATATATTCAGGATATCGATATTTTTCTCCTAACCAAATTTGGTGAAGTTCATTATATTCGCTTTCCAAAAATTTTATGAACGCATCAGCAAAAGTTTTCTTCCAATCATCCTGATTACTTGATGAAGGTTCAGGCATTTTAGTTTCAACAGAGTTGTCTTGGGATCTTTCAGATGTAGGTTGTAAAATGAATTGATATACACCTATATCGTTGATCTGCTGTTTTACCAACTCATCTCTGTATTCTACAAGTTGCTGCTTCGGCTCATCTGGTGATAATTCAATTCTTTGCTTTAGTGATTCTAAAAGTTGGTGACGGGCTTGTATTGAATCAAATAATGCTGACATCATTTTCTCCTTTATGGGAAAAATTTTATATTTTGCATTAAAACTTAACGGCAGAGCTGCGTCAAGTAAAAGTTTTCGTTTTGTGAAGTTGTGTCATTTTTTTCGTGCAGAACGTCATTGATAGTGACAAAATGACACATGCAAAATTACACCTAAAGTTAATTCATTATTGTGGATATACGTAATACATACGACATATATGCCCCAAATTTGAAACTGCTGGCATTGTTGAAGGAACAACTGGAGGATGCGAAAGAACGCGAGAAAGAAATCACGACAGAAAAACAACAGTTGATGGTTATGTTGAAAACAGAACAGGAGAAAACGAAAATCTTGATTCGGATTCTTTAGATGCGGCGTTGCGGTGTCGTGGCACTAATATTCTCTTTATAACTGATCCGTATTCAGTATTATCCATCCTGTCTATCCTCCTTTCGACCATTGTTTTTGCACATGGACTGACGAGGCCAGAGCCCCGTCCTCAAATGATTTATGAAATACACTCTAATATTAACGAAGGAACTGAAGTTTTCCGCATTGAAGTACAGTTTCCTTTCCTTCTTCTTGCAGTATAACCTTTTTAGGCAGAATTTTTTTTATACTAACATTGCCGATGGTTTCGCCTACCTTGACTGTGTGAAATTGATTTGATCTACGTTCTAATATAAAGGCTTTGGCGTCACTACCATTGGAGGAAATTGTCGTGCCAATGAGGGTATACTGCGGTGTCTTTTTAGGTGGATGCCATCCGAGTGGGCGGAATATATTGTTGTCAACAATAAGTTGGTAAAACTCATTTGAAGTTTTGCTGCTCGTGTTTATGTCTTTGTTGGGATATGACTTGACAAACCGAACTTCTACAGGTTTTTTCTCGCTCGGTGTCGCTACAGCAGAATTTGGCTGTAGGACGTTTTGGCGGTATAAAAGAGGGCCGACGGCAATGAGAAGCAAAACAAGGCAGAACGCAATGAAAGTGTTTTTTATAGACATGGTGCTTTAAGCTCTATACCAACCAAGAGGTTCGTTATGCAGGTAGGGACGTAACATATCCCGGAGTTTACGGTGTGCCAGGTGTAAATGGGTCTTAATAGTCCCTTCTGATTTATTCAAACGCGAGGCAATATCTTTTATACGGAGTTCTTCTTCATAGCGTAAATAAAAAACGCAGCGTTGACGGGATGGCAATTGGTTCACAGCCTTGCTGAGGACGTCTCTAAACTCTTTCTTCTCAAGAATTTGACTGAGTGATGGATGTTTTTTGATCGCTTGAAGAATGTTTTCAGCGTTTGGAGGTAATTCTTCCCAACTCACGACGAATTTTCTGTTTTGTTTACGAAGGAAATCGATACTACAATTGATTGCGATTTTATATAGCCAACTGTAAAAAGCAGATTGTCCCTTGAAGTTTGGCAGTGCTTGCCATGCTTTCAAGAAGACCTCTTGGCAGAGGTCTTCTGCTGTTTCACGGTCCTTTACTCGTTGATAAATCAGATTATAGATTTTCTGCTGGTATTTGCTCACGATAGGATTAAAAGCGTCTGCTTCACCCTTCTGTGTGCGTATGATAAGTTCCTGTTCTTCAAAGTGACTAAGTTCCAATTTTGTTGTTAAAGTATTTTCCATGTTTTCTCTCATATCTGTTTACTCTGGATCGCAACCTTTACCCTTAAGTATCCGAAAGTTCAAGGGAAGATGGAGTAGAATTAGTGGGTTTAAAAATTCGCCAAGTGCTCCCTGGACCTTTGGAGATGTTTTCGGCAAGCCCTTTTTCCTGTATGTATCGCAATGCTGTTCTAATGGGATTGGTCTTAGCAGTAGATGGAAGACCGCCCCGCGATTCATGGTATTGGATGACCGCTTTGTCAATTTCACGTCTACTGATTGTCTTTCCTGAGAATAGTTCTAAAATCAGTTTTTTAGCAATTTTGGGTTTAAGGCGTACGCCTTCGTATTTGTAATTCTTATTCATTTTACTTTCCATCTGGTTTTGTAAAACTGGTATAAACAAGAAATTTTACACTGAATTTTGTGATCTGGGATATTTTATAGAATGATAAACAATATTCAGACCTCTTGTACATGTAAAGACACAATTTTTAAAAGAAAGGGTGCATAAAGGGTAAAAATCAAGGTGTTGCTCGTTTTATAGTAAAGTTTAGAATTAATGATACATATTTATGATTTCATCTATGGCTAT
>JAPPES010000010.1 GCA_028824125.1 Candidatus Poribacteria bacterium
GAGGTTTCCTAACCTCGCCACATTACCCAATTTATTTTTTAATCTTCATTTAGATCGTGTTTGTGAAAACGCAATCTAAATTGCTACGGAATCTTGCGAAGAATGAATCATTCTCTATAAAAAACGGTATTTGCATGCCTAAAATCTTATAGGTAGCAATCTGAGTTATATATGGTGAATTTTAATGAATAGATATTTTGTTCTCAGTAAACCGAAGTAAAACCTATAATTAATGGGACGCTTCTGTAGCGTCCACTGTTAGTTTGCACCTCATTATAACACAAACTGGAAGTTTATGCTACAACTTGTATTGTCCGTTATGTTTCTAAAACAGGTTTATCAAAGTGTCCCAATACTTTCAAAGTTCACTATATAAAATACTGTCCTTATGGAATTATAACACCTTCAAACAAATTCAGTTCCAAAAATTTATATCCACAGGTTTCGCTCACGCGCTACCGCCAAATACCATAAGTGTATTTAGCATTGATTCCCAACGAACTTTAGATTTTATTAAGGACCGATAATAATTCACAATTAAAACATTATAATGTCCTATAGATCATGACGCGAAATTACGGTAAATAGGTTGCATAATTTTACACGGCGTAAACTATCAGCGAGTGCGTAGTTTAGGACACATATACGATCAGGACTTACCAGTTCTAATACTATCATTCGTATAATTCCTTTTTATAGTCAAAGCTAAAACAAATCAATGCCGAATACCGTTGAGCATTCGGCATTGATTTGGCGCATTGTTAATACCTCACCAATAGTGTTAAGTAAAATTATAGGCTTACATAATTTCAAATTGCTTTCAGCATATCTGATATAGGACAACAAAAAACCCCGCAAGAACCTACCTGAGTGCCTTGTGGGGTTATTTGATAAACAAAATAGGGGCAAGATAGAAAATATGGGCAGTATTCTTATCGTCCTCGGCCTCTGCGCCCACTAAATTCACGGAACATCCGCGCACGTTCCTCTCGCGAAGCACCCTCAAACCTTCTCCGCATTTCTCGTGCTTTTTCCATCATTTCCTTTCTCATTCTTTCCGCTTTTTCTTTTGCATTAGCAGCATTTTTATCAGATGATTTAGATGCGGACTCTTTATTGTTACTACTGCTTTCGTTCCGATTAGAACTTTCTGATCTGGACGAACTACTGTGACGCGAACCACCACCGAGAAACGACACATTGCCCCTTCTGAGTGTGATCATTTCACCATTTTTGTCTAAAATGATCTTTTTTTCCTCAATCTCTTTTACAACTACTTCACCAACTTTATCTCCAACTTTAGCTATATGAAACTGATTTGAACGTTGTTCTAAAAAATACGCCTCAAAAAATGTCCCTTTTTGGTCTGTTCGGGTACCGATGAAGGCATATTCTGGTTCTTTATTAGGTGGCCTCCAACCGAGAGGACGAAAGATGTTATTGTCAACAATCGCTCGATAGAAATCCGCGCTATTATCAGACTCAGAACGTTCCTGCCCACCCCATCTTGACGTTTGCTGCCGGCCTGGTGCTGCCCAATTCTGTTGGCGGGTGCGGAACTGCTCCATCTGCGGTGTTCCTGGCACTTTCATTTCGTTCGCTTTTGCTGTGATGATTTCCTTTTTGGTTGCATTCTGGGCTTGGAGATGGACTCCAAATACAAGTAGTAAACCTGCGACACAACCAATTCCCAAAAAAATGAGTATTTTTGAATACTTCACTATATTCTCCTTATTTGCGGTGCAAGTGGACTGTTATACACGCAAAGTATCTTTTTCATGTAGTTTTGACAAATTTACCCGTAAAATGTTCGTTTTTCTTTTTTTTAATTTTACAACTTTCAGCTCCACTGCTCCTAATTCTACCATAGTTTTTATGTGATGTCAAGTAAATTTCAGGGTATTTAGTTTTACGAGTTTTTCGTTATTAATGTTTACTCAAAGTTAATACACAAGGGCGGTAGGTTGCGGTTTCCTAACCGCAACCTACCGTTATGGGATTATAACAGGTGTTAAAAATTCGTTCGAAAAACTGAATAACCCTGTTTATTTTGCTAAAAAAAAGACGTTAACTATGCTATACTATAGAACAGAATGACTCCGAAATAGAGACAAAAACTGACAACCTAAATTTACGTAGGAAACTTGTGAACGTAAAAAAGAAACAATTAAAACCGAAACCCGGTATTGAAACCATTAAGGCGTATCAAGGTGGCAAACCGATTGAAGAGGTTAAACGCGAACTTGGTATCTCTGATATTATCAAGTTGGCATCAAATGAGAATCCACTTGGTCCCTCTCCGTTAGCGATGCAAGCAATTCAGGAGAGTGCCAAGCAGGTAAATTTTTATCCTGACGGAAATGCCTATTATCTCAAAGCAGATTTAGCCAAACATCTTGGCGTTACAGAAGAGCAACTGATTTTGACAAACGGTTCTAACGAAGTGCTACAACTTGTGGGTGAAACTTACCTCGGTCCTGGGGACGAAGTGATTTATGCTGAAGGGGCGTTTGTTGTCTACAAACTTGTCACTACGGTCTGCGGAGCAACGCCTGTTGTTGTGCCAATGCAGAACGATACGCACCACCTGCCATCAATGGCAGCAGCAATTACTAATAAAACAAAGGCTATCTTCATCGCAAATCCAAACAATCCTACAGGGACAATGGTTACAGCTGCAGAAACCACACATTTTATGGCGCAGGTACCAGAAGATGTGTTAGTTATCTTTGACGAAGCGTATTATGAATATGTCTCGCATCCCGACTACCCACAGACATTGCCTTATGTGATGGAAGAACGCAACTTTATTATCACCCGAACTTTTTCTAAAATCTACGGGCTTGCAGGTTTGCGGATAGGCTATGGCATCGCGCCGCCCTCTATCATTGCAACGATGAACGCTGTCCGTCAACCGTTTAACTGTAATGCGGTAGCACAAGCAGCAGCACGTGCAGCACTCAAGGATACTGATTACGTTAAGAAAAGCCAAAAGTTGAACGCAGCGGGTAAAACCTTCCTATACGCCGCGTTTGACAAATTAGGTCTTCGCTATATCAAAACCGAGGGGAACTTTATTATGGTTTTTGTTAACCAACCCGGTGCTGATTTAGCAGATGCTATGATGAAACAGGGTGTTATTGTTCGCGAAATGACAGACTACGGTTACTCCGATGCAATTCGGGTTACCATTGGCAAACAGGCGGAAAATGAACGTTTCCTTGGAGCACTTACGCCGCTTGTACGGACAAGGTAAAAGCGTTTTGAAACTTGGCACATCTATCATGGAAAAAATTAACTGCAGCCAAAAATAAAATCTCTTTTACTGATAACTGAAAACCGACAACTGACAACCACTATAAATATGAAAGAACTTATTCAGATTGATAATCGGAAACCGACACGCAAAATACAGGTTGGCACCGTGCCAATTGGCGGGGGCAGTCCCATCTCTATTCAGACGATGACCACCACGTTGACGCACGACATTGATGCAACGTTAGCACAAGTTGAACGGTGTGCAGAGGCAGGTGCACAAATCGTCCGCGTCGCAGTGCCAGAAGAAGAAGACGCGAAAGCACTTAGCGAAATAGTGAAACGTTCTCCAGTGCCAATTGTGGCTGATATTCATTTTACCTATAGATACGCGCTTGATGCAGTAGATGCAGGTGTCGCAAAAGTACGTATCAATCCGGGGAACATCGGCAACGAAGAACGGATTGCACAGGTGTTGTCCGCTGCCAAAGCAGCAAATATTCCTATTCGTATCGGTGTTAACGAGGGTTCGCTTGAAAAAGATTTATTAGATAAATATCCCTCACCCACAGCAGAGGCGTTGGTAGAGAGTGCTATGCGGCATGTTAATATCTGTGAAGAACACGATTTTACAGATATTGCAATCTCGGTTAAATCCAGCGACCCACTTCGGATGATAGAAGCGAACCGAATGCTTTCGGCAAAAGTCCGCTATCCGCTACACCTCGGCGTAACAGAAGCAGGCACACCCCGGCGCGCACATGTTAAATCTACGCTTGGCATTGGAACGTTGTTATTAGAAGGCATCGGGGATACTATCCGCATCTCTATTACTGGTGATCCAGTTGAAGAGGTCCTGACCGCAAAGGAATTGCTGCGTGCACTCGGTATGGCTGAAAATATATTAAATGTTATCTCTTGTCCTTTCTGTGGACGTGGTGACCCTGATGCGGATTATGAGAACATCGTCGCTGCCGCAGAAGAACTTTTAGATAAACATGGTATAAACATGGATATAGCAGTGATGGGATGTGAGGTCAACGGTCCAGGAGAAACGCGCAACGCAGAGGTGGGTATCCATTTAGGGGGGAAGGAACTTGCCGTTCTCAAGATTCGTGGTGAGCGGGTACGCACTTTCCGAGGGAAAGATGAGGTTAATCCGCAGTTTTTGGCAAATGCGCTATTAGAAGCAGCACTACAGTGGCAAGCGTCAGATGCATGAATTGTTTTAGCAATGATAATAAATAAAGATGTGGATTACCGCTTTGGCATGTCACACATATAAAACCGTTTTTCAATAGTGTGATTTATGAACCACCCTCAGTTAAATCCGACAAACCTGCTATTCTTATACAAAACATGACAGACGTCGCTGCACTCTACCAAACTATTGAGGGACTGTATACGATTTTTTCAATTCCGCCCAACGCACAGATTGCTTGTCTATAGGTGAAACCGACAGATCCCCACCATGCCAATCTGCATTAGAACCTTCTGTCAAAAACGTAATCTCTTCGGAGGCAGTATCATACTTATAGATCTTTTCCTCAGAACGACGGTTTTTTTTTAATTCATCATAATCATACGCACTAAATAACCTAAGTTGCCACCTATTAAAGGACTTCTAAATCGATGGGATTTGCTCT